>NZ_JAVRIA010000003.1:0-393752 GCF_031846265.1 Microcosmobacter mediterraneus | reverse complement strand
TTTATTAAGTTAGTTAATTTCTTTCTTTCAATTTTTAAGTAGAACACTAAATATTGAAGGAAAGTTTGAAGTTAATAAAAAACCTTTTTTGAATGGTGTATAGATTTCCTTAATAGATTAAGTGTAAAAATAGGCGACGAAAAGCTATACATGCATTTAAATTAAACTATAATTTATTCCATAATAAAACACATAGAAAAGTTATAGCCATTGGTAAAGACCATAATAACCAAATATTGTAATTGGTAGCGTTTTTAATACTTGGTTTTATTTTTATCCTTTTTTTACCTGTGTAGGTCATCCAATTATTAAAATATATAAAGATTGAAGCCATTATTGAAAATGCCCAAGAGGATTCAGAAGATAGTACAGAGATATTCATTTGGTTACAAAAGAGCCTAAAAAGAATACCAAATAATATAAATGACGTAATTTGAAGTAAAGAAATATAAATTACTGCAACTTTATTTGCCTTACGTTTTAATGACGTTTTATAATAATTAAAGACGTTAAAAAATAGAATATCGAACATAAAAAAAACCGCATTATTAATAATGCGGCTGTAATGTATAAAAATTTTAAATTAGTCTACTTTTACTTCAACATTATCTATATGATAACGTGTTGTAGGACCAGGATCGGCACCTTCATAGAAGAATGCTACATAAACTTCTCCAGATAAACAAGAAATATTTACTGGACCAACAGATTCGAAGTTACCAAAACCAGTTGAGCTACCTTCAGGAATTGAAACATCAAGAATTTGCCATTCTGTTGTAGTAACATCACCAGTAAAATCATCTGTTATAAACGCAGAAAGAATATTACCGTTATTAAAATTTGTTTGCACATCGAAAGATAAATTTGCTCCTGTAGTTCCTGTAAGATCTATCATAGGTGTTACTAACCAAACCGTAATTGGGTTTTCGTTTGAGCTAAATCCAGAAATTTGAGCATAGGCATTACCACTAAAACTTCCTTCGCCCCAATCAACATTTCCGCCATTTATGTTTAAGTTAATCCAACCTTCAGAATCAAATGTTCCAAAAGATTCAAAGTTTTCATCAAAAATAGTTGAAGTACCGTTTCCAGATGTTGAGCATTCTAAGAAATCTGGATCGCAACGTTCACCAACCATATCGATATCTGCGATAGAATTAATAACAAACACGTTAAGGTCATCGCCAAAATCTCTTGTAAATATTCCAGATATACTTCCTGCACCTTGAGGCACTGGTAACGATTTGAAATCTGCAAAAGTACTTGTTTGTAGCGTTATAGATCCACCACCTTCACAACTTTCTAAACTTCTAAAACCATCAAATTCATCTGAAGATTCACCGGCAAAAGTAAGCGTTAGTTGATTTCTGTTTATTTGCATATTGGATAACTGAACATAAGTGTTTTCATCAGTTTCAGTTAAATCATTTGGATTAACCATTTTAGGAGTAATTGTTGCCACTTCTGCATCTCTAACGACAAAGTTTCTATATTCAAATTCTTGTATTTGTCCTACATCGTTACCTTCTGCTCTTCCTAAAGTTAATACACCATTAGATTCTCCTACTACAAGACCATTCAATTTTATGTATACTTTACGGCCAAAATCGTAAGTATCGGAAAGTGAACGTGTGTTTATTTCTACTTTAATACCTTGTCTTGTATCACCATCTGGGTCTTGATCATCTACTGAATTTTGAACGATAATTTCTTCAAAGAAGTTACCACCTTCGTCACTAGAAACTACGTATCCTGTTATATATTGAGGTGTGTCGAATTCAGTTGAAAATACACCTATCTGATCACCATCAACAACAGCTTGCTCATAACGTCCTACTACAGCGTTAAATGTTGTTTCAGTTGCGTTAGTCATTACACCATTAAAAAGTGATGCAAACTCAGTAGCTGGATTAACACTCTCTACATCGATAGGAGGAATGCTGTAATCATCATCATTTACACAAGAAGATACAGTAAGTATCATTATTGCTAAGCTGATATAAGTTAAAAATTTGTTTGACTGTTTCATCTGTTCTAATTTTTTGTTTCTTTAAGTCTAATGTAATTTACCATATAATATTTATAGGTTCATTTCATCGTTATATAATTATTAAAAGTTTATTCTTGTTTTTAAAATCTAAAGTATACATTTAGGAAATACGTTGCTCCTCTACCATACCAATACCTATTTCCGAAAACTGGAGTGCCAAGGCTTCTATCTTCACGTAATTGTCTAAAGTTAGCATTTCTACCTTGTTCAAAACCACCTGTTCTAAATTCTTTGTCTAACAAGTTATTTATACTCGCAAAGAAACCAACAAAATAGTCACCAATTTTCCATGATTTCCCACCAATTAAATTAACGGTCATATAAGTATCAAACTCTTCTTGGCGTAATAATTCTCTTGCCTCATCTTCATCGTAATCTGTAAAAACTTGGCCATCTACATCTGTATAAAAGTTTGCACTTCTGTTTAATGGACTAATATCTACAAAGGTATCATCAAAGAAGTTTGTTGTAGCTCCGAAAAACCAAAAATCTGGATCTCTGTATTCAAAACCAACTGAATAAGCTTTTTGTGGACCACCTGCTAATCTGTAATCTTTTAAAGTAGATTGACCTACTGCAAATGCAGCAAAATCTTCTGATGCAATATATAAGTTTGGATTATTATCGTAAGTATATTGGCCATATGAGGCTGCACCTTTAAGTTTTATTGTTGGTGTTATTTGCGCTTCTATACCTAATTCGGCTCCTATATGACGCTTATCTATACCTTGAAGTATTTCTTGTACAAAGTTAGAATCATCTGCTGCTGCAGATTCTAAATCTGAGGTTGCATTGATATTTCCTATACCATCAGCAAAGAAGAACGAAATTTCATTTGCATCTTCTATTTTTGTATAAAAACCAGTTAACCTTGCTTTAATAATTGGTGACCTGTAGATATAACTTAAATCAGCAGACAATAATTTTTCTTCTGTGATATTAGGTACGATGTCGTGATTTTCTCTAGAGTTAGAAAATGTATTTCTAAGTGTAGGTGCTTTTGTTAAATAACCTCCGTTAAAGTCTATTAAATGCTTACCAGTTATTTTGTAAGTTGCACCTACCTTAGCACCAATGCCAGTAAAATTAACTTTTTCACCTTTACCAAAAGAGCGATCACCTGGGAAAGCACCATTTTCAAATAACCCTTCTCTTTGATAAGAAGTATTTGTAACATTAGCTGCTAAATAAAAATCAACTTTATTGTATTTGAATAATGCCTGAGCAAATCCTCCGATCTCGTTAGCAAACATGTTAAAATGATATCTAAACTTATCACCAACACCAACTAAATTATTAGGATTTTGTAAATCGTTTTGTGCTCGTGTAGGATCACTTTCTGCAAATCCATCAACATCTAAATATGTTGTTGCACCTAAAAGATCAATAATTTCAGCAAAGTTTTCAGATTTGAGACGTCTGAAATTTATACCAGCATTTAATTGAATTTTTTCTGTAAGGTCTGTTGTTATAAATGAATTTACAGTTAAACTTTTATCATCGTTACGATCTTCATATAATGCATAACGTGCATTTCCACCTCCTTGAGCATTTGAAATATTAGCTGTATACATTGCGTCCCAATCTATTTGACCATCATTTAAGAATTGTTGTTGTGCGCCAAATGCAATCCCTGGATCATCAGGAAATTCTCTTAATAAGTACGATGGAAGTTTTTGATAATAGGTTGGGCTAGGATTTGCTCCACCACCTTCATAAGAGATAGAACCTGAAGAATTAGTAATTAAATCAGTACCATTATTATCTAATCTACTACCTCCAAACTCACCAAACTGATAAGCCACATTTGTATTTATTGATGTTTTATCATTTAAAGTCCAATAATGGTTTAACATTATTATTGGCTCTTCAATTCTACGAACTCTAGAGTTACGTTTTTGGCCATCTTGAAATCCCCAAAACTCATTGTATTTAATACCCTTAAGATCAAAAACTTCTTGGGTGTTAGATGAAGATCTTCCATTTCTAACTGGTGCATACATTCCAGTGAAGTTAATACTGTGTTTGTCGTTAATTTTCTTTTCAACACTTGCAAAGAAAGAATTTGCTTCATAGAATGTTGCGTCTTGGTAACCTTCATCTCCCCATCGTCTTCCTAAGGAAAACGAGTAAGCCCAACCACCTTCAACAAGACCAGATGAATATTTAACCATTAAACGGTTAGTATAACTTCTATTAGAAGAGGAATAGGTTACACGACCACCTCTTCTATAGTGAGAAGCTCTGGTATCTATATTTGTTGTTCCTAAAGCACTACCAAAATTAAAAGCAGAAGGCATTAGGCCATTAGTAAACTCTTGGTTTCTAAGTACATCATTCATTCCGCCCCAATTATTCCATTGAGGTCTTCCGTTGAACATTTTGTTCATTTCAACACCGTTGATCATTACTTTACCATTTTCAGAGTCTAAGCCTCGAAGTCTAAAGAATGATGAACTGAATTCAAAAGCTGCAGTTCGGTTAAAGATATCTCTAGATGATGATAAAAGTCCAGAAATATTATCTGCTCCTGCATCATCGCCAGATAATTCATCATCTGAGAGTGTAATTGAAAATAAATCTGGAGTATCAGTAACATCAATTTGCATAAACATATCTGTAATGTTTACTGTACCTCCTTCGTTTACAACGATTGGGAATCTAGCGGTTAAATAACCTTGCTTTTCAAGCTTAAGAACTTGTTCTCCTAAAGGAACATTTTCTGTAAAACTAAATTCACCTTTTGCGTTTGTTTTTGTTGTTTGAGACGTTTCCTCTATAGTAATAACTACATTAGGAATGGATTCATTGGTTACAGCATCTTTTACACTACCAATAATTTTGGTTTGTTGCGCAAAAGAAGACAGCGTTAGCAAAATCCCAAGCATCAAAAAATTAAAAAAGTTTTTTTTCATGTGAAATTAAAGTTAATTGTCTTTTACATTAAATAATAATTATTTAAGGCGTGCAAATTTAAGTTATTTATAATAATATTATACTTTTGGCGCGAGTTTTGTTTACAAAATAACATTAACATAATATACTAAGAATGAAATCCATAAAGCTTACGTTGTTTATATTGAGTCTATTGATTGTTCAAGGCTCTTTTTCTCAAGAAAAGAAGCGCTATAAAATCCATACTATTGGCTTTTACAACCTCGAAAATTTGTTTGATACCATCAATGATCCGTTAAAGTTTGATGAGGCTAGTCCAATAATGGAGATGAAGATTGATATTAAGGAAGTTTACAAGAAAAAAATTAACAGTATGGCCAGAGTCGTTGCAGATATTGGAACAGATATGGCAAAAAATACACCTGCAGTTTTAGGTGTATGCGAAGTTGAGAACAGACAAGTATTAGTGGATCTTGTAAACCATCCATTACTATTAGCTAAAGATTACGGAATTATTCATTATGAATCTCCAGATAGACGAGGAATCGATGTTGCGTTATTATACCAAAAGGCGTTGTTTAGACCAACAAGTCATAGCACCCACGAGTTAAAAATTTATGATGACCAAACCCGTAAACGTGTTTTTACCAGAGACCAATTATTGGTAAGTGGTCAATTAGATGGAGATCCAATTCATGTTATTGTTAATCACTGGCCATCCAGAAGTGGAGGTGAGGCAAGGAGTAGATCTAAGCGTGTTGGTGCAGCAAAGTTGAGTAAGCAACTTATAGATTCTCTTCAAGCTGAAGACCCATATGCTAAAATTTTTACGATGGGAGATTTAAATGATGATCCAACCAACGACAGTGTTAAAGAGGTTCTGCAAGCAGAGAATGATAGAGACAAAGTAAAGCTGAAAGGTATTTATAATCCTTATGAAAATATGTTTAAAAAAGAGGGTTTAGGTACAACAGCATGGCGAGATGCTTGGAGTTTATTTGATCAGATTTTAATAACAAAACCTTTACTTGAAAAAGATTATTCGTCTTACCGATTTTTTAGAGCAGGAATTCATAATAAAACCTATTTAACGAATAAAAGAGGTCGTTGGAAAGGTTACCCGAAACGTAGTTTCTCTGATGGAGGATTCACTGGAGGATTTAGTGATCACTTCCCTGTTTATGTTTACGTTATTAAAGAAGACACGTCTAAGTAAAAAAGAAAAATAGAATTATAAAAAAAGGCAACAAAATGTTGCCTTTTTTTATTTACTTAAACCATATGTCCCAGGGAATTTTAGCTAGTACTAAAATTAGAGCTAATGTGTAAAATATAGATAGAGTCTTAAATTTTCCGTTAGAAGTTAATTGTTTTTTATGCTTAGAATATCCTATTGTAATGAGTACTATAGCAATAAGCATTGTAGTAGGATGCTCAATAATATTAGATCTTAGAGCCTTAATTTTCATAACTTCTGCCATTCCTGTTTCTTGTATAGTACCAATATAATCCATAGCAAACCATAAAATTATACCTAGCAAAAATTGAATATGCGAAACGATTAGAGCAAATAAAGACACTCTAAAATCTGAAGCTCCAAATTCTTTCTTACCAAAGTATTTTATTATCGCATTACCTGTAGCTAATACTAAAATTAGTAATACTAAATATGCCCAATACGAATGTAAAAATTTAATTGTATTCATGTTTTAAGTTAATTGATGTAAAACAAAAGTAGTAAAACTTAACCTTAAGAGCTAAGTAGCACTTAGTAAATGAAATTTATTTTAAATTTTTGAGCATGATGTTGGTCATTTGCTCAAGGTTATAGTTTGGTTTCCAATTCCAGTCTCTAGTGGCTAAAGTATCATCAATAGAGGAAGGCCAAGAGTCAGCTATATCTTGTCTGAAATCGGGTTTATAGGTCACTTTAAACTCAGGTATTTCTTTAGTTATCATAGCCGCTAAAATCTCAGGAGTGAAACTAAGAGCTGCTAAATTATAAGAAGACCTTATAGTTATATTTTCTTTTGGAGCCTGCATTAATTGAAGTGTAGCATCTACAGCATCATCCATGTACATCATAGGTAATTCGGTGTCTTTTTTTAGGAAACACTCATAACTACCTTGCTCAACCGCTTTATGAAAAATATCTACAGCATAATCTGTTGTGCCTCCACCTGGTTGAGTTTTCCAGCTTATAATACCAGGATAACGAACACTTCTTACATCTACTTTATATCTTTGGTGATAGTATTCGCACCAACGCTCACCAACTTGCTTAGTAATACCATAAACTGTTGTAGGTTCACAAATGGTATGTTGAGGTGTATTAATCCTAGGTGTAGTAGGACCAAAAACAGCAATACTACTTGGCCAAAATATATGATCTATAATATTGTCTTTGGCTAAATTAAGTACATGAAAAAGAGAATTCATGTTTAAATCCCATGCTTCCATAGGATATTTTTCTCCTGTGGCGCTGAGCAAAGCTGCCATTAAATACACGGTTTTAATATTGTAGTTTTTACAACAATCATGTATAGCATTAAAGTTTTTTGCATCTAAAATTTCAAAAGGACCAGAATTAACAAGATCTAAATTTCTAGTATTAATATCACTAGCAATTACGTTTTCTACTCCATAAGTATCTCGTAATTTTGTGGTAAGTTCAGTACCTATTTGACCACAAGCACCAATGATTAAAATTTTAGAAGCCATTTATAATGAAGTATTTTATGACTCAAAAATAATAAGAATAAGATCCTTTTTTTCTTAAAATCTAATAAAATCACAGTTAAAGAATAATTATCTGGTCATTAAATAGTTTAATATATTAGCGGTCAGTTAAATTGCTATTATTTCAATGAGAAAAATAATTTGGTTTTTAGTATTAGTTCTTATTGTTTCTTGTGAAGAGAAGCAAAACGAATCTTCTGAAGATGTATCCCAAGAAGAAAAGACACAATCTGTAATTTCCAAAATCACTATTGAAAAGTTAGAGTATCAGGATTATATTTTAGATATAAAAGCTAAAGAATTAATACACGATTGGCCAAAGTATCAAGAGTTAATGTCTCAGATAGAATTACTCAAGGAGGCTGAATTTTCTTTTTTTAAAGCAGACAAAGAAACTATAAAAGCCCTAATCAATGATCTTAAAGCTGAAATCCCTGAAACGGTAAATTCTAAACCTGTAAAATCTAGAATCGTTGTTGTTGAGACCTCTATTTTAAAGCTTCATAATGAGCTTAACCTCGATAACCCTAAACGAGACGAGCTTTTGCAGTCTATAACTGAAGTTTTATCCGCAATGTCCAACCTAAATTTACAAGTGAACAAAAAAATTGAGTTTGATGCAAACAATATAGATCGACCAGAATAATTAATTATTACAATAAGTAAACGCCTGAGCTCATTGAGAGTTCAGGCGTTTTTAAATCAACCAACCAACTATAATAAGATTAATCTCTCTTTTTCATAGATTTTTATATTCTAATTATAGTCGCTTATTAAGTCGTTTTAATTTAGGATTACTTACACTTTTTTAAAGTACCATTAAGTTACAGCCTCTTATATCAGAGTTATCAAACCTACCAATAACTTCAAAAGTACCATCATCGTAAACAGAACCAAGGTCTTGTGTTGCAATAAAAGAGCAAGAGTTTAGATTGGCTAGATCAATAATATTTAGACCACCTGTTTTATTAGAAGACTGAATTGATAAAGGATCTTCCGTGTTTCTTGTTAATACTTTCATCCATTTAGAACACTTAAAAATACCATCACCTTGAGAGTAAGCTTGACTTAAAAGTTCTGTCATACCATATTCGCTATGAATTTTGCTCACTCCAAAACCGTTTTTTAAAATCCTATGTAGTTCTTGTCTAATGATTTCTTTTCGTCTGCCTTTCATACCTCCAGTTTCCATAACAATAGTATGCTTTAGTTTAAACGTTCTATATTCAATAAGGCCTAATAAAGCAAAAGAAACTCCTAGTAGAAGCGTTTTTTGTTTTTGATCTTCTAATTTTTGAAGCGTTTCAGAAAGTTGTTCAAAATCATTGAGATAAAATCCACTCTCTTTATGCTTAGATTGCGTTATGAAATCTTCAGCCATATATATTAAAGAGGAACCTTTACGCTCCAAATAAGAAGGCAATAAAGCTAAAATCGCATAATCTTCTATAGCTCCATAATGTTGAATAAAACCATTACGAAAACTTTTTTTATAAATTTCTATATCTGTTATATGATGCTTACTCGTAATATTTCCTGTTGTTCCTGAACTGGTAAAGATTTGTTCTATATTATTGTTAGCCGTTAAAACCTTATGTGACTTAAAAAACTGAATAGGTAAAAAAGGAATATCTTCTAAACGTCTTATATCTGAAGGATTTTTGTAAAGAAGGTCACAAAAAGAACGATATACAACGTTGTTTTTATACTGAAATTTAAATACACTAAGCGCTAAACTTTCAAAGTCTTCTTTGGTTTTAATTTTGAAAATAGCTTCTTTTAAATCCATGAATTTAATTCTAAAGCAAAAGTATATAAAATAAAAAAGCGTTGCCGATTAGCAACGCTTTTAAAATATTGAATTTTTAGGATTATCTAATCACTAATTTCATAGTTGTAGATGCACCGTTTTGAGTTAACTTAACAATATAGATTCCAGATACTAAATCTGAAACATCTAACCTGTTGTTAGAAACCGTTTGGTTTTTCACTTGCTTTCCTAAAATATCATAAACTTCTGCTGTAAATGCTTCAGCGTTATTAGAAGAGATATTTACAAAACCAGTACTTGTTGGGTTAGGATACATAGAGAATGCGTTTGTTTCAAAAGACTCAACAGATAATACATTAAAAGAAAAGTCTGAAGCATATCTAGCCATTAAGAAATAACTTCCTGAACGATCTAAAATAACACCAGTAACATCAGACGCTGTTGTAGGAATAGTACCGCTACTGTAGTCTTCATTAAAGGCTGTTCTAAAATTAAAAATATCTAAGCCTTGCGTCATTTCTATTTCTAATCCATTATTAAAATTAGTATCAGTATTATCAAAATCAACAGCAATAACTTGTACTAATTCTGATTCGTAATTTTCAGGATTTGCATTTAAGTCTGCAAAAGAAACAACTTGTGGTGTTAAGGTATTTCCTGTAGATGATGCAGTACCAGGATCTTCAACTGGCACAAATTGTAATGTATTATTAAATTCTCCTAAAGTGCCGACTAAACCAGTAATACCATCTGCTAAAGCGTATGGCGATGTTATAGTCCCTGCGTTATCATCAATTAAAATACCACCAGTTGTATCTTCAATATGTTTCTGATTTCTAAAGCTTGTTAAATATGTAATTAAAACTTCACCTGTAAGCTCATAAGTGTTACCAATTGTTCCAGCTCTTAAGGCAGCAACATTAGCCACTTGTTCTAAACCACTTACACTAAAAGTAATGGTGTCTGAATCTAAAACTCCACCATCAACCATTTCTATAACAACCGTGTAAGATTCACCATCCATAGTCATAATAGTAAATGGATTAGCCATAATATCACTTGTTGTTGTACCATTTACAGTGATATCAATAGTTGTTCCACCTGTTGGGTTTAACACAGTATAATCAATATCAACAGACGTTGTACCTGGAGCAAAAGTAGCTCCATCTGAAGGTGATGTAATAGTAATTGTTGGATCTGTTGGTGCAGAATAAACAGGATTTGCTGTTCCGAAATTTCCAGCTAAAGCTACAGCAGGGCTAAAATCAGATGCCATAACAGTACTAGCGTCTAATGCATATACACTTGTACCATCAAACGGTTCGTTAAGCGCATACCAATCATTAGTTACGCCATCTCTAAATACTAAACCAGGCTCGTCTCCTGTATAAGTAAAATCTTGACCACCTAACTGAGCACCATAAAGAAGTGCTTCATCACCTGTGTTATCTGGAATACCTATAGCATCATACACATTAGTAACTGTGGAAATATCATCAGCAACACCATCATTATCAGTATCAAAATCTGTAGTACCAGCAGTACCAGTAAAGTTTTCACATAATATTACAGTGAAAGACGGGTTTTCTAAATCAGGAATATTAACTACTAATAAACCATTTGCGTCAAATGTTCCAGAAACTTGAGTCGCTCTATCTACAGTACCTGTACCACCACCTGGATCACTTTCAACACTTAAAATCCATCCAGAAAAGGAGGCACTTGGCGTTCCTTTAAGTTCAAATGGCATTGGATCTGGATCTGTTCCAGCAGCATTTGGCTGAAATTCATTTATTAAAGCTTGTCCAAAAGACAAAGATGTTACAGCTAGTGCAACACATAAAAAGTAAAGTTTTTTCATAATATGTTTGTTGTAAAAAATTAAGCATACAAATATAAGCATAAAACTGAGCTGGTAGGATTCTATTAGGCTATTAATTATGTTTTTACAATAAAATAACATTAGGTATAGCTAGATCGAAATAAGTTTAGAAATTATTTTATCAATGTTAGCATATTGTTACCAAATTAAAGTAGCTTAAATAAATTATGTTTAATGCGTATCTTTACTTTCAAGAATAATTAATAAATAAGACTCTTGAAAAAGAAAGATATTAAGATTTTATTGGTAGATGATGAACCAGATATTCTAGAAATCATAGGCTACAATTTAACCGCTGCAGGTTATCAAGTCTACACTGCTGAGAATGGTTTAGAAGGTATTAAAATTGCAAAAAAGCAACAACCACACCTTATTGTTTTGGATGTTATGATGCCTGAAATGGATGGTATTGAAGCTTGTGAACACATTCGTAAAATCCCTGAATTACAACATACCATCATAACCTTCTTAACTGCACGAGGTGAGGATTACTCACAAGTAGCTGGGTTTGAAGCTGGAGCAGATGATTATATTACAAAGCCTGTAAAACCTAAGGTTCTTGTTAGTAAAGTTAAAGCCTTATTGAGACGTCTCAAGGAAGAAGATACATCTGATCCAGTGCTAAAAGTTGGAGGACTGATTATTAATAGAGAGGAGTATAAAATCACCAATAAAGGAAAAGAAATCATTTTACCAAGAAAAGAGTTTGAATTGCTATCTTTGTTAGCATCAAAGCCAGGTAAAGTATTTAAGCGCGAAGAAATTTTAGATAAAGTTTGGGGAAATGAAGTCGTTGTCGGTGGTAGAACTATTGATGTACACATTAGAAAACTTCGCGAAAAAATTGGTAACAATTCTTTTAAAACGGTTAAAGGCGTAGGTTACAAATTTGTAGATTAAATACAAGCCTTTAATTATCTTCTTTTGAGTTTTAAAAAGACATATAAATTTGCGATTAAGACTTCGCTTTTTATTACCACAATATTAGCACTCTTAATGAGTGCTTTTTTATATTACTACGAGCTACTAAGCTGGTGGATTATTTTAGATATCCTAGTTACATATGTTGTTTGTTTTATTATTATTCAGTTCAGAGTAGAGCGCTTTATTTATAGAAGAGTAAAACGCGTTTACGATGACCTTACTCTCTTAGAATCTAGCTCTTTAAGAAGCCAATCTATAACTACAGATATGGGAACGCTTACCAAAGAAATAGATAAATATGCAAGGAATAAAAAAATTGAAATAGAAGCTTTACAAGTACGAGAAGAATACCGAAAGGAATTCTTAGGCAACGTGTCCCACGAATTAAAGACACCATTATTTACAGTTCAAGGCTATATCTTAACACTGTTAGATGGTGCAATGAACGATCCTAAAATTAGAAAACAATATTTATCTAGAGCTGGTAAAGGTGTAGAACGCCTTATTTATATCGTCAAAGATTTAGACATGATAACCAAGCTAGAGGTTGGTGATTTAAGATTAAATTTTGAAGTATTTGATATCATTGAGCTTACCCAAAATGTATATGATCTTTTTGAAATGAGGGCTAATAAAAAGAATATTACATTAACCTTCGATTTAGATTATAATGAACCTATTATGGTTAAAGCCGATAGAGAGCGAATACAGCAAGTGCTTACTAATCTTATAGTTAATTCCATAAAATATGGAAGAGAAAAAGGAACTACAGAAGTGAGTATTGAAAACCTAATTAAAAATAAAGTAATTGTAAGAGTAACAGATAATGGTGAAGGTATAGATTCCGAACATGTACCGCGATTATTTGAGCGTTTTTACAGAGTAGATAAGAGTGGTTCTAGAAAAGAAGGAGGATCTGGATTGGGACTTTCAATTGTAAAACATATTATTGAAGCTCATGGTGAAAAAATTTACGTAGAAAGCGAACTAAACGTTGGAAGTGAATTTTCATTTACCCTCGAAAAGGCTGAATAGTTTTTTAAAATTAATAACATAATCAAAAGATTTTAACCCAGAATAATCTTTTACTCTGTCTAATTCATCTAGATTAAATTCCTCCTGAGAACAACTTGGAACTAAACCTTGCTCATCTAAATTCTTGGCTAAATATTCTTGTTCATATTGTCCAGGTGTTGGAATAAAAAATGCCTTTTTATTAAGTTTAGCTAAATCCATAATCGTTGTATAACCAGATCTAGATAATATAATTTCACTTTTTAATATAGCGGCTTCTAAATCCTTTGATGTCATATAATTGATTATAGTTATACGACCTTTTTTTTCTGTTTCAACCTGTTGTTCAACAACACCTCTTACTACTAAAACATCATGTTTATACTTTGTAAGTAAGTTGAGTATTTTTTGCTCTAAAATTGTACGCTGAGGTTCTGGACCAGAGAGTAAGACTAATAATTTATAAGTATTAGGACTATTATTTTTCTCAAACCTACTAATTGGTCCTATATATTTTAGTTTACTATAAAAAGTATTAGAGTGGCCTAATTTACCGCTTAAA
This sequence comes from Microcosmobacter mediterraneus, assembly GCF_031846265.1. NCBI lineage: Bacteria > Pseudomonadati > Bacteroidota > Flavobacteriia > Flavobacteriales > Flavobacteriaceae > Microcosmobacter > Microcosmobacter mediterraneus. Next base: position 379,915 of record NZ_JAVRIA010000003.1, on the reverse strand, counting down.
TTAGGAGTGCCAATATGATCAGGAACCCAACATTGATTAAATTTTTTAACATAATTATGATGTAGCTTACTAGAAAGCCAAGTTGTAGAGCCACTTAGCACATTCAGTTGATGAGTTATAAAAACCGAAGGTATTTCATTACTATAAACACCAAGTCTATTATCCGAAATTATACCACAGAATGATCTTTCCTTAACAAGGGATTTTATGAGTTTACGTTCTTTTTTTATAGCTTTTAAAACTCTAGGCGAATCTTTAATCATTTTAAGTTTAAAGTTTTTCGCGTTTTTAGAATAGGTAATATTATAAGAAGGTAATTCAATGAACTCTAAATCTTGGAATTCCCTCTCAAGTAATCTTAGTGCAGCACCATCACTAGCAATTACAGGCGTAATTTTATGTTTTAGTAGCGCATTAATAATCGGAATACAACGTGTTGCATGTCCTAATCCCCAATTTAAAGGTGCAATTAATAGTTCTCTCTTTAAGTTCATATTAAATTCAAATATAAACCTAAAATGTTTCCTTAGTTTTGTCTTATTATTAAGAGCATGTAAAGTTAAATTCTTGTGGGAAGTAAAAATAAACTCAAACGTTTTAAAGAAAACGAAACTTTTTCTAATGTATTTCAGCCTAAACGCAAAGAACTCATAGAAAACAATCTCAAATTAAAAGGTCAATGGAGAACTAATTTTTTTAAGAATGATAATCCAATAGTTTTAGAATTAGGTTGTGGAAAAGGAGAGTATAGTGTTGGCTTAGCAAAACGCTATCCTAATCATAATTTTATTGGAATTGATATAAAAGGCGCACGTTTTTGGAGAGGAGCAAAGACAGCATTAGAAGAGCAAATAACTAATGTTGCTTTTATAAGAATGCAAATAGAATTAGTAGAGTATGCCTTTGCCAAAAATGAAGTTGATGAAATTTGGATTACCTTCCCAGATCCACAAATAAAATATAAGCGCACCAAACACAGAATGACCAATACTAACTTTCTAAAGCGTTATAAATCTATTCTAAAGCCAGATGGTATTATGCATTTAAAAACCGATAGTGAGTTTATGCATGGTTACACGCTTGGGTTATTACATGGCGAAGGACATGAGGTGTTATATTCTAATCATAATATCTATAAACAAGAAGGAAGTCCAGAAGAAGTTACAGCGATTCAAACCTTTTACGAGTCACAATATTTAGAACAAAACAAACCAATTACGTATATTAGGTTCAAAATAAAATAAAGTGGACATAACACTTGTCTTTTTTCTTGGTTTAATTATTGCTTTAGTTGGTGTAATTCCACCAGGATTACTTAATATGACAGCTGCAAAAATTAGCCTAAAAGAAGGTTACAATAGAGGTGTGGTTTTCTCAATTGGAGTTTGTGTTGTAGTCTGCTTACAAACCTATGTTGCTGCAATTTTTGCAAGATATTTAACTAACCATCCAGAAGTGGTAGAAATTTTGCAACGTGTTGCTTTTGTGTTATTTGTTCTTATCACTATTTACTTTTTAATTTTAGCGAAAAAGGAAACCCAACAGCAACTTGCTGAGCCTAAAATGAAAAGTAAGCACTCTCGTTTTTTTCAAGGTATGTTATTGTCCAGTCTTAATGTATTTCCAATTCCCTATCAAGCATATATGACGATTACAATCGCTTCTTTTGGGTGGTTAAAGTTCGATAAAATTAGCATTGTATCGTATGTCGCTGGTGCTGCAACAGGAACCTTTGTTATGCTATACGTTTATATTTTCTTTTTCGAAAAAATTAAGGGTAAAAAATTCACTACTCAAAAAAGTATGAATTACATCATAGGAAGTATTACAGGAGTTGTGGCCTTATTTACACTCATAAATATTATTAAGGAACTGTAATTGTGAAGCAAGAAACACTTAATTTTTTTGATCGTGTTTATAATGTTGCTAGGCAAATTCCACATGGTAGAGTTACTAGTTATGGAGCAATAGCAAAATATTTAGGTGCTGCTAAAAGTGCCAGAATGGTAGGTTATGCCATGAATGGATCTGGAGGAAAGGATGTGCCTGCGCATCGTGTAGTGAACAGAAAAGGCTTACTTACAGGTAAGCATCATTTTGATGGTACCAATCTTATGCAACAACTTTTAGAGAATGAAGGTGTTGAAGTAGTTGATAATCAAATTCAAAATTTAGAAAAGATCTTTTGGGATCCTTCAGAATTAGATTGAAGCTTCATATTTAACTATTAACCATTTCAATAAAATCACTTCAAATTACAAAGTATTCGCAGTATCTTTGCATTTAGAATTAATCTTAATAAATGAAACTCAATAAACAAGATATATTGAATGCTTTATCTATGATAACCGTTCCTGGTGAAGGACAGAATATGGTAGAAAGCGGAGCAGTTACCAACGTTGTTACTTTTGCAGATGAGGTTATTGTAGATATTACAATTAAAAACCCAAGTCTTCAAGCAAAAAAGAAAACTGAAGTTGAAATTTTAAAGACTATTCATAATAAAGTTTACGAGAAAGCTAAGATTAAAATCAATGTAAAAGTTGATGCGCCTAAAGTAAAACCTAAAAACGAAATTAAAGGAAAGCCAATTCCAGGTATTCAAAATATTATTGCAGTAGCTTCTGGTAAAGGAGGTGTTGGTAAATCTACAATTACGGCCAATTTAGCAGTAACCTTAGCTAAAATGGGCTTTAAAGTTGGCATATTAGATGCAGATATTTATGGGCCTTCAATTCCTATAATGTTTGATGTTGCAGATGAAAAACCTCTAGCAGTTAATATTGGCGGAAAATCTAAAATGAAACCTATAGAAAATTATGGTGTAAAAGTTCTATCCATTGGTTTTTTTACTAAACCAGATCAGGCTGTAATTTGGAGAGGTCCAATGGCTTCAAAAGCACTTAATCAAATGATTTTTGATGCAGCTTGGGATGAGATCGATTTTTTATTATTAGATCTACCACCAGGTACAGGAGATATTCATTTAAGCATCATGCAATCGTTGCCAATAACTGGTGCTGTTGTTGTGAGTACACCTCAAAATGTAGCTTTAGCAGATGCTAAAAAAGGTGTTGCTATGTTCCAACAAGATAGTATAAATGTCCCAGTTTTAGGTATCGTTGAGAATATGGCCTATTTTACACCAGAAGAATTACCAGAAAATAAATATTATATATTCGGAAAAGAAGGTGCAAAGAATTTAGCAAAAGATTTAGAAATACCCTTTCTAGGTGAAGTTCCTTTAATACAAAGTATAAGAGAATCTGGAGATTTTGGTAGACCAGCAGCAATGCAATCTGCAACGTATTTAGAAAACGCATTTGAAAAAATAACGCAAAACGTTGTGCAAGAAGTTGTAAAACGAAATACCAATTTACCACCAACAGAAGCGATAAAAATTACAACAATGGCAGGATGCTCTGCTGTAAAAAGATAGCGTATGACTACAGAAGAAATTAGATTGAACGTGGAAAAAGCACTAGACGAAATTCGCCCTTTTTTACAGAGTGATGGAGGAGATATATCACTACTTTCTATCGAAGATGATAAATTTGTAAAAGTACAACTAGAAGGTGCTTGTATCTCTTGTAGTGTTAACCAAATGACATTACGTTCTGGAGTAGAAATGACCATTAAAAAATATGCACCTCAAATTGAAGAGGTCATTAATGTTGAAGCCTAATTGATTCTGGGTGTTAATTTATTTTCATGATTAAAACAGACATACTTATCATAGGCGCTGGTCCAACAGGATTATTCACGGTTTTTGAAGCTGGATTATTAAAATTACGCTGTCACCTTATAGATGCTTTGCCACAAGCTGGAGGTCAGTGTTCTGAGATTTACCCTAAAAAGCCTATTTACGATATTCCTGCTTATCCCGAGATTTTGGCAGGAGATCTTACTGATAAACTATTAGAACAATGCAAGCAGTTTGAACCTGGTTTTACCCTTGGAGAACGTGCTGAAACTATAGACAAGCAAGAAGATGGGTCTTTTATTGTGACTACAAATAAGGGTACTCAGCATCAAGCACCTGTTGTTGCAATAGCTGGAGGACTGGGAAGCTTTGAGCCTCGTAAACCCTTAATTCATAATATCACTGATTTTGAAGATAAAGGTGTGGAGTATATCATTAAAGATCCTGAAATCTATCGCAATAAAAAGGTAGTGATTGCAGGTGGAGGCGACTCAGCACTAGATTGGAGTATATTCTTAAGCGATATTGCTTCCGAAGTGACTTTGATTCATCGTAGAAATGAGTTTAGAGGGCATTTAGATTCTGTGGAGAAAGTTCAAGATTTAAAAAATAAGGGTAAAATTAATTTAGTGACACCTGCAGAGGTCATTGGAATTGTTGGTGATGAAAAAGTTAATGCTGTTGTTGTAAAACAAGCCCAGCACATAGAAAAGGAATTTGAAATTGAATGTGATCACTTTATCCCATTATTTGGCTTGTCACCTAAGCTTGGGCCAATTGCAAATTGGGGATTAGAGATTGAAAAGAATGCGATTAAAGTGAATAATGCGTTGGATTATCAAACAAATATTCCTGGGATTTTTGCCATAGGCGATGTGAATACTTATCCAGGAAAATTAAAATTAATTCTTTGTGGCTTCCATGAAGCGACGCTTATGTGTCAATCAGCATATCAAATTATCAATCCTGGCAAGAAATATGTAATGAAATACACGACAGTAAGTGGAGTGCATGGTTTTGACGGAACAAGTAAAACTGCAGAGAAAGCTGTTGTTAAGAAAATTGAATAGTGGATTCTGAAGACATTAATATTACTATCATAGACCGAGAAGGTGTTGAGCATAATATAGAAGCACCTACTGATATGGCAATGAACCTCATGGAAGTGGTGCGTTCTTATGAGCTTGCTCCAGAAGGTACTATTGGTATTTGTGGTGGCATAGCGATGTGTGCTTCTTGTCAATGCTATGTGTTATCTGAACATGAATTACCAGAAATGCAAGATGATGAAGATGCGATGTTAGCCGAAGCATTTTATGTAGAAGATAATAGTCGATTAGGTTGCCAAATACAAATGACACCCAAAATGGAAGGGCTTAAAGTTAAATTAGCACCAGAAAGTTAATCGGCTTCGTATCCTAATTTTTCTAAAGCAGCAGGTAAAATTCGTTCTACATATTTACTGTAGGCTAACTCAGAAGGATGTAAGCCGTCCTCTGCAATGAGTTCAGGAAACTCTAAAATAGTTCTAGAAATATCCGTGACATTTATAAACGTAATTCCAGCTTGTTCTGCATATGTTGAAGCATAATTGTTATACATGTCTATTTCTGAAGCTATATTTCCATCATCGAAGGCCATACCAAAAGGTGTCATTGCGTAGTCTGGAATGGAAATAATAATAATACGATTTGCATCACCTTCAGCTAGCGTAGTAGCCATGCCAACCAATTCAGGAAATTCAAGTTGATAGGTTATAAAAGGTTTACCTTGAAATTGATTATTAACACCAATAAGAAGCGTTACTAAATCGTACTCTTCTAGCAAATCAGTACTGTTTACAGCACCAATTAATTGTGTCGTTGTCCAACCACCTTGTGCAACAATATCCAAGCTAAATGTGTCGTCTTCATTAAAGTATGTTACTAAACTATCTTTTAACTGTTCAGGATATCTGCATGTTTCACAAACTGCTGTTCCTATGGTATAACTGTCACCTAAAGCTAATAATCTAAAGTTTTTTGGTTCAGGGAAAGTATTGTTTTCAATCTCTTCATTAATATTGACAAAAGGATCTTCTATGGTACTGTTTTCTGAAGAGGAACAAGTAAATGATAGTATCCCTAACACAAGACCTAAAATAAAGAGCAATCGTTTCATAACTTAGCAAAGATACGACCTTAATACGACTCCAAGAACACTCTACAATGGGATTTTATTAAGCTATAGCTTCTATATTCCATCCAAACGCTTCTGCGATTTCCTTATATACAATTTTTCCATTTACAATATTGAGTCCTTTGTATAACGAAGGGTTAGACGCACAAGTCTCTTGCCATCCATTATTTGCTAATTTTAATATGTAAGGCAATGTTACATTTGTTAGAGCCAATGTTGAAGTATATGGTACAGCTCCAGGCATGTTTGCAACACAATAATGTACAACATCATCAATGATGAACGTAGGATCTTCGTGTGTGGTTGGTTTTGTAGTTTCAATACAACCACCTTGGTCTACTGCAACATCAACGATTACAGTTCCCGGTCGCATATCTTTAAGCATTTCTTTAGTGATAAGTTTGGGAGCTTTAGCACCTTTTAAGAGAACACCTCCAACGATAAGATCATGATTTTTAATACGTTGTCTTATATTAAATTCGCTAGAAAATTCAGTGACCACATGATTTGGCATTATATCATTGACATGTCTTAGACGATTCATGTCAATATCCATAATTGTAACATGAGCACCTAAGCCTGCAGCCATTTTAGCAGCTTGAATTCCAACAACTCCAGCACCTAAAATTAAGACTTTTCCTGGCGGAACTCCTGGAACACCTCCAAGTAATACTCCTCGTCCTTTAATTGGCTTTTCTAAATATTTAGCACCTTGTTGAATGGCCATGCGTCCTGCAACTTCAGACATAGGTGTTAATAAAGGGAGTGAACCATCTTTATTCTCAACCGTTTCATACGCAATGCAAATAGCTTTACTTTTTATCATGGCTTTAGTGAGGGCTTCGCTTGAGGCGAAATGGAAGTATGTAAACAGAATTTGACTAGGTTTTACCAATGCATATTCTTGTTTTATAGGTTCTTTTACTTTTACAATCATATCGCTAGAGGCATAAACCTCTTCAATAGTATCTAAAATTGTAGCACCAGCGTTTTGATAGTCTTCATCAAAAAATCCACTGCCATTTCCAGCAGTGGATTGAACAAAAACAGTATGAGCATTTTTAGTAAGTTCGAAAACACCAGCTGGTGTCATACCAACCCGATTTTCGTTATTCTTGATTTCTTTAGGGATTCCAATTGTCATCTAGTTATTATGGTTTAGATTAGTAATTGGACTTAAATTTAATTTGAATTTTTGAAATACGAGATCACTTAAATCTAGATTTTTTAATTTTTATGATATTCGGATTTTAACGGATTCATTTTGTTGATCTCGCAATAAAACATTAGTAATCAGATTAATAATGCAACTCGTATTTTATCTCCTATACATTATTCAAAAGCTAATGTAACATCGTCTACATGGTTGTTTATAAAAATAACAAGCAAATGCTCTCGTTTGGTTTCTACAAAACTGGGTTGTTTACCAATGTTATATACAAAGGCATCTTTTTTGTTTAAAATGGTTGTATTGGGTTGTCCTAAAAGAACTAGAACCTCTTGTTTAGATAGACCAATAAGAGTTTGACTCTCTATGAGATCATCTACCATTTTATATCGACGAGATTGTTCCGTTTTCCATTTATACGATACGAACTGTTCTTCAAAAAGATAAATTAGAGACGTACTAATCACAAAAGCAACAAAGAAGAATATACCAATTTTATCTCCTCTTTTAAGCTTTAGTAACATAAATTAGCCTACTATATTTACAATCTTTCCAGGAACCACAATCACTTTTTTAGGCTCGCGTCCTTGTAATTGGTTTTGTGTACGTTCATCTGCTAAGACCGCTTTTTCAATATCATCTTTAGATAGGTCTAATGATAACTCTAACTTAAAGCGCATTTTACCATTAAAAGAAATCGGATATTCTTTACTACTTTCTACTAAATGATTGGCTTCAAACACAGGGAAAGGTGCAGTGGAAATAGATTGCTTATGACCTAAAGCTTCCCAAAGCTCCTCAGCAATATGAGGTGCATAAGGTGATATTAATACCAAGAGAGGTTCTAAGATTTCTCTTGATGTACACTTCTGAGCAGTCAACTCATTTACTGCAATCATAAACGTAGAAACCGACGTATTGAATGAGAAGTTATCAATATCTTCCTCAACCTTTTTAATGGTTTTGTGTAGCGTCTTTAAATGGTCTTTTGTTGGTGTCGCATCAGTCACTTTAAAACTAGTATCATCATAATACAACTTCCACAACTTTTTAAGGAAACTATGTACTCCTGAAATACCTGCTGTATTCCAAGGTTTGTATTGCTCTAAAGGGCCCAAAAACATCTCATATAATCTTAAACTATCTGCGCCATACTGTTCACAAATATGGTCTGGATTAACTACGTTATACCAGCGCTTTGACATTTTTTCTACTTCTCTAGATACTTTAAAATCAGAAACAAACTCCATTCTTCTAGGTGTCAAAACTTTCCCTGAATCACCAATAAAACTAGCATTACTGAATTCAGGTTGCCAGTTTTTAAAAGCCTCAATATCTAACTCATCTGAAGAATTAACTAAATTGACATTAACATGAGTTGGATTAGTTGAAATATGGAAAATTTCTTCGCCTACTTTCTCCTCAGAATTATTAAAATTAAAATTACTGATCTCATCTAATAATCCTGAATGAATTATATCGTATATATCTTTGTTAATTTCTTTAAAGTTATCTTCTTCAATTTCTTCTGATATTTTCTTTGAAACGTAAATATTAGATGTGTAAACTCCTTTTACTCTTTCTTTTTCATTTTTTAAAGACGATGTATGGCAATAAACTCTATGAGCAATCGCACTCGTTCCTAAAATCATCCCTTGATTAATCAATTTTTTAGCAAACTCATCGACAGGGACTAAGCCCAAATCAAACATAAACTTTTGCCAAAAACGTGCGTATAATAAATGACCTGTAGCATGTTCGCTTCCTCCAATATATAAGTCTACTTGTTGCCAATAATCAATGGCGTCTTTAGAGAAGATTTCATCCTCATTATGAGGATCCATATAACGATTAAAGTACTGTGAACTTCCTGCCCAACCAGGCATGGTGTTTAACTCTAAAGGGTGAATAGTTTTATTATCTATTAGATCATTAGAAACAACTTCTTTTTTTGATGTATCCCAAGCCCAAACGGTTGCATTTCCTAGAGGTGGTTCACCTGTTTCGGTTGGTAAGTACTTTTCAACTTCTGGTAATGTAATAGGCAAATGCTGTGCAGCAATCATTTGCGGCATACCATTGACATAATACACAGGGAACGGTTCGCCCCAATAGCGTTGTCTGCTAAATACAGCATCACGTAATCTGTAATTGGTTTTGCCTTTGCCTTGTCCAATCTGCTCTAACTCATAAATAGCACGTTTGGTTGCTTTCTTATAGTTCATTCCGTTGAGGAAATCACTATTGGCAATTTTCACGTTATCCTTAGATGCAAAGGCTTCTTCAGAAATATCTACGCCTTCAAAAATGTTAGGAATGTCAATCCCAAAATACTTAGCAAAATCGCAATCGCGTTGGTCACCACAAGGTACAGCCATTACAGCACCTGTTCCGTAGCTAGCTAGCACATAATCACCAATCCAAATAGGAATAGGTGCTTTAGTAAAAGGATGCTCTGCATAGGCTCCAGTAAACACACCAGAAATGGTTTTTACATCTGCCATACGATCACGTTCACTGCGTTTTGCAGTGGCTTCTACGTATGCTTCAACTTCTGCTTTCTGTTCTGCTGTAGTGATTTGTGAAACTAACTCGTGTTCTGGAGCAAGTGTCATAAAAGATACGCCGAAAATGGTATCAGGACGTGTGGTGAACACATCGATTTTTGCGTCATAATCTTTAACCATAAAGGTGACTGATGCACCAACGGATTTCCCTATCCAATTACGTTGACTTTCCTTTAGAGAGTCTGTCCAATCAATGGTATCTAAACCTTGCAATAAACGTTCAGCATAAGCTGAAATACGCATACTCCATTGGGTCATTTTTTTTCGTACTACAGGATGACCTCCACGTTCTGAAACACCATTAACAATCTCGTCATTAGCCAAAACGGTTCCTAAGGCAGGACACCAATTAACTTCTGTTTCAGCGAGATATGTTAATCTATATTTTAGAAGAATCTCTTGCTTTTCAAGCTCTGAATAAGCCTTCCAGTCTTCCGAAGAAAAACTTGGCGTATCCTCATCACAAGCTGCATTAACATGTGTGTTACCTGCACGCTCAAATTCTTTGATCAGCTCTGTAATATTTTCAGCCTTATGATCTATATTACAGTAATATGAGTTGAATAATTGAATGAAAATCCACTGTGTCCATTTGTAATAGCTTGGATCACTTGTTCGCACTTCGCGAGACCAATCAAAAGAAAATCCTATTTGATCTAATTGACGACGATACGTTTTAATATTTTCTTCGGTTGTAACAGCAGGATGTTGACCAGTTTGTATAGCATATTGCTCAGCAGGTAGGCCAAAACTATCATAACCTTGTGGATGTAAGACATTAAAACCTTTATGACGTTTGTAACGAGCATAAATATCTGAAGCAATATAACCTAATGGGTGACCAACATGTAAACCTGCACCACTTGGATAAGGGAACATGTCTAAAACATAGTACTTAGGTTTATCTGAATTGTTTTCAGCCTTAAACGTTTCGTGTTTTGCCCAATGGTCTTGCCATTTTTGTTCTATCTCGTTGAAGTTGTATGTCATCTTACTGATTTCCTACTAATAAAGCCGCAAATTTAATGTTATTATAACAATGTTGAAAGTTTAAACGTTCTATTCCTTAGCTAATAGAATTAGTTTTTTATTTTTACTCCAATTACAAAGCCTTTATGAGTTCATCATTTGATAGATATCAAAAACGAAAATTAATTTCTTCTTATGTTTCAGTTGTTATTAGTATAGCGCTCGTCCTTTTTCTTTTGGGTTGCTTAGGACTTTTGGTTATTAATGCAAAAAAAGTAGCCGACTATTTTAAGGAGGATGTTACTGTTAATGTATTTTTAAGAGATGATGCCAAAGAGGTTGAAATAAATCAACTTAAAAAGAGTTTGGCAATGGCTGAACACACAAAATCTGTTACTTATGTTTCTAAAGAGGCTGCTGCAGAATCTCTTGAGGGTGAATATGGAGAGGATTTTCTTGATTTCTTAGGAACAAATCCATTAAAGAATTCTATAGATATTAGTTTAAAAGCAGATTATGTAACTTCAGAAAAACTACTTGAGATTGAACAAGAATTGTCAGCCAAGGCATTTATTGATGATGTAACATATGATAATGATCTGGTAGAACTAATGAATAGTAATGTAAAACGAATATCGTTTTGGGTTTTGTTACTGAGCGGTTTATTTACTTTAATAGCAGTATTACTTATCAATAGTTCCATAAGATTAGCTGTATATTCTAAGCGTTTTATTATAAAAACGATGCAAATGGTTGGCGCTACAAAACGCTTTATTAGAAAACCATTTGTTTGGAAGAGTATACAATTAGGTGTTATTGGTGCTATTGTAGCCTTAATTGGTATGGCTATAGTATTGTGTTATTTAGATAGATATTTCCCAGAGTTAGAGCTGCTTAAACAACCAATATTAATTGTAAGCCTTTTTGCAAGTATTTTTGGTTTAGGTATTCTTATTACTTGGATTAGTACATATATTGCCACACAACGTTTTTTAAATTTGAAAACGGATCAGTTATATTATTAGTTAATTTGAAAAATTCTTCAGATCGTATTATTGGTTTACCGTTTTTGTATATGGTCTTGTTATCTACATTAGACTATTTTTTCAAAGATTATATAGGTTCAAGTGAATTTGAAATAAGTGTAAAAGTTTATGTGCTCATTTTTATAATAACTTTGGTCTCGGTTTTTGTTTTTGTTTTAAAAAATTCTCAAGAAAAAGATAAATTTATTAGAATTATGAAAAGTTTTTCTTACGGAACTTTTTGTGGTTTTATGCTGTTAATGTTTATTGCTCTTGTCAAAGATCAGTCAGCATTTTATCTTAATAAATCTTATTCAAAAGAAAAAATTCAAGATAAATTCGTTGTAACATATAGAAATAATAGCGAAGGAGAAAATGGAGTTGGATTAGGATCGTATAATTATAAAGTTTGGTTTAGTACTAAAAATAAATTTTCATCTGAAGATTTATTGTTCATACAAAAAAACGACACTATTAAAATTGAATTTTACATAGGACTTCTTAACAAACCCTTCTTACCATTTGGAAAGATAGAGATTATTGAATAATATTCTAACATAGAATTCGTTACAAATAAAACCGCCAATCATGAAACGTCTATTACCAATTGCTTCAGTTTTAGCATTTATTATTATTGCTTTTGTGTTATTAAAATCGTGTATCATTCAAAATACAAAGCCAGAAGATTGTGTGGTGAAAACAATCACAGTTACAAAAATAACAGAAGGTACCTCTAACGATATTGTATTCCATGATGCTGGAACAGACTTTTATTACATCAATAGAGGTTTAGAGCAAGGACTAAATTTAGATTCTCTTAAGAGAAAAGTTTTAAATAAAACCGTTACTTTGCACTTAGCTAAAGTTCTTGGTGGAGTAACTTCCGAACATATATCTCAATTAACATTAGATGATGGGGTTATATTTACCGAGTTCAAAGACGAGTAATTATGGGTGAAAAAAAGCGTAAAGAAATTTCTAAAGGTGAATTTGTTTTTGGTAAAAAAAACTATAAATGGATGTTTATAGGCTTGGCTTGTATTGCTTTGGGGTTTATCCTTATGGCAGGAGGTGGAAGTGATGATCCTAATGTATTTGATGACTCAATCTTTAGCTGGAGACGTATTCGCTTAGCACCAACCTTAGTGCTTATTGGTTTCGGAATTCAGGTGTATGCTATTCTTCTTAATCCTAAGAAAAATTCCAAAAAATAAACGTCACTTCAAATTAGTATTTTGATACCTTTGACCTCATGGAAGTAATCGACGCCATTGTTTTAGGCATTATTCAAGGTCTTACTGAGTTTTTACCTGTATCCTCTAGTGGTCACTTAGAATTAGGGAAAGTCATACTTGGCGATAATTCAATTCCAAAAGAAAGTCTTTTATTTACAGTAGTACTTCATTTTGCAACAGCTTTAAGTACTATCGTGGTTTTTAGAAAAGACATTTGGTCTCTAATTTCTGGTGTGCTAAAATTGCAATGGAATGAAGATTTGCAATTTGTTTCTAAAATAGCTTTATCTATGGTTCCTGCAGTGATTGTTGGGTTATTCTTTGAGGAACAGTTAGAAGCCTTATTTGGAGGTAACATTCTATTAGTAGGATGCATGCTTATTGTTACAGCAGCATTACTATTATTAGCAGATAAGGCAAAAAACACTACAAAAAAAGTGTCGTTTTCTAATGCATTTATTATTGGTGTGTCTCAGGCCATAGCTATGCTACCAGGAATATCGCGTTCTGGAGCTACCATTTCTACATCTGTACTTTTAGGTAACGATAAAACTAAAGCAGCTCGATTTTCATTTTTAATGGTTGTACCCTTGATATTTGGTAAAATAGCTAAGGATATTTTTAGTGGAGAACTCAGTTATGAAAGCGCAAACATAACTACACTATCTATAGGTTTTATCGCTGCATTTGTCTCAGGATTGTTTGCATGTACTTGGATGATTAAGCTTGTTAAGAAAAGCAAGCTGTCTTATTTTGCTTTTTACTGTATTTTAGTTGGAATAGCAGCGATAATATATTCGCTTTTAAATTAGTGATATGACCAAAGAAGATTTCCTCGCAGGACAGGTTTTACTCATTGATAAGCCTTTAACATGGACTTCTTTTCAAGCAGTAAATAAGTTACGTTGGGAAATACGCAGGGCTTTTGATATAAAGAAAATAAAAGTTGGCCATGCAGGAACTTTAGATCCTTTAGCTACTGGTTTACTAGTCATTTGTACTGGTAAAATGACCAAACAAATTCATACCTTCCAAGGTCAGGAGAAAGAGTATACAGGAACTTTTACTTTAGGATCTACAACACCGTCTTATGATTTAGAAACTGAGGTAGATGCTAAGTTTAATACAGATCATATCACAAACCATTTAATTACCGAAACAACTTCTAAATTTATTGGTGACATTGAACAATATCCACCAATTTTTTCAGCTATTAAAAAAGACGGAAAACGATTGTATGAGCACGCAAGAGCAGGAGAGACTGTAGAGATTCAACCAAGATTGGTAACTATTTCTGAATTTGAAATTATAAGCATAGATAATTTGCAAGTGCAATTTAGAGTGGTTTGTAGCAAAGGAACATACATAAGATCCTTAGCGCACGATTTTGGTAAAGCTTTAAATTCTGGAGCACATTTGTCAGAATTAAGGCGAACTAGAATAGGAGAATTTAAAGTTGTAGACGCTTATTCTCCTGAAGAATTTATTAATACATTGAATTCTCAATAGCTGAAAACTGGACTTTTATACCATTCTCTTTCTTGAGAATTACTGTATTTCATCCATTTTTTCAAAATTTACGTATATATTACACTAAATAATCATTGATTGTATTGAGTTTAATTGATAAACATAAGGCTTTAATTATTACTGTTCTTCTAACAGGAACTCTAGTTTTTGCACTATTTAGTGTTCATCTAACACGACATAACGCATTTATTTCTGAGAGTTATTATGAAGTTGAACCTGAGACTGAAGCTGAAAAAGAACAGCGTTTGTTAGAGGAATTGGCCTATAAATTACCGCAAACCAATTCGGCATTAAATGAAGATCAAGAGTTTGCAGACATGATGAAAAACTTTAAGTCTATTAATGAAAATGATTTTGAAAAAACTACAAGAGCTATAGAAGAAGCTAGAGAGACAGAGAATACAGACGTATTAGAATCATCAACTACAAATACTTCTCAAGGCAACTATGCTATAAATAAAGAAGAAAAATCATCATTTCAGAAGGTTAAAGATCGCCTGGCAATGCATACGCAAGATGCTTCTAAGAAAAAAACTAATGCTAATAGTACCATGAGTTATTCTTTGAAAGGTAGAACGATTCAAGATTATGATACACCTCGTTATTTGTGTGAAGTAAGCGGTAAAATGGTTATTAATATTACTGTTAATTCACAAGGTAAAGTAACAGACGCTTACGTTAATTCCTCATCTACATCTACTAATGAATGCTTAGTAGAACATGCTTTAGATTATGCTAAAATAGTTAGCTTTGATAGTGCATCTAATCCATCACAACTGGGATCAATTACCTTTTATTTTAAAGGTAAAAACTAGAGGTTTAGCGTTTTTAGTATATCAGAAATTACAGTTTGCCCTTTGTCTTTGTTATACCAACGTTGTAAATCTTCTTTAAACTTTGGCGTAAGAGTTCCATGTTGTTTTTTGTAATCATTGACCATTTTTGTGGCAGTAGATGGTCTTGGACCATAACTATCAATAACCTCGTTAGAGTTTTCTTCTATTACGATCACTTTAGGTATTGAACGTCCTCCATGTGTTAGGAATTGATCCATTAACTCTAAATGATCATCTCTAAAGACAAGCTTCAATTTAATATTGTTATTGAGTTCTGCAATTTTATTTAGTACAGGAATAACGTGTGCAGCATCTCCACACCAACTTTCAGTTAGGACTAGCCAAGTTAATTTACCGTCAAATTTCTTAATATCTAAAACTACTTCTTCATTAATTTTCACCGTTTTATCCCAACGCTTCATACGTCTGTTGTTAAGCATTGTGTAATTAATTAAAGCTTCAGATTGGTTATCACCACTGGTTTTTTTGTGCTCAACTTGAGAAGCAACCAAGTCTCTGTATTCTGAGTACGTAATACTATTTTGTAATGCAGATTCAATAGTTTTATCTAGAGTCATTTCCATAATTTATTCAAATTTAAGTCTTACTTTTAAATATTAAATAAGATTAGTTATTAGTAGAGATAAATCTGAAAACTTACACTTAAAATATGGGCGACAATAAGCATAGATGTGGATGGTGTATTGGTGATACTTTATATGAAACCTATCATGATAAGGAATGGGGAGTTCCTGTTTATGATGATAATACTTTATTTGAGTTTTTAATTCTTGAAACCTTTCAGGCTGGTTTAAGTTGGATTACAGTACTTAGAAAACGGGAAAACTTTAGGAAAGCTTTTGATAATTTCGATTATAAGAAGATTGCTACGTATAACGAAATAAAAATAGAAAGCTTATTACAAGATGCTGGCATCATTAGAAACAAATTAAAAATAAGAGCTACTATTAGTAATGCTTTAGCTTTTATTGATATTCAAAAAGAGTTTGGTAGCTTCAGTGATTATATCTGGAAATTTACTGAAGGAAAACCGATTAAAAATGCATTTAAAAATTATAAAGATGCTCCTGCAAATACACCTTTAAGTGATATGATTAGCAAAGACTTAAAGAAGAGAGGATTTAAGTTTGTAGGCACTACTGTTATTTATGCTCATATGCAAGCTACAGGAATGGTTAACGATCATGAAATCAATTGTTTTAGATACCATGAAGTTTAATTAATTAAATAGGTTAGAAATTTAGACCTAGGAATATCTTTTGCTCCTAAACTATCTAAGTGATTGGTATATATTTGACAATCTATTAGCTTATAATCATGCTGTTGAATAAATGTTATGAAGCCAACTTTGCTAGCATTACTAACTTTAGTAAACATGCTTTCGCCACAGAATACTTGGTTTCCGACATCCACACCATACAATCCACCAACGAGTACATTGTTTTGCCAAACCTCTACAGATTTAGCGTAACCAAGTTTAAATAGCTTATTATAAGCTTCAATCATTCCATTGGTAATCCAAGAACTTTCTTGTCCAGCTCTTTTTTGATTAGCACATTTTAGTATAACCTCAGAAAAGGCTTTGTTAAAGGTGACTTTAAAACTATCCTTTTTGAGTATTTGAACCATACTTTTGGAAATCTTTAGATCTTCTGGGAATAGTACAAATCTAGGATCTGGTGACCACCAAAGAATAGGCTGTTCGTCATCAAACCAAGGAAAAATACCATTTTGGTAAGCGTAGAGTAATCGTTCGGCAGATAAATCACCTCCAATAGCCAGTAAACCATCTTTGGATGCTTTAGAAATATCAGGGAATTCTATGTTGCTATTTAAAAAGTGCATAAGCGATTAATTACTATAACGTTGTAGTTAGGTTTTTGCAGTTAAAAAGGGATTCTATACTTTGAAAATACGATAATTTTTATCATATTTGATATGACCTTTGTTCACTATATTGTTCATCATTGCTTTTTTGAGTTTGTTTATAAAGGTCAAAACCTAAAACCACAACATTAAAGTCTCGACTAACCATCGAGGCTTTTTTTATTGAAACTATGTAAACATTTATTTCTGCTAAAGCATACCAAGTTCTAGCTTCGCTTCTTCACTCATAAGATCTTGAGACCAAGGAGGATCAAATGTTATTTCTACTTCTGCATTGTTAACAGCATCCAGCGACTTTACTTTTTCTTCAACCTCTAAAGGAAGAGTTTCTGCAACAGGACAATTAGGAGACGTTAAAGTCATTAATATTTTTACATCGTAATCCTCATTGACCAAAACATCATAAATGAGACCTAATTCATAGATGTCTACTGGTATTTCTGGATCATAAATAGTTTTTAAAACTCGTACTATTTTTTCACCTAATGCTTCGGTGTCTATAACTGTATCACTCATATTAATTTAGTTGTGTTTGGTAGGCAATGGCATACAATTTTAGCTGCTTAACCATGTTTACAAGACCGTTGGCTCTTGTTGGAGACAGATGCTCTTTAAGACCTATTTTATCAATGAATTCGGTATTAGCTTCAATAATGTTTTGTGGATGCTGATTAGAAAAAACTCTAATTAATATAGCAATAATACCTTTTGTAATTATAGCATCACTATCTGCAGTAAAACGCACTGTATCATTATCCATTTCTGCATGCACCCAAACCTTACTTTGGCAGCCTTTTATTAGATTGGTATCTAGTTTGTATTTCTCATCAATTAGTGGTAAAGTCTTACCAAGATCAATCATGTATTGATAACGTTCTTCCCAGTCTTCAAACATTGAAAACTCATCAATTATTTCATTTTGTATCGCCTCTATCGTCATATTAAATCTTTGTGCAAAATTACAATTTACTTACTGTTTTTCTGCCATTTCTTTAAGGTATAACACTTTTTTAACCAAGTTACTTAACTGTTTTGGAGGATTACCATGATCAAAAATTGGCGAGCTGTAAATGGCATCATCTTCTTGTATTTTTAAAGTTGCCATAGCTGCACCATCATATTGAAAAGCTTTGGAAGGAATATCAATATCATTGAGCGTACCTAACGTAACTTCTTTCATAGCTAGCATAAGCTCATCCCAATCTTGCTGTGAACATGCATAGCGATTAACATCTTTATTTGCTCGATCTTTAGTAGTATATAAAGAGTCCTTAGTTACCCAAACTTTTTCATAAAAACCACGTGTGCTTGCTTCATAGTAAACAGTTGTGCTTGTCTGCATACGTGCATTGGTTATCATGTCTTCTGTGACAACTACTTGCTCTGTAGTTGAACTATTAGATGGTGTCTCATTTTTTTTCTGATCACACTCTTTTGTTAAAAGAAGAATACTCAATAGACTTAATATTAGTTTCATAGTTGCAGTGTTTTATAATAGCATTTTCAAAAATGAAGCCAAAATTTTATTGCCTAACATTTAGATGTTTGGCTTTTACTAAAATAGTTCCATCTTCGGCGAGTAAATGCAAGGTGTCATCTAAAATCTCGTATGTTGAACTTTTTTGTAGCATTTTTACAAAAGAAGTTTCAACGTCTGGATTAGGACATGCCATTTTAGTTAATGCTACATCTCCTATAGCAAAGGAACCTCGCTCTGCTTGAAGAGAAGATTTGAATTTATTACATCCTGTACTTCCGTGAATGCTAGTTTGGTCCTCTGTAATGGTTAAAAAAGGTGCTCTGTCAAAGGACTCAATTTCTTGAACAAAGAATACATTCCATGAACCTTCTCCAAGTTCTAAAGGCGATTTATGTTGGTTTATAAGCTCAATAAGTTCGAAATCTCCATTGAAAATATGTTCAGTATTATCGACAGGTTTAACTTTTAGAGTAAAATCTTGATCTATTTCATGAGAAAAACCTATGATTTCTCCAGAATAAACAGTCCAGCTATCGTTAAGATCTGTTTTTATTTTTAAACAAGGCGATTCAGAAGCACTACAATCAGTAGTTTTTCCAGAGACGTATAATGTTAAATCTTTAGGTTCTTTATCGCATGATGTTATAAACATTAAGCAAATAAGAATAACTGAAAATTTTAAGTTCATAATAAAGTTTATTTTCCGTTAAAGGTAATTATTAAACAAGCTAATACAAATGCCAGAGTTATCTTTTATTGCAACATTAACTGTGCTTTTTTAACACCTTCAACTAAGTTGTCAATTTCTTCTTTAGTGTTGTAGAATGCAAATGATGCCCTAATAGTACCAGGAATATTGTAGAAATCCATAATAGGTTGTGCGCAATGATGACCAGTACGCACTGCGATTCCCATTTTATCTAAAAGGGTTCCAACATCATAAGGATGAATACCATCTAAATTAAATGAAATTACTGAAGTTTTGTTTTTAGAGGTTCCGTAAATCGTTAAGCCATCTATGCCAAGTAATTGAGTTGTAGCATAATCTAAAAGCTCATTTTCATAGACTTCTATAGCTTTAAATCCAATAGAATTCATATAATTGATTGCAGCACCAAAAGCAATAACACCTGCGATATTAGGTGTGCCAGCTTCAAACTTATGAGGTAAATCTGCATAAGTTGTTTTATTAAAAGAAACTTCAGCAATCATTTCACCACCACCTTGATAAGGTGGTAATTTTTTAAGCCATTCTTCCTTTCCGTAAAGCATGCCAACTCCTGTTGGACCACACATTTTATGCGCAGATGCGACATAAAAATCGACATCTAAATCTTGAACATCTGGTATTAAATGCGGACAAGCTTGGGCACCATCAATTAACACAGCTGCACCAAATAGATGTGCTTTTTTAATAATGGTCTTAATCGGATTTATAGTGCCTAATGCATTCGAAATATGATTTACAAAAACAAGTTTTGTTTTATCTGAAAGGATATTATCATAGTTAGATAGGACTAATTCGCCCTCTATATTCATAGGTATAACTTTTAACTCTGCTCCTGTTGCTTCGCAGAGCATTTGCCATGGTACAATGTTACTATGATGCTCCATAGCAGAAACGATAATTTCATCACCTTTTGTTAATAATGTTCTGAAACCGTTAGCAACTAAATTAATACTATGCGTAGTACCAGAAGTTAAGATGATTTCATAGGCCTCTTTAGCGTTAAAATGGTTTTGAATTATTTTACGCGAAGCTTCATAAGCATCTGTAGCCTCTTGGCTTAAACTGTGCACACCTCTATGTATGTTGGAATTGTAATTTTGATAATAGTTTGCTATTACATCAATAACGAGTTGTGGTGTTTGCCCTGTAGCTGCATTATCAAAATAGACTAAAGGTTTTCCATTAACTTTTCGTTGTAGAATCGGAAAGTCTTTTCTTATGTTTTCAACGTTGAACATGGTTAAATAACCTTTAGAAATAATATCATTTAATACTTAGAGATCAAATCCAATATTTACACCTAATTTATTGGCAATAATTTTTGTAATGCGTTGTTTTATCTCAGGAATTTTAACACTATCTAAAACATTACTAGCAAATGCAAACATTAATAAACCTTTAGCTTCTTTTTCTGGAATACCTCTAGAGCGTAAATAAAACATAGCACTCTCATCTAGTTGACCAATAGTACACCCATGAGAACATTTAACATCGTCTGCAAAAATTTCTAATTGAGGCTTGGTGTTAATTGTAGCCTTATCATTTAATAATATATTGTTGTTAGCCTGAAACGCATTGGTTTTTTGAGCTTCTTTTTCAACCACTACTTTACCGTTAAAAACTCCTGTAGATTTATCTTCAAAAATACCTTTATAATCTTGGTGACTTTCGCAATTAGGTTCTATATGATGCACTAAGGTATTATGGTCTACATGTTGCTTGTCTCCAATAATTGTTATCCCTTTCATTGTGGAGTCTATGCGTTCTCCATTCTGAAAGAAGTTAAGATTATTTCTAACGAGCTTTCCTCCAAAAGAGAAGGTGTGCACAGAAACATGACTTTCTCTTTTTTGATTAATAAATGTATGATCAATTAAAGATGCATATTGATTATCGTTCTGAATTTTATAATAGTCTACAATAGCTCTTTTGTTTGCGAAAATTTCAGTAACACTATTGGTTAAAACAGCATTTTCTGTTAAACTTTGATGGCGTTCAATGATTTGTACATGAGCATTTTCATCGACTACAATTAAATTTCTTGGTTGTAGCATTAAGGCATCTTCATGACCTGTTGTAAAATGAATAACCTGTATTGGTTTTTCAACTAATTTTCCTTTGGTTATATGAATATATGCGCCTTCACTTGAGAATGCTGTATTTAAAGACGATAAACTGTCTTCTGTCGCAATTTTATTAAAATAATTTTCAATTACAATGCGATACTTAGGTTTGTTAAGAGCAGCAGACATTAAGCATACATCTATACCATCATGTGTGGTCTCAGATAAATGCGAGGAGTATTTACCATCTACAAATACGATTTTGTAAGAATCAATATCATGAATAAAGAAGCGTTTTACATCTTTATACTCGATAGCATTTTCTTCTTTTGGGAAAAGGCTATAATCTTCTTTTAAAACTGTATTTAAAGAGGTGTACTTCCAGGCTTCTTGTTTTTTAGTAGGAAACCCTTGCGTTTCAAAAGCTTTTATAGCTTCACTTCTAATATCGTGAATAGGAGTATCGACATTTACCTGATTTTCAAAGGCAAGAAATGATGATATTAGTTTATCTTTTAGTTCCATATTTCTGTCATTCCTGCGAAGGCAGGAATCTCTTTAATTTTAAACAATCTAAGGTTATGCGCTAACTTCCTCTTTAATCCAATCGTAACCTTTAGCTTCAAGTTCATGAGCTAATTCCGCAGATCCAGACTTAACGATACGTCCTTCATGTAAAACATGTACATAATCTGGCACGATATAATCTAAAAGGCGTTGATAATGAGTAATTACTATGACTGCATTATCTTTAGTCTTTAGTTTGTTAACACCATTAGCTACAATACGTAAGGCATCAATATCTAAACCAGAGTCTGTTTCATCTAAAATTGCAAGTTTAGGCTCAAGCATTGCCATTTGAAAAATTTCATTACGCTTTT
This sequence comes from Microcosmobacter mediterraneus, assembly GCF_031846265.1. Taxonomy (NCBI): domain Bacteria; kingdom Pseudomonadati; phylum Bacteroidota; class Flavobacteriia; order Flavobacteriales; family Flavobacteriaceae; genus Microcosmobacter; species Microcosmobacter mediterraneus. The sequence continues at coordinate 357,642 of NZ_JAVRIA010000003.1, read as the reverse complement.
TCTCACCACCTGAAAATCCTTCATTTAATGAACGTGATAAAAACTTACGGTCAATTTCTAAGAGTTCAGATTTTTCACGTATGAGTTTTAGCATTTCATTGGCTGGCATATCTTCTAATCCTCTCGCTTTACGAGTTTCATTAATTGCAGTTTTCATGAAATTAGTAACACTAACTCCAGGAATTTCCACAGGATATTGAAACGATAAAAAGATGCCTTTGTGAGCACGTTCTTCTGCTGCTAACTCATCAATGTTCTCATCATTTAGTAATATTTCCCCATCGTCTACCTCATATTCTTCTTTTCCAGCAATTACTGAGGCAAGCGTACTTTTACCTGATCCGTTAGGTCCCATTATAGCATGTATTTCACCTGGTTTCACCTCAAGATTGATTCCTCTTAAAATACTTTTATCTTCTACACTAGCGTGTAAGTTTTTTATTTTTAGCATAGTTATTCTGTTCCTATTTTAATAACGTCTTCTTCTTCTGTTGACGGTTTTTCTATTTTTAAAATATCTTTAATCTCAACTCTATATGGCCAGCCTTCCTCGTTTTCTGGTTTTTCAAATCGTTTAACACGTACAGTAACAGGTACCATATCATAGGTGTTAATTTTTAATGGTTTTACTTGCTCATTAAGTAATTTCATATTGTCATCTACAACTACACCATAGACTGTATTATTATTTTTCTGAATGATGGCTGCATTCTTAACTTCATCATAGAAAAATTTACCTGATATTGTAATTAAACCATCTTCTTGATTATAAGATTTTGCTCTATTTTCTTCAAGATTAACAGTTTCAGTTTTAGATTCGCTTTTACAAGCAAGCATTACTAAGGCTAATAATAAGATAAGATTGATTTTTTTCATAATAACTGATTTTATCCAACAGAACCTTCTAGGCTGATTTCTAATAATTTTTGAGCTTCTACAGCAAATTCCATTGGTAATTTATTAAGTACTTCTTTGCTGAAGCCATTAACAATTAAGGCAATAGCTTTTTCGGTGTCTATACCTCTTTGATTACAATAAAATATTTGGTCTTCACCAATTTTACTTGTAGTGGCCTCGTGTTCTATTTGTGCAGACTTATTTTTGGCTTCAATGTATGGAAATGTATGAGCTCCACACTCATTTCCCATAAGTAAGCTATCACATTGTGAGAAATTACGAGCATTTTCTGCTCTTGGGCTAATTTGTACTAGTCCTCTGTAGCTATTTTGAGATTTCCCAGCAGAAATACCTTTAGAAATGATGGTAGACTTAGTGTTCTTACCAAGATGAATCATTTTTGTACCTGTATCTGCTTGCTGAAAGTTATTAGTTACTGCGATGGAGTAAAACTCTCCAACTGAGTTATTTCCTTTAAGTACACAAGACGGATATTTCCAAGTTACAGCACTACCTGTTTCTACCTGTGTCCAAGAAATTTTGGCATTTGTTTCACAAAGACCTCGTTTGGTTACAAAGTTAAAAACGCCTCCTTTTCCTTCAGCATTACCAGGATACCAATTCTGAACCGTTGAATATTTTATTTCTGCATCGTCTAAAGCAATCAATTCTACAACAGCAGCATGCAATTGGTTTTCGTCTCTACTTGGTGCTGTACAACCCTCTAGGTAACTTACATAACTGCCTTCGTCTGCGATGACTAGTGTTCTTTCAAATTGTCCTGTTCCTGCTTGGTTTATTCTAAAATATGTAGATAATTCCATTGGGCAACGCACACCTTTAGGAATGTAACAGAACGAACCATCACTAAATACTGCAGAATTTAAAGCTGCATAGAAATTATCTTTTTGCGGAACAACAGTTCCAATATATTTTTTTACTAGTTCTGGATATTCCTGAATAGCCTCAGAGATACTCATAAAAATGATACCTTTTTCAGCTAAAGTCTTTTTAAAAGTAGTTGCCACTGATACTGAATCTACAACAACGTCCATAGCAACACCAGCCAATTTTTTTTGCTCGTCTAGTGAGATACCTAACTTCTCAAATGTAGCAAGTAACTCAGGATCTACTTCATCTAAACTATCGTATTTTGGTTTGCTATTAGGTGCAGAATAATAGGAGATGGCTTGGAAATCTGGTTTATTGTAATGAACATTAGCCCATTCTGGCTCTTCCATATCTTGCCAAACTCTAAACGCTTCTAAACGCCAGTTAGTCATCCATTCTGGTTCTTCTTTTTTCTTAGAAATTGCTCTAACGATATCTTCGTTTAAACCATTTGGAAATGTTTCGGACTCAATATCTGTATAAAAACCATATTCATATTCCTTGGTTTTTAATTCTTCGCGTAAGTCATCTTCGGTGTACTTCGACATGCTTTAAAATTTATAATGAAAATGATTCGCCACAACCACAGGTTCTGTTGGCATTAGGATTATTAAATACAAAACCAGAGCCATTAAGGCCTCCAGAGTATTCTAAAGTTGTACCAATTAAGTATAGAAAACTTTTTTTGTCTACTATGATTTTAACTCCATTATCTTCAAACACTTTATCACCTTCAATTTGGGCATTGTCAAATTTTAAATCATAGGACAGTCCAGAACACCCTCCACTTTTTACGCCAACTCTAACGTAGTCGGTTGAAGGGTTAAAACCATCTTCGCTCATAAGCTGAACGACTTTATTTTTGGCTGTATCAGAAACTTTAATCATACTGTATAATTAGAATCTTTCTAAATAGATTGCAAATATACGATATAAGTAGGCTTAAGCAATATAACCTAACATTATATTAATACATAATTGTATTAGTTTTCTTTATTGCTACAATACCTAAAATTTAAGATTTTAGATTGAGAATGATATACGTTTTCTTCTTCTGTTTAATAAAAAAAGTTGGCGTACTGTTCTATGCACCTCTTTGTTTAGAGAAGGAAGAGCTTTGAAGTTTCCATGCTTGTCTAAACGTTTTTTTACGTTGCAAGCAGAGCATTTAATTTCTGAAGGATCATGTGGATTTGAACGATTAAAATTATGTCCAAAAACTTCACACGTTAGTACGCTTGATGCATTTGTGGTCATGTAGTTAATTAGATTTAGGGAATAGAAAAATAGAAAATTCAGATCAGAATATCTGCCATTTACCTATTTTTTCGATGAAATACACTTAAATGTGTGAAATTATTAATCCTGAGGATTAAAGCTAGATATAAATAAAGGATCTGAAAGTGTGAGTAAAAAGGCTAGTAGGTCTGCCTTATCAGAGTTAGATAGTTGTACACCTCCTTCATCGATTTTTTTCATTAACGGATCAATAGTTGCTGAGTTTTGCAGACCTTCACTGTAATGATTAATAACATCTTGAAGGGTTGTAAATCTTCCATCGTGCATGTAAGGTGCTGTGTACTGTAAATTGCGTAACGATGGTGTTTTGAATTTTCCATTATCGTTAGGATTTCCTGTTACTGCACCTAAACCTAAGTCTGTGAATTCTGAATCTAGGCCATTATTATGAAAATCATTATCAGTCCAAAGCGGATTGTTAGGATTACCATGACAATGAAAACAATCCCCTTTATCTTCACTCATAAATACATTTAATCCATTTAACTCTTGAGCTGTTAGGTTTGTTAATCCTAATGAATATCGATCAAACTTAGAATTAGCAGATATCAATGTTCGTTCAAATTGTGCAATGGCTTTTGTAGTTAATTCTTTAGTAATTGTTGAGGTGTTAAATGCTAATCTAAATAGTTCTGGATACTCTGGATGCGATTGTAACTTACTAATAACATCATTCCAATTGCTATGTAGTTCTATTGGATTTTGAACAGGTTCTTCAGCTTGTCTTTCTAAACTTAGTTCTTTTCCATCCCAAGCAAAACGCTCATTGTAGTTCCAAGCCAAATTAAATAGAGGCATTGAATTACGTTCTCCAAAAATGCCATCTACACCAACACTAGTTGGCAAGTTATCTGAAAATGCAAGCTGAGGTGCATGGCAACTTGCACAAGATTTTGTTTCATCTCCAGATAGAATAGTATCAAAAAATAGTTTTCTACCTAAAGAGACACCTTCAACGGTTTGAAGGTTATCGGATGGAATAATAGGAGCAATAATATTGTCTAAGAATAGTTGCGGAATTTGTAAGGGTTGAGGAGTAGGCTGATACTCTGCAGAATCTTTTGAGCAACTTAAATAAAGATTTAAAAGTAATATGACGAAAGAAAACTTTTTCAAAATAATTAATAAACTTAAGGCGTAACTTCTCCTAAACTAAATACAGACTCACCGTTTTCTGATATTATAATTTGTGTTGCAGAATTAGGCATGAGCATCTGATTTAAAACATTTAAATCCCAACTATGAGGATTTTTAAACCACTCTGCTATATTCATTTTAACTTCTACTTCTGTACCTTCAGTGATAGTAATAGTTCCTAAATTTACATTAAAGAATGTGTCTTGAGGAAATGTTGGGTTAGCACCAGGATTATCTACTGCTCTAATAGCATGATAGTTATAGCCTTGTTCTTGCATTGAACTATTGATAAACTTACCATCAAGTTGCATGTAATGGTAGCCTCCACCTAACATATCTGGCACATTAAAAGATTGAGAATTTAAATACACATAATTTTCAGCATTATCTTCATCATCTAAACCAAACGTGAAAGAGACTTGATAAGTACCAACAGGAACTTGTGACGCAAATTCATAAACTATATTTTGACTATTAGTTACATCCACTAAATTGAAATTATTGATAACTAAAACTTGGTTAGATTCGGAAGTGAAAGTAATATCAGATATAACATAACGTAGTCGCTCTATACTTAATTCATCGCCATTTTCATTTGTAAATTGGATGGTGTTAAAGTCTACGTTTGTTATATTTTGCCCATCCCAGTTATGAGTAAATTTAAACATAGGAAATACTTGCTGAACTGAATTGTCGTTAGAGTTTGAGCAAGACAAAATAAGTTGTGCCAGAATGATTAGACTGATGTAGGTCTTTTTCATTTTCATTTCATTTTTAAGACTAAGAGATCCGTAAACCCTTTATTTTCGATTATGTCTCCATCGTTACTGGTACTATCTCCAGTTGCAATGATTGATCCATCGTTAAGTAGTGCTAGACTGTAAGCAAAGTCTATGTTAGAGCCTCCAGCACTTTTTTCCCAGAGTAAATTGCCTTCATCATCAACATTTATAATCCAAGCGTCATTTTGTCCTTTATTTTCTGCAACATCTAGATCACTACTTCTAGAACTACCTGCAATGATGTAACCATTATTTTGAGATTTAATAACATCTCGTGCAACATCAAAGTTAGTTCCACCTATTGTTTTCTCCCAAATAAGATCGCCAACTGTAGAAATTTTAACTAGCCACAAATCTGCTGCACCTATGTTATTAGAAACGTCTAAATCATTACTTCTGGTATCTCCAGCAATTAAGAAATTACCATCTTCGGTTGCAATAATTGCTCTAGCTTCATCAATCTGTGAGCCACCAAATGATTTTTCCCATATGAGATTACCAGTAGTTGAGATTTTAATTACCCAAAAATCGTAACTGCCTTTATTATCTGAAATATCAGTATCTATACTATCAGATCCTCCGACAATAATATAGTTATTGTCTGAAGTTTGAATTAGACCTTCAGGAGTATCAGTAAAGTTACCACCAAAGAATTTACTCCATTCTAAATTACCAGAAGTATTCAACTTTAACACCCAATAATCTCCACCTGCATGCCTTTGATATAATCGAGAAGTATTGCCCTCACCACCAGATGCTGTAACATCTAATATACCACATAGTAAAAATCCTGTATCGTTAGTTTGTATTAGAGAAATACCTCTATCTGCACCTTGAAAACCATATGTTCTTTCCCACTCTATGTTTCCGTTTGGATCCAATTTGAGAATCCAAAAATCTTGAAGTCCAAAATTCTGGGAAACATCACCATTATTGCTATTGCTGTAGCCTAATATTGCAAATCCGCCTTCAGTAGTTTGTATAATAGTTACACCTTTGTCATCGTTAGTACCACCAAAGGTTTTTTGCCATTGTAATTGATTTTCTGCATCGAATTTTAATAGCCAAAAATCGAAATCTTCATTTTGTTTATTAATAATATCACCATCAGTACTTTGTGTAAAGCCTAGTATAGCGTAACCTCCATCGTTTGTAGCTACAACACTTTGTCCACTTTCATTTTTTGAACCTCCAAAAGTGCTGATAGTATCAATAGTGACGTTTTGTGTTGTAATTATTGTGCTATCATTAGAGCAGCAAAGTACTAAGGTAAGGCAGCATAGGGTTAAATATATTCTTAAGTAACGGAACATATTTACTTAGTTTGAAGGTCTCACTATGTACATTCCGCCATCTATATCACTCACTAATATATTACCACTTTCAAAAAATGGATAGATATTCCATGCACCATTAAAAACAGTATCGTCATTAGGTGTAAATGTATCAAAGAAACCAATTTCGGTCATTTCACCATTGGCAATATTAGACAAATCAACTGCTCTTAGACCAGCAGAATAGTTGGCTACGTAAAAGATATTTCCAACGACATAACCGTTATGATCAATGGCTGATGTAGGTCCAAAATAATCCATATGAAAAGTTGGGTTATCTAAATCTGTAAAATCAAAGACAACGGTTCTTGTGTTAATTCCAAAATCAATTTCATCAACTTCATCACCTAGTAAAAAATAAGTCATATCCTCAGTAAACCAACCTTGATGAGCATAGCCTAGATTACTGTAACTAATAGTCGAAATTTGAATAGGATTATTTTTATCAGATACATCGATAATAACTACTTCATCTTCATTACTTCCAATGAAAATTTCTTTACCTGTATAATCTGAATCTGGACCATTATATGTTACTACTTGTGCATCGTGAGAATAAGAATCATCACTGTAGCCTCCTGCTGCCATTGGCGCAGTTGGGTTTTGAATATTAATAAAATGTGGTCCACCACTAAAAGTGTTTGAGCCTACAACATAGGCAAATCCACTATCTTCATTAATTACAATATTATGTGCTTTTCCAAACGCATTGTAGTTTGCGTCTGCTGTAAACGTTTGAGGAGGGTTGGTAACATTTCTCAGGCGTGTTAAATCAAAAACTTGCATACCATGTCCTGAGGCTTCACTAACAATAAAAGCATGGTTATTATAGGTTTTAATATCTCGCCAAATATCATTTACAGTTGCAGTTGGTAAGGTGCCTAGAAAAATTGGGTTAGCAGCATCAGAAACATCTACAAAGGCTGAGCCAGAGGTTGTTCCAACTAGCGCATACTCTTTTCCGTCTAATGGGTCTGTCCAGCCCCAAGAATCGTTACCTTCAGCTCCAGCACCTCCCAGTAAATTAATAGGTAACTGACTCATTAAATCAAAGCCATTACAAGGAAACCCATTGGCTGTTCCGTTTGAACATGGAAAAGGAACATTAGAAACTTCATCATCACAGATATCTCCAATACCATCATTATCTAAATCTTCTTGGTCTGCATTTGCAGTCAAAGGACAGTTATCTATGGTGTCATTAATACCATCATTATCATCGTCAGGATCACAAACATCTCCAATACCATCGTTATCATTATCATTTTGGTCAGAGTTTGCAGTATTAGGACAATTATCTAAAGTATTTTCTATGGAATCATTATCGGTGTCTATATTAACAGGAACACCTCCATCATCATCATTACTACAGCTAAGATTAAAAGCAAAAAAGGTGAAAAATAAGAGTGCTTTTAAACAGTTAGGGACATTAATTTTCATTTTTCAATTTTTGACCAATTTACGGTAAATTTTATTTGGTTCTTATTTTTTAAAGATAATTCAAAAAAGCATAATACTTTTGTAGTATGTTAGAAGATAAAAATCCAAAGAAAACAGCGTTAAGTAAACTAGGTGAGTTTGGTTTAATAGACCATTTAACGCAGAATTTTAAAATTAATCAAGAATCTTCAATTAAAGGTATAGGTGACGATGCTGCTGTTTTGAATTTTAACAACGCACAAACGGTTTTAACTACAGATTTACTCATTGAAAATGTGCATTTTGATCTTAGTTATATGCCTTTAAAACATCTTGGGTATAAAGCTGTAGTTGTTAACCTTTCCGATGTTTATGCTATGAATGCTAAAGCTACCCAAATTACGGTATCCATTGCTGTATCTAACAGATTTCCTTTAGAAGCTTTAGAGGATTTGTACGAAGGTATTTATACAGCATGTAAGCATTACAACGTGGATTTAGTTGGAGGTGATACTACTTCATCTACTACAGGATTACTTATTTCGGTTACTGCATTAGGCATTGCAGAATCTGATAAAATTGTTTATAGAAATGGTGCTAAGCCAAATGATTTGTTAGTGCTTACAGGTGATATTGGTGGTGCATTTATGGGATTACAAGTCTTAGAACGCGAAAAAGAAGTATTTAAAGTCAACCCTAATAATCAGCCAGACTTGTCAATGTACGCTTACATTGTTGAACGTCAATTAAAACCAGAAGCTCGTAAGGATATTATAGATTTATTGGAACAACTCCAAGTAAAACCAACATCAATGATTGATGTTAGTGATGGGATTTCTTCTGAAATTCTTCATATATGTAAACAAAGCAAAGTTGGTTGTGAATTATACGAGAATAAAATACCATTAGATCCGCAAGTAATTTCTACTTGTGAAGAATTTGATATAGATAGCACAACTATTGCTATAAATGGAGGTGAAGATTATGAATTGTTAATGACTATTTCACAGGATGATTATCCTAAGATTAAAGCCAATCCTAATTTTACAGTTATTGGTTACATTACAGAAGAAGCCAAAGGTAAACATCTAATTACGAGAGCTGAGACTGCAATTCCTCTAAAGGCTCAAGGCTGGAATGCCCTTAATGATCAAGAATAGTTTGTTGCTTACGTGCTAGCCTACGTAAATGAATACGCTCTAATACTGAATTAATTTCTTTGTACTTAGGAGTGAGTTCTACAAAATTGCCATTACCATTATTGGTAACTTCTGTTTTGCAATGTTTGCATTTGTATTCTTTAACGGCGTAAGTAACTTCTTTACTGATTTCAAATTGATGTCCAAATAATGAACAATAAACATGCTTCACGACACAAAATAATTTAGTTATTAATTTAGAGGGTTTCTAAATGTAATAAAATGAATCAGAATCAGTAACTTATGCAGTGTTTTTTAAAGTATAAATCGATGAAGTGAATGATTTTTTCTGTAAATGCATCATTCTACGGTTATAAATCTTCTCTAAAATAGAATTTATATCTCTGTATGTAGGTGTTAATTCTGTTAATCGACCATTACCATTTGTTGTTAATTGATGCTTACAACACTTACATGTGTATTCTTTAACATGTTTTGTAACTTTCTTCGTAACTTCATAGTTATGCCCAAAAATTGAGCACTTTAGTTTAGAAGTCCATGGAGCATTAGAAGTCGTATTTTTCATGTTGGTTAAATTTGGGACTACTAATATATATTAAAAATCAAAAAAAGACGTTTAAATACTTTTATTTTTCGATATAATGTATTAAATATGTAAGTAAATTCTTTAAATCTTCGATATGACTCATATGTCCTTGTGCTAATTCTAACATTTCTATGTCTGTTTTTTCAATTAAAAATTTTATTAAATCGTTATCGATTATGGTATCTTTTTTTCCAATGATAATTGACTTTTTTCCTTTTATTGTTTTAAAAGTTTTAAAACGGTTTGGTCTTAATAACATACCTTCTTGAGCAGCAATGTAGCCTTGTACCGAAGTTTGTAATGCTATAACTAAAGCATCATCATACGCTTTTTTGAAATTAACCGTACTCTCTGGAGCAAATAAATTTGCAAAAGACAAGGTTATTAAACTCTTATAATTAACTTTTGCCATAGCTATAGCTCTTCGCCTAATTTGTTTACGATCATCAGTATCTGCTTCAAACGAAGAATTCATTAAACACAAACCTTCAAAGTAACTAGGTTGCTTTTCTGCCATAGCTAAAGCTACGTAGCCACCCATTGAATGTCCTATAGCATTAAATTTTGTAATATTTAAATGGTTAATTACTGTAAAAACTGCATCTGCCATATCATCCATGGAATGAACATAGCTTAAAGATTCTGTTTTACCATGTCCTAGTAGATCAACAGTTACAACACGATTGGTTTTAATAATCTCGCTTTTGATTTCTTTCCACATAGCACTAGTCTCCAAGAAGCCATGTAATAATAAAACTACAGGGCCTTTGCCTTCATCTTCATAAAAAATTTTAATGCCTTTGTGTTGTTTAATCATAAATGCAAAGATAGAGGATGCTTTACTTATTAGTCTTGTATTTTACTATATTTGGATATTCACTAAAACAATTATCCAATGAATTTTAAGGGTTTTTTTCTTTTCGCCTTTTTTAGTATATCCATGTTTTGTTATGCTCAAATTTCGGCACCTGAATTAGATAAGTTAATTAATAACACGCTTAAAACTTTTGACGTTCCAGGCATTTCTGTTGGTGTTTATAAAGATGGGCAAATAGTTTACGCTAAAGGTCATGGTGTAAGGTCTTTGACAACTAAACAGGCAATGAATAAAAGCACTATGGTTGGTGTGGCATCTAATAGTAAAGGATTTACATGTTTTGCATTAGCTATGATGGTAGATGCAGGAAAACTAAACTGGGATGATCCTGTTCGTAAATACATTCCTGAGTTTCAATTACATGATGCTTGGGTTACAGATCAGTTTAAGGTTAGAGATTTAGTAACACATAGAAGCGGAATGGGATTAGGTGCAGGAGATCTAATGTTTTTTCCTGAAGGCAATGATTTTACAGTGCAAGATGTTATTAATAATGTAAAATACTTAGAGCCAGAAAATTCTTTTAGAAGTGAATTTGCTTACAATAACAATATGTTTATCATCGCTGGTGAAGTTCTTAAACGTGTAAGCGGATTGTCTTGGGAAGAATTCATCGAAACTAAAATCATGAAACCCGTTGGGATGACATCTAGTAAGGCATCTTATAATCGTGTTACTGACAGAACAAATATGATTGATGCTCATACAAGAACAGAAGGGAAAGTGATCCAGATTCCTCATGACTGGAGCGAAACAGCAAATGCAGCAGGAGGTATTATGAGCAATATTGAAGATATGCTAACTTGGGCGGAATTTTTAATGAATGATGCTGTTACCAAAGATGGAGAGCGTCTTTTAGACACTGATTTATTTCATGAGTTATGGCAATTACAAACACCATTATCTGTTAGAAAAGGAGATTGGTACAACACTCATTTTAGAGGTTATGGTTTGGGTTGGTTTGTGTCTGATGTAAAAGGAGGCTATAAACAAGTGCATCATACAGGAGGATTATTAGGAACAGTTACCCAGTTTACGATGATTCCTGAGCTAGATTTAGCTATTGTAGTTTTAACAAACCAAATGAATGGGTCTGCGTTCAATACCATAACCAATACTATTAAAGATAGTTACTTAGGTTATGAAAACAGAAATTGGTTAGATAGATATGGAACTCGTAATGCAGATTATATTAAGTATAATGATAGTATAAAAAGAGTCGTTTACAATAAAGTTAAGCAAATGCAAAGCACTACCTTTCCTATACCTAAATCAATTGAAGGAACATATGCAGATGATTGGTTTGGAGATGTTACTATCACTCATGTAAATGGTTACAAATACAGAATTGAATGTAAACGTTCACCAGCATTGTTCGGTGAATTATTACCTTATAATGCGACAACATATGTGGCAAAATGGAACAACAGAAGTTTTGATGCAGATGTTTTTGTACAATTTACATTCAATGAAAAAGGCGATGCCGTTTCTGCAAGTATGAAGTACATTGCACCAATTACCGATTTTAGTTTTGATTTTCATGATTTAGAGTTAAAACGAAAAACTAATTAATAAATGAATAATAAAAAGACCATCTTAATAATTGGCTTTGCAATATTTGCTAGCTTTTTTGGTGCAGGAAATCTAATATTGCCACCACAATTAGGTTTTAACTCAGGGCCAGAATGGTGGTTAGTTGCTATTGGATTTATAGTCTCAGCAGTAGTAATTCCTTTACTTGCTTTGTTTGGTCATGCAAGACTGCAAGGAACAATGATGGACTTTGGTAAAAAAGTATCTCCATTATTCAGTTTAATATACTGTTTGTGTGTCTATCTAATCGCTATAGCATTACCAATTCCTAGAACTGCAGCTGTAACACATGAGATGGCAATTGAGCCCTTTTTTAGCACAAATTCTTTATTAACTAGTAGTATTTATTTTGGGCTTGCGTTCATTTTTATTATGAAAAGAAACAGCATTCTAAGTATTCTCGGTAAGTATCTCACACCTTTAATTGTTGTTATTCTTTTGATAATCATTTCCATTGGAATATTTGCGCATCCAGAAACAATAAATTCTTCAGTTTTAGAGGCTCCTGCTTTAATAGCAGGATTGCTAGAGGGTTATCAAACCTACGATGCATTAGGAGGTATTTTAATTGGAGGTGTTGTTATAATTTCACTCAATCTTGAAGGGAGTACAACTTTTGAGGAACGAAAATCTATCATTGCAAAATCTGGATTAGTCGCTGCATTTGGATTGTTTATTATTTATGCAGGAATGATAGCTGTTGGTGCACTCCATAATTCTGAATTCGATGCTTCGATTACAAGACCAGAACTATTAAGAGGTTTGGGTTTAAAAACCTTAGGAAACATTGGTAATATATTTTTGAGCGTGTTAATTTCATTAGCCTGTTTTACAACAGCTGTTTCAGTAATAGTAGGAACAGCAGATTTTTTTAAAGGCTTGTTTAAAGAGTCAAATTTAGCATATACTGTTACTGCTATTATTGCATGTTTGTTAGGTGTATTGGTTGGTCACTTTGATGTACACTATATTATAATTGTTGCCATACCTGCTTTAATGTTTATTTACCCACTAACTATAGCTCTTATTGTATTGAACGTAGTGCCAAAAAAATACACCTCAAAAGCTGTTTTTAGAGCTGTCATTTTTGTAACCTTTTTGTTTAGTATTCCAGATTTTTTAGGTTCATTTTTACCAAAAGAAAGTTTAACAGGAATTAAAGAAGTTATTCCTTTAGCTAATCAGAATCTAGGTTGGGTATTGCCAGCTTTAATAATTTTTATTATAGTTAATCTCCTTCAAAAGAAAGACACTAAAGCTTTAGCATAATTTTATTAAAGTTGATTTCCTTAAAATCATTAATTATTAAATCGGCCTTAGTATAGTCTTGATTTTTAGAATGTAAACTATTATATCCAACACAAAAAATATTAGCAGCTTTAGCCGCTTCAATACCATTTGTTGAGTCTTCAATTACCATACATTCCGCTCTGCTATATCCTGAAGCCTGAGCAGCTTTAATAAATATATCTGGATGAGGTTTCGATTTTGGTAAATCAGCTCCAGAGAGTTTAGCTTTGAAATATTGATTAAGATCAAATCGTTTAAAAATGCGGTTAATATTTGGCATTGATGCAGACGAGGCGAGCACAAGAGTAAGATTATTTTGGTAATAATCTTTGATGAGGTTTAGTACACCATCTATAAGAGCTAAACTTTTATCTGTGTCAAATAAAACTTTAAAATGTTGTCTTTTAATTTGAACAAGTGTTTCCGGAGCTAAAGACAGATTAAATTGCATACATAATGCTCTACAAATTTCAATTGTAGAGCTACCAGTAAAGCTTTCAAATAAATGATCAGAAACATCAATTCCAATATCAGAAAACATTTGAAAATAGGCTTTTCTATGTAATGGTTCGGTATCAACAATAACACCATCCATATCAAATAAAACGGCTTTTAACATGATATTGATTTGAGTTTAATGAGTATGCATTAAGAATTCATCAAATTCTCAATCTCCTCGACTTCTATAGGAATATTTCGCATTAAATTAAAAGGTTCACCAGACTCTTGTATTACTACATCATCTTCGAGACGAATACCAAAACCTTCGTCTGGAATATAAATACCAGGCTCAACAGTAAATACCATATTAGCTTTCATAGGCTCGTGAAGTAATCCATAATCATGAGTATCTAAACCAATATGATGCGATGTGCCATGCATAAAATATTTTTTATAGGCTGGCCAATCTGAGTTTTCATTTTGCACATCTGCTTTATCTAGTAATCCAAGCCCTAAAAGTTCGGAAGTCATTAATTTTCCAACTTCAACATGGTACTGATCCCATAATGTTCCTGGAACTAATAATTTAGTCGCTTCATTTTTTACACGATTTACTGCGTTGTAAACCGCTTTTTGTCGATCGGTAAACCTTCCATTTACAGGAATAGTTCTCGACATATCACTACTGTAATTAGCATACTCAGCGCCAACATCCATTAAGATTAAATCACCTGTTTTACACTGTTGGTTGTTTTCGATGTAATGAAGAACATTAGCATTATTACCTGAGGCAATAATTGGTGTATAGGCAAATCCTTTTGAGCGATTATTCAAAAATTCATGCATAAATTCAGCTTCAATATTGTATTCCCAGACTTCTGGTTTAACAAAATTAAGCACTCGTTTAAAGCCTTTTTCAGTAATATCACATGCTTTCTGCATAAGATCTAATTCTATTTGGTTTTTTACTGAACGCAATCGCTGTAAAATAGGATTACTCTTAGCTACATTGTGCGCAGGATATTTATTACATAGCCACTTTGTAAAACGATCTTCACGTGTTTCTGTCTCTAAATTGGCTCTGTAATGTTCATTTGTGTTAATATAGACAGTATCAGATTGCGTCATGATTTCAAACATGATTTTTTCCATGTCCTGAAGCCAATACACAGTTTTGATTCCGCTAGTTTTTAAAGCAGCTTCCTTAGTTAATTTTTCACCTTCCCAAACAGCAATATGATCGTTAGTTTCTTTTAAGAATAAAATTTCACGATGTTTTTCTTTAGGGGAATCCGGAAATAAAACTAAAATACTCTCTTCTTGGTCCACACCACTCAGATAAAAGATATCTCTTTGCTGCTCAAAAGGCATTGTGCTATCTGCACTTACAGGGTAAATATCATTAGAATTAAAAATCGCTAAACTGTTTGGTTTCATTTGAGACATGAAGTTTTTGCGGTTTTTTATAAAGAGGTTGCGGTCTATTAGATCATATTTCATTGAAAAGAAATTTTTCATTCTCGAGAAATCGAGAAATTTTATTGTGCGTTTCAAAAATACCAATTTTGGTAAGCATAAAAAAAGGCAACCCAATTAAAGATTGCCTTTTTTTGTATTTTTAAGTAATAGTTACTTAGCCATCGCTTTTTTTACCATTCCAATAATAGCCATAACGATACCACCACCAACACCACCTCCAGCAACACTGCCTAAAATACTTGTAAGGTCCATTCCTGTAGAGGCTTCAGCTGCTGCTGCACCACCTAATCCTAGCATACCAAGAACTTGGCCACCTAGTCCTCCACCTAGAATACCAGCTACAGAATTCCATAAGGTTCCTAAAGATGATCCTTTCATAAGCTTGCCAGCAAGGTTGCCACCGACAGCTCCACTTAATAGTTGAATAATTAAAGGTAAATACTCTTCCATGTCATATTAATTTATTAGTTAATTGCGTCAAAAGTAATGAAATCAATAATTAAAATGTTAAAAAAATAAAATATTTATAATAAAGATGTGATTAGAGTGTCACATTAGTAATATTATTTACTATTAAACTTTATGTTAGTTTTTTGAAGGTTATGTCATTATTCATTAATTTCAGGCATCTAAAAAATTAACCAACATGTCGTATTCCAAAACCTTATCATTTCTCCTTTTTATAGGCTCATGTTTTGCTGTTGCACAACAACCTTCAACTTCTCCTGAAATTGTGAAACAAGCCTTGGCGCAAAAACAACGAATGGCACAAACCTCATTAGTGAAAAATGTACCTTTTAATAATATAGGACCAACAATAATGAGTGGACGTGTCGTAGACTTAGATGTAAACCCTGAAAATCCCTCGGATTTTTATGTAGCTTATGCATCTGGAGGCGTTTGGCATACCATTAATAATGGAACAACATTTACACCAATTTTAGATAATTCAGATACGCAAAATGTTGGTGATATTGCTGTGCATTGGCCAACAAGAACAATTTATGTTGCTACTGGTGAGAATAATGCTTCACGATCTTCTTACGCAGGTATTGGAATTTTAAAATCTACAGATAATGGAGAAACATGGACTAATGTTGGCCTCATGGATGCGCATCATTTTGCACCAATTTTAATTCACCCAGAAAATCCAGATGTGGTTGTCGTTGGTGTAACGGGACATCTATATTCATCTAATAAGCAACGCGGTATTTATAAAACTACTGATGGTGGAAAAACCTGGAATCAAAAACTCTTTGTAGATGATGCGAGTGGTATTATTGATTTACAACACAGTCCAAAAAACTACAATGTTATGTTTGCGAGCTCTTGGACTAAAGATAGAAAAGCATGGAATTTTACAGGAAATGGAAAAAACTCAGCAATATACAAGAGTACTGATGCTGGAGAAACTTGGACCAAGATTTCAACAGAGAAAAGTGGTTTCCCTATTGGTGAAGGTGTTGGTAGAATAGGAGTGGCTGTTTTCAATGACAATATTGTTTATGCTGTTCATGATAGTCAATTTAGACGACCTGATGATAATGATAAAGAAGAACGAAGAGGTCTGACAAAAAATGATTTTAAAGCTATGACTAATTCTGACTTTTTAGCATTAGATGATAAAAAGTTGAATAATTTTTTAAAGACAAATGGATTTCAAGAAAAATATAGATCCGATAATGTAAAGCAAATGGTCCGTTCTGGTCATTTAAAACCTATTGATTTAGCTAAATATTTAGAAGATGCTAACTCTATGTTATTTGACACACCAGTTGTTGGTGCTGAGGTATATAAAAGTACTGATGGTGGAAAAAGTTGGAGTAAAACTCATGATGATTATTTAGATGGAATATACTTTAGTTATGGTTATTATTTTGGTCATATTCATGTGTCTCCAGTTAATGAAAATGATATTTATATCTATGGAGTACCAATAGTAAAATCTAAAGATGGTGGTAAAAACTGGACGTCCATTAGTGCAGAAAATGTGCATGCAGATCATCATGCGTTATGGATTAATCCAAAGAATCCTAATCATCTTATAGATGGTAACGATGGAGGCGTAAATATTACTTATGACGATGGTGAAAATTGGATTAAGAATAATGCGCCTTCAGTTGGACAATTTTATGCTATTAATGTAGATAATGAAAAACCATATAATGTTTATGGTGGACTACAAGATAATGGTGTTTGGGTTGGCGCTCATAATGCACCAGAAAATAAAGGATGGCATCAGAGCGGACAATATCCATGGAAGAGTATTATGGGAGGAGATGGTATGCAAATTCAAATAGACTCTCGTAATTCCAATATCGTATACACAGGTTTTCAGTTTGGAAATTATTTTAGAATTAATAGAGAAACAGATGAATTTAAACGCTTTAATATAAAGCATCAATTAGGTGAAAACCCTTATCGTTTTAATTGGCAAACACCAATTTTATTGTCACCACACAATCAAGATATATTGTATTTAGGAGGTAATAAACTAATGAGATCTATGAATCAAGGTGATGATTGGCAAGCCATTAGTGACGATTTAACCAATGGAGGAAAAAAAGGGAATGTAGCTTATGGAACAATTACTTCTATTTCTGAAAGTCCTTTTGAGTTTGGCTTAATTTATTCTGGAAGTGATGATGGTTTAATATATATAACTAAAAATGCAGGAGGAAGCTGGACTAAAATTTCTAATTCTTTTCCTAAAGACCTTTGGGTAAGTCGTGTAATAGCCTCGCAGCATAAAAAAGAACGTGTGTATGTGACTTTAAATGGTTATCGTTGGGACGATTTTAAAGTGTATATATACATGAGTGAAGACTATGGGCAGACATGGAAAGATATAAGCAGTAATATTCCTGCATCACCAGTAAATGTGATTAGAGAAGATTCAGAAAATGAAAATGTATTATATCTAGGGACCGATAATGGTGCTTATGTATCTTTTGATATGGGAAGCAGTTGGGAAATATTTTCAAATGGTATTCCAAATGTTGCAGTACACGATATCGTTATACAACCAGAAGCTAAAGATGTTTTATTAGGTACACATGGACGCAGTATTTATAAAGCCAATATTGCACCATTACAAAAAATGAATGACAACATGATGAGCAAACCTGTTACATTATTTAGTATAGCATCTGTGCGCCATTCTAATCGTTGGGGAAATTCCTGGAGCCCTTGGTTAGAGGCTTACGAGCCTAAAACAACCATTCAATTTTATAATAATACTTCAGGAGAAAAAACCATTAAAATTGTATCTAAAAAAGGAGCTCAATTAAATAGTATAACCATTAACGCAGACAAAGGGTTTAACTATGTAAATTATAACTTAGAGATAACTAAAAAAGGAAGAAAAGCTTTATTGAAGGAAAATAGTAGTATTGATATTAATGAAGCTAGTAACGGAAAATACTATCTACCAAAAGGTAGTTATTCTATTGTCATTGATGATATTTCAAAAATATTAGAACTCAAATAAAATACATATTTAAGCGTTAGAGTATAAATTTATAGATGTATGAAAATCTTAAAATGTATTCCTCTTTGGTTATTAATTTGTCTACTATTTGCCTGTAGTTCAGATTCTGATAACTCAGCTAATAATCCAAGTTTAATCATTAAATTTAAATTTGATCCAAACCAACAGCGACTTGGTAATCTTGGTCAGCCAGTTACAGTAGCTCCTGGTAATGCGGCTCAATCTCCTTTAATAGCCAGAATGAGTGCTAATTATATTGAATTCGCTCCAACTACAACTACGTTTTTAGGACAAGGAGAGGTTATTTACGAAGGTGCTGAAACAAATCTTGGAGGTAATATGGCAATAGATTTTCAACAATCCCTCTTTGCTGGAAATAATGATACTTTTTTGAGTATCCCACTCAATGAAGTCAATACAGGCAGTTATCAATGGGTCAGAGTTTCGCTTGCGTACCAAGAAGGAGCTATTGATTTATTGGTTAATGGTACTGAAATTTCTGGAACCCTAGGTAGTTTTGTTGGTTACAACAATTACATAACGTCATTTAATTTAAATGGTAGTTCTATTACTGTTAATGATGATAAACTTCAGGGCTTTTGGGCTTTTGAAGCTTTAGGTTTTACAACACAAGGTCAGGCTCCAGAAGGAGCTACAACAGTACCTAATCCTTTATTTGCAACATCACCTGTGCCTCAAGGTTCTTGTGTTGTTACAGGTGAATTTGAAAATGGTTTTACAATAACAGGAAATGAAACCGAAGATGTAGAAGTTGTACTATCATTTTCTATCAATAATAGTTTTGAATGGACCGAAGTCAATATTGATGGTAAATATGAGCCAGAAGCTGGTGAGCAGGTCGTTGATATGGGATTAAGAGGATTAATTCCAATAGTTTCAAATTAAGAGTTGGTAACTATTTTTGACATTTCTTTCACATATTTTTCACATAGTTTTATTTTATAATCCGTTAGTTTGAACAAATTATTAGGTTCTGTATACTAGAATCATTTTAATGCGTTAGTGATAATGTAGCATTATTCAAACGCTTAACCATCAATCAACCCATATGCAAAAAAGATTCATTTTAATTCTTCTTTTTTTATCTAGTTATTTATCATTTGCACAAACCAATATCACTGAGCAAATAAGTATTTTTTTAGACTGTAATGTTTGCGATAGCGAATACTTAAGACAAAATCTCGGTAATACTCAATTTGTTAGAGATCAATTTTTAGGAGATGTACACGTTTTTGTAGTTACACAACGAAATGGAAGTGGGGGACGAAGCTATGAGATGCAATTCATTGGTAAAAAAGAGTTTGAAGCCATAAATTACACCCTTACTTTTTCTACAGATACTAATATGACCAGAGATGAAACACGTCAACGTGTTTTAGAATATCTTAAGTTAGGTTTGGTAAGGTTTTGGATTGCCAACGGAACCACAGACGAGGTTAAAGTTAGTGTTCCGGTACCTGAAGAAGAAAAAGACGATGTTGAAGAAGATGATCCATGGAATTACTGGTTGTTTCAGGTAGGAGCAGGAGGATTCTTTGATGGACAAGAGCAAAGTAGATTTAGTAATATTAATATCAGTGCTTCAGCAAGAAGGGTTACAGAAAAAAATAAGTTTTCATTACGAGCACGCTTTAGTGAAAGTAGAAATGTATTTGAGTTTGAAGGTGAAGAAATTGTAGGTATTAATGATAGAAAATTTTTAAATATTAGTGATATCATAAGTATTAACGATCATTGGTCATATGGATTTTTTGGGAGTATTGGATCATCCACTTTTAACAATACAGATTTATATTATACGTTTAGGCCAGCTTTAGAATACAGTTTTTTTGATTATGTAGATTCAGCAAAAAAACAACTTACAATATCCTACAGAAATGGTATACGTTTTAACGACTATATTGAGCGTACTGTTTTTAATAAAACAGATGAATACTTATGGGAACATGGTATACAACTTGGAGGAAGGGTAAACCAAGAATGGGGAAATTTTAATGCCGAAGTCTCTTATAATCAGTTTTTAAATGATACAAGTTTATACGCTGTAAATTTCTTTGTTGGTACAAGAATACGCTTGTTTAAAGGATTTAATTTTAATTTAAGCGGAAGTTATTCTATTACCAGAAATCAAATTAATTTACCAGGAGGTGACCTGTCTTTAGAAGAGTTGCTTCTGCAACAACAGCAATTGCAATCTGGCTATAATTATTTTGTAAGTATAGGATTTAGTTACTCTTTTGGTTCTATCTACAATACTATAGTAAATCCTAGATTCGACTTTTAGATTAAAATCATTCTAAATAATTAATAATAATATAGAGCAGTTGGCAATACGCCATTTGCGCCGTATTTTTGTAGTACTAACAAATTAAGATTAGATCTACAATGGGAATTTTAAATTCTTCAATTGGAAGAAAGTTTGCCATGGCACTTTCGGCGCTCTTCCTCATGTTTTTTCTTTTACAGCATTTCGCAATAAATATTCTGTCTGTTTTCAGTGCAAATGCCTTTAATGCTGCATCTCATTTTATGGGAACATTTTGGGCTGTTCAATTTATTCTTCAACCTATTTTAATCATAGGGATATTATTCCACTTTACGATGGGTATTATTTTAGAATTACAAAACCGAAAGGCTAGAAAAGCATCTTATGCAAAAAATAATGGCGCTGCAAATTCTTCGTGGATGAGTAGAAATATGATATGGACAGGGCTTATTATTGAAGCTTTTCTTATCATACACATGGCTAATATTTGGTGGCATGAAATGACAGTAAAGTATATCAATCCACAAGAGCCAAATCCAACACGCTATTATCACGAGCTCGTAGAGCATTTTGAGAGTCCTTTAATTGTCGGGATCTATATTGTGGCATTTGTATTCTTAGCATTACACTTGTTACATGGTTTTAATTCTGCCTTCCAATCTATAGGTGCAAATAATAAATATACAAATGGCTTAAAAGGATTAAGTAAAGTGTATTCAATTGGAATACCAGTTGGATTTATTTTCATTGCACTTTATCATCATTTTGCACATTAAAAACTTATCATAACTATGGCTTTAGATTCTAAAATACCACAAGGACCACTAGCAGATAAGTGGACAAATCATAAAAACTCAATAAATTTAGTAAATCCAGCAAACAAGCGTCTAATTGATGTTATTGTTGTAGGTACAGGTTTAGCTGGTGGCTCTGCAGCAGCTACTCTTGCAGAATTAGGTTATAATGTAAAAGCATTTTGCTTTCAAGATTCTCCAAGACGTGCACACTCTATCGCAGCACAAGGAGGAATAAATGCGGCAAAAAATTACCAAGGTGATGGTGACTCAACCTATAGATTATTTTACGACACCGTAAAAGGTGGTGATTATCGTTCGCGCGAAGCAAATGTCTACCGTTTGGCTGAGGTATCTGCTAACATTATAGATCAATGTGTAGCACAAGGTGTTCCGTTTGCACGAGAATATGGTGGTTTATTAGATAATCGCTCTTTTGGTGGTGTATTGGTTTCACGTACCTTTTATGCTGCTGGTCAAACAGGTCAACAGTTACTTCTCGGAGCATATTCTGCAATGAATCGTCAGATTGGTCGCGGAAAAATTAAAATGTACAATCGTCATGAAATGCTCGATGTTGTTATTGTAGATGGTAAAGCAAGAGGTATTATAGCACGTAATTTAGTGACAGGAGAAATAGAGCGTCATTCGGCACATGCTGTAGTTTTAGGAACTGGTGGTTATGGAAATGTATTTTTCCTTTCTACAAATGCCATGGGATCTAATGTTACAGCAGCTTGGAAAGCGCACAAACGTGGTGCCTATTTTGCTAACCCTTGTTACACACAGATTCACCCAACCTGTATTCCTGTATCTGGTGATCATCAGTCCAAATTAACCTTGATGTCTGAATCTTTGCGTAATGATGGACGTATTTGGGTACCAAAACACAAGAAAGATGTTGAGGCTATTAGAGCTGGTCAACTAAGGCCAACAGAATTATCAGAAGAAGATAGAGATTACTATTTAGAGCGTCGTTATCCTGCTTTTGGTAATCTTGTGCCTCGAGATGTGGCTTCTAGAGCAGCCAAAGAGCGTTGCGATGCTGGTTATGGAGTTAATGCTACAGGTGAAGCGGTGTACTTAGACTTTGCTTCAGCTTTTATGCGATATGGAAGAGAACAAGCGCATGTTAAAGGTTTGGATGAAAATGACGACGCTTTAGTGAAAAAATTAGGTCAGGACATTGTGAAAACGAAATACGGAAACCTATTTCAGATGTATGAAAAAATTGTAGATGAAAACCCTTATGAAACACCAATGATGATTTACCCAGCAGTTCATTACACTATGGGAGGTGTTTGGGTAGATTATAATTTACAAACCACAGTTCCTGGATTATATGCTATTGGTGAGGCTAACTTCTCGGATCATGGAGCAAATAGACTTGGTGCTTCTGCATTAATGCAAGGTTTAGCTGATGGTTACTTTGTGTTGCCTTATACTATTGGTGATTATTTAGCTGACGATATTAGAACAGGACCTATTTCTACTGAAACTGCAGCATTTGAAGAGGCTGAAAAGAATGTTAAAGACAATATCGATCATTTAATTAATAATAAAGGAACAAAACCTGTTGATTATTTCCATAAAAAATTAGGAAAGATCATGTGGAATAAATGTGGAATGGCACGGAACGAAAAAGAACTTAAAGAAGCCATTTCTGAAATTTCTGAGTTACGAGCTGAGTTTTGGAAAGATGTCAGAGTTCCGGGTTCTGCTGATGAGTTTAATGAGGAATTAGCAAAAGCAGGACGTGTTGCTGATTTCTTAGAATTAGGTGAGTTGTTTGCTAAAGATGCCTTGCAACGCGAAGAATCTGCAGGTGGTCACTTTAGAGAAGAATACCAAACACCTGAGGGTGAAGCTATGCGTCGTAAAGAGTTTCAATATGTGTCTGCATGGGAATACAAAGGAGAGCCGAAAGATGCTGTATTACATAAAGAAGATTTACAATACGAAAATATAGAAGTAAAAGAAAGAAGTTATAAATAAAGGAAAGCTATGAATTTAACGTTAAAAATATGGCGTCAAAAGAACGCGAATGATAAAGGTAAAATGGTAGATTATCAGATTTCTGATGTATCACCAGATATGTCTTTCTTAGAAATGTTAGATGTATTAAATAGTGAATTAATTACAAAAGGCGATGAGCCAGTAGCTTTCGATCACGATTGTAGAGAAGGTATTTGTGGTATGTGTTCCTTATATATTAATGGCGAAGCTCATGGGCCAGATAGAGGTGTCACAACTTGTCAGTTACACATGCGTAAATTTAAAGATGGTGACACCATTTATATAGAACCCTTTAGAGCGTCAGCATTTCCTGTAATTAAAGATTTAGTTGTGGATAGAAGCGCGTTTGATCGTATACAACATGCAGGTGGATTTATTTCTGTAAATACATCTGGTAATACCATTGATGCTAACGCTATACCTGTTAATAAACATGATGCTGATGATGCCTTTAGTGCTGCAACTTGCATTGGTTGTGGTGCATGTGTTGCAACTTGTAAAAACTCTAGTGCCATGTTATTTGTTGGTGCTAAAGTATCTCAATTTGCATTATTGCCTCAAGGACAAGTTGAAGCAACAGATCGTGTACTAAATATGGTAAAACAAATGGATGAAGAAGGTTTTGGTAACTGTACTAATACTGGAGCTTGCGAAGTAGAATGTCCTAAAGGTATCTCTTTAGAGAATATTGCGCGTATGAATAGAGAATATTTAAAAGCTAGCTTGAAAGGTTAGGTAAATAATTATTGAATATGTTTTTAGAATCCTAAGCCATTGCTTGGGATTTTTTTATTAATTTGAAATCAAATCCCTCTAATGAAAAAAATAACAGCCATATTAGGCTTTATCTTTTGCTTTACAATAATTAGTTGTAAAGAAGGTAAAGCTCAAACATATCAGTTTAATGATACTCAACTTTTAGAACGTGTAAAAGTTTTAAGTTCTGATGATTTTAAAGGTCGCAAAGCAGGAGAACAAAGCAGTACTTTGGCACAAGATTATATTATTAAACAATTTAAAGATCTTGGAGTTGCTGGATTCAATAATAAATATAAGCAACACTTTACCTTTAGTAGACAAGATAAAGTAATAAATGCTACGAATATTCTCGCAGAAATTAAAGGGTCAGAATTTCCTGAAAAGTATATTGTTATTAGTGCGCATTACGATCACTTAGGTGTTAGTAATGAAACTATTTATAATGGAGCAGATGATAATGCTTCAGGAGTTTCAGCCATGGTTAGCTTTGCAGAATATCTAGTTAAAAACCCACCAAAGCATAGTGTGATTTTTGCTGCCTTTGATGCTGAAGAACTAGGACTTAAAGGCGCAAAGCATTTTGTAAACACCATTGATAAGGACAAGGTGCTTGTTAATCTAAATATGGACATGATTAGTCGTAGCTCTAAAAACGAACTCTATGTTGTTGGCACTCGATATAATGATGCATTAAAAAAGATTATTGAAGCATTTAAAAATCCAACAGATTCTAAATTAATACAAGGTCATGATGGAACCGATGACAAACAAAACTGGACTATGTCGTCAGATCATGGACTATTCCATTTAAAAAAAATTCCTTTTTTATACTTTGGTAACGAAGATCATAAAGCGTATCACCAACCAACAGATGACTTTGAAGATATTACTCCAGAATTTTATAAAAATGCTGTAACAATTATCCTAAATATTTTTAAGGCTATTGATGATACTGGTTTAAATTAGTTGTTTTTATGCAGAAACCAGAATTATTTTACAAGACACAATTAGAATTAAATCAGTCAGATTCTAAACGTATTTTTAAACAAATGGGATTGCTTAGTATCTTAAGACTAAGTGTATTTATGCTGTCTGCTTTTGGTATTTATCTCACTTTCCAGAATTGGAAAATTTCAATAATTGTTGGTCTTACAGGTACTGCAGTATTTTTGTTTTTACTCTCTAAGTATACCGATTTAAAGGCAAAACGAGCTTTACATAAACGATTAGTTGTAATTAATAAAGAAGAACTTGGCATTGCATCTGGTCATTTTTATCATAGGGAAGATGGCTCAGAGTTTCAAAATCCAAAGCACTATTTTAGTTTAGATATCGATTTATTTGGACGAGGATCTTTCTTCCAGTACATTAATAGAACTACTATTAATGAAGGGACTGTAACACTTGTTAAGTATTTACTTTCAAATTCAATAATAAATATAGAAACCAAACAAGAGGCTATAAAAGAGTTATCAAACTTACCAGAGTGGCGACAGTACTATTCGGCTACTGCTCAAGGTGTAAATGTTGAGCATTCAGCAGTTTCGATAATTAAGTGGTTAAAAGACTATAAGCCGTTTTTAAACAAATCTATCTATTGGTTAACTCTTGGTTTTAGTGTAGGATCAGTGGTCATTATAGCTTTAGGGATTTTGGAGTTTATTCCTATTGAATATATTGGGTATTGGCTGCTTTTAGGTTTGAGTATTACAGGCAAATATTTAAAATCAATTAATAAAGTTGCTCAACATACCGAAAAAGCAAAAGACACCTTTAGGCAATATGCATTATTATTAGAACAGATTGAGAAAAACCAGTTTAATTCAGCTTTACTCAAAGAGCAACAACAAAAAATCGAATCTGAATTCTTAAAGGCATCTCAGATATTTTCAAAATTCTCAAAAACTTTAGATGCTTTAGACAATAGAAATAATTTTATGTCAGCGATTTTTGGGAATGGATATTTACTATGGGATATAAGACAAACCTACCATGTAGAGCAGTGGATTAGTGTATATGCCTCTAAAGTTGAAGATTGGTTTGAGGTGGTTACCTTTTTTGATGCCTACAATAGTTTTGCAAACTATGCCTTTAACCATCCAGAGTTTAATTATCCCGAAATTACTGATAAAGACATTACAATTTTAGCTATAGATTTGGGTCATCCACTTCTAGATAATAATAAGCGTATTAATAGTGATTTAAAATTGCATGAAGAGCGGTTTTTTATTGTAACAGGAGCAAACATGGCAGGTAAAAGTACATTTTTGAGAACGGTTGCTTTACATATTGTAATGGCTAATGTTGGATTACCTGTTTGTGCTAAAGCAAGTGCATATAAGCCTATTAAGTTAATAACGAGTATGCGAACAACAGATTCATTAACTGATGATAGTTCGTATTTTTTTAGTGAATTAACTCGACTTAAATTTGTAGTTGATACTATTGAAAAGGATACTAATTACTTTGTGATCCTAGATGAAATTTTAAAAGGTACAAATAGCACAGATAAAGCCATTGGTTCTAGAAAATTTGTTGAAAAACTGGTTAAGCTTAATGCCACAGGGATTATAGCTACGCACGACCTAAGTCTTACAGAAATTGAAACAGAGCTAGATGCAGTTAAAAACTATTATTTTGATGCAGAAATTATCAATGATGAACTCAGTTTTGATTACAAATTAAAACAAGGTGTTTGCCAAAACATGAATGCTAGTTTTTTACTTAAAAAGATGGAAATTGTATAAATAAAAAAAGCCTAGATAAAACTAGGCTTTTAATTTTTATTGAAGATTTTTTTAGTTATCTTCTTTAAGCTTATCGGCTGCTTTGTTTAATTCATCAGCACCTTTTTCTTTAGCTTTTTCTACAGCATCTTTACCAGCTTCTTTGGCTTTATCAACTGCACCATCAACAGCATTTTTAGCGTCGTCAGCCATTTCTTTACCAGCTTCTTTAGCGTCTTCTACTGCGCCATCAACGGCATCTTTAGCATCTTCTACTGCACCATCAACAGCTTCACTAGCATCATTTGCTGCGTCTTTAACAGCATCTGCTGCATTATCTGCTGCTTCACCAGCCTCATTAGCTGCGTTCTCAATTGCATCTTCTGCCTTGTCTTCTTTAGTTTCTCTACATGATGTAAACGTTACTGCTAAAGCAAGAACCATTACCATGCTTAATACTACTTTTTTCATTTGTTTTAATTTAGCGTTAATTGTTATGGGACTAAAGTAAGAACTTAGTATTAAAAAAAGATAAATTTCTTTAACATTTTTTACTTTAATCTTTAATTTTGATGTATTTACGAATGTAATCCATGATTTGGATGACTGCACCTCTATTATTTTTAATATAACTACTATTTTTATTCCCAGCCTTATTTCTGTACTCTACATTTTGTATTAATTGTTTTAGTATAGAAAATAGTTCTTCTCTATTATTTACAGAGAACATACCTTTTTTTGAGATCATAGCTTTAGCTTCTGGGAACTCATCATAATCTTTACCAATAATTATTGGAACCCCAAAAACAGCAGCTTCTAGTGTGTTATGAAGCCCTGTTGATCCCATAGCACCACCAATATAAGCGATATCTGCATAGTTGTAAGTTTTTGAAAGTAACCCTATAGTATCTAAAATAAGAACATCGAAATCTGAAATATCTCTATTTTGATGTTCAGAGTACAAAACCACTGATTTTGTTATGCGCTCCTTTAAGTGTTGTATATCTTTTAATTTAATATTGTGAGGCGCTATAATAAACTTTATGCTGTCATTCTTAATAGTGTTAATAAAAGGAACTAAGATGTCTTCGTCTTCCTTCCAAGTACTACCTGCTACAATACAGCATTTATCATTTTTAAACTCTGTCATGAAATTTAGCGAATTATTGATGCTAATTTGATTTGTAACACGATCAAATCTTGTATCGCCAGAAACAGTAACATTAGGATAATGTATAGTTTCTAATAATTTTTTTGAAGTTTTATCTTGTGTGAAAATATGAGTAAAATAAAAAAGAGATTGTCTCATAAAACGACCATACCATTTAAAATAGCTATGTCGTTCTTTAAACAATGCCGATATTAATAGTGTTGGAATATTATGAGTATGCAATTGATACAAATAGTTTGGCCAAATTTCGTACTTAACAAAAACAACCAGTTGAGGATTGATAGTTTTGATGATTTTTTTTGAATTGTTTATTGTATCAAAAGGAAGATAAACTACAACATCTGCTATTTCTGTGTCTTTCCTAATTTCATAACCCGAAGGAGAAAAAAAGCTGAGTACAATTTTTAAATGAGGATAATCTGCTTTAAGTTGCTCAAAAACAGGCAGACCTTGCTCGTATTCACCTAAAGACGAACAGTGAAACCATAAAGTTTTATCATTGGTAGCAATACAGTTCTTTAGTTTTGTAAAAGTTTGGTTTCTCCCATCCACACCAAGCTTTAACTTGTTGTTAAATAAGCTAACTAACTTAACATGAAAAATCGCAATATGCGTAAGAATGTTATAAAGAATTCTCACAGTCTAGTCTTTGTTGCTAAAATACATCTCTTTAGCTAAAGCATTAATAATAGAGCACTATTTTTTGTATTTTCGCTTTACTCAGATGTATTATAATCACGTAATCATTGCAATGCTTGAGTAAAAGAATAAAATTGTCTTCATGAAAAAAATTCAAATGGTAGACCTACAAGGTCAATATCAAAAAATAAAGGATGTAGTAGATCCTGCAATCCATAATATATTAGATTCTGCAGCTTTTGTAAATGGACCTATGGTTCATGAGTTTCAAAAAAACTTAGAAAATTATTTGAATGTAAAACACGTTATTCCATGTGCAAATGGAACAGATGCTTTACAAATTGCCATGATGGGATTAGGTTTAGAACCAGGAGATGAAGTCATAACCGCAGATTTCACTTTTGCTGCAACTGTTGAGGTTATTGCGCTATTACGCTTAACTCCTGTGCTTGTAGATGTAGATAAAGACACTTTTAATATCAATATTGAAGCTGTTAAAAAAGCCATTACTCCAAAAACAAAAGCTATAGTTCCTGTTCATTTATTTGGTCAATGTGCTAATATGGAGGCTATTATGCAAATAGCAGAAGAACACAATTTATATGTAATAGAAGATAATGCTCAGGCTATTGGTGCAAATTACACGTACTCAGATGGTACTAAAAAGAAAGCAGGAACAATTGGCCATGTAGGAGCGACTTCGTTTTTTCCATCTAAAAATCTAGGATGTTATGGCGATGGAGGTGCCATTTTTACTAATGATGATGATTTAGCTCATACCATTAGAGGAATCGTTAATCATGGTATGTATAAACGATATCACCATGATGTTGTTGGAGTAAATTCTAGATTAGACTCTATACAAGCAGCAGTTTTAAATGCCAAGTTAGTGCATTTATATACTTACGGAAAAGCAAGGCAACGAGCAGCAAAACGATATAACGATGCATTTAAAAACGAAACTAATATTCAAACTCCAGTAACCGTTAGCTCTTCTTGTAATAGCATATGCGAGCAATGTGATTGCCACGTATATCATCAATACACACTTAAAGTTAAAAATATAGATAGAGATGCATTAGCTAAATATCTTAATGAAAACGGAATTCCTTGTGGTGTTTATTATCCAATTCCACTTCATGCGCAAAAAGCTTATGCAGATGAACGTTATAATGAAGATGATTTTACAGTTACTAATGCTCTTGTTAAAGAAGTAATCTCATTACCTATGCATACCGAATTAGACGATGAACAAATAGAATATATAACTTCAAAAGTTATTCAATTTATAAATGGATAGAATACTCGTAACAGGAGGCTTAGGTTTTATAGGTTCACATACTGTTGTAGAATTACAAAATGAAGGTTTTGAAGTTGTTGTTATTGATAATTTATCGAACGCTTCAATTTCGGTATTAGATGGTATTGAATCTATTACAGGTGTTAGGCCTTTATTTGAAGAATTAGATCTTAGGCATAAAACTGAAGTCATTTCTTTTTTTAAAAGATATTCAGATTTAAAAGGGATAATCCACTTTGCAGCGAGCAAGGCAGTAGGAGAAAGTGTGAAAATACCTTTGCACTATTACGAGAATAATTTAAATACACTGGTTTATACTCTTAAAGAGTTAAGTAAAATTGAGCATCAGAACTTTATATTTAGTTCTTCTTGTACAGTATATGGTCAGGCTGATCAATTACCTATAACAGAAGAGGCTTCTGTAAAAAAAGCACTATCACCTTATGGAAATACCAAGCAAATTGGCGAAGAGATTATTCAAGATTTATGTTTGGTTTCAGATAAATTTAAAGCAATATCCTTGCGTTATTTTAATCCTATTGGAGCGCATCCAACTGCTAAAATTGGCGAATTACCGCTTGGAGTTCCGCAAAATTTAGTGCCATATATTACGCAAACTGCCATAGGTAAAAGAGATGAGTTATCTGTGTTTGGTGGAGATTATCCAACACCAGACGGAACTTGTATAAGAGATTATATCCATGTAGTTGATTTAGCTAAAGCTCATGTTGTAGCTTTAAAAAGACTATTACAATCTAAGAATACTAATAACTACGAATTTTTTAATTTAGGAACAGGTAAAGGTAGTTCAGTGTTAGAAGTTATAGAGTCTTTTGAACGTGTTTCAGGAAATACTTTAAACTATAAAATTGTAGATAGAAGGGCTGGTGATGTTGTTTCGGCTTTTGCAGATACAGAAAAAGCTAAATATATTTTGGGCTGGCAAACAGAGCAATCTTTGGATGATGCTATGAAAGCAGCTTGGGAATGGGAGAAATCTCTCTAACAACTATAAATACATAAATTATGAAATTTTTTTTATCTGTTATTCTCGTATTTATATCAACAATTATTTTAGCACAAAGCACATTTTTACATTGTGGTAAAATAGTTGATACTAAGTCTGGTGAAGTACTTACTGAAAAAACAATTATAGTATTAGATAACAAAATTGTATCTGTAAATGATGGATACGCCAAACCAGAATCTAGTAATACGACTGTCATTGATTTAAAATCAAAAACTGTGCTCCCTGGATTAATAGATATGCATGTTCATATTGAGCACGAAACAAATCCAAAGCGCTACGTTCAAAAGTATATTTTAAATGAAGCTGATGTAGCTTTTAACTCTGTTAAGTATGCAAACATTACTTTAATGAGTGGTTTTACAACGGTTAGAGATTTAGGTGGTTCTGGAGTTAATGTATCATTAAGAAATGCTATCAATGCTGGGAAAATAAATGGACCTCGAATTTTTACTGCCGAAAAAGCCATTGCCACAACTGGTGGTCATGCGGATCCTACTAATGGTGCAAAACGAAGTTTAACAGGTAATCCTGGACCAAAAGAAGGCGTTATTAATGGTGTTGAGGATGCAAAAAAAGCCGTAAGACAACGTTATAAAAATGGAGCTGATTGTATTAAAATCACTGCTACTGGTGGCGTTTTAAGCGAAGCTAAAAATGGACAAAATTCTCAATTTACTATAGAAGAGATTAAAGCTATATGCGAAACTGCTAAAGATTATGGGTTCCATGTCGCAGCACATGCGCATGGCGACGAAGGTATGCAACGTGCTATATTAGGAGGTGTTAAAACAATAGAACATGGAACACTTATGAGTGCCGAAACTATGGAGCTTATGAAAGAGCATGATGTTTACTTAGTTCCAACAATTAGTGCAGGAAAGTTTGTAAGTGAAAAAGCAAAAATCTCTGGTTACTATCCAGAATTAGTAGTGCCAAAAGCACTAGAAATTGGGCCTAAAATTCAAGATATGTTTGCAAGAGCTTATAAAGCTGATGTTAGTATTGCTTTTGGTACAGATGCAGCAGTGTTTTACCATGGTGACAATGGTAAAGAGTTTAGTTATATGGTTAATGCTGGAATGCCAGCTATTGAAGCCATACAATCTGCCACAATAACTAATGCTATGTTGTTAGGAATGGAAGATACTTTAGGGCAAATTAAAGAAGGGTTTATTGCAGATATTGTAGCTGTTAACGAGGATCCAACTCAAAATATTTCAACTTTAGAAAATGTGGTTTTCGTAATGAAAGAAGGTAAGGTGTACAAGCAATAGTTAGGTTGTAACCTCAGTTTGCTTTTTCTTCCCAAAGAAATTACTAAAAATAAGAATGATAAGCCCTGTAGTCACTGACATATCTGCTACATTAAAAATCCCTGTTTTAAATACGCCTCCTAGACTGATGTAAAAGAAATCTGTGACTTCTCCAAAAACAATTCTATCAAAAACATTAGCAATACCTCCACCAATGATGCAGCAAAAGGCAAACAAACTCCATTTATCTAATTCTTTAGTTTTAAAGATATAATAGGTAACGTAGCCTAATACCAAAACAGGTAGAATAAGTAGAAAGATAATTCTTAAAGTGTCATTCATGTCACTTCCCATACCTAAAAAAGCACCTTTATTTTCAACATAATACATTAAAAATTTTGCACCATCACCTTGAATATCTCCAAGAATTGCTAGCTGTTCTTTGAGGTCAAAATTGCGTCTTACTAATACTTTTGAAACCTGATCTACTGCAATATTAATGATTATGAGTAGAACTATTTTTACAGATCGAAACATATGAATTTAGGCTTCAGAATTAATTACAGCTGAAGACGTTTCAGCTTCTCTATTTATTTTTCTTACAAGTCCTTGTAACACTTTACCAGGACCAACTTCAGTAAAGTGAGAGGCACCATCAGTAATCATCTGCTCAACAGACTGAGTCCAACGAACAGGTGCTGTTAATTGTGCAATAAGGTTGGCTTTTATCTCGTTTGGATTAATAACTGCAGAAGCTGTTACATTTTGATATACAGGACAGCTTGGAGAGCTAAATGTAGTGGCTTCAATAGCAGCAGCTAATTCTTCTTTAGCAGGCTCCATTAGTGGAGAGTGAAACGCACCTCCAACAGGTAATACTAAAGCTCTACGTGCACCTTTTTCTTTTAGAGCTTCACAGGCTAGATTGATAGCATCTACTTCACCAGAAATTACTAATTGACCAGGACAATTATAGTTTGCAGCAACTACAATACCATTAGTTATACCACAAATTTTTTCTACTATATCATCATCAAGCCCTAAAACAGCTGCCATAGTACTAGGTTGAAGCTCGCAAGCTTTTTGCATAGCTTGTGCACGTTTAGATACTAATCTAAGACCATCTTCAAAAGTTAAAGTATTATTAGCTACAAGTGCAGATAATTCTCCTAAAGAATGACCAGCTACCATATCTGGTTGAAATGAATCACCTAAGACTTTAGATAAAATTACAGAATGTAAAAAAATGGCAGGTTGGGTTACTTTAGTTTGTTTAAGATCTTCAGGAGTACCTTCAAACATCACATCAGTGATATGAAATCCAAGAATATCATTAGCGTTTTCAAATAACTCTTGAGCTTGTGGATTAGATTCATATAAGTCCAAACCCATTCCAGTAAATTGTGCACCTTGTCCAGGAAATATATAAGCTTTCATGTGTGTTCTAAATTAGTGCTGCAAAAATAAGAATATTTATGCTCTTACATAACTAACAAATGAAAACTCGTAGTCGTGTTTATCATCAATGGCATTGAATATTCTGCTTGTTTCTTTCCATTGGCTTTTATCTATTTCAGGAAAAAAAGTGTCAGCACCTTCAAAACTGTGATGTACTCTTGTAAGTTCTAATGTATTAGCTAGAGGCATAGCTTGTTTATAGATTTCACCTCCACCAATAATAAACGGTTGATTATCAGATTTAACAGCATCAATAGCGTCAGTTAACGAGTTTACTACAATAACACCTTCAGGTACTTTATAATCTATTTGACGAGTAATGACTACATGAGTTCTATTAGGTAAAGGCTTAGGAAAACTTTCAAAAGTTTTACGACCCATAATAATATGATGACCAGAGGTAAGACGCTTAAAGCGTTTTAAATCTTCACTTAAGTGCCAAATAAGGTCGTTGTCTTTACCGATTGCATTATTCTCTCCAGCAGCAACAATAATAGTTAAGTTTTGCTGACTAGTTTTAGCTTTAATTTTTTCTTGATAAACCTCAGTTTCTGCAATATGCTTATCTTCTTTTTGTAATTGGGTTTTTAATTCGTCTATTCGGTTTCTTTGCTTAGCTACGAGTTTTTCAATTTGTTGATTCTCCCATTCTTTATTCATGAATTTATTGGTGATAAATACATTGATAAAGTGGTATATAAATAAAAACAACCAGATGAGTATAGCATAGACAAACCATTCTATGCCAAAAAGCTTAGTGTCTTTTCCTATACCTAAAATAGTTTGTGCTAGTATTAAAAATACTGCTCCAATTAAAAAAATAACAAAGTGAATATATAAACGCTTTTTTTGACGTATACGTTTTTGAGCATTTTCAATGAGCTCTAATTGCTCTTTATCTATTTGAGGTGTCTCTTTTTTCTTTCCGAACATAACTTAACATCTATATATAAAGATAACGGTTTTTAATAAAATGAATTGTTTTAAAGATATTATGTTAATGGATTTATTTAAGAATATATAAGAAGGAAATAAACTAGGGAAATATTAAGGTTTAAAGATACTTTTTATTGCTTTTCATATATATGTTTTTGCTTCTTTTTAGGCTTGGGAACTACTACTCTAATTGGTAAAGAATATGGAACAATTACAGGTTTTCCATCAACAAGTCCAGGTCTATCAAATTTAGGTATAAGTTTTACAACTCTTATAGCTTCCTTTTCCAATTTTTTGTGAGGTGCCCTTGCTCTTATATCAATTGGAATACCTTC
This sequence comes from Microcosmobacter mediterraneus, assembly GCF_031846265.1. Lineage (NCBI taxonomy): Bacteria > Pseudomonadati > Bacteroidota > Flavobacteriia > Flavobacteriales > Flavobacteriaceae > Microcosmobacter > Microcosmobacter mediterraneus. Next base: position 322,263 of record NZ_JAVRIA010000003.1, on the reverse strand, counting down.
AGTATTTATTTTAAAAATAACTAACACTCTAACTTCACCAGGTTTTAAACCTAAGTTTGCTGCTAAGGATTGATTAAAATATTTTCCAATGAGCCTAGACATTTTATTGCTCATACATTTTTTAAGTTCAGCATTACTTTTAGTTGAGTCACAACCTTTGTAAACTGGTACTTGTTCAACATGTTGGAGCGAGTTAATTTTTGGTAACGATTTAGTTGTTTGACCACTAATATTCAATATTATTAACAGAATAAATACTAATGTAAGATTTGTTTTCATAGAATACTTAAACAGCTACAACTCCTTTAATATGAGGATGTGGATTATAGTCTACTAAGGTGAAGTCTTCAAATGTAAAATCAAAAATATCTTTTACATCTGGATTCAAAATCATTTTAGGTAGTGGTCTTGGATTTCTAGAAAGTTGCAATTCTAATTGTTCCATATGGTTGCTGTAAATATGTGCATCGCCAAAGGTATGTACAAAATCACCAGGTTGATAACCACATACTTGAGCCATCATCATAGTAAAAAGCGCATAAGAAGCTATATTAAATGGTACTCCCAAAAAGATGTCTGCACTACGTTGATAGAGTTGACAAGATAATTTCCCATCGGCAACATAAAACTGAAAAAACGCATGGCAAGGCGGTAAAGCGGCCTTACCATTTGCGACATTTTCAGAAAATGATTTAGAGGTATCTGGTAAAACAGATGGATTCCATGCGGAAACCAACATTCTTCTACTATTTGGATTATTCTTTAGAGTCTGAATAACTTCTTTTATTTGGTCGATCTCTTCACTTGCCCAATTACGCCATTGATGACCATAAACTGGACCAAGATCTCCGTTCTCATCTGCCCATTCGTTCCAAATACGCACTCCATTTTCAGTCAAATATTTTGTATTAGTATCACCTTTTAAAAACCAAAGTAATTCATAAATTATTGATTTAAGGTGTAGTTTTTTGGTAGTTACCATAGGGAAACCTTCACTTAAATCAAATCGCATTTGGTAACCAAAAACACTTTTTGTTCCTGTGCCTGTTCGATCGCCTTTTTCATTACCTTCTGCTAAAACGTGTTTTACTAAGTCGTGGTATTGCTTCATATATTCAACTTCAATTTTCTGGAAATAAAAATATAAAAAAGCCATAAACAGAAATGTTTATAGCCTTTAATGATATTAAAAGTTATTAACCAATAAGGCATGAGTGAGATAAAATATCTGTGGCGATTCGACACTAGCCAATAATCATACCTGCTATTGTAGCAGAAATTAAAGAAGCAATTGTTCCTCCAATTAAAGCTTTCATTCCAAAATTAGAGAGTTGCTTTCGTTGTCCTGGAGCTAAAGAACCGATTCCTCCAATTTGTATCCCAATAGAGGCAAAGTTGGCAAAACCACACAACATATAAGTTGCCATGATAACTGATTTCTGATACTTTAGATGAACTGGGTTAGTTATATCTTTCAAGTCAGCTAGTTGTATATATCCTATAAACTCACTAGCTGCCAATTTAATACCTAATAATTGGCCCATTAATGCCATATCTTCTTTAGCAATCCCTATTAACCACATTAAAGGTGCAAATGTATAGCCAAGAATAAATTCTAAAGATAAGCTGTCATAGGTTGTATTTGCAGTAATAACCTCATTTAATGATGTGAAGTGCCAATTAATATTTAATTTTTCAATAACTATACCATCAAATCCTGCAACTCCACCAAGAATGCCATTGATCATAGCTATAAAAGCGACAAAGACTAGCAACATAGCACCAACATTAACAGCGAGTTTTAAGCCTTCGGTTGTACCATTAGCTATAGATTCTAAAATATTAGAACCTATTTTTTCTTTAGAAACTGACACATCTGTATTGACTTCTTCTGTTTGAGGGAAGAGAATTTTAGAAATTACAATAGCACCAGGTGCAGCCATAACTGATGCAGCTAATAAATGTTTTGCATAGAATAATTGTAAATCTGGATCATTACCACCTAAAAACCCAATGTAAGCAGCTAATACTGCACCAGCTACTGTTGCCATTCCACCAATCATTACTAGCAAAATCTCAGACTTGTTCATTTTTTCTAAATAAGCCTTAATCAGAAGAGGTGCTTCAGTTTGGCCTAAGAAAATATTACCTGCAACACTTAAACTTTCAGCACCAGATATTCCTAAGACTTTACTTAATAACCAGCCCATTCCTTTCACTATTTTTTGAATAATTCCTAAGTAAAATAGTACAGAAGTAAGAGCGGAAAAGAAAATAATTGTTGGTAGAACTTGAAACGCAAAAATATATCCGAAAGAATCAATATTTAGCATATTACCAAATAAGAATTGGCTTCCTGCTTGAGTGAATTTTAGTAATTCTATAAATCCTTTACCAACATATTCAAAAGCAGTCTTTACAAAATCTACTTTTAAAACACCAACTGCAATTATGAGTTGAAAGGTGAGTCCAATCCCAACAGTTTTCCAATTAATAGCTTTTCTATTGCTGCTAAACAAAAAGGCAATGAAAAGGAGTGTTATCATACCTAAAATTCCTCTCCATAAACTATGCATGGAAAAACCAGCACTTGGAATAATAGTATTTTCTGAAGTCTCAGAGCTTGACACTAATAATGTAGATCTATCATTTTGATTTCTAAACTTATAGGTCACATTCTTTTCTTTAAAAACCAAAGTAGAATCTGTTAATTCAGAAATTTTATAGCGACGTATTGTATCGTTGGGTTGCTCGTAATAGAATACTAAAAGGTTGTTTTGATGTATATAGTCACCTCGAGCTTTTAGATTATTTTTTGATGAAAGATTGTATTCAAATTCTCCATTATTTAAGGAGAGAAAATCGTCTCCAGAAATAGAAAATAATGAGGTTTCTTGGTTATCTTCAATAGCATCAAACTGCCATGTTTTATTTAAATTTTGAGCTGAGCTTATTGCAACTGAAAAAAACACTAAAGCAAAAGCAGTAAAAAAATGTTTCATGGCGTAAGTCTTAATCGTAAGTATGAAGCTAATACTTCAGGATTCGCAAAGTATAAAAACTAAACTATATAGACAACACATTAAAAGTAGTATGAATTAGCGTTTAGAGATTTCGTCTCTAATACGTGCAGCAGTTTCGTAGTCTTCATTGGCAACAGCTTCATCTAAAAGATTATTGAGTTCTTTTAAGCTTTTGTCTTTGTAATTGTCTTGAATATTAGATTCAATTTCTTCGGCTACTAAATCATCGACAAGAATACTATCATCTTGCTCGTCGTCTGATTTAGGATTTACTTTAAGGTAAATTCCTGCTTTATCTAAGATGTTTTTATACGTAAATATCGGAGCATCAAAACGTAAAGCTAAAGCAATGGCATCACTAGTTCTGGCATCAATGATTTCTTCAATTTTATCACGCTCACAAATTAAGCTTGAATAGAAAACACCATCTACTAACTTATGAATAATAACTTGCTTAACGACAATGTCAAAACGATCGGCAAAATTCTTAAATAAATCGTGTGTTAAAGGTCGAGGAGGTCTAATTTCTTTCTCTAAAGCTATAGCTATAGATTGCGCCTCAAATGCACCTATGACGATAGGAAGTTTACGTTCGCCATCTACCTCATTAAGAATAAGAGCATAAGCACCATTCTGTGTTTGGCTATAAGATATTCCTTTTATATTTAGTTTAACTAGGCTCATTTTTAGAAATGCAAAGAACTGTTTAAATTAGGAATTAACCAAACTGTCCAAGACAGATTTAGAGAATTATGCGAATCTAAACAGTCCTCCACTATTACAAGGTACTAAATTTATGCGTTTTGAGCCTTAAATTGCTTCAACTTTTCGATAAGTTGAGGTACAACTTCAAAAGCATCGCCAACAACACCATAGTCAGCAGCTTTGAAGAAAGGAGCTTCAGGATCTGTATTAATGACTACTTTAACTTTTGAGGCATTAATACCTGCTAAATGCTGTATAGCACCAGAGATTCCTATAGCAATATAAAGATTAGAGGCCACAGGCTTACCAGTTTGTCCTACATGTTCACTATGTGGTCTCCAACCTAAGTCACTCACTGGTTTAGAGCAAGCCGTTGCTGCGCCAAGTACATCTGCTAACTCTTCTACCATTCCCCAATGTTCTGGACCTTTAAGTCCACGTCCAGCTGAGACAACAATGTCTGCATCTGCAATACTAACCTTATCTGTAGCTTTGTCTAGAGATTCAACAGTGACTCCAGATTCTGGAAGGTTAGGAGCAAAGGCTTCTTCAGTTGCGTTTCCTGAAGATTCAACTAGACCAAAGGCATTACTAGAAACACCAACAATTTTGTTTGTTGTGTTTATTGTAGAATAATTAAAGGCTTTGTTTGTAAATGCAGTACGTTTAACTGTAAATGGTGCTGTACTCGAAGGTGCATCTACTACATTAGATGCATAACCAGCATTTAAGTTTACCGCAAGTAATGGAGCCAAGTAGCGACTATCTGCTGTTGAACTTACAACTACTACTTCTGAGCCTTCTTGTTGTGCTGCTTGAGAAATAATAGATGCAAAACTATTAGCATTAAAGTTATTTAGAGTAGTATCTTTAACATGCAAAACTTTATCTACACCATAGTTCCTTAAAACTGATGTATCGCTTGCATTGATACTTACTGCTGTTACAGTTGTTCCTAATTGATTAGCAACTGCTTTGGCATAAGAAGCTACTTCTAAAGCAGCTTTTTTAAATTGTCCATTATCGGATTCTGTATATACTAAAACTGACATATTCTTTTTGTTTTTAAATCACTTTAGCTTCGTTATGAAGTAAGCTTACTAATTCATCAATATTCCCTGGATCAACCAATTTAACGTCACCTTTAGGTGCTGGTTTTTCAAATTTCGCTGAAGATGTTTCGTTAGTAGCATCAACTGGCTCTATAACCGTTAATGGTTTTTTACGCGCCATCATAATACCTCTCATATTTGGTATTCTTAAATCACTTTCTTCTACTAACCCTTTTTGTCCACCAATTACTAGAGGTAAAGATGTGTTTACGGTTTCTTTTCCACCATCAATCTCACGGATAGCTTTTGCAGAAGTTCCATCAACCTCAAGACTAATACAATTTGTTACATAGTTAGCTTCAGTTAAACCTGCTAACATACCAGGAACCATTCCACCATTATAATCGATAGATTCTCTACCAGCAATAACTAAATCGTAACCACCATTATCTACCACACTAGCAAGTTGTTTAGCTACAGCAAATCCATCAGTTGCTTCTGTGTTTACACGTATAGCAGTATCTGCTCCAATAGCCAGTGCTTTTCTAAGTGTTGGCTCAGTTTCTGGTCCACCAACATTAACAACATCAACAGATGCACCTTGCTTTTCTTTAAACCACATGGCTCTTGTTAGACCAAACTCATCATTAGGATTGATTACAAATTGCACGCCGTTAGTGTCAAATTTTGTATCACCTTCTGTAAAATTGATTTTAGAGGTCGTATCAGGAACATGGCTAATACATACTAAAATTTTCATGTTTTATTTGTTTTTATTGTGAATTAGTATTGTTTGTATCCCTTAAAAGGGCTGCAAAAATAAGCAATACTAATGTAGTATTTAAGCGGCTACGAAGATACTTAAATTATTTCAAAAATACTATGCACGCATAATAAAATTTTTAATTCAATGCTCTTTAATAAAAGATGCAATTATCCTATTTTTGTTCTTCTTAAAAAATAGATATGAAAACAATTCAGTTTAGAGAAGCCGTTTGTGAGGCCATGAGTGAAGAAATGCGAAGAGATGAAAGCATTTATTTAATGGGTGAGGAAGTTGCGGAATATAATGGAGCTTACAAAGCTTCCAAAGGTATGCTTGATGAGTTTGGCGAAAAACGTGTCATTGATACACCAATTGCCGAATTAGGTTTTGCAGGAATTGGTGTTGGATCTACAATGACTGGCTGTAGACCAATTGTAGAGTTTATGACCTTTAACTTCTCTTTAGTAGGAATTGATCAGATTATAAATAATGCAGCAAAGATTAGACAAATGTCTGGTGGACAGTTTAAATGCCCAATTGTGTTTAGAGGACCAACAGCTTCAGCCGGACAATTGGCTGCCACACACTCACAAGCCTTTGAGAGCTGGTATGCCAACACACCAGGATTAAAGGTGATTGTACCATCAAATCCTTATGATGCTAAAGGCCTATTAAAATCTGCAATACGAGATGATGATCCTGTAATTTTTATGGAAAGTGAGCAAATGTATGGTGACAAAGGAGAAGTTCCAGAAGGCGAGTATACTATTCCTATTGGTGTTGCAGATATTAAGCGCGAAGGCACTGATGTAACTATAGTTTCTTTTGGTAAGATCATTAAGGAGGCATACAAAGCTGCTGATGAATTGGAAAAAGAAGGTATTTCTTGTGAGATTATTGATTTACGAACTGTAAGACCTATGGATCATGACGCTATTTTAACGTCTGTTAAAAAAACAAATAGGTTAGTAGTACTTGAAGAGGCTTGGCCATTTGGTAATGTAGCCACAGAAATTACTTACCAGGTACAATCTAAAGCTTTTGATTATTTAGATGCACCAATCGAAAAAATAAATACTGCAGATACTCCTGCGCCTTATTCGCCTGTATTACTGGCTGAATGGTTACCAAATCATAACGACGTGATCAAAGCTGTTAAAAAAGTAATGTACAAGTAAATAATTTGCATTATTTTGCGTTTTAAACATCATTTGCATGGTTGTTGATGATGTTTTATTTTTTTTATGAAAAACTTACTACTTGCCCTTTTCTTTTTTAGTGGATTAACAGTCACATTGTCTCAAACTAAAGTTAGTGGTCACGTTTACGACGAAACTGGTGAACCTGTAGCTTTTGCAAATGTTTTATTTAAAGGGACTACTGAGGGTACTATTACCAATGAAAATGGAAAGTTCTATCTAGAGTCTGAGAATACATGGACCGAGTTAGAGATTTCTTTTTTGGGTTATGAAAGTATTGTTATTAATCTAATCAAGAAGGTTAACTACGATCTTAAATTTACGCTTAAGGAAGAAGCTGAGGCGCTTGATGCTGTCGTTATAGCTGCTGGTAAGCAATCAAAAAAGGCGTCTGAGAATCCTGCCATAGCTATTCTTAAAAAAATCTGGGAACGTAAGCGTAAAAATGGCCTCAAACAGTTTAACCAATATCAATATGATAAATACGAAAAGGTTGAGTTTGATTTAAACACTATAGATAGTGCTTTAATAAAAAGTAGACTTTTTAGAGGTATGGAGTTTGTTTTTAATGAAGTAGACACCTCTAGAGTTACAGGTAAAACTTATTTACCAATATTTCTTAATGAAGCCGTAAGTACTGTATATGGTGATAATACACTTAATAAAGAAAAAACAGATCTTAGAGGAAATAAGAATTCTGGGTTTAGTGATAACCAAGTTATTATAGATTTTGTTGGCGACTTATATTCAGATTTTAACGTTTATGATAACTACCTTAAGTTCTTTGATAAAAGTTTTGTAAGTCCTCTAGGAAAAGGAGGTGTACAAAGTTATAATTATGTACTTTCAGATAGTGCTTATGTAGACGATAAGTGGTGTTATAATATTATTTACTATCCAAGACGGAAAAACGAATTGACTTTTAAAGGTGATTTTTGGGTCAATGATTCAACCTATGCTATTAAAGAAATTAATCTTCAAGCTTCTAAAAGCGCTAACATTAATTGGGTAAAAGAAATTTATATCGAACAAGAATTTGAAGTACTAAATGATTCACTCTTCTTGATTAAGCGGGATTATATGTTATCTGATTTCGCTTTAAATAAAAAGGAAAAGTCCAGAGGAGTCTATGGAAAGCGTACCACCTTATATGATAATTATGTTTTTGATAAGCCTAAGGATAAGGAGTTTTACGATCAAGAAGTTTATAGTTTTGATGAAGATATTTATGACAGAGATGATAGTTTTTGGGAACAAAATAGATTTGAAGCTTTAAATAAAGATGAAAAGGGAGTCTATAAAATGTTAGATACCTTAAAAACGGTCAAAAAATTTAAACGACTCTACAATATAGGAAGTATACTCGCTTCAGGTTATATAGAATTTCCAAGTATAAATTTTGACTATGGACCAATTTTTTCAACGGTTGGGTTTAATGATGTTGAGGGCTTTAGATTAAGAGCTGGAGGACGAACCTATTTTAGTAGAAATGATTTATGGAGATTAGAAGGCTTTTTAGCTTACGGTTTTAGAGATGATAAGTTTAAATATGGAATTTCTGGAAAGTGGCTTATTGATAAAAAGAGTAGGTTTATTATCTCTGGTGGAAACCGTCGCGATGTAGAACAAATAGGTGCTAGTTTAACAACATCTACAGATGTTTTGGGCCGAAGTTTAGCATCATCAGCAGTTGTTGGAACAGGTGCCAATGATAAACTCACAACAATAAATCTCACAGTTTTGTCTTTAGAGTTAGAGCCAGCTAGAAATTTTATAGTACGTTGGAGTAATAACTACCGAACTTTAGAATCTGCCTCACCGACATTTAGTTTAGATTATAATGATCCTGAAGCAACAAGTGGTGTCGCTTCAGAAATTAAACAGTTTGAAACCTCATTATCATTATCGTATTTTCCAAAACGAAAAATGACAGGTTATGGCGTAGAACGTAAAACAGCAAATGACGATTTTGCCAGATTGTATGCTCAAATAAGTAGAGGAGATAGAAATTGGTTTAAGAGTGATTTCGATTATACAAAACTGCAATTTTCGTATTTACAACCTTGGCAAGTAGGTGGCTTTGGTCGTCTGTATACTACGCTAGAAGTTGGAAAAACTTTTGGAGATGTACCATTAGGCTTATTAAGCGTAGTTCCAGGAAATCAGACGTTCTTTTCCATATATAATACGTTTCCTCAACTAGATTTTTATGAGTTTGTTACTGATACCTATTCTTCAATGCATATAGAACATAATTTCAATGGACGAATTTTTTCTAGGATTCCATTTTTAAAGAAGTACAACCTTAGAGCTATATTAGGATTACGTGGTGTTTGGGGCGAACTATCTCAAGATAACATTAATTTGAGTACTACAGGGAACCCAGTAGAATTTCCATTAATAGCACCAAGTGATAAAATCTATTACGAGTACAGTTTAGGTATAGGTAATATTTTTAAAGTGCTTAGAATTGACTTCAATTTTAGGGGTAATTATTTAGATAGTCCTGGAGCTCGTAAATTTGGTATAACCGGAAGTTTTGGGTTTAGTTTTTAATTATAATACCTAAAGCCCTCCTTGTTTTCTTCAGTTGAAATTCCTGCAAGTACAATGTTTTTTGTTTTATTTACAGATTTAGAAATAGAGCTATTGTGTAGTTTTTCATAGGTTTCAAAATCAATAACTTTTCGGTTTTCTAACTCGGTGAACACATCTAAATGTTGAATTTTTGCTTTCCAGTCTTTAGTAACTATGCCTTCAAAAACTTTAGACTTTGAACCACTACCATAGCTTAAAAAACCAATAGTATCTCCTGTTATTTCTTTCTTTTTTTCATAAGATAAACGTAAAAGACTAATCAAAGACATAAAAATAGATGCTGTATACATATTGCCAATCTCACTAGAGGCGAATTCACCATCTGCTATTTTTTCACTAACAAAAGATGTATATAATGACGATTTAGAAGCTGCCTTTGTCCAATCTTTTATATTCATCGAGTCTATGGTTCCAATTTCTTTTTCAAGTTGAGGTAATAGCTCCTTTTCCGTGATCCATTTTAACCAAATATTAAACATCATTCTTCGACCTTGAAATGCATACGGAAGATGAAAAACTATGTGTTTCCATTCATTTAAAAAATCGATTTCTTTTTGTGAACTAAAATGATCTAATGCTTCACTTATTCTGTTTTGATAACATTCGTTGGAATAATAACCATCAAATACAGGTTCTTCAAAAAACAATTCTAGCTTTTCTTTTGTGGAATTTGTAATCTCTTTAATACTCAGTCCATTTAGGTCGTTATTAGAAATCACACGTCTAGGCTTAAAGAAATCACCAACATGTTCCATGCTAATACCAAATGTATTATTAATAGATAATATACTTGGATTTGCACAAATTAATATTGCTACTGCACCAGCACCTTGGGTATATTCACCTGAGGATCCTAATTCGTATTTAGCAATATCAGATGCTATAACAATGGCTTTACGTGTTGGATTAGCTCTCACCCAATCCAAGCAATTTTCCATAGCATCAACAGCTCCTACACATGCAAACGTAAGGTCAACAACATCACAGTTCTTAAAGCAACGTTCTCCATATTGTTTGGAGAGTTTTTGCTCAACAGCGCCAATAGCATAAGTAGCTGTTGGTTTTGATCCATCTACAGCACTTTCAGTGCCTAAATAAACACGACCAATGGTATGTGGATCAATGACATTTTTTGTAATTAGATTATTTAGTGCATTTGCTGCCATAGAGGCTGCATCTTCATTAACATCAATTAATGCCATGGACTTTAAGCCTAATCCTTTTTCTAATTTAGCAGGTATAATATTACGTGCAATGGCCAATTTTTCGATAGGTAATACCAATTGTGGCACATAGTAATCAATAGCATCAATTCCAAATGTAGTCTCCATAACCTCAAAAATTTAGTAGTAAATTTAGAGACTATTTTTTGTTTTGAGACATGTGAATACTATAAAAATTAACGAAAACGATTGCGAATACTAAGCTATTGTCTTTACATTTTAAAATGTATTAATTTTTTTGCTGATCTTTAAACTTGTCAAAATCTGAAGCTTCTTCTACTTTAGGAAAGCTATTGTTTTTATCATCAACATCTGCAAACTCACCTTTTGGGTCTATAATAACTTTGATAACTTGTTTGTCTTTGATGAATGTTTTTGTAGTCTCATATTCATTTGTACGCCAAATTTCTGCTGGCAAACGATCTATTTCTGTAGTGCCATCTGCATACTGCCACTCAATCGTTACAGGCATTACTAAGCCACCTTTATTTTTAATTTTAACCTCATAGATATTTTTGCCTTCAACTTGTTTTCTGATTTCTGGCTCATCAAGTCTAGATAGAAATTGTCCATAATTTGCATCAGGTGTACTTACCATTTTTATTTGTTCTGGACCACCAGAAAAATCTTTAGCTTTACCACCAGCGTTTTCTGAAGTAACATTCAAATCACCTTGTTTTTGTTTATCCTCTATACTTACTTCTGGTTCTACTTTAAACCATTTTACATCTGCTAACTCTATATCTACGTTATCTGTTGTGAAGAACCAACCTCTAAAAAACCAATCTAAATCAGTAGCAGTGGCATCCTCTAAGGTTCTAAATAAATCTGCAGGATTTGGATGCTTGTATTTCCAACGGTTAGCATACTCTTTAAAAGCTTGATCAAATAACTCTTCTCCTACAATAGAGTTTCTTAGCATTTGTAAACCTACTGTTGGTTTCTGATAATAATTAGCACCAAACTGACTTAACAAGTCATTATCTGAAGATGTCATTATTGGTCTTAGAATATTTTTATCACCTTTCATAAATGGCACAATACTTTTTGGTGTGGTATGGTTAAAATCTGGATAACGTTCCTTGACAGTACGTTGATGTAAAAAGGTGTTTAAGCCTTCGTCCATCCACATCCATTGACGCTCATCTGAGCTTACAATCATAGGAAACCAATTGTGCCCAACTTCATGGATAATAGTACCAATCATTCCAGCTTTAGCGTTTTTACTCATTTCGCCTTTACTGTTTGGTCGCCCACCATTAAAACTAATCATAGGAAACTCCATACCAATATTGGAAGTATTCACAGATATAGCAACAGGATAAGGATAATCAAAAGTAGCTTCAGAATAGACTTCTAAGGCATGCATCACTGCTTTAGTAGATTCTTCTTGCCAAACTGGTAAGCCTTCATTTGGATAGAATGACATGGCCATAACTTTATTGGATGGTAATTGTACAGCTTGGGCATCCCAAATAAATTTACGAGACGAAGCCCAAGCAAAATCTCTAACGTTTTTGGCTATCATACGCCAAGTTTTAGTTTTGGTTGTTTTGCTTTTTTCAGCTGCGTTGGCTTCTTCGGGAGTTATTATTAGCACAGGTTTGTCAAATGTTTTTTCAGCTTTAGCTAAGCGTTGGCGTTGTGTTTTGGATAAAACATCATTTGGATTTTGAAGCGATCCTGTAGCAGCAACTACATGATCTGCAGGAACGGTAATTTCAACATCATAATCACCAAACTCTAATGCAAATTCACCCAGCTTCTGAAACTGTTTATTTTGCCAACCTTCTGTGTCATTATATACAGCCATTCTTGGAAACCAGTGGGCAATTAAATATACTGTATTATCATCTCTTGGGAAGTATTCATAACCTTCTCTTGATAATAAAAACATGCTGCGATCTGTAATAGGATAAGACCATCCTATTGAAAATGTTATAGATTCACCAGACTTTAAAGGTGAATCTAATAATACTTTCATCATGGTATTGTTTACAAGAGATTTAATGGTGTTACCACTTTCGTCTTTAATGTATTTAATAGAGTAGCCAGCAGGAAAATCAATAGCACGAGTCAAATATTGCATGTGTTGCGTATTCATTCCGTCTCTTACACCACCAAACACATAACCAAAATCTTCATTTTCTTTTCTATTTACGTTTTGTTCTAACTGAATCCATAAGTACGCTAAGTCATCTGGAGAATTGTTGTAATAAGTGATAGTTTCATCTCCACTTATAGTATTGTTTTTTTCATCTAGTGATGCCTTGATAGTGTAGTCAGCTCTTTGTTGCCAGTATTCTTTACCTGGAGCACCACTAGCTGTTCTGTAGCTATTAGGTGTTGGAAGAAGATCATCTATTGGTTCAAACTTTCCTTTCCAAGGTTGATTTTGAGAAAAACTTGTAGAAGCAAAGCAAAGGCATAATAGTGCTAAAAAAAAGCGCATAGTCATTAAGATTAAATTAGTTAACTGCAATATACAATATCAAGTTTTAAAAAAATCTTAAAATGTCTTTTTCTAATTTAATGTACATGCTAAAAAAAGACCGAATAAATCAATATTAATAAGCTTTAAAATAGGCGAAAAAGGGTTTTTTAGTTCTCTTTGATTTTACTACTTTTGCCGAGCTAAATAACAAATCAAAATTAAATAACATAAATATGGAATCATTAATGATTTATATGCCAATAGCTTTGGCGCTTTTAGGATTAATTTACATGCTAGTAAAGCAATCTTGGGTTATGAAACAAGACGCTGGAGATGGTAAGATGAAAGAAATTTCAGATCATATCTATGAAGGTGCATTGGCATTTTTAAATGCAGAATATAGATTACTTGCAGTATTTGTAGTAATTGTAGCATTAGCATTAACAGCTGTGTCTTTTATTGTACCAACAACGCATTGGTTAATTGTAATTGCCTTTATTTTTGGTGCTGTATTTTCTGCTTTCGCTGGAAACATCGGAATGAAAATCGCAACTAAAACTAATGTAAGAACAACTCAAGCTGCACGTACAAGTTTACCTAATGCATTAAAAATCTCTTTCGGAGGTGGTACTGTTATGGGTCTTGGTGTTGCTGGTTTAGCAGTATTAGGTTTAACTGTATTCTTTATCATATTTTTCAACGTTTTCATGGATGGAACTTGGACTAATACAATGGATATGACTATTGTGTTAGAAACATTAGCAGGTTTCTCTTTAGGAGCTGAGTCTATAGCATTATTCGCAAGAGTAGGTGGTGGTATCTATACTAAGGCTGCAGACGTTGGAGCGGATTTAGTTGGTAAAGTAGAAGCTGGTATCCCTGAAGATGATCCTCGTAATCCTGCTACTATTGCAGATAATGTTGGTGATAATGTTGGTGATGTTGCAGGTATGGGAGCCGATTTATTTGGATCTTATGTAGCAACAGTATTAGCTGCAATGGTTCTTGGAAACTACGTGATTAAAGATATGGGAGGAAATATTGGAGAGGCCTTTGGAGGCATTGGTCCAATATTATTACCAATGGCAATTGCTGGAGCAGGAATTATTATTTCTGTTATAGGCACAATGCTTGTAAAAATTAATAATAACGATGCTAAAGAAGCTCAAGTAATGGGCGCTTTAAACATTGGAAACTGGACATCTATTATCTTAGTTGCTGTATCGTGTTTCGGATTAGTAACTTGGATGCTACCTGAAACAATGAAAATGAATTTCTTTGGCGAAGGTTTAGTTGAAATTTCTGCAATGCGTGTGTTTTACGCAACCTTAGTTGGTTTATTTGTAGGAGCAGTTATTTCTTCAGTTACTGAATACTATACAGGATTGGGTAAAAAACCAATCTTAAATATTGTACAACAATCGTCTACTGGAGCAGGTACTAACATTATTGCTGGTTTAGCGACAGGTATGATATCTACATTCCCTTCAGTTTTATTATTTGCAGGTGCTATTTGGGCGTCTTATGCTTTTGCTGGATTCTACGGTGTGGCATTAGCAGCTTCTGCTATGATGGCAACGACTGCTATGCAACTAGCAATTGATGCTTTCGGACCTATTTCAGATAATGCTGGTGGAATCGCTGAAATGAGTGAACAAGAGCCAATCGTTAGGGAACGTACAGATATATTAGATTCAGTTGGTAATACTACTGCTGCAACAGGAAAAGGATTTGCTATTGCTTCTGCTGCATTAACGTCTTTGGCTTTATTTGCTGCTTATGTAACGTTTACAGGAATTGATGGCATTAATATCTTTAAAGCACCAGTATTGGCTATGTTATTTGTTGGTGGAATGGTGCCAGTTGTATTTTCTGCATTAGCAATGAATGCTGTAGGTAAAGCTGCTATGGAAATGGTAGAAGAAGTACGTCGTCAGTTTAGAGATATTCCTGGAATTATGGAAGGCACTGGTAAACCAGAATATGATAAGTGTGTTGCAATTTCTACGCAAGCCTCTTTAAAAGAAATGATGTTACCTGGTTTATTAACTATAGGGTTTCCATTAGTTATTGCATTTGTTCCTATGTTATTTGGAATGGATCATCAAGCTATTGCAGAAATGCTTGGTGGTTATATGGCTGGTGTTACGGTTTCAGGTGTGTTATGGGCAATCTTCCAAAATAATGCAGGTGGTGCTTGGGATAATGCAAAGAAGTCTTTTGAAGCTGGTGTTGAAATTAATGGTGAAATGACTTATAAAGGTTCTGATGCACATAAAGCTGCAGTAACTGGTGATACTGTTGGTGACCCATTTAAAGATACTTCTGGACCATCAATGAACATCTTAATCAAATTAACATGTCTTATCGGTTTGGTTGTAGCACCAATTTTGGGAGGTCATGAAACTGAAGAAGGTTTCGCAATGACTCAAGAAGTAAATGTTTGGATTGATAAAGATGGGACTAAACATGAAGTTACAGGTGATGCTCAATTTAGTTCTGAAAAAGAAATTAAAGTTGAGATGACCACAAATGACGATGGAACGGTTAAAGCTGTAGTGACTACAACAACTACTGAGAATGGTGAGGACGTTACTAAAGAAGAAATCTTTGAAGGAACAGAAGCCGAAGTAAAGGCTAAGATTGACGCATTAGAAGATGTTGATACTAGAGTTAAAGGCAAGAAAGTCGTTAAAAAAATTATAGAAGACGTTGAAGAAACTAACTAAGTTTTTTTAATACAGATATAAAAGAAAACCACGCTAATTAGCGTGGTTTTTTATTTTGGATTGATTAATAATATTGCTTAACAATATCGATAACACTGGGTGTATTTTCTTTCTTTACTCCGTAAATATAGAATTAACATTGTAAGATAAAAACTACTATTAGCAGTTTTAGATAAAGCAGTATATATAATCGTTAAAAGAAATTTGGTCTACAGGTTATCGATGAATTGAGGTCATATTCAAGGCTAATAGCTCGTCTAAGTAGTCTCTTGTATTAGATAATCTTGGTACTTTATGCTGACCTCCTAATTTATCATTAATTTTTAACCAATCATAAAATAAATGTTGACGTGCAATATTTACCTTAGGTTTGTTTAATGTCATATTGTTATATCGCTTAGCTTCATAATCTGAATTTAGAGACTGCAATGTTTTATCAAAAAGCTCATTAAAAAGATTCAAATCTTTCGGAGGTGTCTTAAACTCTATAAGCCATTCGTGAGCACCTTTATCCTTTCCTTGCATAAAAATTGGCGCAGCTGTAAAATCAATAATCTCAGCATTCGTAGACTTACAAACTGTTTTAAGAGCATCTTCTGCGTTTTCAATAATAAGTTCTTCTCCAAATGCATTGATATGGTGTTTGGTTCTTCCAGTTACTCGTATTCGGTAAGGTTTTGTAGATGTAAACCGAATCGTATCTCCAATTTTATAACGCCATAATCCTGCATTAGTAGTTATAATTACAGCATAATTTTTATCAACTTCAACTTCACTTAATGGGATAATTTTTTCAGTCTTAGTGCCATAAGTATCCATAGGTGTAAACTCATAAAAAATACCATAATCTAACATTAATAAAAGCTCAGAAGAATCATTCTTATCTTGAATTGCAAAAAAGCCTTCAGATGCATTATAGATTTCATAATACTTAAAATCTGATTTTGGGAGTAAGGATTTATACTGATCCATGTAAGGTGTAAAGCTAACACCGCCATGAAAGTAAACTTCCAGATTTGGCCAAATATCGAATAAACTCTCTTTGTTTGTATGTTCTAGAATATTGTTTAATAGTACTAACATCCAAGAAGGAACACCTGCTAAACTCGTAACATTTTCATTTATCGTTTCTTCAACAATCGCTTGCATTTTGTATTCCCAGTCGCTCATTAAAGACACTTTACTGCTTGGTGTACTGCTAAATTCGGCCCAAAACGGCATGTTATCTATAAGTATAGCAGATAGGTCGCCAAAAGCAGTTCCATTTTCCATGTAGAGTTCTTTACTGCCACCTAATCGCAAACTTTTCCCAGTGAATAATTGAGAGTCTTCATTGTTATTAAGATACATACACAATAAATCTTTACTCGCAGCATAATGGCAATCTTCTAGGGATTCTACACTAACAGGAATAAATTTACTTTTAGCATTAGTAGTTCCGCTAGATTTTGCAAACCATTTAATAGGAGAAGGCCAAAATATATTTTGTTCGCCTTGTCTAGAGCGTTCAATAACACTCTGAACATCTTCATAAGACGATATAGGAATACGTTCTGCAAAGGTTTGGTATGATGTAATAGATTTAAAATCGTATTGCTTTCCTAACTCAGTGTCTTTGGCTGTATCTATAAGGTTAAAGAGAAGTTCTTCTTGTACTTCGTTAGGATATTTAAGGAACAATTCAATCTGATGAAATCGTTTCTTTAAAAACCACGAAGCAATAGAATTTACTAAAGGAATTGGCATGGATTAGCTATCTTTAACTCGACTAAAATAACAAAAATCTTTTATGAAGTATCAAGGAGTTCTTACAAAAATGCAAACGGAGTTCTTGCAACCTATTCAATATTTTTTAGTATTTGAAACAGATTTTATTAATCTTAATCAAATGCTTAATAAAACAATGCAAATAGAATTAATTGGGCAACAATGTTTATGTTGTAAATTACATAAGGATATTTATAGACAGGGATTTTGTAAACGTTGTTTTTTTGATAAACCTCAAGCAGGTGATTGGATAATGAGACCAGAATTAAGTACTGCACATTTAGATAAAGAGGATAGAGATCTTGAATACGAAAAAAAAGTGCAGCTTCAGCCTCATATTGTTTACTTAGCTAACTCTAGTAATGTAAAAGTTGGTGTAACAAGAAAGAGTCAAGTACCAACACGTTGGATTGATCAAGGTGCTCATGAAGCTATAGAAATAGTAGAAGTACCTAATCGTTATTTAGCAGGTATTACAGAAGTAGCTTTAAAACAGTATATTAGTGATAAGACGAATTGGCGGAAAATGCTAGCAAACTCTATCGAAGATGTTAATCTTATAGAGTGGAGAGAACGTTTAAAATCATTTATTCCTAAAGAAGCGTTTCCATATTTTTTAGATAGTAATAAAGAAACTGTGATAGATTTCCCTGTAGAGAAATATCCAGAAAAGCCTAAGTCATTAAATTTGAAAAAGGAAAATTCTTATTCAGGAAAATTGAAAGGAATAAAAGGACAATATATCATCTTTGAAGATGATACTGTATTTAATATTAGAGCTAACGAAGGGTTAGTCGTTGAGATCAGCTTGGTTTAAACGTTTTCAGCGTCTCTTAATCTTTGGATGTAGGCAGCCTTTTGGATTTCACGTCTTCTCTTTACAGATTTTTTTGTGAATTGCTTACCTTCTCTAAGATTGTTCATGATCTTAACATTTCTATGCTTACGCTTGTAACGTCTTAAAGCACGTTCTATGTTTTCACCTTCTTTTACACTTATAATTATCATAGAGATTCTATTTTTCTATATTATTGTTATGCTCGTTTTGTTAAAACGGGATGCAAAGAAACAAATTTATAATGAATTTTAAGAACTTTTTTATGGTTTTTTTATCTGTTTAAAGAGTCTTTCTTTTTCTCTTTTTTCTTACCACCTAATAGACCACCAAGTATACCTTTTACTGTATCTGTGGTAGATGTCGTTGTTGAGTCTGTTTCTTTCTCCTTATCGTTTCCCGTAATTCCGCCTAAAAGCTCATTAATTTTGTCTTTACCCTTGCCAATAATTTGTTGTTTTTGTATCTCAATAAGCTGTTGAGTTAGCTTAGAAACCGAACTTGTTAAATCTGTTTTAACAGTTGGTTGCTTAAATGAACCACCAATGGTTGCTGTAACAGGAACTGTAATGTCTTTGGCAGAATCGTCATTTAGTTTTGAAATAAAATTATTAATTTCTGTACCAAGATATTTTGCTGGCACATTAAAAACGGCAATATAATTCATGCTTTCATCAAAGCCATGAGTTCCAGAAATTTCAACATCTATATCGTTATATTTAAGATTAAATGGTTTAACACTAACTTGTCCGTTTTCAAAAGAGAGTTTAGTCTTTACATCCTTTAAGTCTAATTTTTTAAAATCTATAAATGATAGTGCTCCACTTAGTTTTTCTAGCACATCTCCTTGTAATGGATTTACAGTAGATGTTAATATTTCGGCCAAAGCATTACCTGAAACAGTAGATATATTTGGGGAGAAACTTTTATCTAAACTTCCATTAAGAGCAATAGTAGTATTTAGTTTTCCTTGTAAAGTTTTGGCAATAGGTGCTAAGTTTTGTAGAAGCTCTAAGTCTTTAAAAGATTGAGCAATATCAAAATCATTGGCACCTAAGTTAAGATTAAACGTTGGTGTTTTTTCTTTAGTTGATACAAGACCTCCAATTGCCAATTTACCATCAAAAATATCTGAAGTCATGTTTTGTAAGTCGGCTTTTTGGTCTGCAATAACTAATTTACCTTTTACGTTTTTTAGCTCTAAATTATCGTATAAGACTGTTTTTGCATTGGCATTAATAGTACAATCTAAAAACTCAGGAATTCTAAGAGATTCAGAATCGGAAGTGGTTTTATTATCCTCAGATATTGTAGTGTCTTCAATCATAAAATCGCTAATAGCAAACATATTAGAGGTTACGTTAAAGTGACCTTTTAGTTTTTTTTCACTTAATAAAAAACCAAGCAAATTAGTTATTGTTCCGTTGGCTTTAAAATCTGATGTTCCGCTAGATGCATCAAATGATTTTAGTGTAACATGATTGGGTTTAAATTCTATATCTGATTTTGTTATAGCAAATGGATTTACAATATCTTTTGAAGAATATTCGAAGTTAGAAATTGATAAATTGCCATTATTTTTTATACGCTCAAAAGCATTAGTCTCAATAGCTTTCATATCAAAGGAAGAATTAACCTTTCCTTTTAAAATACCTTGTAAGTCGTTTTCTAATTTTATCGGATAAACTTTAGTAATATTCTGAAGATTCAACACACCATCAATGTTAGCGTTGACCATCATATTAGATGTTAATTGACGAATAGTTGCAGAAGATTTAAAGACATCTTTATCTATTTTAAAATTCAGTCTATCTATAGCTATAAAGGTATCGTCAGCATTTCCTGTTTCATTTTTTAAAGAAGTATTTATGCTAATATTCTCAACACGTTTTGGTAGATCAGGATACTTAAAAGAAGCATTGTCTGAGGTGATATTAATATCTAATTTTGGGATGGTAGTTTCTGAGACTTTACCTCTTATTTTACCATTAACTTTAAAATCTCCAGTGGTTTCAACATCATCTAAATTTTTAGCATAGGCTTTAGGAATAACAGCTAAAAAATCTTTAAATGACGATTCCGGATTTTCAAAGGTAATATCAACGTCTTGAGCATTATCTAATTGTTGCACATAACCTCTAAACTTTAATGGTAATTGATTAATAAACCCATTATTATCTTTAAATGTGTAAATGCTGTTTTCCAAATCTAAATCTATTAAAGCATCAAGCTTTATGGAATTATTACTGAGGTAAGATGTGCTATCAATGATTAGACTAACATTAGCTTCTGTTTTGGTATCAAGCTCTGAAGTTGAACCAGAAAATATACCATGACCATTGTGGTTTAAAGCTGTAATAAAAAATGACGTATTAGAACTTTCGTCTATAAACGAGAAAGCACTGTCTTCTATAGAGTAATCTTTAATATCAAAACTAAAACCTTTATTAGTATTATTTGTATTCGTATTTGCAAGAGAATCTGTTTTAATAATATCATAGTTTGTAACACCTGCAGTATTCGTTTTTAGAGTAAGCAATGCTTCATCAACAGCTATTTCATTAACAACCAAAGGACCATCACTTTCAGATTTCCAGAGTTCTGAAATAGGCATTTCAAAATTTATAGATTTTGCTGTCATTAAAGTTTCACCTTTAAAAGGCTCTGCATTTGTAATATTCAAATTATCTATGGTGACGTTTGCCTTAGGAAAACTGATTATTAGACTTAAACTAATATCATCAAATTCTACTTTTGCATTAAGGTTTTCATCAGCATAAGCCTGAACTATAGCATCAATTTTAGACTCTAATACGAGAGGAATTACAGCCAAAATGGCAAAAATAATAAGCAATAGTATTCCAGTAATTTTTAAAAATTTTTTCAAAATGAATGAATTTGTAATAGCTATACTGTTATATACGCAAAGGTGAGCGTAAAAGATTACAGATGTATAAACTTTAAGATAAATTTATAGAAGCTCTATCTCTTCATTTACCTTTAATTTGAATCGTTTTCTGAATAGGTACACTCCAAGATAAAGAAAAGGTGTATCTAAAAAGGCAACTAAAACTTTAAATAAAAAACCACTAATTAAAAGACCTTTAAAACTACTCCATGGTAAAACTTCAAAAAAACAAAGTAGAGATACAATAGAAAGCGTATCTATAAATTGAGAGAACCAAGTAGAAAAATTATTACGTAGCCATAAATGTTTTCCTTTGGTAAGACGTTTCCAAAAATGATAGATTCTTATATCAATCAATTGTGCAAGTAAATAAGCGAGCATACTAGACCCAACAGCTAAAATTGTTCTTCCAAAAACTTCAGAGAATAGAGGATCATCAATTGGCGAGTTACTTAAAGCTGGGACTTTATCGGCAACTAATATGATTAGAACTGAAAAAAGAGAAGCGAAAATTCCAGCAATCACAATATCATTAGCACGCTTTTTTCCATAGATTTCACTAATTAAATCTGTAATTAGAAAGGTTATAGGATAGGGTAAAATACCAACTGAAATTTCAAAAAGCTTAGAGCCAAAAATTTCTACATCAAAAGGATACCAATAAAAAAACTTCTGAAAAATAAGATTAGAAACCACTAATGATGTAATAAACAAAGCACCTAGAAAAAGATAGATACGTTGGGCTAAAAGTTTGTCTTTTAAGGTCATCTAAATTTGTGAATAATTCGCTGTAGTAAATATAGAGGATTAATATTTGTTTTACTTAATTTGCTGTCGTTTATGGATGTATCTAACCACGTTTACATAGCTCTTGGAAGTAATAAAGGCAATAAGTTTAAAAACTTACAAGATGCTCTTTTTGCAATCCATGCTAAAGTTGGTACTATAAAAAGTATTTCAAAAGTTTATAAAACCGAAGCTGTAGGTTTTGAAGGTGATGCATTTTTGAACGCTTGTGTAGGTTTGGAAACATATTACAAACCAAAACCGTTACTAAAACGGCTGTTAAAAATTGAAAAAGAGCTAGGAAGAACACGATCTAAAACCAAAGACTATGAATCGAGATCTATAGATTTAGACATCATTTTTTATAATGATTTAATCCTAGACTCAAAGTCATTAATCATTCCTCATCCAGAAGCTCACAATCGTCAGTTTGTATTGCAACCACTTAATGATATTGGAGCTAGTGTTGAACATCCAGTTTTTGGAAAATTAGTAAGCATCTTACAATCTGAATGCGAGGAAGATAAAAGTATTGAGGCGCAGAATATTTGGTTAAAAAACCCAAGTAAAGATTATAACTTTTCTAAATATAATTACATAGCAATAGAAGGAAATATAGGTGCTGGTAAAACGAGTTTGGCAACTAAAATATCTAGAGATTTTAATGCTAAGCTTATTCTTGAACGTTTTGCAGATAATCCATTTTTACCAAAATTTTATAAGGAACCAGAGCGCTATGCGTTTACCTTAGAAATGTCATTTTTAGCAGATCGTTATCAGCAAATAAGCGATGACTTAGCGCAGTTCGATTTGTTTAAAGAATTCATTGTAAGTGATTATGATGTTTTTAAATCCTTAATTTTTTCTAAGATTACATTGCCAATAGATGAATTTAGATTGTACCGAAAGTTATTTTATCAGGTCTATAAGGATATAGCCAAGCCAGAACTTTATGTGTATTTATATCAGAATACAGAGCGTCTTCAAAAAAATATTAAGAAACGAGGTCGTAGTTATGAAAAACATATAGAAGATGACTACCTTGATAAGATCAATGCTGGTTATTTAGAATTTCTTAAGGAACAAACCGAACTCAATGTAAAAATCATTGATATCTCTGATAAAGATTTCGTGAAAAATCGAGAAGATTACCTCTGGCTTTTGGATGAAATTTGCGCTTAATTATTTGGTATTTTTATTTCGTATAAATTACCACCTTCAACGCCTAAATACTCATCAGCAATGTAAAGTATGCTATCGTTTTTAAAACACACACTTTCTTTTTGCGAACTGTGTTTAAAATCCACAAATTTTTTGGAACCTTTTAAAAATTTGTGGCCTTTAAAATTAGAAAATACGTAAGCACTTTTCTCATTGAGTAATACAATTTTTGTACCATCAGCATTGATGTCTGCCGAGGTGATCCAACAACCACTATTATCACAACTTTTAAATTCATCTAAGTATTTTGCACTGTAATTCCCGGCTACAGAGGGTAATTGGTACAATTTAGTAAGTCCTTTTTCTTTAGGTGATCTACTTTTTGTAAATAGATATAAACTGTCTTTAAAGAAGAAAAATGCCTCACTATCAAAATGGCGTTTCTTTTTCTTTGGTGGAAATTTTAGTTGCTCAGGATATGAGAAGGCTATAATCTCTGGAGTTACAGTTTTATGTTGTAATGAATCTTTTGAAATCTTGTAAATAGAAAGCTGTCTACTATCGTTGTCATTGTTTCCAAAATTACCAATGTAAACATTCCCTTCTGGGTCCATAGTCAAATCTTCCCAATCTCTATTTTTGGCTTTTATTTTTAGCTCTTTAATAATTTGTCCTTTAGAGTTTACACCATACAGAATGGGTTTGTTGCCACTATCATTAACCATCCAAAATAGATTATTATTGTGGTCAAAGGCAATGCCAGAAACCTCGTTTATAGCCATTGGTATGTCCATAATAACCTTTAGCTTGCCTGTATTGCAACTGACAAATAAAATGCAAAAAAATAAAAGATAATTTTTCAAGAAGGACTAGAATTATATTATGGTAAATTTACGTTGTTAAATTTATAATGAAACATTACGACGTTATTATTGTTGGAGGAGGTGCTGCAGGCTTTTTTGCAGCAATCAATATTGCTCAAAACACAGAAGCCTCAGTCGCAATATTAGAGCGAGGAAAAGAGGGCTTACAGAAAGTTAAGATTTCAGGTGGCGGACGTTGCAATGTCACTCATGCTCAGTTTATACCATCGGAGTTAGTACAAAATTATCCAAGAGGCGAGAAAGAGTTATTAGGACCATTTCATCGTTTTATGACTGGTGATACCATTGAATGGTTTGAGCAGCGTGGCGTGGAATTAAAAATTGAAGAGGATGGTCGGATGTTTCCTGTTTCTAATACATCACAGACTATAATTGATTGTTTTTTAAGTGAAGCAAAAACATCGGGAGTTGAGGTTATGTATGGTTATTCGGTTAAATTTATTGAGCCAAATGAGAATCGATGGACTGTAGCAACCAATCAAGGCGATTTTATATCAGAACAAATTGTAATAGCTACAGGGAGTAACCCAAAAATGTGGCAAGTGCTTAATCAACTTGGGCATCGTATTTCAAAACCTGTTCCATCCTTGTTCACTTTCAATATTGATGACAAGCGTATAAAAGATATTCCTGGTGTAGTGGCGAAGGATGTTGAGGTTAAGATCTTAGACACTAACCTATTGAGCGAAGGTCCTTTGCTCATTACACATGTTGGAATGAGTGCACCAGCTATTTTAAAACTATCGGCTTTTGGAGCCATTGAGTTAGCAAAACTTGACTATAGATTTGATATTGAAATTAACTTTATTAGAACATCTTTTGAAGATTGCGTGTTTCAATTAAAAGCCTTAAAACACGAGCTTAATAAGAAAACTGTATATAAATTTTCACAGTTTGAATTACCAAAAAGACTTTGGCAGCAATTGGTTTTAGCATCTCATATTTCTGAAGTTACAACTTGGGCAGAACTCAATAGAACACAACTTGAGGATTTAGCCAAACAGCTAACCAAAGCTGTATTTAAGGTTAATGGCAAAAGTACGTTTAAAGAAGAATTTGTTACAGCTGGTGGTGTGGATCTTAAAGAAGTTAATTTTAAGACCTTTGAAAGTAAACTACATAAAAACTTATATTTTGCAGGTGAAGTTTTAAATATCGATGCAGTAACAGGAGGATTCAACTTTCAGAATGCTTGGACAGGAGCATTTATTGTAGCTAAAGCAATAGGCAATAACCAATGAAAACATACATTGTATTATTAAGAGGTATCAACGTTGGAGGTCATAGAAAAGTACCAATGACTGAACTACGAGAAATACTTTCCCAAGCTGGTTTTGTTAGTGTAAAAACCTATATTCAAAGTGGAAATGTAATTTTACAATCTTCATTTTCAGAGCCAGTTAAAATTAAGAATAGCATACAGAAGTTAATAAAGGATCATTTAGGATTCGACGTTCCTGTATTAGTTAAATCGCGAAAAGAATTACAACGTATTTTTGATGATTGTCCATTTCCTGATACTAAGAAACAACAAGCCTATTTTGTCTTATTAAGAGATACTCCAAAGCAAGAATTAGTTACAAAGGCTAGTGAAAAAACCTATCAAAATGATGAGTATGTAATCCTTAATGATTGTATATATTTGTTCGCTTCTAAGGGCTTTGGTCAATCTAAGTTTAATATGAATTTCTTTGAACGAAACTTAGAAACAAGTGCTACAGCAAGGAACTATAAAACAATGCTAAAGTTATTATCTTTGTCATCTGATTAACTGCTATGACAGAAAAAGATTTTATTCCTAAACCTTATCCAAAATTAATTGAAAGTGGAAGTCATTCTTGGTCTTCTCCTAGCAATATTGCATTAGTAAAATATTGGGGAAAAAAGGAAAGCCAAATTCCTGCTAACCCTTCAGTAAGCTTTACCTTAGATGCATGTAAAACAACTACAACAGTAAAATATAAGCGTTTAGAACAACCTAACTCTGAATTTTCTTTTGATGTATATTTTGAAGGCGATAAGAATGAAGCATTTAAACCTAAAATTAAAACCTTCTTTAAACGAATTGAGGGTTATTTGCCATTTTTAAAAGAGTATCATTTTATCATAGAAACCTCTAATACCTTTCCACATAGTTCAGGTATTGCATCCTCTGCATCAGGAATGAGTGCCTTAGCATTGTGTTTATTAACTATTGAGAGAGACCTCTCGATTCCGCTCGAGGTAACAGAAGAATATTTCAATAAGAAAGCATCTTTTTTAGCAAGATTAGGTTCAGGTAGTGCTTGTAGAAGTATAGAAGGTGATTTGATTGTTTGGGGAAAACATACTGATATTGAAGGGAGTTCAGATTTATTTGGATCAAAATTCCCTTATAAGGTGCATGATAATTTCAAGAATTATCATGATACTATTTTACTAGTCGATAAAGGCGAGAAGCAGGTAAGTAGTACAGTTGGTCATGACTTAATGCATAATCATCCTTTTGCACAAGAGCGTTTTAAACAAGCACATAACAACTTGTCAAGATTAATAAATGTTTTTGAAACAGGTGATTTGAGGGCATTCATTGAAATTGTGGAGAGCGAAGCGTTAACCCTTCATGCTATGATGATGACTAGTCTTCCGTATTTTATTCTTATGAAACCAAATACTTTAGAAATAATCAATAAAATATGGAGATTTAGACAAGAAACAGGCAGAAATATCAGTTTTACTTTAGATGCTGGAGCAAATGTTCATGTACTTTATCCTGAGTCTGAAGCCAAGGAAGTTTATGAATTCATTAATAACCAGTTGGTTGTGTATTGCCAAAATGGTCACTATATTTGCGATAGAATTGGTTTTGGAGCGAAACAATTGTAACTTTACTATCCAAATCAGTTCTTAAACTATGAAAGGACCACTTTTTTATTCTAAGATTCTACTCTTTGGTGAGTATGGTATTATCAAAGATTCCAAAGGATTATCAATTCCATATAGTTTTTACAATGGCGCTTTAAAGATGAATGATGAAAATTCGGATTCTGCTAAAGCATCTAATAATGGGTTGAAGCTTTTTGTAGAGCATCTAAAAACTATTGATTCTGAAATTGTAGAATTTGATTTTGATTCCTTAGATAGAGATGTTGAATCCGGAATGTATTTTGATTCTTCTATTCCTCAAGGCTATGGTGTAGGTAGTAGTGGTGCTTTAGTTGCAGCGATATATGATAAATATGCTAAAGCTAAAATTACTGTTTTAGAAAACCTAACTAGAGAAAAACTTCTAACCTTAAAGACCATTTTTGCGGAAATGGAATCGTTTTTTCATGGTAAGTCTTCAGGATTAGACCCTTTAAACAGTTACTTAAGTATACCTATTCTTATCAACTCTAAAGATAATATTGAAGCTACAGGTATTCCATCTCAAGAGTCTAGAGGTAAAGGTGCTGTATTTTTATTAGATAGCGGTATTATTGGTGAAACAGCTCCAATGGTTAGTATTTTTATGGATAATATGAAGCAAGAGGGTTTCCGTAAAATGTTGAAAGACCAATTTATTAAGCATACAGATGCTTGTGTAGATGACTTTCTTAACGGTGATATTAAATCATTGTTTAAAAACACAAAACAACTCTCTAAAGTGGTACTTAATCACTTTAAGCCAATGATTCCAAAGCAATTCCACGAACTCTGGAAAAAAGGAATTGAAACGAATGAGTATTACCTCAAATTATGCGGATCAGGTGGTGGAGGCTATATTCTAGGTTTTACCGAAGATTTTAATAAAGCTCAGCAATCACTCTCTGATTATAAATTAGAAGTGGTCTATAACTTCTAATTATTTGTCATCCTGAACTTGATTCAGGATCTCATCAAAGCAAGTTTATGCTTACTAGAAAACAAAAACATATTCTGATTAAATTTTTCAGCATGTTTTCCGTGGTAAGAGGTTATAATATTCTAGTTATTGTAATAGCACAGTATCTAACTTCAGTTTTCATTCTAGCTCACAATAAACCTCTTAGTAAAGTACTATTCGACTTTAATCTATTGGCTTTGGTATTAGCTTCTGCAGCTACCATAGCAGCAGGTTATATAATTAATAATTTTTACGACTCAGAAAAGGATTTAATAAACAGACCTCAAAAGTCCATGTTGGATCGTTTGGTGAGTCAGAATACTAAGCTATCCTTTTATTTTGTGCTTAATTTTATTGCAGCCGTATTAGCTAGCTATGTATCTTTTAATGCTGTATTGTTTTTTTCTGCATATATATTTGGAATATGGTTCTATTCGCATAAACTTAAGAAATTGCCTATTGTTGGAAATTTAACGTCAGCAATTCTAACCATACTTCCCTTTTTTGCCATTTTTATGTATTACAAAAATTTTGAAAATGTCATATTTATACATGCGCTGTTTTTGTTTTTATTAATTTCTATGAGAGAGTTGACTAAAGATTTGGAGAATATGAAAGGTGATTTAGCCTTAGGCTACAGAACAATTCCAGTAGCATATGGTGAACAAACCTCTAAAGTTATGCTAACCTTATTGGTACTATTGACTGCAGTTTTAGTCTTTGTTCTTACCAATTATTTTTCATTAGGTAACATGCATTATTACTTTTATATAAGTGTAATGTTATTATTGATTTTCCTACTATTGCTGTGGAGATCCAAACAGAAAACTCACTATGTTTGGCTTCATAATATTTTAAAATTTATCATTGTTGCAGGAGTCTTCTCAATTGTTTTATTAGATGTAGACCTTGTGTTAAATAGAATTTAATGGAACATACACTTAAAGTTGCCTTAGCACAGATTTCCCCAGTTTGGTTAGATAGAAAAGCAACATTAAAAAAAGTAGAGGCTTCAATATCAGAAGCTGCAAAGGAAAATGCCGAACTTATTGTTTTTGGCGAAGGCTTAGTTCCAGGTTATCCGTTTTGGTTAGCTTTAACTGGAGGCGCAGAATGGAATACTACTATAAATAAAGAATTGCATGCGCATTATGTGTCTAATGCGATCACTATTGAAAAAGGCGATTTAAATTCGGTTTGTGCCTTGGCAAAAGACCATAAAATTGCTGTGTATTTAGGAATCATAGAGCGACCATTAGATAGAGGAGGTCATAGCATTTATGCGTCTTTGGTCTATATTAATGAATATGGAAAAATACAATCTGTACATCGTAAACTTCAACCAACCTATGATGAACGTTTAACTTGGTCTCCAGGAGATGGTCATGGATTGCAAGTACATCCATTAAAACAATTTACGGTTGGTGGACTCAATTGCTGGGAAAATTGGATGCCATTACCTAGAACTGCGCTTTATGGTCAAGGTGAGAATTTACATATAGCTGTTTGGCCAGGAAGTGACCATAATACTAAGGATATTTCACGTTTTATTGCCAGAGAATCGCGCTCTTTTGTGATTTCGGTTTCTAGTTTAATGAACAAAAATGACTTCCCTGATTCTACACCACATCTAAATAGAATTATAGAAAATTCACCTGAAATATTGGCAAATGGTGGTAGTTGTATTGCTGGACCAGATGGTGAGTGGATCACAGAACCTGTCTTGCATAAAGAAGGGTTGATTTATGAAACTTTAGATTTTAATCGTGTATTAGAAGAGCGTCAGAATTTTGATCCTGTTGGACATTACTCTAGGCCAGATGTTACTAAATTGATTGTGAATAGAGAACGCCAAACAACGGTTGAAATTAAATAGGTAATGTCAACTAATGTCATACCTTTGCAGCCAAATTAAAAGAGACTGATTATGAGTCGACAACAAGGCAATAGAGGAAAGAAAAAATCTACAAATAAACCCACTGGAGAACGAAAAGGGAAATCGTTTTCAAGGCAACATTCGCAGTCTAAAAAGAAAGCTGTCCCAAAAAAGCCATCCAACCCTGATGAAATTCGTTTAAATAAATATATTGCCAATTCTGGCATTTGCTCGCGACGTGAAGCTGATGAAAACATTGCTATTGGGCTAATTACTGTAAATGGTAAAGTGATTACAGAAATGGGTTACAAAGTAAAGCGTGACGATGAAGTACGTTTTGATGGTCAGCGTATTACACCAGAGAAAAAAGTATATGTTTTGCTTAATAAACCCAAAGGTTTTGCCACTACAACAAGTGAAACTAAAGGGAGAACAGTTATGGATTTAGTAGCTAATGCTACGAATGCTAACATAAAACCAATAGGAAGACTCGGTAGAAACTCTACAGGTCTTTTATTGTTTACCAATGATGATAGTGTGGTTAAAAAGTTTGTAAATTCTAAAACAGGTGTTGCTCGTTTGTTTCATATTGAGTTAGATAAGAATTTAAAATATGAAGATTTTAAAAGCATACAAGAAGGCTTTAAGATTCAAGGAAAAGAGGTGTCTGTAGAGGAGATTAGTTTTATAGAAGGTGCTTCAAAAAAAGAAGTTGGTTTAAAAATAAAGAATACAGGAAATACTATAATACGTACTATTTTTGAACATTTTAAATACGATCTTGTAAAAATAGATTGTGTTGCTATAGCTCACTTAACCAAAAAAGATGTACCAAGAGGTCATTGGAAACATTTAACTACACAAGAGGTAAATACCTTGCAGATGTTATAAGGTTATACTAACTCTTTACTTTTACAGTGTATGTAATAACGAATTACACACATTGTTAGGCACAGTTTTTTATAAATTTTGAATCACCTTAAGACAAAAGGTAATATCTAAAGAATTTTCCCTAAAAAGCATAACTTCCTTTCCATCTGAATCGTTTATAAAAAACCTGTCTGGTAGATTTTTAGGTAGTTCTCCCGAAAGAGTGTTTACAAATCCACAAGCCGTTAAAAATGCTCCTAAATCTGATGGATGACTACCATCAGATGTAAACAATCCAATATCTGGTCTTAATGTTTTAGCCAATTTCCAGGCTTCTCCAACCATTACAAGTCCGCAATCATTTTCTTTTGATGCTTGTTGATACGTTTCTGTTATTGTTTCTTGATATTGTGGAATTTTTTGTGGTGCCCAAGTGACATATAAGTACGGTTTTGCACCAGAGGCTTTAACTAGGTCAGATAGCTTTTTAGAGTACATGAGAAATTCTTCCTTTTCCTTAACAGCTTCCTTACTTTGTCCTTGTAATACAACAATATCGTATTTTCCACTGCTTATTGCTTCTTTTGATTTAAGCCCTTTGTTGCCATACCAATGGTCGCTTAATTTAGCTCCACCAGCAGTGCTTTTAGAGGTTATTAATTTAACTTTAGTACTGTCTGAAATCAGAGAAACAAGATGAGGCATATTAGAATAGTATGTATAGCTGTTTCCAACAAATAAAACACTTAGGGTATCTTTTTTAACTTGGGCTAAACATTGATTTGTTATTCCAATAAAGAAAATTATAAAAAATAAGTGCTTAATAAATTTCATGTATGTTTTTTTAATTGTGCCTAACGTGCACTTGTATGGTTTGTTGCGGAAATATCCGTGAGGATTTTCCCGCTGTATTGAGTTTTATTAAAGGTATGAATTTTTATTTTGCTTAACCAGATTAGCAATTAATTATACACGTTGTTGTGCTTTCGTTATTTTGATAATTTCAATTCATTATTTAACTCTTCCAGTAACTCATTACCTCTTTTCAAAATCTGCGCTCCAAACATTCTTCTATAAGTATTGCAGTTTGAATTGGTGAATCTGTAAAATTTGTATAACGACATAAATTCTGAGGAATTTGGATCTCCAATCCAAGCGTCCTTTAGTTTCCCATTATATGCTCCATTAGAATTGCGTAAAAGTTCTAACTGATATATAACAGTGTTTTCACTTAGTTTGATTGACACATCATTTATTTTCTTAAGGGCATATAGTCTAGATTCAATAAGTGTATAGTATTTGGCAATTTTATCTTTGAGTTTATCATTTTTTAAGGTGTAAAGACTGCCAGTGTTTAACATCTCTTCATAAACACTTTTACTTATTTCCCAATCACCCCATTGAAAAGTGAATAAAGAATCTACTAAAAGTAAATCATTATAGTTTTTTGCATCATAAAACTTCAAAAGTGCTTTATCCGAGTTAGATTCATAAGCAGTTCGAATGGAATCTTGCTTTTGAAAGTAAACGATATCTGATTCGATACTCTTACTTAATTCATTTAAAAATGTATATTCTTTGGTGTTATTCAATCTTTCATCCTTCCAATTATTAATTTGTAATGCAATCAAAATTCCAATTACAACAAGAATGATTTCTCCCAAAGCATATTTAAGATACTTGCCAGTTTTTCCTTCTGAGAGTAAATTTTGTCTAATTTTTCTAAAGAATTTTATCATTGGTTAGTTGTTTCCCGAAAGTTAGTATAATTATTTAATTCCGACGGAGTGAGAGATAATGAAGCACAACGGTCTCGGCTATGATTTCGGCGTGGAATAAGTCGGAGACTTTTCCGCAGTAGAAATCAGCCGATTTAAAGTTAGTGTTTTTTTCTTTTTATTTATTCAGCACGCTGAATTATAGCCATTGTTAGCTGTTGTTTTGTTTCAACTTTCTCTTTACCAAGAAAACAGTTAGAATGAAAATTATAAAAAGGAAGATCCACCATTTATAAATTTTCAAATATCCCATAATATGATTCTTGGTCTCAACTAGATTTCCACTTTCGTCATAATGTTTGAACTTTCCAATCTTTACACCCTTTTTATAATTCCCTTCTTCCTTTATCTTATGATTTGGATGAAATCTTTTCCAATATCCGTCTTCAACTGCTTTGTAAGGAGAATCGTCCATCGGCAATATTGGTATTTTATAAATCCAGCTTTTTAGTACTTGAGTATAACAATTTCTGTGTAATTCATCTTTAGGAGAAAATATAGGTTTCAAGCATTTCTCTGCCCTCTTGTAAGACCAATCTTTGTTCAAAATGACAGCAATTATTTTTCGCTCAAAAATAATCTCCGCCTCTATTGGGTAGTCTGGATCATTTTTCTCCCTAACTACTAAAAATTTATAGAGATCTTTTTTTATCATCCAGTACCTTTTGACATTTGTAGAAGTGATTTTATAAGTAGTGTCCCTTTGATATAATTCCTTTATTCTAGTCTTACCAACTGTAAATTCTTGAAAATTTCCAATCGAACCTTTAAATGGTGGAAAGAGTATAATTTTATCTACTATTTCTTCCGTTTTTTGGTCCATTTGAAAAACTATTCCTAGCTCTTTAATCCAAATTGAATTTCGGTCTGAATAGAAATCACTGCAGGTTATAGTATGTGGACAATCTCTTGTCAACGTGTCTCTAACCGTGAAGTTTTTGTAAATATTCCTAATGTCTGGTCTCGTAGAATATCCAAATTCAATCTTGTCTAAAGATTTCCCTGAAACAATAGAGTTTTCTTGAGACCACGTCTCTACGAAGAATAATGTGCAGAATAAAATGAGTAAGTATGATTTAGTCATTTTTCAGGAATTACAGCTAACGGTCTAGGCTATGAGTAGTTGCGTGGTTTAGCACTTAACTTTGCAAGTACACACCAAGCTGAAAATCCGCGAGGATTTTCAGAAGTAGGCGAGAACGAGCAATTACTTATAGCCATTGTTGTAGCACGTTTTTTTAGTTTATTTTTTCGTTTTCCAACTCCGCAAACTTTTGTTTGTCCGTTGGTTTAATATCAACTATTTCAAATCGATTTTTGTCTAATTTGTCAAAATCAACTTGACTTAAATAAAGGTCTACTACTTTTCTGTCAATCATTATTTTTCCTCCACCAGCCCAATGACGGTCAGTTCCGTTTTTCTTAACTCCAGAAATCCAATATTCGTCTCCATTTTCTAGGTCGTAGAAATTTCCAGCAATTCCTTGCGCATTAGAGTTTTTTAGAGCTTTTCCATTAAAATAGACAGTTCTACCTGATTTTGAAAATTCAGCCATTCCAATCCAAGCAGGTCCATTATCTCCAAATCCACTTTTTAATTCTATATATTTTAATTCAGGTTTCATTTTTTGAGTATATTTTTCCAACTGTTAGATTTGGGTTCCAATTTCTTAAGTCATCTATTTCCTGGTCATTTGTGCTTTCAATCATAACTCCAACATTTGGTTTTCCTTCCGAAACTCTCATTCCAGCATCAATTCCCTTTATTTTTCGTTCCATTCGCTGTCCATTGAAGTCAAATCTGATAAAATCACCTGTCATAAATTCTCCATCTAAAATGAATCCAGCAAATACAATTCCTCTTCCAGTAATTCTGAAAGTGTCGTGAATTTGATATGTTGCTATATGTTTCATCAAATGTGCTACAACTCGTTATATGAGAACTAATATACTCCTTTTTGGGTACTATTTCCAGGATAATAGAAACTCTAGGTCTATATTATTTACTTAATTACTTTTACAGTATAAGTTATAATAAGTTGATCTTTTAAATACAAATGCACATCGTAAAAACCACGTGTTTTAAATTTATGGTTTATGGTTAGATAGTTATGTACTATAGACACTTCTGTAGGCGAAACCTTTCTGCTGTTTATACCACTATCTATTAACAATATTACATCTTGTTTATTTACCAATTTTCTAAGAGTATACTTAAACATTATAGATTGCTCTTCTTTAATTATATGATGCATCACTTTAGGTGTATTGATATTTTTAAGATATCTATACGTATTTCCATAGAGTATAGGAGATTCTAAAAAGGATTTAAATGTTAATGTACTATCGGTTAATTGCCATTTTTGCTCCTCTGGGAAATGATTTACTGAAAACAACTCTGGGTTTGCCAAAAAATAACCATCATTATAGTAAAATGTAAAAGCTCCTGTCTCTAAGTTTGGTATTCCGCTAGACCAAGTAGGATCACATAAGTACCATGTATTATTTAGCTTAATTGCATTCCATGAATGGTTAGGTGAGTCGTCTTCATTAATTTCAATTGTACTGGTTTTTCCAAAACCATGTATTATCTGACATTCCAAATTAGCCAGTTTAGAGAGCTCTCTAACAAGATAAGCATAACCTGTACAAATGGTTTTTTTATCCTTGAGTAGTTTTTTAAACAACCGTTTTTTAAATCGACTGTTCCAAGCGTTTAGTTTTAGGCTGTCATTTTTGTATCGATAACGCTTGCGTTTATTTCTATAATACAAGCCATAGTCATTAGCAATATTTAAACACACCCATTTGTAAATAGCTCTAAAGCGCTCTACATCTGTACTAAGCTGTGATGTTAGTTTATAAGTAAGTTCTGGTAAGTTTGTTAGTGTTTCATTTTTGTATACAGAGGCTATACTATCTGCAGTTTTAAAACTGATATGTTTAAAATCGGATTTTTGCGCTTCTGCAAGTTGTACAAATACAAAGAGCCATAAGTAAAATATGGCTCTAATACATGTAGTATGGTAATTTGCTTTAATGTCGACGTTTAGATTTATAAGGTTTGTCGGAGGCTGGTGCTCCCATCATTTCTATAAGATCTTCTGTAAGCGTTAATCTTATAAAAGTGGAGTCACTTTTAATTTTTATTTCATGATTTTCATAGCCTAAGTAACTAAACACTAAAACGTCACCTACTGCTAAAGTTTTTGGGAAAGTAAATTCGCCTTTGCTATCAGTAATTGCTCCTGTTTTAGTGCCTTTGAGTACAATATTTACACCTGGTAATGGACCACTCTCATCACTTACAATACCTTTTACAGTAACTTGTGCAGAAGCAGAATTCTGAGCATAAATAGGATTAAAAGCCAAAAGGCCAATCATAATAAAACTAATAAAGCTTAAAGCTTTAACGTTGATGTTCTGGGTTTGCGCTAGTAGTGTTTTCATAATTATAAATATTTTGTTTACCTCTAAACTAGTATTCCATTATCGTATTATAAAATACTAATGAGTTAATAACCACTTTGATTGAGTAAACGTGTTTTTTTGTTTAGTTAAGATAATTCTTTCAAATCCTCATTAACAGACTACTAAGGTAGTAAAAACGAGGTAAGATTTGAATTTAGAAATGTTAAGATTCTAGGACTTATCATTTGGCAATTCTTTTGCGATTAGTTGTTGTAAATCTTGTGAGGCTTTTATTATGCCTTTTAATTTTCCGGAGATTAACAGGCTATGATTACTAGCATACTCTACAAAATTAATGAAGTCTAAATAGGCTTTAGATTTAGGATTAAATATCCAAGGGTTGTCATTAATAGCTTCTGTTGGGTTTATCTTGTATAGGTGATTGAAATTAGCCCAGCCACTTTCATAACATATTTCTTTTAAATGTATGACTTCGTTACTATAAGTTAAATTATAAAAGGATTCTCTATCGCAAAGTTGATAATAAAGCTGTATGGAAGTTACTAAGCTATCAGAACCTAAAGCATAAAGACTCCCTGTGTTTTTTAATTCTTCAAACACAGATGTGTTTAAATTAAATGTATTTATATAGAAGATTTGATTACTTACTAGGAAATCAAGATTTTCACGCT
The DNA here is from genome assembly GCF_031846265.1 of Microcosmobacter mediterraneus. Classification (NCBI taxonomy): domain Bacteria; kingdom Pseudomonadati; phylum Bacteroidota; class Flavobacteriia; order Flavobacteriales; family Flavobacteriaceae; genus Microcosmobacter; species Microcosmobacter mediterraneus. The sequence continues at coordinate 285,722 of NZ_JAVRIA010000003.1, read as the reverse complement.
CAACACCATTATCTAAGATTTTCATTATACTGTCTGTGTAGATAAAACGATACTTAAAACCACCTTCATTAATAGAGTCTAATAAAGCACAACGCTCAATGTTTAGATCTAACTCTCTAGATAGTTTAACTAATAAATCGTAATTTCTATTAGTGTTAATACGTTCCGTATTCCAATTGCTTATCGCTAATGCGATTAAAATACCAATGACTACAAGGATAATTTCGCCTAAAGCATATTTAAAGTATTTGCTTGTTTTGTTCTGCTCCATGAGGTTGTATCGTATTCTACGAAAAAATTTTAGCATTAAAAATGTGTTATTTAGCTAAAGATATAATAATAATTATTTTATGTCTTTGTAATGTTTTTGTTTGTACTTTAGTTATGCTATTAATATAACCTACTAACACTATGAAAGATAATAAGAAGCGAGTTATTGTTGATTTTAAAAAGTTAACACCAGAAATTTTAGCCATGCTTGTAGAAAAATATCCAGATGGCTATGACGACGATCATATTATTACCTTTAGAAACGCAAAAAACGAGTTAATTGAAGCTGTTGAGGTATCTACAGAAGATACCAAGTATTTGGTTAAAGTAAGCACAAAATTAGAGACTACAATGGAAAACTACGATGAGGATGATTATGAAGATTTTGATGATGATGATCCTATTGCAGTTAAAGACCCTGAAGTTTCTGATCTACCAGATGATGATTAAAACTTGTTTTAAAAATAAACAGCTACTCAAGAGGTAGTTTTTTTCTTAGTATTACCTCCCAAAAAAAGGCTGTAAATATCACGATATATTCTACAGAAATAATCCAGAGGTTTTCAGATTTGTCCATGGTATTAATGTTTATATAAGCGAGGTAACTAAGTATAATTATAAAACTCCAAACAACAGGGAATTTATAGTTTGTAAATATACTGAGTAACAATGGTGTTGCTATATACCATGGATGAACTGTGGTGCTAAAAAAGAGATAAATCGTTATCGATAATAGCATATAAGTTACAAGAGTATTAGCCTCACCTTTATTTTTCTTGAAGGTCAAGACTAAAATATAGGTTACTACTAAAACAGGTAGGATTTTTCCAATAATTGCAATTTCATTATAACCAGTAATGGCATAACCTATAGCTCTTGCTATGTAGTAAATACTCGCATTAAATTCAAAGTTATTAAACCAAAGGCCAACCGTTTTTGTATAGTTATTAATAAATTCTGAATTAAAAAAAGGAAGGAAAAATGAGAGTGTGGTTATGCCAACTATGGAGTAAAACCAAAATAATTTAGTAAAATTATTAGGTCTCGACTCCGCTCGACCTGACAATTCTTTAATCTTTATTATTTGATTGTCGCCTCGAGCGCAGTCGAGAGGTCTTTTCATAAACCATTTATAAAACAATGGTAAAAACATTAAAGGAATAAGCTTAACTGAAATAGAACAAGCAAAGACAGCGGCAGCCCATTTCCATTTCTTAGAATACAATAAGTACATACTCCAGACTAAAAAGAACAACATCACACCTTCAAAATGTAGATTTCCTGTAAGTTCAATAATAATGAAAGGATTTAGGATATACCAAAAGATGTTTTTTATTGGTAGGTTTAATTTTTCTAGTAGTTTTTTACCAAAATAAAGTGTACCAATATCTGCAACAATAATTATAACTCGTAATACAATAGCAGACCCTAAAATACTCTTACCAGAAATTAATGCAGCAATAGCAAAACACAACTGCTTTATTGGAGGATAATTGGTAAAATGACTGCCATTGAGTTGTCCCATAGCATTGTATAACTCCTTAGCTTGTGATATAGGGAATTCATTTTTGGTAATGAAAGACTCTGGTGTGTAGAGGTATGGGTTAAATCCTTCCAAAAGCATTCTACCATCCCAAATAAAGCGATAAAAATCTTGAGATAGATTGGGAATAGCTATCAAAAAAACTAACCTTGTTAGAATTGCAATACTAACAAGAAGCCTAAAATTTGTTTTGGTATAACGAAGTAAAACAACAAACAACCCAAATAGTGCTGAGTAAAGCAGTAGCAATTTTTCATACTGAATGCGTTCTAAATCATAAGCAAATAAAAAATATAAGAATAGACTAACAAAAGTAAGTAGGAGAGGTGCTTTATGAAGCTTCCAAAAAAGCATTATACTTTCGAGGATAAGGATTTAAAAAACACATATCCAAATCCTAGAAATAGCATAAGATGAAACGGGAATAATCCAAAATCACCACCTTGGTCACCAACAACAAAAGCGCTGTACAAACCAAAGGCAAAATAAAGCATTAATGCACCTTCAATAATAACATTTAGTGATAGCTTCTTTCTTAAGTATTTATTGCCTTTCCAAGAATCTTTTAAGGATTTTATATTAAATTTTGGTGTACGAACAAATTCACTACGTTTACCAATATGACCTTCTAAAACTGCTATTGAGTTGTGCAATGAAAAGCCCATAGCTATGGAGAAAAATGTAAAAAACATACCTATATAGCCAAAGAAATTTTTAAAACCATCTCCATAGGTTCGTTTATACATAAACCAATAGCAAATAAAGAAAATTACGGTACTTACTACAAAAAAGCTCATAATATAAAAGTAATAGCGCAAATGTGCATATTCGTTTTTTATATATAGCATAGGAATACTTAAAACAGCAACCACAAACACACTTAAAAACATAGAACTATTGAGTAAATGAAGCATGCCATGAATTTTTGTTTTCACAGAAATGTTTTTAGACTTAATAATACGCCAAAGCATTTTTCTAAAATTTTCAGCACCACCTTTATTCCATCGGAACTGTTGAGAACGAGCTGCGCTGATTACAACAGGTAATTCAGCAGGTGTTTCTACATCTTCTAGATATTTGAATTTCCAGTTTTTTAATTGCGCTCTATAACTTAAGTCTAAATCTTCTGTGAGTGTATCGCCTTCCCAGTTTCCTGCATCAATAATACAGTCTTTACGCCAAATACCAGCTGTTCCGTTAAAGTTTATAAAATGTCCTTTACTGTTTCGTCCTACTTGCTCTAAGGTAAAATGCGCATCTAAAGCAAAGGCTTGTATTTTTGTTAGTAAAGAATAATTTCTATTAATATGTCCCCATCGTGTTTGTACAACGCCAATCTCATTATCTTTAAAAAAAGGGATGGTGCGTTTTAGCCAGTCTTTTTGTGGTAAAAAGTCAGCATCAAAAATTGCAATAAATTCACCTTTTGCAACTTCCAAACCTTCTTTTAAAGCACCAGCTTTAAAGCCTTGACGATTAGTTCGGGTAATATGCTTAATGTCTAAACCTCTGGCCTGCAGTTGGGCAATGTGTGTAGCAGTGGTTTCAACAGTTTCATCTGTTGAGTCATCTAAGACTTGTATTTCTAGTTTTCCTTCAGGATATTCTAGTTCAGCAATGTTATCCAACAAACGCTCCATAACATAGAGTTCATTGAACACAGGTAGTTGAATAGTTACATAAGGTGTTTCGTCAGACTTTGTTAAATCAAATTTTGGCGAATCCTTTTGTTTTTTATGCGACGATAAGTAATTAAACAGTAAGTTAAGCTGCGCTAAAGAGTACATAAAAATGAGTACAATAGCTAAGGTGTATATAACTAAAATTACTGTTTCCAGAATCATTACTTAAAACTGTATTTAAAAATCCAACCAAGAATTTTTACGCCTGCAAAGATAGAACCTTTTACGGTTCCTGAAACTTTTGAGACACCAATTCTGTTTCTGTAGTTAACAGGGATTTCTCTATAACTCAGTTTTTGTTTTAACGCTTTTAATTGCATTTCTACTGTCCAGCCATAGGTTTTATCTTCCATTTTTAAATCTAAGAGCTTGTCATATTTAATTGCTCTAAAAGGCCCTAGATCAGTGAAGGTTGACTTAAAAAATAATCGCATTAAGAACGTTGCTAACCAGTTGCCGAAGACTTGCTGAGGTGTCATAGAGCCTTGTTCTCTGAGATCTTTAGTTCTTGCCCCAACGACAAAATCAATATTGTCCTCAATAATAGGCTTAACGATTTTGGTTAGCTCTTCAGGATAATCGCTATAATCTCCATCTAAAAATACTATGATATCTGGTCTTTCTGTATAGTCAAAACTAGCAATGTATTCCATGCCTTTTAAACAAGCATAGCCATAGCCTTTTTGGTGTTCTAATAAAACAGTCGCTCCTGCTTTTCTAGCATTTTCTTCGGTGTTATCAATGGAGTTATTACTCACTACAACTACCTCATTTACTATTTTAGGAATATCTTTTATAACAAGAGAAATCGATTCTTCTTCGTTATAAGCAGGAATTATGACTACAATTCTGGTCATTAACTTCTTAAATCAGATAATTTATTATCGCGTTTGAAAGATTTTAAATCTGTCCATTCTTTAATTCGTTTTCCGTTGCTATACTTTACGGCAGAAGTTAGCTTTTCATCAGTATACATTAAACAGAAACCATTTTTTTTATTGTTGCTAAGTTGGCACTTATGATTAATTTTTTCATTAGCGTCATAAAATAACCACCAGTTTTGTTTTTTACCGTCTTTAAAATGACCTTCTGATACCTTTTTACCATCGGAACTGTAAAATTGCCAATAGCTAGTGAATTTTCCTAGTTTAAATTTACCTTCTTTTTCTAATTGTCCATTTTTGTAGTAAAATTTCCAGTATCCTATTGCTTTATCATTTTTGAAATCGCCTTCTTTTTCTAGTTTAGAATTAACATAATAGAAGTTCCAATGTCCAGATTTTTGATTATTGTGATAGTATCCTTCTTCAATTAATTGTGCATTTTCGTAGATTTTCCAGAAGTCAATTTTACTGTCATTATTAAAATGGCCTTCTTTAATTAATTGACCTTTATCATCATAAAAACTCCAAAATCCATCCTTTTTATTGGCTTTAAAATGACCTTCACTTGATAATGTTCCATTACTATGATAGAATTTCCAATAATCAATCTTTTCGTTATTTTCTAACCAACCTTCGGATTGGAGATTGCCATTTTGATCTGTATTTTTTTGATATTGTTTTTGACCAAAGGCAAATGTTGAAGCTAAAACTAAAAGAATTATGAATCGCATTATTTTTTATTTACAAGTTCCATTAGGTCAACATCGTTTCCTAACAGCACTTCTGTCGGATTAATACGATCATCCATACGATCATTCTCTAATTTTAATACACCTCTTGGGCAAACAGCAGAACAAATACCACATCCAACACAACTAGAGCGCACAATGTTTTCACCTTTTTGAGCATAGGCTCTAACATCAATTCCCATTTCACAATAGGTGGAGCAATTTCCGCAGGATATGCATTGTCCGCCATTTGTAGTGATTCTGAATTTTGAAAACAAACGTTGTTGAAATCCTAAAATAGCTGCCATAGGACAGCCAAATCGACACCAAGCTCTACTTCCTAAAATTGGATAAAACCCTGTGCCAATAACGCCTGAAAATATAGAACCAATGTAAAAACCATATGCTGAACGTAATGAACCACTTTTAATAAAAAAGACTTCGTTAGTGGTACCTGTAAAATGAAGTATTAATAATAATGCTATTACGGCAAAGAAGCCAATGGCACCATATCTTGCATCTTTACCTAGTTCTTTTCTTTTAAAAAGCATAACTAGACTGAATACAAGGGATAAAAAACCTATAGTTGACCAAATAAATAGATCTCTTGTTAGCCAAAAATCATTTTTGTCATAACCTAAATAGGTGTATACCATAGCTATTGTCATAACTACTGAGAATACCAAAACAGTATGAATTAACCAGCGTTCTAATTTCCAAGCCGACTGCTTTTTAGACGATAGTTGTCTAAAAGAATCACCTGCTGTTTCTGCTAATCCACCACAACCACAAACCCAAGAGCAATACCAACGTTTTCCGAATTTATAGGTTAGTATAGGTGTTAAAATAAATATAGATGCAATACCAAATAGTATTAAAGCTAAACCAATATTTCCATTAGATAAGAAACCATTAACAGACCACTCATCAAAAATATAATAGTTAAGAGGCCAAATGCTTTTTAAATCATAGTAAGGTAAACCAGAGTTAAGGCGATACATAAACTCAGGTATTAAAAAGGCAAATGCCAATTGAAAGAACATTACTGATACAGTTCTAACTTGTTGATAACGGTTGTGTCTATACTTTAAAATGAATTTATAACCAAAAGCTAAAATAGCAACAGTGTATAGCGAACCATAAACAAACCATTGGCTCGCATTACGCCCACTAAGTAATTGACTTAAAGGGTCGAAAAGACTTATTAAGCCAGTATTTGCTAGCCCTTCTGAACCAAGACCTAATAGATGAGGATAGAAATACAGTACAATATAAAATGCTGTAAGTAAAACACCTGTAATCCAACCTAAAGTGCCTCGAGACGAGATAGATTTAAACCAAACACCATCATTTTTAATGCCTTCAAGCTTTGTTAAATAAGCATTGTTTGCATAAATAACTGTTCCTGTTGTGATTAAGCCTAACGCTAATGTTAAGAAAATTCCTTTATTAGTAAAATCAGTATTGAATAATGCTAGCGTTAAGATAAATAACCCTAACGTTCCTAAACCAATAGCAATTTTTTGCTTAGTTGATAAATCTTGAGCATCTGGTTTTGCTAAAGACATACTATGATTTAATTTGTTACTCATAATTAAGCGGTTTGTAATTGATTAGTGTATGCGTTTAGAATAGCGTTTTCAAAATGTTTATAAAGTTCAGGATCGAAATTAGCTTCGGATAGATTATTTATCACATAATCCACATCTCTCTTTTCGGTTAGCCATTTATCAAAAGTCTCATGGCGCATTCTTATTCCAAAGGTGTTAATGCCTAGAAATTCTTTTGTGTTTTTATGATAAGCAATCGTTACACATTTAGTATCATCATTATGTTTCCAATGAAAATGAGTTTCATAATCTGGTCTGCCTTTTCGTCCAAAAACCCAACCGTAAGTTTGATATTCAATATCTAAAAACTTTGCAGAATTAAACCAATGACCTGGTTTGTATTGAATGCGATTACCACAAATGGTTTGTGCTAAGGTTTCTCCCATCATTCGTCCTGTATACCAAACTGCTTCAATTGGACGTCTATTTCCTATAGCTTCATGTTGCTCAGCACAATCACCAATAGCATAAACATCAGGGATATTTGTTTCCAAGTAACGATTTACCTTGACGCCTCGACCAGTTTCAATTTCTGAATCTTTAATGAAATCAATATTCGGCGATACACCTGCGGTTAATCCAACTACATCACAAAGTAGTTCTTCACCAGTTTCCTCAATAATAACAGACTTTACTTTGCCGTTTTCATCGGCTTTAATTTCTTTTAGATTAGTAGATAAACGTAAATCGATATGATGGTTTTTAATGTGTCTATTAATCATGGCGCTTTCACCTTCTGGTAAAACACCATTCCAAAAACTGCTCTCTCTTACTAAAAAAGTAACAGGAATATTCCTAGAGTTAAGCATTTCTGCTAATTCAATACCTATTAATCCACCACCAACAATGACTGCACGTTTACATACGTTATTATTGGGTGCATAATGTTCAAGATTTTCTAGATCTTGCTTGTGATATAGTCCCATAACACCATCTAAATCTTGTCCTGGCCATCCAAATTTATTGGGCTTACTTCCAGTCGCTATTATAAGTTTATCATAGTTTAAAGTATTGCCTCCAGAGAGATTTAGAGTTTTATTGTCTGTATCTATATGTTCTACGTAAGCATTAAGTAATTCGATTCTGTTTTTTTTCCAAAACCAGTTTTCATAAGGTTGTGTATGTTCAAATTTCATATGTCCCATATAAACATACATAAGAGCAGTACGAGAGAAAAAATGATCCGTCTCAGCAGAAATGATGGTAATTTTTTTATCAGATAATTTTCTAATGTGTCTTGCTGCAGTAACACCAGAAATTCCATTACCAATAATAACAATGTGTTCCATATGTATTACCCAAATCATCGGGTGTTTTTTGTTAGTTGATATGCATTATGTCGCAACTAAAGATAAGAACTTAAAGATAGGATTTCAATTTAGAATAGATTTAAATTAATTAGTGCTTGAAAGGTTTTAGGCATAATGAAGACGCTAAAAAACTTTTATATACAATGTAAGTTAACTAACATATTAAACGACAGAAGGGTCATTTATTTGCAGTATCAATTCTAAATTAGGAATTATGAGAACAATAATAACCGCATTAATACTTTTAGTATCCTTTAATGTTTTAGCACAGGACTTAGATATGTTTTTAAAAAAAACAGATGCTTTTTTAAAGCAACATGTCACTGATGGAAAAGTTGCCTATTCAAAAATTTACGAGAATACATCTGAATTAGATGAATTAATTGTATTTGCAAAAAGCATAAAGGTTTCTGAAAGTAGTCCAAAAAAATACCAAGCCTTTTGGATTAATGCCTATAATATTTTTGTCATTAAAGGCATTGTAGATCATTATCCTATAAAATCACCACTAGATAAGACAGGATTTTTTGACAAAACCAAATACAATATTGGTGATAAATCTGTCACCTTAAATGATATAGAAAATAAACTATTACGCGCTAAATTTAGTGATCCTCGCTTCCACTTTGTGTTGGTTTGTGGTGCTGTTGGATGTCCTCCTTTAATAAATAATGCCTACTTGCCTAGTACTTTGAATGATCAATTAGATACACAAACAAAGCTTGCTTTAAATGGAGATTTTATAAAAGTTAATACCAAAAGGAAACGTGTTTCAGGTTCAGAAATATTAAAATGGTATAAAGAAGATTTTGTTCAGAATGGATCTGAAATAGATTTTATTAATACCTATAGAGAAGAAAAAATACCTACGGATTTTAAGCTGTCTTATTTCTCCTATAATTGGAACTTAAACAAGCAATAACAATAACCAAAAAAACAATTTACAAATGAAAAAGATTAGTTTGCTATTACTATTAGTAATGACTTCATATTTAGGATTTTCTCAAGACGGTGAAGATTCTCAGAAAAGCGTCATACAAGAATACACACCTTCAAAATTATTAAATAAAGGACAGTGGGATATTAAATGGTTTAACAACCTTTACACACAAACTGAAAGTACATTTAGTAGTGGTAAAGAAGCAAGGCAAACATTTTTTACATCAACTATAGATATTTTTACTGGTATTTCTGAGACTAGTAGATTTAATATTGGCTTGCTTCTAGAGTTTAGATCTAATGTTGTTGCTGATAGAAATGCATTAGATGTATTTTCATTTGATGGTGAAAGAGGAACAGCACGTTCTGGGTTTACTTCTTTTGCACCAGCTGTGAAGTTCAATCCTATCAAAGACGTTGGTAATTTTACCATTCAGACTGCATTTCATATTCCATTAGTAGATAATGAGTCAGAAGATTTTTTGCCAGTAAATAATAACAATGGTGTTTTTTTAGACCAAAAGGGGTTTATTTTTCAGAATAGATTTTTCTACGATTATACATTTCCAAGTGGTGATTGGCAACTATTTACAGAATTAAATACAGAATATAATTTTGGAAAAAAAGAAGATAGTTTTGCTAATAACAGTCTTTTATTAACTCCAGGTGTTTTCTTAAGTTATTTTCCAAGCCAAAAATTTACCGTTCTAGGTTTATTGCAACACCAACAACGAATTGATACAGGTAATAATTTTGAGCAAGATTTCACAGCTCTTGGTGGAGGTTTAAAATATCAGCTCACTAAGGTGTTAAATATTGAAGCCTTGTATACCAACTTTGTAAGAGGTAATAATACAGGTTTAGGTGAAACTTTTAATATAGGTTTAAGAGCATTGTTCTAAGATTTATATAATTTAGGCACTTAACTAGATTCTTATGCGAATTCTTAAGTGCTTATTAATAGGGTATTTGTTTTTAACGCTATCAGCTTGTAATGGTCAAGATGAAATAAAGATTAATGGTGTCAGTTTTGTTGCAGCAGGAGGAGCAACGGATAGTTCTGAAGTCCAACCTATTGTTAATGCGAATGCCAATTATGCTGCTATTATGCCTTTTGCATATATAAAAAGTCTAGACCATTCAGAGATTATGTTTAATTCAGATAGGCAGTGGTTTGGAGAGAGAGTAGAAGGTGTAAAACAGTATATTGAGGAGCTGAGAAAGTATCAAATTAAAGTGATGATAAAGCCTCAGATTTGGGTTGGTAGAGGTGATTTTACAGGAAATATTAAAATGACTTCTGAGGCTAATTGGAAGGCTTTAGAAGAATCCTACTCTAATTTTATTTTAACATTTGTAGAACTTGCAGAAGAGATAAATGCGGAAATGTTATGTATAGGTACAGAACTCGAATTGTTTATCAAGCATAGACCAGAGTATTGGACAGATTTAATACGTAAGATTAGAACACAGTATAAAGGTAAATTAACCTATGCTGCTAATTGGGACGAATTTAAGCGCACACCTTTTTGGGATCAATTAGATTATATTGGAGTAGATGCTTATTTCCCAGTTAGTGATGAAAAAACACCAACTGTAGAGACTTGCATAGAAGGATGGAAAGTACATAAACCTATCATTAAAGGTTTATCAGAACAATATCAAAAGCCAATTTTATTTACAGAGTATGGCTACAGAAGTGTTGATTATAGTGCTAGAGAACCTTGGGTTTATGATCGTAGTATGAATCAGGTGAATTTGCAAGCTCAAGTCAATGCTACAAGAGCACTTTATGAAACCTTTTGGAACGAAGAGTGGTTTGCTGGTGGATTTATTTGGAAATGGTTTACCTTTCATGAGCGTGCTGGAGGAAAAGAAGACAATCAATTTACACCACAAAATAAGCCTGTTGAGGAGATTATAAAAGCTTACTACAAAATAGAAGATTAAATTACTGAATTTTAGTAAGGTTAGTTGTTGTTAACGACAAAGGTTAATAATCACCAACTTATGAAACGTTTATTAGTAGCTTTTTTACTATTCAGTGGCTTCTCTTATTCTCAAGATAATAAAGTTGCAGATCTTATAGTACAAGGCAATAAAAAGCTTAAATCTTCTTTTGTTAAAAAAGTGTCTAGCATTAAACCTGGAGTTGCATTAGACTCTACAATAATTGAAGCTGATATTAAATTACTAAAGCGCTTACCTTCCATAGCACATGCGTATTATCAAGTGTTTCCTGCAGAAGAACCTAATGAGTTTAATGTATTCTATAATATTGAAGAGAATTTTACTATAATTCCATCAGCAAATGTTTATACCACCAATGATGAAGAATTTGCCTATCGTTTAGGATTATATGAGTTTAATTTATTTGGTCAGAATATGACTTTTGGAGGGTTCTATCAGAAGGATATTTACAGCTCTTATGCTATAAATTTTAGAGCACCATTTTTGTTTTCTAAGCGAATTGGACTAGCAGTAAACTATCAAGATTTAACCACACAAGAACCCGTTTTTTTTGATAATACCACTGCAGATTATAAATACAATAATGAATCTTTTGAAGTACTTGGATTATATCAATTCAATTTTACAAATCGTATAGAATTTGGCCTTAACTTTTTTACAGAGGATTATGAATATAAATTTGGAGCCACCAATCCTAATATACCTCAAGCTTTAAGAGTAAAAAAAATGCTTTACAAGCTTATATATGAGCATAATAATCTTAATTACGATTACCAATATGTTGAAGGTTTTAGAAGTATATTTAATTTTCAATACGTACATTCTACCAACGATGCTCAATTACCAGATTTTTTAATTGGCTGGAATGATTTTCAATATTTTAAACGTGTTGGCACTAAAGGCAATTGGGCTAATCGTTTACGTTTAGGCTTATCTAGTAATGACGATACACCTTTTGCACCTTTTTCTGTAGATAATAATTTAAATATTAGAGGTGTTGGTAACACCATAGATAGAGGAACAGGAGTTATTGTTTTAAATACAGAATATAGGCATACGCTATACGAAAAAAACTGGTTTGTATTGCAAGGCAACGCCTTTATAGATGCAGGAAGTTGGAGAAATCCAGGAGGAGAGTTGGGTGATTTTGGGAAAAGTCAAAATTTGAGAGTTTATCCAGGAGTTGGGCTACGTTTTATTCATAAAAAAATCTTTAATGCCATTTTTAGAATAGACTATGGTTATGGTATTACTAATAATGCTACTAATGGTTTTGTTTTTGGGATTGGTCAGTATTTTTAAATTGTTCTAAACAACTAATATACAGGTTTATAGTAATGTTTTTAAAGACTAACATTATTTAAATATAATTAATCTGTAATTACTTCGTTTTTATATATTTGCGGTTAAATTCAAATCTAACAACATGAAAATTTTTAAATTCTTTTTATTTACTATAACTATTGCAACATTATCTGCTTGTAGTAGTGATGATGGACCTGCTTCTGTTGAGTTGACAAATGAGAATCTTGCAGGTTCTTTTGCGATTACATTTTATCAAGGATCATCAGAAACAACCGTTCAAGCAACAGATGGTAGTATTGTAGTTACAGAATCTGATACGTATTTTGGCGAGACTTTTACAAATGCCATAGTAACTTTCAATGCAGATGGGACATATTCTTTAATGGGAAGTTATGTAGAGGTTTATACAGTGACTGTAACTGGTCAGGCTCCAGAAACTAATGAAGAGATTGTTATGCTTGATGAGTCGGGAACTTATTCAGTTGATAATACAAGTAGGACAATAAATTTAGATGGAGGAATTGTAGATGTAACTTTATTTGATGGTACTAACCTTTACTTTACTGGTAATTACTCTGAAACCTTTGGTGATTTCACTGAAACAGGACAATTTGAATATAGAATGGTAAAACAATAATCAACTATTATACAACTTAAAAAAGCCACCTTTTGGTGGCTTTTTTTATACTATATTTTTAGAACTAATATAGTTCTTGTAATAATTGTGAAGTTCTTCAGCAGAAGCTCCTAACCATTTTTTAACATAAATACTCCAAAAGTGATACTGAAGTTTCCAAATGCCTACTTTTTTGTAAAGTCTAGCTGAGGTTCTAATTTTTTTATTAATAACCACAAATTGCTTTCGTTTATAGAGTTCATTGATTAAAATGTTGTCTTCATATATAATATAATTTTCATCGTAGCCGCCTATATTTTCAAATAACCCTTTTGTAATAAACTGACTCTGATCACCGCCACGACAAGCGCGCCATGAAAATTGAGTGAGCCAACTCGCTAATCGTAACCACCAATGGTTGCTATCAAATTGCATACGAAAGCAACCAGCGAGATTCCCTTTATTAATTTCATTAATGATCAATTGATCAAAGTTTTGTGGTGGAAGTGAATCTGCATGTAGAAAGTATAAAATATTACCTGAGGCTTTTGAAGCTCCTAAGTTCATTTGTTTGGCTCTACCTTTTTCCGATGAAAATATTTTAACAGACCCTTCAGGTTTTAAAAACCTTAAGGCTCTAACACTATTTAGAGAACCATCAGTGCTACCACCATCAACAACTATAATTTCGGCTATGTTTACAGGTGAGGAATTTATAATGAGCTGCTCAAGGAGTTTGCTAATGTAGTCAACTTCATTAAGGATTGGGATAATAATTGAAATTTTATTCATTCAAATCCCAATTATAACTATTGAAACGCTTTTTAGCTTTACTTGAAATTTTAATATCAGTGTAGTTGTTTAAGAAATCAATTAAGCTACCATTCTCTTTAAAATCTTTAGCAAACCAGCTAAAAATTTTAGAAAGCTTAAGTTCGTCTTTAGCGATATTATTTTTTGAAGTATCTGCTAAGAATTCCTTGGTAAGTTTAGTTAAATCTTCATCTAGAGTTGCAGCAGTAAATGCTTTGTTGTACAATTTAGGACAAGATACTGCAGCACAAACTAAGGCAAAATGTATTCTTGGTTCTCCCATTTTACGGATAATTTTATGTTCTATATCATCTAAGTTTAACCACTTGTCTCCAAATTTCCAAAGGCGCTGTTTCCAAGGATCTTTAATATCTTTTATACTACTAACAGGATAATTTCTAAGGATTAGATCTATGGTAAGTGCATTGTAAGCATTGATCCAGTAGGCGAGTTTGTTATCTTTTGAATACTCATCGATTTTAGAATAACCCATCTTAAGCATCATAATATAGATTTTCAAGTCTTTGTAATCCCTTTTAAAACCAATATAATTCACCTTGCCTTTATTAGAAACATGTTTTTCTAATAATTCACTCCAAAGTTCATGGTTTTCATAAAATCGTTTAGAAACATTCTGATTAATGTTAATACCATTATTCAGTGAATCTCTTTGTTTCATAATTTCTTTAGCTTCTTTATGACTACTCACTTCAGCAACAGTGTTTCCCTCATGATCTATGATCTCAACCATTTCATGAATTTCACTATCATTATTTTTTAGGTCATGGATTTCACTAGGACTATTAGGTTCAAATGCTCCGCCTTTAGGATCTTGTTTAGGATCTAAATTGGTTTCAGATTTAAGCAAGTCGTTAGTTTCATTTTCTATAGCTTTTTTTGAACTATTACAAGATGAGATTGAAACTATAAGAAGTGCAATTGCAATCTGTTTTATCATTTCTTTAAAGGATATAATTCCTGACTAATAAAATCTTTTGGAAAATTTTCATCACCTTCAAAACCGAGTTCTATATAGGTGCCATCATATGGTATATGATTGGTTTTGAATAGGTAATCCCAAAGACTAAGCGTAAGTCCGAAATTAACACCATATCGAGCATGTTTTGGCAACGCTTTAGCATGATGCCAAATGTGCATTTTTGGATTATTTAAAACATATTTAAGAGGACCATAGTCCCAACCTAAATTAGCATGGTTTAAATGACCAATTGCTAGGGCGAAAAAGTGAACAATAGCCACATCTTGAGCACTATAATTAGCTATTATTGCTAGAGGAATATAACGTAAAGAGTTGTAAACTACTGGCTCCATCCAATGGTAACGTAAATGGGCTGCAAATCCCATTTCTTTTACACTGTGATGCACTTTGTGGAAATTCCATAGCCAAGGCACACGATGTAATAATCGATGCGTATTCCATTGTACAAAATCATTGACTAGAAAGAAAATGATTAAGCCTAACCACTTTGGTAAATCTGTAGAATCAAATAATTGAAAGCTTGATAATGTTAAACCTATTGAACTTAAAATGTCGTTGAAAAATTCGGCTGCAGTATTAGATAAAGCAATAAGTACAATTAGATTTAGCAAAAAAAAGTTAAAAAACATATAGAAACTGTCTAGCCAAAAATCTTTCCTAAAAACCGCTTGGTTTTTTCGCCAAGGAAATGCGATTTCTAGAAGCCAAACAGCAATGGAAACTATAATAAGACCATAAAAATAGTTATCCCAGTTGTTTTGGAGCAATACTTCATTTTTTAGGTAGTTCCAATACCCAGAATACGAATTTTTAATGATGTCTATGTATTTCTCCATAGTAATATTCTCACCGTAATGAGATAAATTAATAGCGAACATCGTCTAACAACAACCTCCACCATCATAATGATAAGTAGATTCACTGATAAAAATATCATCTCTATTTAATGAAGCTAAAGCAGCTGCCGTTTTATCACAAATTGCTAATGGCTGATTCTTTAAAAGAATATGACCGTTTTTATCATCAACGTAATCTTCATCACCAAAATAGATTGCTGCTTTACCAGTAAATACACATGGTCCATCTGCAGGCATTGGATCTTTTATTGCAGCAACTTCAATAGATTCTATGTAAATAAGTTCTTTAGTTTCGTAATGCTTTGGATCCAAAATTCTATAGGGCTTGCGTGCTCTAATTTCTATAGTACCAAAACCAGCATCTGTAAGCATTTTTACATAGTCTTTAATTGGTAAGCTACCACTGAGACACAGCGCGCGTAAACGATCATCATTACGTAAAGCATCATTCATTGGTTGTTCGCAAGTAGGATCACTCATTACTAAGCGTCCATGAGGTTTAAGAACTCGATACATCTCTGCAATGGCTTTTTTTAAATCGTCTTCCTTAAATATATTGAATAAACAATTCTGAGCTGCTACATCAATGCTATTGTCTTCAACAGGAAGATTCATAGCATCACCTTTTTTTAATACAACAAAATCACTTTTAAACCAATCGTTTTCTGCTTCTGCAATTTTAAAATTTTTACGCGAAGCATCTAACATCTCATCAACAACATCCACACCAATCACACCACCTTTTTGACGATTAAAATAGGAGAACTGTAAGAGTTCCATTCCGCCACCTACACCAACATAAAGCATTTTGGGATTGTTAGTTAAATCTCTTGCATGGACTGTACTACCACAACCATAATTCATTTCTTGCATGATCTTTGGTATTTTAAGTCCTGGTAATTCCCAAATTGGATTTGTTGTACAGCATAATCCAATATCTGGAGTTAATGCAGCTTCTTTATATACATCGTGCGTAGTTTCTAAGTAATTACTCATGTTATAGGGTCTTAATCAATTCTTTAAATAAAGTTATCATATTGGGTTCTGCTTTAGCAGCATTGCCTATAATATCACCAATATCAACAGGTTCTAGATTATCTGGGTCGCATTCATCTGTTAAAACTGACACTGCTGCCACTTTTAATTTAAGATGATTGGCAACTATTATTTCAGGAACAGTACTCATGCCTACAGCATCTGCGCCTAATATTTTTAGCATTCTATATTCAGCTCTGGTTTCTAACTGAGGGCCAACAACACTTGCATAAACTCCTTGGTGCAACGTAATATTATGTTTGGCTGCAATACTTTTAAATGCCAAATTAATTGCTGCATCATAAGGTGCGCTCATATCTGTAAAGCGTTCGCCTAGTTGTTCAACACCATTAAATGCCAAAGGAGAACTACCTTGAAGATTTATGTGATCTTCAATTAACATGAGTTCAGCTTTTTTAAAGTTTAAATTTATAGCACCTGCAGCATTAGAAACCAATAAGGTTGTTATACCTAGTTTTTCCATAATACGAACAGGATAGGTGACGTCTTGTAAAGAATACCCTTCATACACATGAAATCGACCTTGCATCACAACAATCTTTTTACCTGCTAATTTGCCATAAATTAATTTGCCTTTATGAAATTCTACTGTAGCTGTTGGGAAATTTGGAATGTGATTGTAGCTCACCTCCTTGATTATTTCTATGTCATTAATTAATTGCCCAAGGCCAGTGCCAAGGATAATACCAATTTCTGGAGCATCAAATCCTTTGTCTTTTAAGTAGTCTACGGTTTCTGTTATGTATTTAATCATTTTGTAAAATGAGGCTTTTTAGTGTTGGGTTGTTCTTAAGATCTTCAAATGTATCAATGTCATTTAATTCCTCTAACAAAAATACTGTTTCGTTTTCTAAATCTTCCATAGTGTCTTTAAAAACAGAATGAGTTCCCCAAAACTTATTTTTAAATAGTTTTTTATGAAGAATTTTCATACCCAATAAATAGTAACCTCCATCTTGCGCTGGACCAATAACTATATCGTTTGTTTCTAATGCTAAAAAGGCATCTTCAATATGTTTAGGCTGTAAATCAATTAAATCACTACCAACTATTAATACTTTTTTATAATTATCGATGAATGCATTTTTGAAGGCGTTACACATACGTTGTCCTAAATCTATTCCTTCTTGCTTAAATTTTGTATACATATTAGCATCCCAAATATCATTATCATGGATAGCAACTGAATAGTAGATAGCTTTGTCTACGTTTATCTTCCTAACAGTTTTTTCGGTATGCTCTAATAGAAAGCGATAAATGTTTAAAGCAGATTCGTCACCAATAGTTTTAGCTAATCGGGTTTTTACTTTACCTAGTTCTGGGTTTCGTGTAAAAATGATAATAAGATTTTTACTCATAAACTTTATTCCCCTTGGTTAACCACACACTCCACTCTTTGCTAAAAGCGTGTACATTATCCGTTATTTTAGAATTAATATCGTAAACTTTGAAACCAGCATTCTTCCATTCAAAAATGCCACCATACAGATTATAGACCTTATGGTAACCTACTTTTTTAAGTTTTTCAGCGATGTCTTCTGATCTAATTCCTAAAGAACAGTAGACTACAATTACAGCATTTTTATTATTTATTTTATTGATAATAGTCTCTATGTTAAATCTATCATATCCTACATTTAGGGCATCTTTAATATGACTTATATTGTACTCGGCTTCTTCCCTTGCGTCAAGAATAATGGCATTAGTTTTTGGCATGGCTAATTCCTGAACTGTAATATAAGGTACAGCTTGTGTGTTATATTGTTTTAATAATTCTGAAAGGGTTTCTTGTGCGTATCCAATCGAAGTAAAGAGTAATAATATGTATAGAATTTTTTCTTTCATGGTTTTTAGATTCTTGTCTTCGCAAGAATTAGGCTAAGTTACAGAACCTTGGCAGCTACTTCCTGCTCCTGCAGTACAGCCATAACAATGTTGTGATATAACAATATTTCTACCTTCTAAAAGTTCTTCATTATATTCAGCAATATGTTTTGCTTTGCTATTTACAGGAAGGTTTAACATCTGATTAAAATCACAGTCATATAAATAACCATCCCAACTTACGGAAAGCGTATTGGTGCACATTACATTTTTTACCGCTTCAGGATTGTAGGCTTCAACAAGCGCATACATATAGTCCTCATAATTTTCAGAAGCTATGAGGAAATCTAAAAATCTACTAATTGGTAAGTTTGTAATGGCAAACAAATTATGAAACTGGATGCCAAAATCTTCCACCAACGCTTTTTTGAAATCCTTCTCCATCGAGGCTTGATCACCTGGTAAAAAAGCACCAGAAGGGTTATAGACAAGATCTAATCTTAGTGGACTTTCTGGCATACCATAACCAACTGCATTGAGATCTTGTAATGCTTTTATTGATTTATCAAAAACACCATCTCCTCTTTGTTTATCAGTTTTTCCTCGAGTCCAATGTGGCATAGAACTCACAACATGCACATTATGTTTTTTAAAAAATTCAGGTAAATCGTAATGTTTTTTGTTGGCTCTAATGATTGTTAGATTTGAACGTACAATAAAATCTTTAATCCCAGCTTTTGCAGCTTCTTCAACAAACCAACGAAAATCAGGATTCATCTCTGGAGCACCTCCAGTTAAGTCTAGAGTGTGTGCTCCAGTATTTTTAATGACTTCTAAACATTGAGACATCGTCTCACGTGTCATTATTTCTTTTCGGTCAGGCCCAGCATCAACATGGCAATGCTCACATACTTGGTTACACATGTAGCCAACATTAATTTGAAGAACTTCTAGTTTTTTGGCTTTCAGCGGAAATTGATTTGTTTCTGCTATTTTTGTTTTAAAAGTGGGTAGTTCACCATTCTGAAAAATACCATTTGATAGAATCTCTAATTGACGATTACTATTTGCTAATTCGCTTTCGCGTTTTTTTAGGGACTTTGTTGCCATTAAAATGTTAAATCAATTAATATAACTTATGAGATTTGTTGAAGTATGGTTTTGGATTTAGCCATCTAATTTATTAACCTTATTCATCATTTGGACACCATGAACTAAAGTAGCGCCACTTTTAATAGCTGCTCCAACATGTATGGCTTCCATCATTTCTTCTTTGGTTACACCGCGTTGCAATCCGTCTTTGGTATAAGCATCTATGCAATAAGGACACTGTTCTGTATGAGCAACAGCCAATGCAATTAAAGATTTTTCACGAGTTGTTAATCTACCCTCCTCAAATACTTTACCGTAATACTCAAAAAATTTATTACCAAGTTCCTCACTCCATTCTGTGATGCTACCGAATTTTCTTAAGTCGGCAGGATCATAATATGTTTTAGACATTCTACTAAAAATTAAAATTTGTACGAAAAATCAATATACAATATAATGTCGGTTTAGATTCTTAAAGTTTACAAAAGTTAAAGGTTTTAATTAAATCAATTAGTATTATAATGTAGCTTTTTACATAATTAAAATATTCTTAGCGAGCTAATTCATAAATATATTTACTAAAATATGCATTTTATCGATTAAATATGTATTTTATCGATTTTATTCATTTACGCATACCTAAAAATTACAAATAATCGATGAAAAATTACTTTCGTGGATATTATGCCTATAAAATATATATAAATGAATCAGATCTACTTATTCAGTAAAAAAATAAGTTCTAACCTATCAAAGAATTTATTCTTATTTCTTGTATTACTATCATTCCAATCTGCATATGTTTATGCGCAATCTTGTACAGTAAATGCAGGCCTCGATCTTTCTATATGTGAGAATGAAGCTTTACAGTTGGATGGTAATACACCAGATACCTACGCAGAAGGTCCTACATGGACACAAGTTGGTGGTCCATCAGTAATCATTAGTGATCCATCCATTCCTAATCCAACAATTACAGGATATACAGGAGGAAACACTTACGTTTTTGAATTGGCTGCAGTATGTTTTAATGGTGAGGAACCATCGCAGACTATTAGTATTACCGTTGAGCCGATTACACAAGCTGACGCAGGAGCAGATGTTGAATCTTGTCCAGATTCATCAGGTTCATTAGTGATTAATGGTAATACACCATTAAATCCAGGTGAAACAGGTCAATGGGTTATACCTGGTGCCAATCCGGCAGGCGTATCTTTTGGCGACGATACATCTCCTTCAACAACGATTTCTTTACCTGAAGGATCAGCAGGAACAACCACTGTACGTTGGGTAATAACAGGTAGTGAATTTTTACCGGGGCGTTTCTGTGAAACGTTTGATGAAATTTTAATAACTAATTATGGTGGTGTAGATCCTGTGGATGCAGGACTAGATCAAACGCTATCTAATTGCTACACAGTAGATCAAAATACTAACCTAAACGGAAGTTTTGGAGGTAATAATATTAATGGACAACAAGGAACTTGGACTTTTGTTTCTGGACCAACGAACCCTACTATTAGTAATCCTAATAGCAATACTACAGGAGTGAGTGGTCTTATGGCAGGTGTTTATACCTTTAGATGGGATGTAGAAGGGCCTTGTGTTTCTGGTACCGACACTGTTACTATAACAGTTCCACCAGCGACTCAAGATGTGACTCAGGCAACAGTACAAGATGCTACCATTACATTTTGTGATCCTTCGGTAGACGAAGCCACCTTAATAGGCTCACTTCCTACTTTTACTAATGAAGAAGTCTTATGGGTGCAAACAAGCGGTCCAGCAGTAACTATAGTTGATGAAGACAATAGTACTACTCAAGTTACAGGTTTATCCTCGCCAAATACATATACATTTAGTTATACCATAACAAATGGATCTACTTTATGTACATCTACTGCCAATGTAACTATCCGATACAATATAGATACAATTAGTGTACTTGCTAATAACGGTGATAACATCACTGGCGATTGTGGTCAAACCTCAATTGATGTCCCTTTTACATATGCAAGTGGTAATCAAACACAATATAGTATAATAAGTGGTCCGGCGGATTCAGCTTTAAGTTTTCCAACAGCATACCAAAACGCTCCAGGAGCAAGTCCTGGCAATGTCACCATAGATGATTTTGATGTACCTGGCACATACACCGTAAATTTTAGAAGAATAAGAACAGGGAACTTACTTCAAAGTTGTGATGTTGCTAATAGTAGCATTAGTATATATATTTCCACTCCAATCTCAGGTTCTAATGCTGGTACACCACAGCAATTTAATTGTGGTCAGATAGATGGAGGTTTAGCTGGGAGTTCAATATTACCTGGAGAAACATCAATTTGGTCTTTAGTAGATGGTCCAGATGGCATGACTAATGACATCATCGTTGATAGGTATTCACAAAATACCGATGTAGGAGATGATGATCCTATTACACCTTTACCGTCATTAATTCCTGGAGTCTATACGTTTAGCTATACAGTTTCTGCTGGCCCCAATTGTACACCACCAGCAGTATCCTTTACAACAATTACGGTGACACCATTAAGTAATTTACCAACAGATGCTGGTGCAAATCAAACGATTTGTTTTAATGCACCTGTTCAGTTAGCTGCAGCTTCATTAACAGACAGTCAAGTAGGAGTTTGGACTGCATCTGATATTAGTATTGTTTTTGAAGATGATACAGATCCAAATACTATAGCAACAGGTTTTTCCTCACCATCAACAGTTTATACACTCACATGGTCAGTTGATGAGGCTGCTGGTTTTCCAGATTGTGCTCCAGCTGAAGTAGATACTGTAGAAATTACCACCTTAGCGGACGAGTCTCCAACCATAGCTGATGCTGGTACAGATTTTTGTTTACCAGATGGAACGATTTCTATACCAAATTTAGCAGGTAATACACCTGATACAGATGAAACAGGAACCTGGACTCAAATTTCAGGACCTAACACAGCTAACTTTATAGATGTAAACGATCCAACTACAGCTGTAGATAACTTAATAAATGGTCAATATATATTTAGATGGAGTATTGGTTACACAGCGCCAGCGCCTAATGGTTGCCCAGATACTTTTGATGAAGTAGAAATTGTGATAGCAGATTCAGTAACTACAGTTAGTGCAGGCCCAGATCAAACATTATGTTTAGATCCTGTTACACAGTCATTTACCTTGAATGCAGATGACCCTTCGCCTTTTGGAGGTGTCGGAACTTGGACTTTAGTATCAGGATTAACAGGTTACACTGTTGATGACGAAAATAGTCCAACTGCTACATTTTCAAATTTATTAGATGGAACCTATGTTTTTGAATGGGTTATTGACTATGGTAATTGTACAACAGGAGGAGCAGCTGATCAAGTAGAAATTGAAGTTGGAATACCACCAACTCCTGCCAATATTCCTGGAGGTGATCAAATTATTTGTGCTGATGATAATACGACAATTTCAGCAGATCCATTGCAAAATCCCAATGCTGAGTCTGGTGCTTGGTCATTAATTAGTGGACCTAATTCACCAGATATAGATCAAGATCCTTCAGATGTGGGCGATAATCATATTGTTGATATCGAAGATTTAATAACTGGAACATATATATTCAGATGGACAACGGTTAGTGGGTCTCCATTGTGTAGTGATTCATTCACTGATGTAACGGTTGAAGTATTTGCTCCTGCAGATGCTGGTCCAGACCAAGATTTATGTGAAGCGACTAGTGTGTTTTTAGAAGCAACTTCAGGTACTACTGGTACATGGAGCATCGTATCAGTTGATGGTGATACTACACCAGGTGTTATTGCACCATACACACCATCTCAGTCACCTTCTAATAGTAACACAGCAAATGCTCCTGTAGATGCTGGATCCGTATATGTATTTGAATATACTACAGACTATACAGGAAGCGGAGTTGTATGTAATAATTCTTCTCAAGTGACTATTACAGTGGGAGGTGGTCCTGGAACTGATCCTTTTGCAGGTTTAGACCAGGAGATTTGTGAATTAGATACCAATACAGCAACCTTAACTTCTGCAAATCCATCAATTCCGGCAGGAGTTACAGCACAATGGCGTTTACTATCACAGCCAGGAGGAGCAACTGTTACATTTACAAATCAAGATAATAGCTTAACAACTGATGTCAATGGATTATCAGTTCCAGGATTATATATATTTGAGTTAAACTTCTCAATAGGTACTTGTATAGACAAGTCGGATATAGTAAGAGTTGAAGTTTTCGATGGTCCAATGCCTATAGAAGCTGGTCCTGATCAGCCTTTAGCGTGTCAGCAAGATGCTCAATTAGGAGCTACAACACCAACTGTTGGTATTGGTACTTGGTCTTTTGTCTCAGTAACATCTGGTGCTACAACAGATACTGATAATACAGGAAATGCCATAGTAACAATTGACAGCCCAAACAACCCATTGAGTACATTATCTAATATAGCAGATGATTACTTAAATGATGGTTTAGACGATATTTATGTATTTGAGTGGACCGTAGCTACAGGTGGTCCTTTTGTTGCACCATCTTTATGTGCACCACAAAGTGATACAGTGACCTTAACATTCACAGGAGTGCCACCATCAATTGCAGAAGCTGGACCAGACCAAGAACTATGTGAAGGTCCAACAACATTCCTGGAAGCAACACCTCTAGTTGAAGGTACAGGTACATGGACACAAACAGGTGGAGCTCTAGCAAATATATTTGCACCAAGCAATCCTAACAGTTTAGTTGGAGGTTTTACAGATGGTACTTATGAGTTTACATGGACTGCTGTAGGTGGAGGATGTACATCAGTAGATACTATGGAGATAGTAGTATTTTCTGATCCAATAACTGCCGAAGCTGGTCCTGATCAAACCATACCAGAATTTGATCCTGTAATGCTAGGCGCTGATCCTGCAAGTGCAGGAACTGGTACTTGGACACAAGTTTCAGGTCCAACAACAGCTAATTTTATAGATATTAACGATCCAACTACTCAAGTTACAAACACTGCAGTAGGAGTTTATGTATTTGAATGGACAGTTATGAATGGTCCTTGTAGTATAGCTACAGATCAAATGACTGTAGAAATATTACCAGTCTCAGATTTAGAACTCACAAAAGATGTTTCACCATCTAGTGTTAATGTTGGTGATGTTGTAACATTTACAGTGTCAATATTTAATAACGACTCAAGTGGTACTAATTCAGATGCGACAGGAGTAAGCGTTGAAGATGTATTACCTCTAGGTTATTCTTTAGTTCCAGGAACAGTATCCAATGGTGGTACTTTCGATTTAGGAACGCAGACAATTACTTGGTCTGGTTTAGATATAGCTAATGGAGCAACATTAAATTTAACGTTTAATGCCACAGTAAATGCAACTGGGCCATATCAAAATACTGCTGAGATAACATTTAGCGACAATATAGATCCAGATAGTGATGAAGATAATGATGATGGAGATCAAAGTGAAGATGATGAAGATAATGCTGAAGTAACTTTTCAGTCTTCAGACTTATCATTGTCTAAAACAGTAGCACCTTCACCTGTAAGTGTAGGAGATACAGTTGTCTTTACGGTTTCTGTTTCTAACGCAGGTCCAGATGATGCTACCAATGTAGAAGTAGTAGACCAATTACCATCAGGTTATACCTATGTAAGTGATGATTCAGGTGGTAACTATAATTCAGGAACTGGACTTTGGATGGCAGGAACTATAATTAATAGTGGAACAGCAGTCCTAAATATAACAGCTACTGTAAATGCTCCAACAGGAACAAGTGGAGAGTATACTAATGTAGCTGAAGTTACAGCTAGTGACCAAGATGACCCAAATAGTGATCCAGACAATGATGATGGTGACCAGAGTGAAGATGATGAAGATAATGCAGAGGTTGTTCTTGAGCAAGCTGATATCGAAATTACTAAATCTGTATTACCAGTCTCAGGTTCTGTAGGAGATACTGTGACTTTTAGTATTCTTGTTGAAAATGATGGTCCTGGAGATGCTACAGGAGTAGATCTTGAAGATTTATTACCATCTGGTTTTGACATCGTACCTGGTACAATATCTAATTCAGGTGTATTTATTATTGGAAATAATTCAATTG
This sequence comes from Microcosmobacter mediterraneus, assembly GCF_031846265.1. Classification (NCBI taxonomy): domain Bacteria; kingdom Pseudomonadati; phylum Bacteroidota; class Flavobacteriia; order Flavobacteriales; family Flavobacteriaceae; genus Microcosmobacter; species Microcosmobacter mediterraneus. The sequence goes on along the minus strand of NZ_JAVRIA010000003.1, from coordinate 260,101 downwards.
TATGGTCAGATTTAGCAATTGATAATGGCTTATCAATTACATTAACGTATGACGCTGTTGTTAACGATTCTGGAAACTACACGAATTCAGTTCAAGTTACAGACAGTGATTTAGATGATCCAGATAGTGATCCAGATACAGATGATACAGTTGATGAAGATGGTGATGGCGATGGCGATGATGATGATGAAGACACTACAACATTTATCATAGAACAAGCCGACTTAGATTTAATTAAAACTGTTGCTCCAACAGATGCAACAGTAGGAGATACTGTAGTGTTTACTGTAGTTGTAAATAACGCAGGTCCAAATGATGCGACTAATGTAGAGGTTGTTGATCAGTTACCTATGGGTTTCACTTATGTAAGTGATGATTCAGGTGGAAATTATGACTCAGCTTCAGGCTTATGGACTATTGCTAGTATAGCTAATGGTTCTGCTGCTACTCTAAATATTACAGCAACCGTTAATGCTCCAACAGGAACAAGTGGAGAGTATTTCAACATTGCTGAAGTAACAGATAGTGATCAGGATGATCCAAATAGTGATCCAGATAATGATGATGGAGACCAAGATGAAGATGATGAAGATAATGCAGGAGTCAATGTAGAAACCTCAGATTTATCGATAGAGAAGATCGTAAGTGATGGTACACCAAATGTAGGCGATGTAGTTACATTTACAATAAATGTAAGTAATGCAGGTAGTGTAGATGCAACGAATGTATCTGTACAAGATGTAGTACCAGTAGGCTATAGTAATATAGTTAACATAAGTGGTTCAGGCGTAGCATTAGGTAACCAAATAGATTGGACAGGTTTAACTGTACCAGTAGGTGTTGACACTGTTACCTTAACTTTTGATGTTACTGTAGATCCACCAACAGGTGCAGCAGATGAGTATTTAAATAGTGTAGAGATTACAGCGAGCGATCAGTTTGATCCAGATAGTGATCCAAGCACAGGTTCAGATACAGATGATAATGGCGATGGAATAGATGATGATGATGAAGATACAGAAGGCGTAGTTATCCAACAGGCAGATTTAAGTATTGTAAAAAGTATAGACAATACGAGTCCGAATGTAGGCGATACAGTAACCTTTACCTTGGTAGTTACCAATGCAGGACCAGATGTAGCTACAGGCGTTGCGGTAGAAGATATTTTACCATCAGGATTTACATTAACTTTAGTAAACAATGGAGGAGTTCAAGCAGGTAATATAGCGAGTTGGACAGGTTTAACAGTACCAGCAAATAATGGTATGGTAACCTTAACGTATGAAGCCACAGTAAATGCACCAACAGGAGCAGCAGGCGAGTACACCAATGCGGCACAGATTACAGATAGTGATCAGTATGATCCAGATTCAGATCCAACCACAGGAGATGATGTAGATGAAGATGGTGATGGTGATGGTGATGATGATGATGAGGATGAAATCACAATAGCACCAGAGCAAGCGGATTTAAGTATTTCAAAAGGTTTAGTATCAGGAAGTGCAACACCAAATGTAGGTGATACCTTGATTTTTGAATTAGTTATTACTAATGATGGACCAGATGATGCCACAGGTGTAGCTGTTGAAGATATTTTACCAGTAGGTTATACTTTAGGAACAGTAAATAATGCAGGAACAGCAGCTGGTAATACAGCAAGTTGGTCAGGTTTAGCAGTTCCAGCAGGCGGAAGTATTACAGTAACTTATGAAGCTACAGTAAATGCTCCGACAGGTGCAACAGGTGAGTATACCAATTCAGTACAGATTACAGATAGCGATCAGTTTGATCCAGATAGTGATCCAAATACAGATGATACAGTTGATGAAGATGGCGATGGCGATGGTGATGATGATGATGAAGATACATTTAATGTAGTGCCAGAAGTTGCAGATTTATCATTAGATAAAACAGTTGCTGATGTAAACGGTGCGCCAGTTAATGTAGGTGATGTATTAACGTTTAGCATTGCTATTGCAAATGATGGTCCAAATGTAGCAACTAATGTAAGTGTAGATGATATACTTCCAATCGGGTATACATTAGTGCCAGGTAGTATAGATAATGGAGGAACTTTCAATGCAGGAAACACAACAATTACTTGGGATTTAGCAAGTGTACCATTAACAGGTTCAGTAGTTATGTATCAAGTTACAGTAAATGCACCAACAGGCGCAGCAGATGAGTATAGAAATACTGCGCAGATTACAGATAGCGATCAGTTTGATCCAGATAGTGATCCAGATACAGATGATACAGTTGATGAAGATGGTGATGGTGATGGTGATGATGACGATGAAGATGATGAAATCGTAGTGCCAGCTCAAGCTGATTTAGAACTAACAAAAGGTATTAGTGCATTGAGTAGTGCGACACCAAATGTAGGTGACACAGTTACTTTTGAATTAACAATAGACAATTTAGGTCCAAATGATGCTACTGGTGTTGCAGTAGAAGATATAGTACCTATAGGATATATAATTACAGGTGGAACAATAAGTGACTCTGGTATTCAAACAGGTAATCAAATAGATTGGACAGGTCTAAGTATACCAAATGGAGGAAGTATTACACTAACTTATGATGTTGTTGTAAACCCACCAACAGGTTTAGCAGGTGAGTATAGAAACTCAGCTCAGATTACGGATAGTGATCAGTATGATCCAGATAGTGACCCATCTACAGATGGAACAGTAGATGAAGATGGTGATGGTGATAGAGACGATGATGATGAAGATACATTCGAAATAACACCACAAACCTCAGATTTATCGATAGAGAAGATCGTAAGTGATGGTACACCAAATGTAGGCGATGTAGTTACATTTACAATAAATGTAAGTAATGCAGGTAGTGTAGATGCAACGAATGTATCTGTACAAGATGTAGTACCAGTAGGCTATAGTAATATAGTTAACATAAGTGGTTCAGGCGTAGCATTAGGTAACCAAATAGATTGGACAGGTTTAACTGTACCAGTAGGTGTTGACACTGTTACCTTAACTTTTGATGTTACTGTAGATCCACCAACAGGTGCAGCAGATGAGTATTTAAATAGTGTAGAGATTACAGCGAGCGATCAGTTTGATCCAGATAGTGATCCAAGCACAGGTTCAGATACAGATGATAATGGCGATGGAATAGATGATGATGATGAAGATACAGAAGGCGTAGTTATCCAACAGGCAGATTTAAGTATTGTAAAAAGTATAGACAATACGAGTCCGAATGTAGGCGATACAGTAACCTTTACCTTGGTAGTTACCAATGCAGGACCAGATGTAGCTACAGGCGTTGCGGTAGAAGATATTTTACCATCAGGATTTACATTAACTTTAGTAAACAATGGAGGAGTTCAAGCAGGTAATATAGCGAGTTGGACAGGTTTAACAGTACCAGCAAATAATGGTATGGTAACCTTAACGTATGAAGCCACAGTAAATGCACCAACAGGAGCAGCAGGCGAGTACACCAATGCGGCACAGATTACAGATAGTGATCAGTATGATCCAGATTCAGATCCAACCACAGGAGATGATGTAGATGAAGATGGTGATGGTGATGGTGATGATGATGATGAGGATGTTATTACGATAGCACCAGCACAAGCTGACTTATCATTAACTAAGATTGTTGTTGATGGTGATACAACACCATTAATTGGAACAGAAATAACATTTGAGATTAGAGTGTTTAATGATGGTCCACAAGATGCTACTAATGTAGAGGTAGTTGATTTATTACCATCAGGATATGACTTTGTCTTATATAGTTCTACAGCTGGATTATATGATGAAACAACAGGATTATGGACTATTGGTAGTATAGGTGCAGGAGAATCAGAGACCTTATTAATAGATGTCTTAGTAAATGATTCTGGAGATTACCTTAACATCGCTGAAGTTACAGAGTCTGATGTTTTTGATATTGATTCTATTCCAAATAACGATGATGGTGACCAAAGTGAGGATGATGAGGATAATGCAATAGTTACGCCAATTGAAGCAGTAGCAGATTTATCATTAACTAAAGTAGTTGTTGATGGAGATACAACACCATTAATAGGAACTGAGATTACGTTCCAGATTACTGTAACTAATGATGGTCCTGAAGATGCAACTGGCGTTGAGGTCACAGATTTATTACCATCAGGATATGACTTTATATTATTCAGTTCAACATCTGGAGCTTATGATGAAACAACAGGATTATGGACTGTTGGTAGTATTGTTGCAGGCGAGTCTGAAACTTTACTGATTGATGTTCTTGTTAATGAAGTAGGAGACTATTTAAATATAGCTGAAGTAACAGCTTCAGATATATTAGATATAGATTCCACTCCAAATAACGATGATGGTGACCAAAGTGAGGATGATGAAGATAATGCTATTGTAACACCAGTTGAAGCAGCAGCAGATTTATCTTTAACTAAAGAAGTTGTTGATAATGATACTTCACCTTTAGTAGGAGAAGAAATTACATTCATCTTAACGATTACTAATAATGGTCCAGATAATGCAACAGGTGTTGAAGTTACGGATCTATTACCATCTGGTTTTGATTTCATCTTATTCAGTTCAACAGCTGGTACGTATGATGAAACAACAGGTGTATGGAGTATTGGTTCTATTGAAAATGGTTCATCAGAAACACTTCTTATAGACGTATTAGTTAACGGAACAGGAGACTATTTGAATATTGCAGAAGTAACAGCTTCAGACATTTTAGATATCGATTCCACTCCAAATAATGACGATGGTGATCAAAGTGAAGATGATGAAGACAATGTATTAGTAACACCTTTAGATGCAATGGCAGATTTATCTTTAGAGAAAACTGTTGTTGATGGAGACACTACACCACTTGTTGGTTCTGAAATCACATTCCAAATTACTGTTAGTAATGCTGGACCAGATGCTGCTACAGGTGTAGAAGTAGTAGATTTACTTCCTATAGGTTTTGATTTCATACTATTTAGTGCCACATCAGGCACTTATGATGAAACAACAGGCTTATGGACAGTAGGTACAGTTGGTGCTGGAGAAACAGAATCATTATTTATAGATGTATTAGTTAACGCTCCAACAGGTGCGCCAAATGAATACTTGAATATAGCAGAAGTAACAGCAAGTGATGTTATTGATCCTAATAGTACACCTAATAATGATGATGGAGATCAAAGTGAAAATGATGAAGATAATGTTTTAGTCATCCCTGTTGAGGCAATGGCAGACTTATCATTAACTAAAACAGTTGTTGATAATGATATTATGCCTAACGTTGGTGACGAGATCACGTTCCAAATTACGGTAACTAATGCTGGTCCTGACGAAGCTACAGGAGTAGAAGTCACAGACTTACTACCACCAGGTTTTGATTTCATACTATTTAGTGCAACTTCAGGAACTTACAACGAGACAACAGGATTGTGGATTGTAGGTGATATTGCAAGTGGAGATTCTCAATCATTATTTATTGATGTTCTTATTAATGAGCCAACTGGTACACCAGGCGAATACTTTAATGTTGCTGAAGTAACAGGAAGCGATATTATGGATCCTAATAGTGAACCAAATAATGACGATGGAGATCAAAGTGAAGATGATGAAGATGGTATTTTAGTAGAAACTCAGACCGCAGATTTAAGTTTAAATAAATCTGTAAATAATGTAGATGCTAATGTAGGTGATGTTGTAACGTTTACACTTCAAATTAATAATGCAGGTGCAAATACAGCGACAGGTGTTGCAGTACAAGATATATTACCTATTGGATTTAGTAACATTACCAACATAAGTAATGGAGGTATTTTAACAGGAAGTATAATTGACTGGACAGGGTTAACTATTCCTTTAACAGGATTAATCTTAACCTACGAAGCAACAGTTAATATGCCAACTCTAGATGAAGGTGAATATGTTAATGTAGCTGAGATTACTGCTAGCGATCAGTTTGATCCTAATAGTGAACCAAATAATGATGATGGTGACCAAAGTGAAGATGATGAAGATTCAGCATCAATTAACACACCAACAACAGATATTGAAGTTACTAAATCGGTAGATAATCCTAACCCAACAATTGGAGATCAAGTTACCTTTACAATAACAGCCTCTAATCTTGGTAATTTAGATGCAACTTCAGTAGAAATTAGAGATAACTTACCATCTGGTTATGAGTTTGAATCTGCTACTACAACAGCAGGTGTATACGACGAAACCACTGGTTTATGGCAAATACCAACAGTTGGTGCTGGCTTAACTGAAACATTAGAAATAACAGTTACTGTATTAGATGTTGATAATTATCTAAACATTGCATCATTAGAATTCTTAGATCAAATCGATGCTAATGCAAATAATGATTCAGACGATGCTACTATAGATCCTGTATGTTTAACAATCTATAACGAGTTCTCTCCAAATAATGATGGAGTTAACGAAGTGTTCTATATAGATTGTATAGCAAATTATCCAAATAATAGATTGGAGATTTATAACAGATGGGGAAATATTGTTTACAGTAAAGATAGATATGACAACACCTTTGATGGTACATCAAACGGAAGAGCAGTACTTTACAAAGAAGAAAAATTACCTGTAGGAACCTACTACTACATTTTAGATTTAGGAGATGGTTCAGAGAGAAGAGCAGGATGGCTATATATTAATAGATAATAAAATATTTAAAATGTTCAGCTTTAATGCTTTACCATAATTTAACAAATCTTAAAATGAATTTAAAAATCGAAAAATTAGTAGGATTAGTTATGCTAATGTCAGCATACATAGGTTTTGCCCAACAAGATCCTCAGTTTACTAATTATATGTATAACCCAATGAGTGTTAACTCTGCATACGCAGGTAACCGCGGACATCTCACAGTTTTTGGTCTCCACAGAACTCAATGGGTTGGTTTAGATGGTGCACCAACAACACAGTCGTTCACCATAGATACACCAGTTGGTAGAAATGTTGGTTTGGGTCTCTCAATTGTTAACGATAGACTAGGACCATCAGATGAATTTTATATCGACGGAAATTTTTCTTACACTATTAATGTATCAGATACTAAACGTTTATCATTTGGTATTAAAGCAGGTGGAAGAATGTTGAATATAGATTGGTCAAGAGGACAATTTCAAAATCCAGATGCTGTATTTCAACAAAACATAAGAAATAAGTTTTTACCTACTGTTGGAGCAGGACTCTATTTACATGGAGAACGCAGTTATTTAGGTTTGTCTGTACCAAATTTCTTTACAGATCAACACTACGATGATATTCAGCAATCTGTTGCAGCAGAACGTTTACACTTTTTCTTAATTGGAGGAACTGTGTTTGACCTAAGTGAGCGTACTAAATTTAAACCTGCTTTTCTAGTAAAGCATGTTGTAGGAGCACCTTTGATATTTGATTTATCAGCTAACTTTATGTTTAATGATAATTTTAGATTAGGTCTAGCTTACCGTTGGGATGATTCTGTAAGTGGTTTAATAGGCTTTCAGCTTACTCCACAGTTATTGTTAGGTTATTCTTACGATTACACTACTACAGAACTACAAAATTTTAATACAGGAACTCACGAAATAATGCTGCGTTTCGAATTAAAATCTAAAGAAAGACAACTTAAATCACCTCGATTCTTTTAAACTTAATCTACATGAAAAATATAATTACAATACTCCTAATTAGTGCAACATCATTGATGTTTGCTCAAAAGAGTTCAACCGAGAAAGCAGATCGCTTGTTTGATAGAATGTGGTATAAGGAAGCTTCTGTATTATACGAAGCACAAGCCCAAAAACTTGCCGATAACGATAAAAGAAATTCTAGTGAAGATCATCAAGATTACGTTAGAGTTTTAAAACGCGCAGGAGATGCTTACTTTTTTAATACAGACATGGAAAATGCTAACAGATGTTATGATGAATTACTGTCTAATCATTATTCAGATGTAGAACCTGAGTACATATTTAGATATGCACATACTTTAGAAGGTATAGGAAGGTACAGAGAGGCTAAGCGCTGGATGAAAGAATTTTCTAAACGTACAGAAAATAAAGATGATAGGTCTGATAAGTTAAACCAAGTAAACCAAACGGTTGAAGATGTTTTAGATATAGAACCTGGATTTACATTAAAAAATGTTTCTGTGAATACAAAATATTCAGATTTTGGACCAATGTATTATAAGGATAAATTAGTGTATTCTTCAGCTATAGATACCTCTAATTATCATACTAGGATTTACCATTGGAACGAACAGCCATTTCTTGATATGTATCTTGGAGAACTTAATGATATTGAATCTGATTTGGATAAGATAAATGAGTTTTCAGAAGAAATAAATACAAGATATCACGAAGCTACATTAGCTTTTTCACCAGATGAAACGAAAGTATATTTTACTCGTAACAATTATGATGGTGACCTTGGAAGAGATGGTAACGGAACAAACCATTTAAAACTTTACAGTGCTGAATTATCTAGAGATAACGACAGCATTTTATCGTGGAATAATATAAAGGAGCTACCATTTAATAGTGAAGACTATTCTGTTGGTCATCCATCTGTAAGTGAGGATGGTAAACTATTATATTTTGTATCAGACATGCCAGGATCTATTGGTGCAACAGATATTTTTGTTGTAGATATTTTAGAAGATGATGCTACAAGTGATGCAGAATATTCAGGCTATTCTAAACCAAGAAATTTAGGAGACAATGTAAATACAGCAGGAAGAGAAATGTTTCCTTACATTACAGATAGAGCACTCTACTTTGCATCAGATGGTCACCTAGGATTAGGAGCTTTGGATGTATTTGAAAGTAAGATTAAAGATCAGACTTTTGACACACCAATTAATTTAGGAGCACCTTTAAATAGTGAACTAGATGATTTTGGTTTTATCATTAGAGAAGATAAAAATACAGGTTTTGTTTGTTCTAATAGATTAACTGGTAAAGGAGATGATGATATTTATTCATTTGTTCGCTTACCAGAAGCTGCGCCAAAACCATGTGATCAAATTATACGTGGTTATGTATCTAATACTATTACAGGAGAACGCATTGCTAATGTAGCTATGACACTATATGATGAAAGTGGTAAGGAATTAGAAAAAACAACAACAGATATTAGTGGAGCTTATGCTTTTGAAAAAGTATTGGGTTGTGCTACAGAATTTAATGTTACTGCGGCCAAAACTGGTTATGGACCTAAAGAAAAGCCTGTTCTTACTTTAGACGAAACTGGAGAAACAGTTGTAGCTCTTGGTCTAGAAACAGTTAATGAACTTATCGTTGAAGAAGGAGGAATACTTAAAATTAAAATTGGTATTATCTATTTTGACTTAGATAAGTCATATATAAGAAAGAACGATGCAGCTATAGAGCTAAATAAAATTGTGTTGCTAATGCAAGAGTATCCAAATATGGTTATACAAATAGAATCGCACACAGATTCTAGAAACACAGATAGCTATAATATGGCACTATCAGACAGAAGAGCTAAATCTACTAGAGATTATATTATTTCTCAAGGTATTAGTGCCGATAGAATTGAAAGTGCTAAAGGATTTGGAGAAAGTCAACTTATTAATAAATGTAGTGATGGTGTATCTTGTACAGAAGCTGAACACCAATTTAACAGAAGATCAGAATTTATAATTGTTAAAATGTAAAATACTTTAAGTTTATAATAGTTATTATTAATCTTGGATTAAGATTGGTAGTAATAAAATAAAATAGCGAGCCAAATTTGGCTCGCTATTTTATTTTACGTGTTTGTAAATCTTATCTAAAAAGCTAACGTCATTAAATGGTTTAGAGATAACATCTTTAATTCCAAAGGACTTATAACGTTTAATATCATCTCTAAAAACTTCAGAGCTTAATGCAAGGATTGGGATTTTTCTTGTTTCTTTAGAGATAGCTCTAATAGACTTGGCTATCTCCTCTGCAGCATAGCGTTGTATAGTATTAGAAATTAATATAATATCGACCTCTTGGTTTTCAACTGAAGCAATAACATCTTCACCATTAGAAACGATATTTAAAAAGAAATTACCATCAGAGGATAATATTTTTAAAACAGAAAGTTGTATTAGCTCAGAATCTTCAATAAGTAGTAGGTTTTTCTTTGTGTCAAATTTAGGACGAAGCTCTTTAAGGCTACTCTTATATTTAATATCATCTTCATTAGCCAATTTAAAACTTAGATTACAAATAAATTTAGAACCTTTATCTAGTTGACTTTCTATAGAAATATTACCATTCATATGTTCTACTAGATGTTTAACTATAGATAAACCTAATCCAATATTTCTGTTATTTTGTTCATTAACTTTAGTGAAACGCTCAAAAATTTCTTCCTGTTGAGATTGGTCTATGCCAATACCTGTATCGCTTATTTCAAAATGTAAGTTTACTTTTTTGGCTCTTATATAGTTTAAAGAAGCACTAAAATGTACAGACCCTTTAGTTGTATATGTAAATGCATTGCTAAGAATATTACCTAATATTTGTTTTAACCTATAAGCGTCTCCTCTAATATAATCAGGTAAGTTAAAAGCTAGTTCAGTTTTGAAGTCTAACCCTTTTTTTGAGGCTATTATACTGTAACCAGTGATAAGTTCATTTAGCAAATCTTTGAAATTAAAAACGGATTCACTTAATATAAGCTTACCAGATTCAATTTTTGCTACATCTAAGATGTCATTTATTCGCTCTTTAAGATCTTTATTTGCAGACAGAATGATGTCTAAATAATTTTTCTGTTCAGAGCTTAAATTAGTATCTAGTAATAGTTTACTAAAAATAGCAGATGCAGTGATAGGATTTCTAAGCTGATGGCTAAAGTTAGCAATGAAGTTATTTTTAAATGTTTCTTTTTCTAGTAAATATTTATTTTTTAGCTCAAGAACCTCGTAGTTTATGACTGTTTCGTTTCTACGCTGAGCTGTTATTTGGTAATTGTTATAATGTTTAGTTAAGTTTTCAATAATAACAACAGTTTCGTTTTTTTTAACGGTGTGTATAATGATATCTACAATAAAGTTATCGTAATCAAAATCAAGGTTTACACAAGAAAAAGAATGCTGCTGATTTTTTATTAGGAGTAAGTCTTGTACAGATTCAAAAAAAGGATGAATATCTTGTAATTTATTACCTACCTTAATAAAAGGATTGCCTACTTCTAGTATAGAACCTTCATTATCTACTAGTAGGAGTTGAAAATTATTTTTAAGGTATTTTTTTTGGTAGTTGTCAAGCATCTCTTATAGGTTTAAATCAGCTCTTTAGCTAATTTAGAAAAAAGAGTTTCAACTTTACTACCTGTTTTTGCACTCGTGTAATAATCGACTAAGTCATCAAAAACATCGTTGTATTGCAATATATAATCCTTTGTAACTAAATCTTTTTTATTACCAACTACTTTTACAGGAACATTAGTAAAATGATCTTTTAAAAAATTAAGCTCAGTACCAAGATTATTAAATGTTGCAGGTCTTGATAAATCAAAAACATAGATAAACGCATGAGAACCTAAAAGGTAAGAAGACCTCGTTTTTTTGATATCATCTTGTCCTTCTAAATCCCAAATAATCAGAGACACATCTTCGTTTTCTGAAATTTCCACCTTTTTCTTAGAGATATGAACACCAATTGTAACCTTATAATCTTCAGAAAAGATGTTTTCTATAAAGCGTCTGATTAGAGAAGACTTACCAACGCCAAAATGACCTAATAAAACGATTTTTTTAGAAGCTGTCATTATTAAAGAAATCTTTAATTTTTTGAGTTAATTTAGTTTTGTTCTTCAAATCTTTAGAAGATACAAATGTACTCGTAAATTCTAAAAGTTTATCCTCTAATTTATCTTTAAAGATAACATTATATGCACCAGATACAATTACAGCAATATAATACGATGAGAAGTTTTGTAAATGAATATGGAAATGGTCATATTCAATGTAGTTTAAATCTTGACTTTCTTTTTTAAAAGCATCCTCTACAAAGCTTTTTATTGCTGTAAGCATTCCAGCAACCATATCCTCATCTATAGCCTTTTCCTTGGAGTACTCCGCAAGTACAATACCAGATCCTTTTTCGACAAAAATTAATTGTTCAATTTTTGGGTTAAATTGTTTTTGTAAAATACGATCCGCTTTGGTAACCCCTTTTTTATTAGACTTTGGATTGCTAAAAAAGCGTTTAAAGGAAAATGTTTTATTTAATTGATTATTTATTTTTTCAGATAAAAGTCTCATCTCATTCTGTATAAAACGTTTTACCATTTTACCTAGAATAGGGAATAAGGCTTCAACTACAGCGTCCTGTGAGTTGGTTATTTCTTCTTTTAATGCTTCAGTAATTGTAGGTCCTAATGTTTGAGGGATTTCTTTTATAAAGGCATTAAGTTTATCATCAATTATAGGGTCTACTTTATCGGCAAGATGTTCTTTTTTATTGAGAGTGGTCTGTAGTATATTTATTTTTTTTTCAATAGAAGATGCAAACTCTCGCTCATCAGTAAGGAGAATATCTTTAATGATACTTAGTTTCTCTTCTTGATTCATAAGAACAAATTTCTTATTGATCGCTTATTTTTTCACCAAGTTTAATGAAGAGGTTGCTTAGTAATTTTCTGTCTACTTTCTTACTATCTAATGTGTCTAACTTAGAGTTCATAGCATCTTCTAGATCAGTAATTCTAATATTAAGATCGGTACTTAGGTTATCTATACTAGTAAGTAGTTCCTTTCTAATATCATTAATTAGCTGTTCTAGCTCATTTTTTTTGGAAAGTATGTCGGATTTAACGGATTCAAATTCAGAATTATAAGCTTGAATGTTTTCTCCAAAAATTAATTCTTTAATAGCGTCGATTTTAGAATTTGTCTCTTTCACTTCGCCATTTACTTTTTTGTCTTTAATCATTGTCATTGTGATGGGAATTTAGCTGCTAATAGCACAAAAATACATTAAAGTTATGCTTAATGTACACATTGTTAATTAAAATTAATGATTTTATAGTTTTCTAAGTTTATTATTCTTTAAAAGTCTAAATATTTACAAACTATATAGTTATCAGCAATTAATCTGAAAAATAATCTTTAAACCAAAAAACCCAATTCATTTGAATTGGGTTTTTGATGGTGGTGCCTCCAGGAATCGAACCAGGGACACAAGGATTTTCAGTCCTTTGCTCTACCAACTGAGCTAAGGCACCAGTTGCTTAATTAAGCGGATGCAAATATATGTTCATTTTTATTATTCCCAAAAATAAAAATATAAAAAAACCCTTTTGTAAATTTGAATTCTTATAAAAGCTTATGAATCTTATTATAGATGTTGGAAATACCTATGTAAAATTTGCTGTTTTTTCTAAAGGAAAACAGATAAAACTTTATAAAACTAAAACAAAAAAAATAATATCAGGATTAAGAGAGCTATTAAAATGGAAGTATGTCTTTAATAAAGCTATAATCTCATCAGTTGGTAAACTAAACCAAACTAAAATAAATACACTTAAAAAAGAACTAGACCTCATTATCTTAGATTCTGAACTTAAATTACCATTTATAAATAAATACAAAACACCTAAAACAGTAGGAGCAGACAGATTAGCTCTTGTAAGTGCATCAGTAAAGCATTACAATAAAAGCAATGTGCTAATTATTGATGCAGGAACTTGTATTACTTACGATTTTATAACCTCTAACAATCACTATTTAGGTGGAGCAATTTCTCCAGGAATTAGACTGCGCTACAAAGCACTTAATAATTTAACTGCAAACCTGCCGTTATTAGAAACAAAACATCCAAATACCATTGTTGGTAATTCTACTGCAGAGTCTATTCATTCTGGTGTTATTAATGGTGTTGTTAAAGAAATTGATGGAGTTGTTAAAGAATACAAAACAAAATACAAGGATTTAACAGTTATTTTAACAGGTGGAGATACAGAATTCTTGTCAAAGCAATTAAAAAGTAGCATATTTGCGAACTCTAATTTTCTTTTAGAAGGTTTAAACTTTATTTTAGAATTTAACTCAGACTAATGATTAAAAAACTTATTATAGTTTTTATTGCTGTTTTTGCTATTAAAAGTTATGCGCAACAAGGAACAGCATCACCTTATTCTTTTTATGGAATAGGTACTTTAAAGTTTAAAGGAACGGTTGAGAATAGAAGTATGGGAGGACTGAGTATCTTCTCAGATAGTATTCATATTAACCTTAGAAACCCAGCATTTTACACAGGAAAAAATATTAGACGTTACAATAACGAAAGTAGACCTGTAAAATTTACAGTTGGTGGAAGTTATAATAGTTTAAACCTAATTGCAGCAAATGGAGAAGAGCAAGCTAGCTCTACTACCTTTGATTATTTGGCGCTAAATGTGCCTTTAGGAAAATTTGGTTTTGGTTTTGGCTTATTGCCATTTACCTCTGTTGGTTATAAATTAGAATCGCTAAATACAGCAGGAGATCCAGCCAATAGATACAGTGGAGAAGGAGGTCTAAATAAAGCCTTTATTGGATTTGCCTATCAATTAACAAATAATTTTAGAATAGGAATAGATGGACAGTATAATTTTGGCAATGTTCAAAATAATGCCATCGCCTTTATTTATGATAGTCAAGGAAATCCTGTACAGTTTCAAACTAGAGAAGATAACAGATCAGATTTAAGTGGTCTTAATTTTGATGTTGGTTTAGCCTACAACGCAAAGATTAATGATAAGTACGAGGTTATGGCATCAGTAGCTTACACACCAAAAAGTAATCTTACTTCTAATAATACAAGATCATTGTCTTCTGTGGTAATTAATGCTATTACTGGTAGTGAGTTTGTTGTGAGTACTATTGATCAGGATCTTTCATTAAATAATTTAGAAAAGACAGACCTCACATTACCATCGCGTTTTTCTTTTGGTGCAGGTATTGGGAAACCATTAAAGTGGTTTGTTGGAGCAGAATATACTAAAGTAAACACTAGTCAGTTTTCAAACCCTATTATCACTAATAGTAGTACAACTTTTGAAGACGCCTCATCTTTTTCATTTGGAGGATTCTTTATTCCAGATTATAATTCTTTCTCAAGTTACTTTAAACGAGTGGTTTACAGAGCTGGAGTTCGGTTTGAAGGTACAGGTTTAAACATTAATAATGAATCTATAAACGAGTTTGGCATATCTTTTGGAGCAGGATTACCAGTAGGCGGAGCTTTCTCTAATGCTAATATTGGTTTTGAGTTTGGACAGAGAGGTACAACAAACCAAAATTTAATTCAAGAAAACTTCTTTACGCTAAGTATAAGTTTATCATTAAATGATAGATGGTTTCAAAAACGAAAATTTAACTAACACTAATAAAATAGAAAGACGATGAAAACGAGA
This sequence comes from Microcosmobacter mediterraneus, assembly GCF_031846265.1. Lineage (NCBI taxonomy): Bacteria > Pseudomonadati > Bacteroidota > Flavobacteriia > Flavobacteriales > Flavobacteriaceae > Microcosmobacter > Microcosmobacter mediterraneus. Next base: position 244,694 of record NZ_JAVRIA010000003.1, on the reverse strand, counting down.
ATTACTTTAATAATTGCTGCCCTGTTAATCGGTTTTAATGTGAGTTATGCTCAACAAGACGAAGAGTGTGTTGCTAATCTGCAAGTATTCTCTGATCTTGCAAAGCAAAAACGTTACGATGAGGCTTATGAGCCTTGGATGTTGGTAAGAAACAAATGCCCAAAGTTTAACAGTGCCATTTATATTTATGGAGAACGAATTCTAAAGCACAAAGAAAAAAGTGCTGAAGGACAAGATTTATTAACCTTGTTGAAAGATCATATTGCACTATTAAATAAAGGCATGGAATTTTATCCAAAAAAATATCCTGTTGGTGGTACAAAGAGTGAAATTACTCAGATAAAGTACGATAACAAAGCATTATTTAACATGGACGATAAAGCGTTGTATAATGAATTTGATGCTGCGTATAAAGAAGATTTAAAATCTTTCGTAAACCCAAAAGCACTTTATACTTATTTTTCATTAGCAGTAGATCTTTATGATGCTGGTGCTAAAACTTCAGATGATGCTCAGAAGATGTTTGATAAGTTTGATGATGTTAGTGAGAAAGTAGAAATTGAGGTTAGTGCTTACCAAGACAAATTAAATAAATTAGTAGCTAAAGAAGAGGCTGGTGAAACATTGTCTAAAAAAGATGGTCAAAGAAAAAGAAGTTACGAAAGTTATTTAAAAAATTACGATCTAATTGAGAGTGGAATGAATAAGAAAATTGGTGATAGAGCTAATTGTGAAGTATTGATACCTATTTACCAAAAAGATTTTGAAGGCAATAAAGACAATCCTGTTTGGCTACAAAGAGCTATGAATAAAATGTATGCCAAAGGTTGTAAAGATGATCCAATGTTTGTAAAAATAGTAGAGCAAAAAAATGCTATAGAGCCAAATGCTGATACAGCATTCTATCTATACTTACTTACTGGAGAGCAAAAATATTTTGATCAAACGGTACAATTAGAAACAGATCCAATAAAAAAGGCTAAGCTTTACAAGAAAATTGCAAGAGACTTTAAGGATAAAGGTAGCTACGGAAAAGCAAGACAATATTATCAAGAAGCTTTAAAACTAAATCCTTCGGATAGAAAACCTCATTTATCAATTGCAGCCATGTATGCTAAGAGTGCAAACCGTTGTGGAGATACTAACTTTAATAAAAGAGCTGTATTTTGGTTAGCTGCACAAGAAGCTAGGAAAGGCGGTGGAAGTGGCAAAAACTACGAAGCAAAAGCACCTACTAGAGCAGAAATATTTAATTCTGGTATGGCAGGAAAAACTATTAAAATTGGTTGTTGGATTGGAAGATCGGTTAAAGTACCAACTCTTTAATGAAGTTAAGCTTAAAACATATTATAACAAACATAGCCATGGTAATAACTATGGCTATGTTTTTTCAATGTAAAAATAACTTTAAAGAAGTACAGCAAATAGGAATGCTACAAAACGCTCCTATTGGTGTAGCTGAAGATATTAACCTTAAATACACAGATTCTGGAGCAATCACTGCTAACCTAATAAGTCCTAAAATGCTCGATTACTCTAATAGAGATTTTGGATATTCTGAGTTTCCAGAAGGGATTAATCTTATTTTATTTGATAAAGATGCTAGGAAAACAATCATTACATCAGATTATGCTGTTCAATTCAATGAAAGTGGTTTAATTGATCTAAGAGGAAATGTTGTCGTTGCTTCGCATACTAAAGATTCCTTGTTTACAGAGCAGCTCTATTACAATCAAGAGATAGAATGGTTATTTACCGATAAGCCGTTTGAAATTAAATCTTCAGAAATTAACACTTATGGTCTTCATTTAGATTCTGATATCGACTTTAAAGACAAGCGTGTTATAGGTATGAATGATAGCGATCTAAAGTTTGAGAATTAATACAAGCATTTAGTTTACCTAACCTATTAAAGAGTTTTAATCTTTAACTATCTTTGTACTACCAAAAGGTTTTAATATGAAGATTTTAAAGTTTTTTCAGTACGTCTATTTAGTTTTTGCAGTGCTTCTATCTTACGAAGCATTCCAAATCTGGACGATCAATAGAAACAAATCTTACCTGTACATAGGATTAGCAGTACTTGCTCTATTTATGTTCTTTTTCAGAGCAAAGTTTAGACGAAAGTTTGAACAAAATAAAAATCAATAATTCATGGACAGTAATGTCGTTATAATTATTTTTTCTTTACTGCTTTCAGCTTTTTTTTCAGGTATGGAGATTGCTTTTGTCTCGTCTAATAAAATCCATATTGAGTTAGAAAAAAAACAAGATGGATTGTTAGCTAAAATCCTTCAGAAGTTAACCAAAAAACCTTCTAAATTTATTACAACAATGCTCATAGGCAATAACATTGCCTTAGTTATTTATGGTATTGTTATGGGAGATGTTTTAATGCATTGGTTTCAATCTATATTACCATCTCAGTACAATGTTATTAATTACCTTTTAGACGATTTAAGTTTATTGTCGCAAACCGTTCTCTCTACACTAATTATATTACTTACAGCTGAGTTTTTACCCAAAGTTTTCTTTCAAATTTATTCTAATACCTTATTAAAACTATTGGCATTTCCCGCTTACGTTTTTTATATGCTTTTCTCGTTTATTTCAGATTCCGTCATTTGGATTTCTGATGCGGTTTTAAAACGTTTTTTTAAAACTGATGGAGACGTAGTTGGTTTAGCCTTAACTAAAGTAGAATTAGGTAACTACATTGCAGAACAAATGCAATCTATAGAAGAGCATGATGAGGTAGATAGTGAAATTCAAATCTTTCAGAATGCATTAGAATTTTCAGATGTTAAAGCTAGAGAAGTTATGGTGCCACGTACAGAAATTATTGCCATAGATATCTCTAATACCATAGAAAATTTAAGTAAAGAATTTATAGATACAGGTTGCTCAAAAATTCTAATCTACAAGGATACCATTGATGATATTTTAGGATACGTACATTCCTTTGATTTATTTAAAAAACCAAAAACCATCAAGTCTATTACAATGCCAGTTGAGTTTGTTCCAGAAACTATGTACGTAAAAGATATCATGAACGTCCTTACAAAAAAACGTAAAAGTATAGCAGTAGTTATTGATGAGTATGGAGGTACTGCTGGTATTATGACTGTTGAAGATATTGTAGAAGAATTATTTGGAGAAATTGAAGACGAGCACGATAGCGTGGAAATGGTTGAAGAGCATATAGAAGACCATGTATTTAAGTTTTCGGCTAGACTAGAGGTTGATTACATTAACGAGACTTACAAGCTCAATATTCCTGAAAGTGATCACTACGAAACCTTAGGTGGTTTTATTGTGAGTGTTACTGAAGGAATTCCTGAAAAAGATGAATTAGTGGAGGTTGATCATTTTCAATTTAAAATCTTGGAAGCCTCCTCATCTAAAATCGAAGTTGTAAGACTTAAATTACTTCCAGAAGAATAATACGTTATAAGGTTGCAAAAACCGTTATTCAGCTTTTATAATCGCACTAAAATCGCTATTTTCGCACACTTATTTAATGAAATAAAACTATAGAATGGCAATATTAAATAAAATTAGACAGAGAACATTAGTACTTATTGTAGTTATAGCAATGGCATTATTTGCTTTTGTATTAACAGATTTGTTTAGAAACAGCGACGCTTTATTAGGTGGCTCTGCTGACGTTGTAGGTACAATTAATGGCAAAGATATAAAGCGTAATGAGTTTGCTTTTAGAGTAGAAAATGCTCAAAGAGGATTAAGAGGCAATAGCTCCTCGTTACAAGCTGTAAATTCTGTTTGGAATCAAGAATTAGAAAAAGCAATCATGTCTACTGAGTTTGACGAATTAGGTCTAACAGTAGAAAATGCTCAGATGATGGAATTATTAAAACCAGGTTTTGGTTCTTACCCAGAATTTCAGAATGAAGCCGGAACGTTTGATGAAGGTAAACTAAAAGCTTTTGTTGCTAATTTAGAAGCGATTAGACCAGAGAGAGCGCAATTAGGTACCTTCCAAATTAATTATGATGAATGGACTAATAATGAGCAAAGTATTGCGGCAAGAGGTCTTAAAACTTCATATTACAATCTTATTAAAGCTGGAGTTGGTGCTACCTTAGGTGAAGCAGAAGCAGATTACGCACTAGAAAACCAAACCAGAGATTTAAGCTTTGTATTTGTGCCTTATACAAGTATTGCCGACAGTTTAGTTGCTGTGACAAAATCTGATATTAATGATTTTGTAAAGAAAAACCCAGAAGACTATAAAGTAGAGGCAAGTAAGGAGGTGAAGTTTGTAGAGTTTCAAGAAATTGCATCAGCACAAGATGAAGAAGATATGAAAGCTAATCTTGTAAAGAGTCTTAATACAAGAGTAGATTACAGTGAAGCTGAAGGTGTAACTATTGCAGATACCATTGTTGGGTTTTTAGACGCTAAAGATGTTTCAGAATATGTTAATCTAAATTCTGACATTAATTATAATGATACTTTCACATTTAAAGCAGATTTAGTTCCTGCTATAGCAGATAGTATTTTTAAATTAAATGTTGGTGAGTATTACGGACCATATAAAGATGGAGCTTACTATAAAGTCTCTAAAGTTGTAGTAGAAAAACAAATACCAGATTCAGTAACAGTACGTCATATTTTAATTCCTTTCGTTGGTGGACAACGTGCAGCAGCTGATGTTACTAAAACTGATGAACAAGCCAAAAAGACTGCAGATAGTATTTACAATGTTATTACATCTAGAAGCGCAAAATTCTTAGATCTTTTAGAATTGTCTTCAGATAAAGTGAGTAATGAAAAAGATGGTGAAATAGAATTTGATTACAAAGCAGCAATGGCACCAGAATTTAAAGATTTCTCTTTTGAAAATAATGTAGGTGATTTAGAAGTTGTAAAAACAAGTTTTGGTTATCACATTATTGAAATTTTAAAACAGAACGCTAAAAACAGAGCGCTTAAAATTGCCACTATAGCAAAAACAATAGAGGCTTCTCTTGAGACAGAAGATCAAATTTTCAATAACGTTCAAAAGTTTGAGATTGCCTTAAAAGATGGAGATCTAGAAACCTTAGCTAAAGAACAAGATTTAACTGTAAGACCAGTTACTTTTGGTAAAATGGACGAGAATATTCCTGGTTTAGGCTTTCAAAGACAAATTGTTAAATGGTCTTTTGAAGATGGAACTGATATTGGTGATTACAAACGATTTTCTATTCCTGGTAAAGGATTTGTAATAGTGCAATTAGTTAATGAAACAGAAGAAGGATTAATGTCTGCAGAAAATGCATCAGCTATAGCATTGAATGAAATTAGAAATGCTAAGAAAGCACAAATGATTCGTGAAAAAATCACAGGAACAACAGTAGCAGATGTAGCTAAAAACCAAAGTCAATCTAGAAGAACTGCAGCAGCAGTTAACATGAAAAACCCAACATTAGCAGGTGCAGGACCTGAGCCATTAGTGGTTGGTGCTGCTTTTGGATTAAACGAAGGCGAAACTTCTAAACTTATTGATGGAGAAAAAGGCGTATTTATGGTAGAGGTTACCAAGGTAAATGAATTTACTCCTCTAGATAACTATTCGGCAATTGCAAATCGTTTAAGTACTGCCAGAGTTAATGGAGCGCAATCTAAAGTATACAATGCACTAAAAGAAGTTGCAGATATAGATGATAATAGAGCTACATTCTATTAGTAATTAAATATACTAGAAAAAAAGCCGTACATGACGTACGGCTTTTTTTGTAAATTTCTTTATCATCGTGATATTGCAATATTACGATGATAAAGAAATAGAATTGAAGATTATTATAAACAAGAAAGTCTACAAAACCATATCAGAATACGGAATTACTGTTGAAAACCTAAGCTCTTTGAAATACGCTTTTGGGTTAATTTCTGAAGCCACTAAAATAAAATCGCCTCCCCAAGCTCCTAAACTTTTTATCTGACCTTTAAAATCGCTAAACAATCTGTTTTGAATCGTCTCTTGATTAATTATTTTAGATATTATTAGTTCATGGTTGCGTATCAAAAATTGAAACTCTGATAAATTAGAACAGTCTATAATTGCTTCTGTTAGTGAGCTAACTTCAGAAATTGTAGCTAAAGAAATCGGTTGATTGCCTTTATATTGTGCTATAGCTTCTCTGCTGTTTTTTTTCTGATTAAGGTATACAAAATAGAGATGAGATTTAAATTCAGGGTTGAATGTTACAGTATTTACAACTCTACTATCATTAGATAGCTGATATGTAATAGGCTTATTATACTTGGCACAAGCTATGTCATATCCACTACCACCAAAGGTGTTTTCTAGTAAGATATATGGATCTACATTAGACCAAGTTGCAAGGTTGTTTATTAATGTTGATGAGGTTCCTAAACCCCATTCTCTATTAAAATCGAGGTGAGTTTCAACTAATTTTCCTCTAGAATATTTAAAGAATTCTGGTTGTATTCGTTGAATATATTTTAGAATATCTTTTAATTTATTAGCAATATCTCGATGATTTGTGTCTAAAATATCAAAGTTGTTTTCAACACTAAAATTAGCTTCAAACCAAATGGAATTAGTATAATCGTAGCTATTCCATTGTAATACATCATTGTCTGAATATTTTACAGTAAGAGATTGCCCAAAGGAAGTTGGTACAGCTAGAGATTTTGCACCATCTAATACGACGTACTCTCCAGTTACTAATAATTTTCCGTTGCTGTAATATGTTTTGTTTTTAATCACTATTAGATTGTCTAAATAAATCTAAAGCTTCAACAACAGCATTATGTGTTATAGCTTTATCCTTAAAAAGTGTTATGATATAATCTTTCTCTTTTGTATTGGCTTCAAACTGATTGAGAATATTCATTAAATGCATTTTCATATGGCCTTCCTGAATTCCTGTAGTAGTTAAAGAACGAAGTGCTCCAAAATTTTGAGCTAATCCAGCAACAGCAACAATTGACATTAATTCTTTTGCTGAGGGATTTCTTAATAATTCTAAAGAAAATTTAACTAAAGGATGTAAACGTGTTAAACCACCAACAGTTCCGAGTGCTAATGGTATTTCTATCCAAAATTTAAAAATATTATCTACAATAGTAGCATGTGTTAAACTTCTATATTGACCATCTTTTGAAGCATAAGCATGAACACCAGCTTCTACAGCTCTAAAATCATTTCCTGTTGCTAATATTACAGCATCAACACCATTCATGATTCCTTTATTATGTGTCACTGCTCTATAAGGTTCTACTTCTGCTATGGCAACAGCTTGGACAAATTTTTCAGCAAATAGTTGAGGATTTTCTAAGCCTTTATCTTTTAAATCAATAACATCACAACTTACTTCAGCTCTAACTAAACATTCGGGAACATAATTAGAAAGGATGCTCATAATAATGTCAATAGTTTCATTAAGATGAGATTCAACTTGAGATTTTAACGTCTTTGCAAATTGTTCTAAACACGAGTTTATAAAATTTGCTCCCATGGCATCTAAGGTTTCAAATGAGCAGTGTAGTTGATAATAGTTGTCTAATGAAGCTGTTTTATCTCTTAGCTCAATATCTAAGATACCACCACCACGAGCTTCCATGTTCTTGGTAATAGGTTTAGTATCCTCAATAAGTTTAGGTTTAATCGATTTAAAAAACTCGGTCAAATCACTAAAATGCCCAGAATACTTAAAATGAACCTGCCCAATTTTGGTTGTAGAAATAACGTTGGTTGTAAAACCACCACGTTCTGCCCAAAATTTGGCAGCTTTACTAGCAGCAGCAACTACGGAGCTTTCTTCAATAGCCATTGGTATAGTGTAGTTAGTGCTATTAATAATAAAATTTGGAGCAACACCAAGAGGTAAATAATAGTTAGATATTGTATTTTCTATAAACTCATCATGCAACTGTTGTAATTTAGAATCTGTATTCCAATATTGTTTAAGAAGTTGCTGAGCTTCAGTTGGATTAGAAAAGTATTCATTAACAATCCAATCTATTTTTTCAGTTTTTGTTAACTTGGAGAAACCGTTCACTAAAGTATTTTTTACATTAAAAATGTTGTAAATACAAAGATAGTACTCTTGGTACGAAAATTGTTCGAGTTATAGTTTTAATACCGATTTACTGTAAATAATTAGGGTTTTTTGCATTATTTTTAGTAAACTTGGCATCATTTTGCACAAAAATTAACTAAATGAAAATTATTAAGTTCTTCGCTTTTATTGCCTTTTTATCAGCTATTTCTATCCATGCTCAAACCAAAGAAATCTCATTAGAGGATATTTGGAGCGGAACTTTTAGAACACAAGGAATGCAGTCTTTGCATTCTATGAAAAATGGCAAGCAATATTCAGTATTAAATTTTGATAGAGCAAACAGAACATCTTCTATTGATATTTATAATTACAAAACACTTGAAAAAGAGAAGACTTTAGTCAATTCTGCAGATTTATCAGAAATTCAATACTTTATAGATTACACCTTCAATAATGATGAATCTAAGGTTATATTAACTATAGAAGAAGTTCCTGTTTTTAGACGTTCTCGATTAGGAATTTATTATGTTTTAGACACCAATAATTCTGATTTAATAAAGATTTCTGATAATAAAATCCAAGAGCCTACTTTATCTCCAGATGGAACTAAAGTTGCCTATGGATACCTAAATAACTTGTATGTTAAAGACTTAACCTCTGGTAAGGTATTACAAATTACAACTGATGGTGAAACCAATAAAGTAATTAATGGTATTACAGATTGGGTTTATGAAGAAGAATTTAGTTTTGTGAGAGCCTTTGACTGGAATGCTGATAGCAACAAAATAGCTTTTATTAGGTTTGATGAAACCAATGTGCCTGAATTTTCTATGGATGTATATGGATCTGAGTTATATCAAACACAACAAGTATTTAAATATCCAAAAGCTGGTGAGGCAAATTCTCTGGTATCGTTACATATTCATGATTTAAAAAATAACTCTACTAGTGAAGTAAAAGTGGATAAATCATATTCAGATTTTTACATACCTAGAATAGAGTGGACTAATGAGGCTAATATCCTTAGTGCTCAATATATGAATCGCCATCAGAATGAATTAGATCTGTGGATGATTAATGCATCTAACATGACTTCTAAATTAGCAATTGCTGAAAAGGATGATGCTTATATAGATGTTACTTTTGATTTAACTTTTCTTGAAGATCATAGCTTTATTTGGACAAGCGAAAAAAATGGATTCAACCATATTTATCATTATGATAAGTCTGGTGAGCTAATAAATCAGGTTACTGATGGTAACTGGGAAGTTACTAACTATTATGGTTACGATGCTAATAATAAACGTATATACTATCAATCTGTAGAGAATGGATCAATAAATAGAGATGTTTACAGCATTGGTTTAAATGGTAAAAAGAAAACTAGATTATCTAAAACAGATGGTACAAATAGTGCATCGTTTAGTGCTGACTTTACATACTACATTAATACACATTCTAGCGCAACCTCACCTCCAGAGTATACACTAAACAGCTCTAAAAATGGTAATGTCATTAAGAGTATTGTTGATAATGATAAGGTGTCCAAGAAACTTTTAGATTATAAAACCTCTAGAAAAGAGTTTAGTACTATTTCCGTTAATGGCAATGACCTTAACATGTGGATGATAAAACCTGCAGACTTTGATGCTAACAAAGAATATCCTTTATTTATGTATCAGTACTCTGGACCTGGTTCGCAACAAGTATCCAATCGTTGGAATGGAGTCAATGATTATTGGTATCAGCATCTCGCACAACAAGGCTATATAGTGGTTTGTATTGATGGCCGAGGAACGGGATTAAAAGGTGCGGCATTTAAAAAAGTTACGCAAAATGAATTAGGTAAATACGAAGTAGAAGACCAAATAGAAGCAGCTAAGCAATTAGGTAAACGATCTTATATAGATGAAGATAGGATAGGAATTTGGGGCTGGAGTTATGGAGGTTTTATGAGTAGTAATGCTTTGTTTAAAGGCAACGATGTGTTTAGTATGGCCATCGCTGTTGCACCAGTAACAAGCTGGCGTTTTTACGATACCATTTATACTGAGCGTTATATGACTACACCACAAGAAAATCCCAGTGGTTATGATGAAAACTCACCAATAAATCATGTAGATAAATTAAAAGGAGATTTCTTATTAATTCATGGCACAGGAGATGATAATGTACATTTACAAAATACCATGCGTATGGTAGAAGCATTGATTCAAGCAGATAAACAGTTTGAATGGATGATTTATCCAGATAAAAATCATGGTATTTATGGAGGAAATACAAGGTTACATTTGTATAAAAAAATGACCAACTTCATTCATAAAACATTAGGAGATAAACGAGAAATGAAAGAAGAAGAGAAACAAGAAACTTCAAAAATTAAAGGATAAACTAAACTATAACTAACTAATATAAATTTTATGGCAACAGTAACTGAACAACATCAAAAAGAACTTTTTGGGCAACCAATAGGTCTTTATATTCTATTCCTAACAGAAATGTGGGAACGATTTTCATATTATGGAATGAGAGCTTTGTTGGTATTATATATGACTACTGAGACTATTGGAGATGATAGAGGTGCTGGTTTAGGCTGGACAAGTAAAGAAGCTTTAGCACTCTATGGATGGTATACCATGTTGGTTTATGTGATGTCAATTCCTGGAGGTATGATAGCAGATAAATTAATTGGACAAAAAAAGGCTGTCTTGGTAGGAGCAATTGTTCTATGTTTAGGACACGGTGTATTAGTTCTAACAGATATTTGGGCATTTTATACTGGCCTAGGACTTGTAATTTTAGGAGTTGGTTTGTTGAAACCAAATATATCTACAATGGTTGGGGGACTTTATAAGGAAGGTGATATAAGACGAGATAAAGGTTTTAGTATTTTTTACATTGGGATTAATCTAGGTTCTTTACTAGCAACTATGATTGTAGGTCTTGTTGTAGCAGAATGGGGTTGGCATGCAGGATTTGGATTAGCAGGAATTGTAATGGTTCTAGGATTAATAAACTATTTATATGGACAAAAATATTTAACACATGTTGGAAATTTTGTAAAACCAACAAAAGATGACCCAAATGAGATATCTTATGGTAAATTATATTCTAAATTATCTAGTGCACCCACACAACTTACGTTTACAATCATTCTAGCTGTATTATCTGGGATAGGATGGTATTATTTAGGTTGGGGCTACGGATTACTATTTTTATTCTTAACAGCAATTGCTGCTTTATTAATGATGATATATAAAGAACTAGATTCACAAGCTTATAAAGATCGTTTTCTTGTACTATTATTGTCATTTATTATGGTAATTATTTTTTGGGGCGCTTTTGAGCAAGCAGGTGGATTAATGAATTTATACACAGAAACCAATACTGATAGAATGTTATTTGGTTGGGAAATACCAACTGTAATGTTTCAAAGTTTAAATGCAGGATTTATTATCCTTTTCGCAACAGGAGTTGCTGGTTATTGGGCTAAACGAAAATTAAAAGGTAGAGAAGCCTCATCTTTGTTTAAGATGGCTTTAGGTATTATCATTATGGGATTTGGATTTTTATTCATGGTATTTGCAGCTATGGAATTTGAAAAATCAGGATCTTCAAGTATGATTTGGTTAGTTTTAGCTTATTTATTCCATACCATTGGAGAGTTATGTATTTCTCCAGTAGCATTATCGTTTATTACAAAACTAGCACCTATTAAATATGCATCTTTAATGATGGGAGTATATTTTGCAGCAACAGGATTAGGAAATAAAGTTGCAGGTATTGTAGGAGAATCTGCAACCGATTATGGCGAGAAAACCATTTTTGCTGGAATTGTGATATTCACAGTCATAATAGGAGGTTTGTTTATTGCAATTTTAAAACCACTAAAACGATTAACTCATGGTGTTGAAGATCAAGAAAGAGATTTAAAATATGAAGAAGCTGAAGGCTTTGAATTAGCGGATAATTAAAATACAAACCCTCTTTATTGAGGGTTTTTCCTTATAACTAAACTAACTATTATGAGTACAGATATTGAAAATTTATTTAAAGACAAGGTTATTGGTCATCCTGCTGGCTTGTTTGTGATATTTTTTACTGAAATGTGGGAACGTTTTTCATTTTATGGAATGCGAATATTATTGATACTATTTTTAACAGCACCAATAATTAGTGACAATCCAGGTTGGGAATGGCCACGTCAACATGCTTTAGAATTAATTGGTACCTATGGTGCTTTGTTATATCTGACTCCAATTCTTGGAGGATGGCTAGCAGATAAGTATACAGGTTATAAGTGGGCAGTAATTATTGGGTGTTTTATCATGATGTTAGGTCATGCAGCAATGGTTGTTGAAACTCCTTGGTCTCTATATTTAGGATTAGCATTGTTAATTATTGGTACTGGTTTTTTTAAGCCAAATATGACCTCTATGATTTCTGAAATGTATAAAGGCAAAGAATCTAAAAAGGATGGTGCGTATACGATTTATTATATGGGAGTAAATGCTGGTGCCTTTTTCGGAATGATGCTTTGTGGTTATTTAGCAGAAAATATAGGTTGGAGCTATGGTTTTGGTTTAGCTGGTATTTTTATGTTATTAGGTTTAATTCAGTTTTGGTTAGCCAAAGATTTATTTGGGCAAATTGGTGAACGACCTTCAAAAGTTCATGAAGTTGAATTACCACAAAATATAAATGAAGATTCTCCTTCTGAAAGTGTTGATTCAGAAGAAAAATTAAACCCATTTACAAGTATTGATAAAGCTTTAATAGTATTATCATCCTTGGGTGGATTGTTATACTTATTTAATGGTCCTATGTCTGCTATTGGAAACATCAATCTGCTTGATTTTAGCCTAGGAGATATGGATGGTTCTAATGTTACAATACTCGCTAGTTTAGCTATGTTTTTGTATTTAATAATTACCAGAATATCACGATATACTAAGATTGTTCGAGACAAAATTATCGCAGTATCTGTATTTGGGATATTTACAGTATTCTTTTTTGCTGCTTTTGAACAATCTTTAGGGTCTATGACCCTTTTTGCAAGGGACTACACAGAGAGAGCTTTAACAGGAAATTCAGCAATGATATTCAAGATTATAGATTTAGTTTTAACTGTTGGACCTTTAGCAATAATAACTTGGGTGCTCTATTTATTATTCAAAAAAACATATTCAAAAATCCCGTACTCCAATATTATTCTTGCTTTATCCTTTGTTTTCTTATGGTATATAGTATACTACAAATTGAATCGTGAGTTTAGTAAAGAGGCAACTGAAGTTCCTGCTTCTTGGTTTGGTATTTTAAATTCGTTCTTTATCATTACGTTAGCACCATTCTTTTCTAAGTGGTGGGAAAGTAAATATAATCCAAGTGCAGCCATGAAATATGGTATCGGAATGGTATTGTTAGGTCTTGGTTTTGGTATTTTAGTATTTGGTACAATGGGAATTCCTCAAGGCGCTAAAACCGCATCTGTAAGTATGATATTTTTAATTCTTGCTTATTTGTTTCATACTATGGGAGAATTATGTATTTCACCAGTTGGATTATCTTACCTCAGTAAATTAGTTCCTGGTCGTATGATTGGTTTTATGTTTGGTATTTGGTATTTAGCTATTGCTATTGGTCAAAAAGCAGCAGGTACTATGGGAGGCATGATAGATAAAATTACTGAGCAGTACTCTTTAAGTACTTTCTTTTTAATTTTCACACTTGTTTCTGTTGCCATAGGATTTGTATCAATGGTACTGAACCCTACACTCAAAAAACTCATGCATGGTGTACGATAATCGAGTAAAACGTTAAAATAAACGCAAAATGCATCTGTAAAGATGCATTTTTTGTAAGTTCGGAATAGAAATTGCAACAAATCGAGTTATGAAGAAATTAATACTATTACTACTAGTTGTTGGATATTCAACAATTAGTTCAGCACAAGACAAGATTAATTGGGTATCTTTAGAAGAGGCTTTAGAGCTTCAAAAAAAGTCACCCAAAAAGATAATGATAGATGTTTATACTGTTTGGTGTGGACCTTGTAAAATGTTAGATAAAAACACATTTCAAAATCAGGATGTGGCAGATTTTGTCAACAAAAATTATTATGCAGTAAAGTTTAATGCGCAAGGAAACTCTACTATAAATTATCAAGGTAAAACCTTCTCTAATCCTGGTTATGATCCTGCAAAAGCTCAAAGGCGAAACGCTACACATGAGCTAGCAAGAGCATTTAAGGTTCAGGCTTTTCCGACCATTGTATTTTTAGATGAAGAGTCTAACTTTATAACACCATTAAGAGGCTATCAAAAGCCGCAACAGTTAGAGTTATATTTGAAACTTTTTAAAGATGATGATTACAAAAACATGAAATCTCAAGAAGATTTTAATACCTATTATACAGCGTTTAAACCAACGTTTAAGGGTTAATCATTCAGATAACATAAATGCTCCCTTTTCATAAGTACTATGGAAAGGGGTTTTTTTGTTTTCACAAGTTACTTTCCAGCGTTCTACATAAGATTTATAATTACTAGCATCAGCAATAACATGTTGAGGTTTTAAAGAATCTAGTAATCGATTCAAATTTAATTTTGGAGAGTTAGTTAGCAAAATAACATCAGGTTTAAAAGAGCTTACATTATAAACTGCTAAGCTGTCAATAATTAAGATTGTTTTGTCTTTGTATTTAAAAACGGATTTTAAAGGCTTTGAAGTGATCTCTCTTATCCTGTTTCCTATCTTGTAATTTGATAAGATATAATCATTTTGTAGACTCTCCAAATTACTATATAGATCTAGTTTAGAGTTGTTTTGAACACCAAGTAAACTTGCTCTATTCTTATTAAATACAATTAATAAATCGTCGTTTCTTTGCCAAGTATAATAGATAAAAGACAGCTGTAATAGAACCACAGCAAAAAGAGCATAACGTAGATTCTTATAGGTCTTATTTATGTAATATTTGTATAACAATCTTAAGAGTACGTAACAGGCCATAACTTGCAGAATACCAAAAGATATTTCTGTAAATAAAAAAGATTCTCGTTCGGAAACCCAAGCTATAAATGTGTTAAGCAAATATATAGCAGTACCAAAAACCTCTGATATTAAATCTGGTAATACATTAAAATAAGCGAGTAGAATTATTACTAATCCTGTTCCAAGCAGTATACCTAAAAATGGAATGATTACTAAATTAGATAAGAAAAATAATCCTGGAAATTGATGGAAATAAAATAGACTTAAAGGTAGAACACCTAACTGAGCTGCTGTTGTAACAGTAAAGACTTCCCATAGTTTTCTTGGAATAACCCATTTTGGGATCCATAACTTAAAAAGTAATGGTTGAATACTTACTATAGCAATAACAGCGATGTAGCTTAGTTGAAAACCAACATCAAAAACAAACATAGGATTCCATAGTAACAAGACAAAGGCTGAGATTGCCAGTGTATTATAAATATTGGTGAACCGTTTTATATTTAGCGCAAAAGCTACAATCGTAAACATAGTTACTGCTCTGCATACTGAAGGTGATAAACCAGCAATAACAGCAAAGCTCCACAGAAATATAGTAATGCAAATTAGAGCAATATATCTCCCATATTTAATCCGATGAAGTGGTTTGAATAAAAATTGAAGAATCAACATTATAATTCCAACATGTAATCCTGAAACAGCAAGGATATGAATCACACCAGCTTTTGCATAGTCATCATAAATATCTTTTGAAATATCTTGTCGCTGCCCAAGTAAAAGGGCTTGTATAATAGAAAGCTCATCTTCTGATAAGCGACTGTTTTTAAGATTATGTATGATTTTATTTCTCAAACCTTCTGCATAAGCATGTACTGAGGTACGTATTGATTTTAGTTTTACTAGCTGCTCAGAAGTGGTAAAAAGTTGCGCATAAATATGCCGTTTTTTTAAGTAATCTGAATAGTTGAACTGAAACGGATTTTTTGGTCCAGAAATAGTACTTAATTTCGAATTTATGACATAGGCTTCATCAACATATAAGTAGCTTTCTGTAGAGTCTTTAGAGATATTAACTAAGATTTTACCAACGACTTTTTCATTATTAATCTTTAGAATTTTAGCTTCGTACTTATTATGAAAATGAGATGGTTTTAACCGTTTTGTTATTTTGAAAGTAATTAAACTAACATCATTTTGGTTGATGCCAATATTGTTATAATGAGCTTTCCAACGTTTTTGATCATGAAGATTATAAGTAAGAATGCCAATACTAATGCCAGTAATAAAAACACAAATTCCAAACCAATACGATCTTCCTAAGGACTTAAATAAGTACCCAAAAAGGATAGTTAAAAATCCTATTAGAGCTAAGATTGCTGAAGTTACAGTAGGAATTGTTATATAACATGCAATAAGAATTCCAAAAAGGATACAGCAAGTTAATTTTATAATAGGAAAATCTAGTAACTTCATAATGTAAGTTACTAAAAATTAGACTTATAACAAACGTCTTGCCTGCACGTATGCTAAATACCAATACCGCTCTTTTATGGATGAGGTAATAACACCTTTGCTTGTTGTTGAATGAATAAACTGTATATCGTCTCCACGAACATTAGTAACTAATCCTACATGGTTAATGCGTCTGCTATTTTTTTTAGTAGCAAAGAATACTAGATCTCCAGGTTTTATGGCTTTAATGTCTATCCAATCCCCTTGTTTTGCCATATCTGAAGATACTCTAGGTATAGAAACACCATGCTCTCTAAAGGCAACATATAGTAGGCCAGAACAATCCATACCTCGTTTTGTAGTACCTCCATACTTGTAACGCACACCTTTAAAATCTTCAGCTGTATTTATGATCGCTGTTGTCTTAGCATTGGGTTTTATTGATGATGTACTTCGTTCAGTTTTTGTTGAAACGGTTTTGCGCTCAGAGGCACGTTTTGAAGAACCACAGCTGAAGAAGCAGAATAGAATAATTAAAACTTGAATAAAAGTTTTCAAGATGAGATAGCTTTAACAATTAATTTTGCTGTGGTGTCACTAGCTCCTTTTCCGCCTAGTTTTTGCTCTAATTCAAAATAATCTATAAATAATTGTTCCCTTTTTTTAGGATCTAATATGGCATGAAGCTCTTTTTTGAGACGTTTAGTATTTAGGTCACCTTGGATAAGTTCGGCAACGACTTTACCATCCATAATAAGATTAACCAATGAAATAAATTTTAGGGTAATAATACGCTTAGCTATCTCATAAGAAATGGCATTGGCTTTGTAACAAACTACTTGTGGTACTTTAAATAAAGCAGTCTCTAAAGTAGCTGTGCCAGAAGTTACCAAAGCAGCATAAGATATATTTAAAAGATCGTAAGTTTTATTAGATATAAAGCTAATATTATCTTGTTTTATAAATTTTTTATAAAATTCATAATCTTGGCTTGGTGCTCCTGCGATAACAAACTGGTAATCTGTAAAATCATCAACTAAACTAAGCATTACACCAAGCATTTTAGTGATTTCTTGCTTTCTACTTCCTGGTAATAAAGTAATAATTGGTTTATTTCCTAGACTATGTGTTTTTCTAAACTCAGACTCTTTTACAGGGTTTCTATCTGCAATGGCATCAATGAGAGGATGACCAACGAAATGAACATCGTAGTTGTATTTTTTGTAAAATTCCTTTTCAAACGGTAAAATACAATACATGGCATCAACATCGCGCTTTATTTTTTCAACTCTACCAGCTCTAGATGCCCAAACTTGAGGAGAAATATAATAATGTGTTTTAAAGTTTTGCGCTTTAGCCCATTTGGCTATTCTGAGATTAAAACCTGAGTTGTCAATAAAAATAATCACATCTGGCTTAAAAGTTTCAATATCTTTTTTACAGAACGAAATGAGTCCTAAGATTTTTCTGAGATTGAAAATTACTTCAGCAAAACCCATAAACTGACGTTCTTTATAATGCATTACTAAGATTCCACCAACATGCTGCATAAGGTCGCCTCCCCAAAATCGTATTTCTGCTCTTTTATCATGTTTTAAAAGAGCTTTCATAAGATTAGAACCATGTAAATCTCCGGAGGCTTCGCCAGCAATGATGTAGTACTTCATTAGCTTAAAAATTTAATAGCAAATGTAGTTAGCATAACTATTATTGTCATAATAAGAACACCTTTT
Organism: Microcosmobacter mediterraneus; assembly: GCF_031846265.1. Taxonomy (NCBI): domain Bacteria; kingdom Pseudomonadati; phylum Bacteroidota; class Flavobacteriia; order Flavobacteriales; family Flavobacteriaceae; genus Microcosmobacter; species Microcosmobacter mediterraneus. Next base: position 226,480 of record NZ_JAVRIA010000003.1, on the reverse strand, counting down.
GCTCTATGATCTTGTTTCTTTTTAATGAAAATAAAGAAAGCACCAAGATTTAAAATGGCGCCAATACTGATGAGTTTTCCTAAGAACCCTTTGGCAATGGCTTGTTCAATAACGACAGCGTAATTATCGGATGATCCAAAAATTTCCATAGCAAATACAAGTCCAAAAATAGTAGCAATTAAGCCAACAAACATGCCTTTAAAAACTTCCTTTCTAATCATTGAGATTCCAACTGTTTAATTGTTGTATACAGTGATGTGCAGTAAGATCAAACTGAACAGGTACTACTGAAACATATCCGTTTTGTAACGCATATATATCTGTGTCTTGCCCTTTGTCCATATTTACAAATTTACCTGTTAACCAATAATAATCTTTCCCCATGGGATTTTGACGCTTATCAAATTCTTCCTTCCAATTGGCTCTTGCTTGTCTACAAATTTTTATCCCTTTAATGTCTTTTTCAGGAAGATTCGGAAAATTCACATTAAGAATGACATCATCAGGAATACCTTCATTAATGGCATTCTCAACAATTTTTCTTGCAAAGTACTTTGCACTAGTAAAGTCTGCTGACCAATTATAATCTAAAAGTGAAAACCCAATAGCAGGTATACCTTCAATACCAGCTTCAATAGCAGCACTCATTGTTCCAGAATAGATAACATTTATAGAAGCGTTGGAACCATGATTAATACCTGAAACACAAAGATCTGGTCTTCGATTCAATATCTCATTAATAGCTAATTTGACACAATCAGCAGGAGTTCCGGAGCAACTATATTCTTCTATTTCAGAACCTTCTTCAGATATTTTTTCAACAAATAATGTAGAATTGATCGTAATAGCGTGTCCCATTCCACTTTGAGGACTATCTGGAGCAACCACCACAACATCTCCTAAAGGTTTTACAACCTCTATTAAAGCTCTAACTCCAGGTGCTGTAATACCATCATCATTTGTGACTAAAATTAAGGGTCTTTTAGACATATAATACTGCTTTTTTTCAGTTCAAAAATACATAAAATACATTGTAATCTCTTACTATAGTAGGTTTAACAAAAAATTAGTAGCACGGTTTTTTATTGGCACGGTTTTTTCTTTTATTTTAGTGAAAAATATACCATGCAATTTATGAGAATAATGAGAAGGAATTATAGGTTTTTATTGCTTGCGTTGCTATTAGCATTTGCCTCATGCAGCTTTACCTCAAAAAAGTTTAATGATCCTGATAAAGATAAGTTACTAATTCAGTTAATTACTTATGTTATTGAAGAAGGACATTTTGATCCTAAGAATGTTGATGATGAGTTTTCAAAAAATGTATTTGAAGGCTATATAGAACAATTAGATCCTTTTAAACGTTACTTTTACGAGTCTGATATTAAAGAGTTTGAAGCTTACAAAGATCAGATAGACGACCAACTAAAGTCTTACGATATAACATTTTTTAATATTACACACGAGAGGTTAGTAAAGCGTATTGAAGAGTCTAAGGCGTTTTACAAAGATATTCTTGAATCGCCTTTTGATTTTACTAAAGACGAAACATTTTCCACAGACTATAAGGCATTACCTTTTGTAAAAAACAAAAAAGAGCTTAAAGAACGATGGAGAAATCAGCTTAAATTTTCTACAATTGCTAATTATGACGATGCTATTGAGCAATTAGATATGTTGTTATCTGGTGAGTTTTCTTCTGAGAATGAAGAATTACCTTCTACTGATGAAAAATCTGACGAACAACTTGAAAAAGAGGCTAGAGAAAAAACATTAAAATCTTTGGATGAGCTTTACAGTTTCATAGACGACAGACAACGAAAAGATTGGTTTGCAGTTTATATTAACGCAGTAGTTCAGGAATTTGATCCACATACGTTTTACCTAGCTCCAGAGGATAAAGAACGTTTTGATGTTGCTATGTCTGGGAATTTTGAAGGCATAGGTGCAAGACTTCAGAAAAAAATGGATGCCATAATGGTTAACGAAATTATTAGTGGTGGTCCTGCTTGGAGAGCTAACGAATTAGAAGTTGGTGACCAAATCGTAAAAGTAAGGCAAGAAGATGAAGAAACAGCTGTTTCTATTGTTGGTATGCGTTTAGATGATGCTATTAAACTTATAAAAGGCCCAAAAGGAACAAAAGTTATTTTAACTCTTAAACGAACTGATGGTACTATTGAAGATATTTCAATTACAAGAGATATAGTAGAAATTGAAGAAACTTATGCTAAATCCTCAAAGGTAGAGAAAGAAGGTAAAACATTTGGTGTTATTGATTTACCTAAATTCTATGTAAACTTTGAAGATTATAATAAACGTAATGCAGCTACTGATGTAAAAAAAGAAGTAGAAAGGCTCAAAGCTGAAGGCATGGAAGGGCTGGTTTTAGACTTGCGTAATAATGGAGGAGGATCACTACAGATCGTAGTGGATTTAGTAGGTTTATTTATAAAAGATGGTCCAGTTGTTCAAGTAAAAACAACAGGTGAACCAAAAGAAGTGCTAAATGATACAGATCAGTCTATTATTTGGGATGGTCCTTTAGTGATTCTGGTTAATGAATTATCTGCTTCTGCGTCAGAAATTTTGGCTGCTGCGATACAAGATTATAAAAGAGGTATTGTAATAGGTAGTAAACAAACTTATGGGAAAGGAACTGTACAAACTATTTTTGATCTAAACAGAATGGTTAGAAATAATACTAATGGCGATATGGGAGCTCTAAAATTCACCATTCAAAAATATTACAGAATTAATGGTGGATCGGTTCAGTTAGAAGGCGTTAAGAGTGATGTTATTGTTCCTGATCGTTACAGTTACATAGATATTGGTGAGAAAGATCAGGAAAACCCATTATCGTGGGATGAAATTGATGCTGCCAATTATAGCGTTTGGGAAAATTACTATGATTATGAATCTACTATAGAAAAAAGTAGAACACGTATGGCTAACAATGAGCAGTTAAAACTTATAGATGCTAATGCACGATGGATTAAAAAGATTAGAGATAGAGAGCTTTACTCTTTAAATTATGATTCCTATAGAACTGAAATGAAACGTAATGAAGAAGAAGCCAAACGATTCGATATGATTGGAGATTACCAAACCAATCTTACTTTTAAATCCTTACCATATGAGCTAAAATTAATGGAAGAAGATTCTATATTGGCTGAGAAGCGTAAACGATGGCATGAGAGTTTAAGTAGAGATGTTTATATAGAAGAAGCTCTAAATGTTTTAAATGATTTAAAATTATCTTATCAGATAAAGAAAACTAAAGTTGCAGTTAAAAACTAAAACTTAATGAGTATAAAGAGTCAATCATTAACTCAATTAGCGCTCCAGAGATTTAAAAAGAATTTCTGGGGCGTTTTCAGTTTTTGGGTTATTGTATGTATAGGATTAATTGCAGTGTTTGCTTATGTGATAAGTCCAGATGATTCTTCAAATGCAAATCAAATGCATTTGTCTATACATTCTCAAAAACCAGGTTTTGAAGTCTTAATGCTTACAATACCTTCTAATGAAAATACAGAACAAAATTTTTTATCATCTCTTTTTTTTGGAAAAGAAAATTTAGATACAGAAATACCTATTTCAGATTTTGAGGTTAAGGATCGTGAAATGAAATATGTATTGTATAGTTCTGATGGCATAGTAGGTGAAGAAAAAATAATTTCATTAGATGTTTTCCCCAATGCTAATTATAAGAAATACATTAAAAGTAGACGCTTCATTTTCGGAACAGATAAGTATGGTAGAGATTATCTGAGTAGAATTTTGATAGGCTCTAGAATTTCTTTTTTTATAGGATTTGTAGCTGTTTTCATCTCATTAATTATAGGTGTAACTTTAGGAAGTATAGCAGGCTATTATGGTGGGAAAATTGATGCTGCAATTATGTGGCTCATTAATGTAACGTGGTCTATACCAACACTGTTATTAGTCATTGCAATAACACTAGCTTTAGGAAAAGGATTTTGGCAAGTTTTTATAGCTGTTGGCTTAACGATGTGGGTTGAAGTAGCTAGAGTCGTAAGAGGTCAAGTATTAAGTGTAAAAGAAATGCAGTATGTTACTGCGGCAAGAGCATTAGGTTTTAAAGATTTTAGGATTATTTCGGGTCACATATTGCCCAATATTATGGCACCAGTTATTGTGATTTCGGCAGCTAATTTTGCTGCAGCCATATTAATAGAAAGTGGATTGAGTTTTTTAGGAATAGGAGCACAACCACCTATGGCAAGTTGGGGAGCAATGATCAAAGATCATTACAACTATATTATCCTTGGAAAGCCTTATTTGGCAATAATTCCTGGTCTTTGTATAATGATTTTAGTGATGGCATTTATGCTAATAGGTAATGCTTTAAGAGATGCGTTAGATGTGAAAAACTAAGATTGCCTCAAAGTATTAATCTCTTCATTTGTTGCGTCAATAAATTCTAATAATTCGTCTTTACCAATAGCTTTTGAAGATGATGTAACAAATAGCTGAGGTAGTTCTTCCCAAGTCTTTAAAAGTTCATTAGAATAAGCTTTTACATTACGATTTATAGCCTTTGGTTTTAATTTATCTGCTTTTGTAAACACTATGGAAAACGGAATCTCTTTTTCGCCTAAATACTGAATAAATTCTAAATCAATAGGCTGAGGTTCGTGTCTAATATCAACCAGTACAAAAGCAGAAACGAGTTGTTTTCGTTGCTCAAAATAGTTAGTAATAAATTTCTGAAATTTCTTTTTCTCAGATTTAGAGACTCTAGCATAACCATAACCAGGTAAATCTACCAAATACCAATTTTTATTTATGATAAAATGGTTGATAAGTTGCGTTTTTCCAGGCCTTCCAGAGGTTTTAGCTAAGCTTTTACGACTGGTTAACATATTAATTAAAGTGGATTTACCAACATTACTTCTGCCAATAAATGCATATTCAGGAATTGCATTATTTGGACATTTAGTAACATCTGAATTACTCATTACAAATTCAGCAGATTTAATTTTCATAATATTAAATTGAATTTAGAATCCGCGGCTTTTCAACCAATTTTCTAAAATGATATTAAACTCATCTGGATGTTCCATCATGGCAGCATGACCACATTTATCTATCCAAAATAAGTCAGAATCTGGGAGTAATTCATTAAACTCTTTAGCAACCTCAGGAGGTGTTACGTTATCTTGTTTTCCCCAAATAATACATGTTGGAGTTTGCATTTTAGGAAGATCTTTTGCCATATTGTGTCGTATGGCACTCTTGGCAATTGCTAATGTTTTTATAAGTTTGTTTCTGTCATTTACTGTAGCATAAACTTCATCAACAATCTCTTTAGTAGCTACTTTTGGATCATAAAAAACATCCTGAGCCTTTTTCTTAATAACTTCATAATCACTACGTTTGGTATAGCCTCCACCCATTGCACTTTCATAAAGACCAGAACTTCCAGTGATAATTAGACCTTTTACTTTATCCGGAAACATCTTAGTGTGGTACAAGCCAATATGTCCTCCAAGTGAATTTCCTAGTAAAATAACCTCTTCAAATCCTTTAAACTCAATAAAATCATGAAGGTACTTAGCAAAACTTTTTACGTTCGTCTTTAAAAGCGACATGCTATAAATAGGTAGTTCAGGTATAATAACATTATACCCTTTTTCGGAGAAAAATTTAGAGACACCGTCAAAATTACTTAGTCCTCCCATTAATCCATGAAGCACAATAATTGGTGTGCCTTCTCCTGTTTCTATATAACTAAAATTCTTTTCTTTTTTTAAAGTATACGCCATAAACGGGTCGTCTGTTCTTTAAACAAATATAGTTAAATCCTACATAATACAATGATTAAGAACAGCTCTTAATTATACTTATATAATTAGATATTAACACTTTGTTGAATAAAATAAAATTAGCTTTTAAACTCTTGATAACTAAGATGTAGATGACTAACAAAACAATTTAAAAGCAGAGTTTGGTGTCGTTCATCGAAAACTTATCAACAAAAGTGGGTATTTGTGGGTAAATGTGGGTTTTTTTTCAATATATTTGAATCGTAGTCGTTAGTGCTTAAAAGTCAAAGAATTGAACTCAATAATCGGAACATACGAATGTAAGGCAGATGCTAAGGGAAGGCTCCTTGTACCGTCTGGTTTAAAGAAACAGCTCTCTCCCGTGTTGCAAAAAGGTTTTGTGCTGAGGCGTTCCGTTTTTCAGAAATGTTTGGAGCTCTATCCAATAGATGAGTGGAATGCTGTTATGAGTAAAGTAAATACGCTTAACCGCTTCAAGAAAAAGAACAATGATTTCATTCGTCGTTTTACAGCTGGAGTTAAAATTGTAGAGGTAGATGCAGCAGGTCGCTTGCTAATTCCAAAGGATTTAATAGCCTTTTCTCAGATCAAAAAAAATGTGGTCATGGCTTCTGCTGTAAGTATAATTGAGATTTGGGATAAGAATTTATATGAAAAGGCCATAGATGATGCAACTGGAGACTTTGCTGATTTAGCAGAAGAGGTAATGGGACAAGATGATTTGGACTATGGAGTATCATAACCCAGTATTACTTCAAGAAACAGTTGATGGTTTAAATATTAAAGAAGATGGCGTTTATGTAGATGTCACTTTTGGTGGTGGTGGTCATAGTAAAGAAATATTAAATCGACTAGGAGAAAAAGGTAAGCTCATTGCTTTTGATCAAGATAAAGACGCTCTTTTAAATACTATTAATGATGAGAGGTTCATTTTAATTAATGAAAATTTTAGGTACGTAAAACGGTTTTTAAAGTTTTATGGTTTTAAAAAAGTTAATGGAATTCTTGCAGATTTTGGAGTGTCTTCTCATCAATTCGATGTGGCTGAAAGAGGTTTCTCTACTCGTTTCGAAGCAGACTTAGATATGAGAATGAATCAAGATGATACGTTGTCTGCTTTTCATGTTGTTAATGATTATACCGAAGAACAGCTTCGTTGTATGTTAAAAGATTATGGGGAATTAAGACAAGCACCTGCTATGGCAAGAGTTATTACAGCTGCAAGATTAAATAATCATATTAAAACTAGCGTTCAATTAAAAGAAGTGTTGCAACGGTTTTTGCCACCACGTAAAGAAAATAAGATTTTAGCTCAGATATACCAAGCGATTAGGATAGAGGTAAATCAGGAAATTGCTGTTTTAAAAGAGTTCTTACTGCAGTGTCCTGAGTTATTAATCAAAGGAGGGCGATTAAGTTTTATTTCTTACCACTCCTTAGAGGACAGATTGGTAAAGCGATTTATTAGAAATGGATTATTTGAAGGAGAACCAGAACGTGATGTTTTTGGAAATTTTGAAGTTCCATTAAAAAAAGTTGGAGGTTTAATAATTCCAAATGCAGAAGAAATTGCAATTAATAATAGAGCAAGAAGTGCAAAACTTCGAGTAGCAGAAAAAATATAGTTGAAAAAAAATGTTTACAGCATATTAAAAGGGAAGTTTTTGGTGAGTGACGACTCATTTAAAAACTGGAGGATGATTCTTTTTATTTCAATACTTGCATTAATAATGATTGCTAGTTCTCATAGTGCAGATAAAAAAGTACATGAAATAGCGCGATTAAATAATGAAGTTAAAGAGCTAAGATCTATTATGGTTGAGGGCAGAAAAAAACTAATGGGTTTAAAAATGCAATCGTCAGTGGTAAAGAAAATGGAACTAAAAGGGATTGAAACATCGTTGATTCCTCCAAAAAAAATAAAAGTAAAATCTCAATCCAAATAGATATTGGCAATAGAAGATAAGCACATATTAAATAGATTATATTTTGTTGCAGGCTGCATGTTTGTCTTTGTTTTAGCTGTGGTATTTAAACTGGTGAGTATACAGTTTATTCAAGGGGATAAGTATAGAGATTTGGCTGAAGAACGAACAATTAAAGATGTTGAAATTTTGCCAAATAGAGGTAATGTGTATTCAGCAGATGGAAGCCTTCTAGCTACGTCTGTACCTAAATACGATATAAGATTAGATGCAATAACACCTTCAAATATTGTATTTAATGAATACTTAAAGCCATTATGTGATTCACTTTCAAAATTTTCAAGGAAACCATCAAGTTATTATCAAAATGAAATACAGAAAGCCAGAAAAAATAAGAACAGATACTTTCTTCTAGCAAGGAATCTTGGCTATTCTGATTATATACGCTTTAGGAATTTTCCAATGCTTAGTCTTGGTGCTTTTAAAGGAGGTTTAATAGTAGAGCAAAAGACTAAACGTGAACATCCAATGGGTGAAATTGCATTACGCTCTATTGGATATGAGCGATTTGATGATGACGGAAATGTTACTAGAGCTGGTTTAGATGGTGCTTTTGGCGAGCAGTATTTAAGAGGTAAAAGTGGTCATCGTTTAAAGCAAAAAATTGGGAAAGGTCAGTGGAAACCTATAAGAGATAATAATGAAGTTGAGCCTCAAGATGGTTATGACATTTACACCACTATTGATATTAATATACAAGATATAGCACATCACGCCTTATTAGAGCAGTTAGAATTTTACAAAGCGGACCATGGGTGTGTGGTGGTTATGGAAACTAAAACAGGAGAAATTAGAGCCATCTCTAACTTAGGCAGAAACAAGGAAGGTAAATATTATGAGCGTTTAAATTATGCGGTAGGCGAAAGTCACGAGCCTGGTTCTACCTTTAAATTAATGGCTTTGGCAGTAGCTTTGGATGATAAGGTTATTGATACCAGCGATGTTGTTGATACAGAGAAAGGAATACTTACTTACTATGGTAAAAAAGTTCGCGATTCAAGAAATGGAGGTTATGGAAAAATATCTGTAGCTAAAGCTTTAGAAGTATCATCGAATACAGGTATTGTAAAAGCTATTCATAATAGCTATACAAATAATCCAAAAAAGTTTGTTGACGGGTTATATGATATGAACCTCAATGAAACGTTAGACTTGCCAATAATTGGAGAAGGAAAACCTATTATACCAGATCCAAGAATTAAAAATAAACGTTGGAGTGGTATTGCTTTAGAATGGATGGCTTATGGATATGGTGTTTCCTTTACGCCATTGCAAACCTTAACTTTTTATAATGCCATAGCTAATAAAGGAGAAATGGTAAGGCCTTTGTTTTTAAGAGAGGTACGAGAATTTGATAAAACAATTGAATCCTTTGATAAAAAAGTAATTAATAAACAAGTCTGCTCAAAAGAAACTGTAAAGAAACTTAAGCAGTTGCTTGTAAATGTAGTTGAGAAGAAGCATGGTACTGGTCATGGATTATATTCAGAAAATTTTTCTATGGCAGGAAAAACAGGAACTTGTCAGAAGGATTATAGAGATAAAGAAAAGCTAAATTATATATCATCTTTCGCTGGATTTTTTCCAGCTGAAAACCCCGAATACTCCTGTATAGTTGTTATACATGAGCCTGATAAGAGTGTAGGTTATTATGGAGCAGATGTTTCTGGCCCAGTCTTCAAAAAAATAGCTCAGAAAATATATACAGATACACCACTCATAGATGAAGTAGAAACTTTAAATGTTGCAAACTCATCTGCCGAAACTCAATACGAGCAGTATTATGACACTGCTCAAAAGTATAAAACCATAATGCCTAATGTAAAAGGAATGCCAACTATGGATGCTTTAGCACTGTTAGAAAATATGGGTTTAAAGGTTAAAATTAATGGTATTGGTGTTGTGAAAAATCAGTCCGTTGCTAAGGGTGTGAGAATTAAAAAGAATCAAACAATAGAGTTGACAATTTAATGGTGACATTAAAAGACATATTATATAAGGTTAATATAAATGCAGTAGTTGGTAGTACGACGACTACTGTAAATACTATTCAGTTTGATTCAAGAAAAGTTGAAACAAATGATTTGTTTGTAGCTATTAAAGGTGTTTTAACTAATGGCCATGATTACATAGATAAAGCTATAAAATTAGGAGCAACATCTATTATTTGCGAAGTGCTTCCTGCACGTTTAGAAGATAATATTACTTATGTTCAAGTTGAAGATACATCAACAGCTCTAGCTTATATAGCATCTAATTTTCACGGTTCACCTTCAGAAAATTTAAAGTTAGTCGGTGTTACAGGGACAAACGGTAAAACTACAGTAGCTTCATTACTTTATCAAATGTTTAAGAAAGCTGGCTTTAAAGTTGGCTTGCTTTCAACGGTAAAAATAATGGTAGACGATAATGAGTTTTTAGCTACTCATACTACTCCAGATTCTGTAACTATAAATAAGTTTTTAAAGCAAATGAATGATGAAGGTGTAGAGTTTTGCTTTATGGAAGTAAGCTCTCATGGTATTCATCAAAAACGTACAGAAGGATTGACCTTTATTGGTGGCATCTTCACAAATATCTCTCACGATCATTTAGACTACCATAACACCTTTGCCGAATATAGAGATGTAAAAAAAGCATTTTTCGACCAGCTTCCTGCAAAGGCATTTGCCTTGGTAAATGTTGATGATAAGAATGGATTATTTATGCTTCAAAATACAGCTGCAAATAAATACACCTATGCTTTAAAAGGTTATGCAGATTATAGAGCTCAAATTCTAGAAAATCAGTTTGGAGGACTATTACTAAAAATTAATGAGAGTGAACTTTGGTCAAAATTAGTTGGCGATTTTAATGCCTATAACCTAACAGCAATTTATGCTACTGCAGAACTTCTAGGTTTAGAAAAAGTAGAGAGTTTAAGAATAATAAGTGAGTTGGAAAGTGTTAGTGGACGTTTTCAATATTTAGTTTCTGAAGATAGAATTACTGCAATTGTAGATTATGCACATACACCAGATGCCTTGAAAAATGTACTTGAAACCATTAATTCTATTAGAACTAAAAACGAAGAACTTATCACAGTAATTGGTTGTGGTGGAGATAGAGACACATCCAAAAGACCTAAAATGGGCCACATTGCTTCCGAGCTAAGTACCAAAGTAATATTTACAAGCGATAATCCAAGGAGTGAGAAACCGCAAACCATTATTGATGATATAGAGAAAGGCGTAGAGCCTATAAACTTTAAGAAAGTACTCTCTATTGTTGATAGAAAGCAAGCTATTAAAACGGCTTGCCAATTAGCTAATCCAAAAGACATAATTCTTATTGCAGGAAAAGGTCATGAGTCTTATCAGGAAATTAAAGGAGAACGTTTTGATTTTGATGATTTCAAAATTGTAAAAGAACTATTAAAACAATTACAAAAGTAAATGCTGTACTATCTATTTGAATATTTAGAAAAACAATTTGAGTTTCCTGGAGCATCACTTTTTGGTTTCATAACATTTAGAGCTGCTGTTGCAATTTTATTGTCTTTAATGATATCTACAGTTTTTGGTAAACGTATTATTAAGTTTTTACAAAAGAAACAGGTAGGAGAAACGATTAGAGATTTAGGTTTAGAAGGTCAGGCTCAAAAAGCAGGAACTCCTACAATGGGAGGAATCATTATTATTCTAGCTACACTCATCCCAGTGGTTTTGATGTCCAAGCTAGAGAACATCTATATTATTCTACTTATTGTGACGACACTATGGATGGGAACTATAGGATTCATAGATGACTATATTAAAAAATTTAAAAATGATAAAGAGGGACTTAAAGGTAGATTTAAGGTTTTAGGTCAGGTTGGTTTAGGCATTATAGTTGGTGCAACGCTTTATTTTCATGAGGATGTAACGATAAAAGAAAAATTACCATTAAATGAGCAACAAGTTCTAATAGCAGAAAATCCAAATATAGCTCCTTCAAAGTTGTTTATGGATGAGGTAAAATCAACTAAAACAACCATTCCTTTTGTAAAACAAAATGAGTTTGATTACTCAGATTTAGTGACTTGGATTCATCCAAGTTTAGAAAAATACACTTGGCTTATTTTTATTCTGGCAGCTATTTTTATTATTACTGCTGTGTCTAATGGAGCCAATCTAACCGATGGTATAGATGGTTTAGCAGCAGGAACATCTGCTATCATTGTTTTAACTCTTGGGATTTTTGCTTGGGTTTCTGGTAATATCATTTTCTCAGACTACTTAGACATCATGTATATACCTCAAGTAGAAGAGATTACAATTTATATCGCAGCCTTTGTTGGTGCTTTAGTTGGTTTTCTATGGTATAACACCTATCCAGCTCAAGTATTTATGGGAGATACTGGAAGTCTAACCATTGGAGGAATTATTGCGGTAATAGCAATCGCAGTTAGAAAAGAATGGTTAATACCATTGCTCTGTGGCATTTTCTTAGCTGAAAATTTATCAGTGATGATGCAAGTGAGCTATTTCAAGTATACCAAAAAGAAGTATGGTGAAGGACGACGGATTTTTAAGATGTCGCCCTTACACCATCATTATCAAAAATCAGGATATCACGAAAGTAAGATTGTAACACGATTCTGGATTATTGGAATACTCTTGGCAATTTTAACAATAGTGACATTGAAAATTAGATAAACATTGGTGTTCTGATTTTATTAAAGAATCTCAATGACATTGAAAATGACAAAAATAAGATTAGTCATATTAGGAGGAGGAGAAAGTGGAATTGGGACAGCGCTGCTTGGAAAAAAAGAAGGTTACAATGTATTTGTTTCCGATAAAGGAACAATAAAAGACAAATACAAAAACGCTCTTATACATAATGAGATTGAATGGGAAGAAAAACAGCATTCTTCTGATAGGATATTGAATGCAGATTTGGTAATGAAAAGCCCAGGAATTCCAGACTCAATAGAACTGGTTAAGCAGTTAAAAAAGCTTGAGATTCCTGTAATTTCTGAAATTGAGTTTGCTTCTTGGTTTACCAATGCCAAGCTAATTGCAATTACAGGAAGTAATGGTAAAACAACAACTGCTAGCTTAACTCATCATCTTTTGAAGAGTGAAGAAAGTTTAGGTTTAGCAGGAAATATTGGAGATAGTTTCGCAAGCTCTGTCTGTAATGAGCAACTAAAAAACTACGTTTTAGAGGTTAGCAGTTTTCAGTTGGATGGAATAACAAAGTTTAAACCAAATATTGCCGTTATACTGAATATAACTCCAGATCATTTAGATAGATATAATTATGAGTTTGAAAGTTATATCGCATCTAAATTCAGAATTGCCATGAATCAAACCTCGGAAGATTACCTCATTTATGATGCTGACGATGCAGTTATTATTAAATGGTTAGAGGAAAATCCAGTTCAATCCACATTATTGCCTTTTTCGTTAACAAAAGTTATTGAGAATGGAGCGTATTTAGAAAATAATAATATAAAAATCACAATAGATAACAACAGTATAACTATGCCAACAAAAAGTATAACATTAGAGGGGAAACACAATATTAAAAATGCTATGGCTGCTTCTACAGTAGCGCATTTATTGCGGATACGTAAGCAGACCATTAGAGAAAGTTTAGAAAATTTTCAAGGTGTAGAACATCGTTTAGAACATGTTTTAAAAATAAATAAGGTAGACTATATCAATGACTCAAAGGCTACCAATGTAAATGCAACATATTACGCTTTAGAGAGTATGGAGGCACCAACAGTTTGGATAGTAGGAGGTGAAGACAAAGGCAATAATTATGAAGAATTATTTCCGTTTGTAAATGAGAAAGTTAAAGCTATCATATGTCTTGGTGTAGATAATGAAAAACTGATGCAGGCTTTCTCTAATATGGTAGATATTATTATTGAAACTCAATTTATGTCTGAGGCTGTAAAAATAGCCTACAAGGTTGCAGATTCTGGAGATAGTGTTTTGCTATCACCAGCTTGTGCAAGTTTCGACCTTTTTGAAAATTATGAAGATAGAGGAAGACAATTTAAAAATGCAGTAAGAAATCTGTAAAAACTAAACGGTTTAAATGCATTCATTTATAAATAACTTAAAAGGAGATAAACTAATTTGGGCAATTGCAGCCTTATTAGCTATATTTTCTTTTTTACCTGTTTATAGCGCAGCTAGTAATTTGGCATATACTGGAGGATCAGGTAATACTTTTAGTTATTTTGTTAAGCACTTTATGCATTTATTTTTAGGCTTCGCTATTATGTACGGCGTCCATAAAGTACCATACAGGTATTTTAGAGGATTATCAATGGTCATGATGCCTATAGTATTGGTGTTATTGGCTTTTACAATTTTTCAAGGTAAGACTATTGGTGGTGCTAATGCAAGCCGCTGGATTCAAATTCCGTTTGTAGGCATGTCATTCCAAACCTCAACCTTAGCATCAGTTGTTTTAATGGTATATGTGGCTCGGTATTTATCAAAAATAAAAGATAAAAGTATCTCATTCAAAGAAACCATACTTCCATTATGGTTGCCAGTATTTTTTGTACTCATACTAATTTTGCCAGCTAATTTTTCAACAACAGCTATTCTGTTTTGTATGGTTATTATGCTTACATTCATTGGAGGGTACCCAATTAAATATTTGCTCGTAATTATAGGTTCAGGTTTGTGCGCTTTAGTATTATTTGTATTAGTTGCAAAAGCATTTCCTGATGCAATGCCTAATAGAGTTGATACATGGATTGGTAGGTTTGAAAGCTTTGCCAACGGCGAAGATACAGAGTCTGATTATCAGATAGAAAATGCTAAAATAGCAATAGCTTCAGGTGGAATTAAAGGATTAGGACCAGGTAAGAGTAGACAAAAAAATGTATTACCACAATCGTCTTCAGATTTCATCTTTGCTATTATTATTGAAGAATACGGATTAATTGGCGGAATTTTTCTGTTGATTTTGTATTCATGGTTGCTATTTAGATTGGTTATTGTATCCCAAAAATCAGATACAGTTTTCGGTAAATTATTAGTGCTGGGTGTAGGACTTCCAATAGTTTTTCAAGCATTAATAAATATGGCAGTAGCAGTAGAGTTATTTCCCGTTACTGGTCAAACATTACCGCTTATTAGTAGTGGAGGAACTTCTATTTGGATGTCTTGTTTAGCAATTGGTATTATACTGAGTGTAAGTGCAAGACGTCAAGAAATTAAAGAGGAAGAAATACAAGAAGATAATCCGTTAGAAATTTTAAGTGAAACAATTTAATGTCTAGTTATAGAATCATATTATCTGGAGGAGGAACAGGAGGTCATATATATCCTGCAATAGCTATTGCAAATGAAATGAAAAAGCGATTTCCAAAATCTGAATTCCTCTTTGTTGGAGCAAAAGATCGAATGGAAATGGAGAAGGTACCACAAGCTGGTTATGCAATTGAAGGTCTATGGATTTCAGGAATACAACGAAAATTAACATTAAAAAACTTAGTATTTCCTTTTAAGTTAATAAGTAGCCTATTAAAATCTAAGAAAATAATTAAAAATTTTAATCCAGATGTAGTTATAGGAACAGGAGGATTTGCTAGTGGTCCACTTTTACAAGTTGCAGCAAATAAAAATATTCCAAGTCTAATACAAGAGCAGAATTCTTTTCCAGGCATAACAAATAGAATTCTTGGTAAAAAAGTGAATAAAATTTGTGTTGCTTATGATGGTTTAGAGCGCTTTTTTCCAGAGGATAAACTCGTAAAAACAGGAAATCCAATACGAGAAGGTTTGCTTAATGTACACAATAAAATTGTTGGTGCAAAAGACCACTTTGGACTAAAACATGGTAAATTCACTATTCTAGTCTTAGGTGGAAGTTTGGGTTCAGCAAGAATTAATCAATTTATTGAAGAAAAACTCATTTTTTTTCAAAATCATGATATTGAATTACTTTGGCAATGCGGAAAATTGTATTACGATTTATATAGAACATATAACAAGGAAGACCATGTTCAAGTTCATGCTTTTTTAAATGAAATGGATAATGCTTATGCTGCTGCTGATATTATTATATCTAGAGCAGGAGCAAGTTCAGTCTCCGAATTATGTGTAGTTGGTAAACCTGTGCTATTCATTCCATCTCCTAATGTTGCAGAGGATCATCAGAGTAAAAATGCAAAAGCTATAGCAGATAAAGGTGCCGCACTTATGTTAACAGAAAATGAATTAGAAGCAAAGTTTGAAGACACCTTTACAACCTTAATAAAGTCATCAGAAAAAAGAGAAGAATTAAGTAAAAATATTAAAGTATTGGCACTTGTTAATGCTACAAAAGATATAGCTGACGAGGTCGAAAAACTACTAAAAAGCTAAATGAATATAAATAAACGAAATATCTATTTTATTGGCATTGGTGGCATAGGTATGAGTGCTTTAGCTAGATATTTTGTAGCTAAAGGTAGTACTGTTGCTGGATATGATAGAGTAAGCTCTGAAATAACAGATGCGTTACAAATTTTGGGTATTTCAATTCATTTTAATGACGATATTAGTGATATTCCAGATCACTTTAAAAACCCAAAAGAGACCTTAGTGATTTACACTCCAGCTATTCCTGTTGATCACAATGAATTAAGTTATTTTAAAACACATGCGTTTCAGATTATGAAACGTTCTCAAGTCCTTGGAGCAATCACAAAATCGACGACATGTTTAGCTGTAGCTGGTACTCATGGTAAAACAACTACAACGAGTATTCTAGGTCATTTGTTATACGAATCTAATGTAGCTGTTACAGCCTTTCTTGGAGGTATAAGTGAAAATTACAATTCTAATCTCATTTTAAAGGGTACTGAGGTCTCAGTCGTAGAAGCTGATGAGTTTGATCGTTCCTTTTTAACACTCTTTCCAGATTTAGCATGTATTACTTCAATGGATGCAGACCATTTGGATATTTATGGAGAAAAAAAGAAGTTGGAGCTTTCTTTTATAGATTTTACTAAACAAATAAAACCAGGCGGTAAACTTTTTGTAAAAAATGGTCTGCCTATTACTGGTATAACCTATGGAATTGAAGATAATTCTGATTATAGTATTTCAAATATAAAAATAACAGATGGGACTTATGTGTTTGATGTAAAAACACCAAAAATTAGTATTAAAGATGTAGAATTTAACCTACCTGGTAGACATAATTTGTCGAATGCTTTAATAGCCTTAGCGATGGCTCTTGAGTATGGTTGCCCTCACCAGCAGCTCGTTAAGGCTTTAGCATCTTATCAAGGTGTGAAACGAAGATTCTCTTATCAAATTAAAACATCAGATCTTGTTTTTATTGATGATTATGCACATCATCCTGAGGAGATTAATGCAATATACAATACAATAAAAGAATTGTATCCAAAGAAAGAGTCACTGGTTATTTTTCAACCGCATTTATATAGTAGAACAAAAGATTTTGTAGATGATTTCGGAAAATCTTTATCGCAATTTAATGAGGTTGTTTTATTGCCAATATATCCTGCAAGAGAATTACCAATACCAGGTGTTACTTCAGAGTGGTTGTTAGGTTTTGTAGAAAATAATAATAAATCGGTTATCTCTAAAGATACTATAATTCATAAAGTAACTAATTCTAAGGCAGAAGTCATTATTACATTAGGCGCAGGAGATATTGGACAAGAAGTTGAATCTATTAAAAAGGCATTATGTTATGCGAGTTAATTTCAGCTACATAAAAGTCTTTGTTCTAGTCCTTCTGGTAGTCTTTTTATTTGCGTTTTCAACACATAGAAATTCAAATAGGAAGGTGGTTCAGCCAATCATAAAATTCATCGGAGAAAGCCAACCATTCATAACTCATGAGGCTGTTAGTAAATTGTTAATACAAAATCAACAGACCGTTACGGGTAAGCCTAAAGATATTATAGATTTGAGTCAATTAGAAGCAGCCCTAAATTCTAGCCCTATGATTAAATCAGCACAAGTTCACATGTCAGTAGATGGTGTACTTACAGCTGAAATTGAACAGAAAAGACCTATTGCAAGAGTTAGAACTAATATGTCATATTATATAGACGATGAAGGTTCTTTTATGCCTTTGTCTGCTAATTATACGGCAAGAGTTCCTCTAGTCACTGGTAATATAGAGAAGAATAATCTTACAAGCATATATAATATTGCAAAGAAGATTAATGAAGATGAGTTTTTAAAAATACATATAACAAGTATAAATCAAAACTCTGACAACACACTAGATCTCTATGTAAGAGATAATAATTTTAAAGTGCAATTAGGTAGTTTAAAACAGTTAGATAAAAAAATAAATAATTTAAAAGCTTTTTATAAAAAAGCAATTAAAGATAAAACTATAGACAGTTACAGGGTTGTGAATTTAAAATTCGATAGTCAAGTTATATGCACCAAAAAGTAAACTATGGAAAGCAATAAAATCTCAGTTGGATTAGATATTGGTACCACAAAAATTGTGGCCATGATTGGGCGTAAAAATGAGTATGGCAAAGTAGAGATTTTAGGAATTGGAAAATCTAAAAGCCTTGGTGTACATAGAGGTGTGGTAAATAATATTACACAAACTATACAATCTATACAACAAGCCGTTCAAGAAGCTGAAGCAGCAGCTAGTTCTTCTATAGATGAAGTTACAGTTGGTATTGCAGGTCAGCATATAAGAAGTCTTCAACATAGTGATTATATAACTAGAGCCAATTCTGAATTGGTTATTGATGAAGACGATATAGACCGATTAATTAATCAGGTGCATAAATTAGTAATGTTACCAGGTGAGGAAATTATACATGTATTGCCACAAGAATATAAAATTGATGGTCAACCAGAAATTAAAGAACCAATAGGTATGTATGGTGGTCGATTAGAAGCAAATTTTCATGTCGTTGTTGGCCAAGTATCGTCTATTAGAAACATTGGACGCTGTGTAAAAAGTTCAGGGTTAAATCTAGAAGGTATTACATTAGAACCTTTGGCATCAGCAAATGCAGTTTTAAGCCAAGAAGAAAAAGAAGCTGGTGTTGCTCTCATTGATATTGGTGGAGGAACTACCGATTTAGCAGTTTTTAAAGATGGAATTATTAGACATACAGCAGTAATTCCTTTTGGAGGAAATGTTATTACAGAAGATATTAAAGAAGGCTGTTCAATCATTGAAAAGCAAGCAGAACTGTTGAAAATAAAATTTGGATCTGCTTGGCCTGGAGAAAATAAAGATAATGAAATTGTCTCTATTCCTGGTCTTAGAGGTAGAGATCCCAAAGAAATAACATTAAAAAACTTATCTAAAATAATCCATGCCAGAGTGGTTGAAATTGTAGAGCAAGTATATGTAGAAATAAAAAATTACGGACATGAGGAACAAAAGAAAAAGCTTATTGCTGGTATTGTTTTAACAGGTGGAGGAAGTCAATTAAAACATCTTAAGCAGTTAGTAGAATATATAACAGGTATGGATACCAGAATAGGGTATCCTAATGAGCACTTAGCAGGTGATAGTGATGATGATGTTACTAGTCCTCTTTTTGCTACAGCTGTTGGTTTGGTCATGGATGGTCTTAAACGACAAGAACGCAAAAAAGTAGAAATGCATGCCGCAACTATGTCTGAGTCTATGGATACAGAAGATTCAACTTTAGAAGAAGAACAAGCAGAAGTAATACAACAACCTAAACAAGAACGTAAATCGTTTTTAGATAAACTCACTGAACGTGTTAAAGATTTTTTAGATAACGCGGAGTAACGATAATAAAAAAACCTAATAATTAATTTATCCATAACAGACCCAAAAAACTAATTACATGAGCAACAATAACGAAATGGGCAACATAGCATTTGATTTACCTAAGCACCAATCTAACGTCATCAAAGTTATTGGAGTTGGCGGAGGAGGCAGTAATGCTATAAACCACATGTTTCAACAAGGCATTAAAGGTGTTGATTTTGTAATCTGTAATACAGATGCTCAAGCTCTTCAAAGCAGTGGTGTACCAAATAAAATACAACTCGGAGTTAACCTAACCGAAGGTCTTGGAGCTGGTGCTAATCCTGATGTTGGAGAACAAGCTGCAGTAGAGAGTTTAGAAGATATACGCCGTATGTTAGACACTAATACCAAAATGGTCTTCATTACAGCAGGAATGGGAGGCGGAACTGGTACAGGTGCAGCACCTATTATAGCCAAAATGGCCAAAGAGCTAGATATTTTAACGGTTGGTATAGTTACAATGCCTTTTCAGTTTGAAGGAAAAATGCGAAATCAACAAGCACAACGAGGTATAGAAAACTTACGTGCACATGTAGATTCGTTAATTGTTATTAATAATAATAAATTGAGAGAAGTTTATGGAAATCTTGGTTTTAAAGCAGGATTCTCAAAAGCAGACGAAGTCCTTTCAACAGCATCTAGAGGAATTGCAGAAGTTATTACGCATCATTACACTCAAAATATAGATTTACGTGATGCTAAAACAGTTTTGAGTAATAGTGGTACAGCTATAATGGGTTCTGCAACGTCCTCAGGTCAAACTAGAGCTCAGGAAGCCATTATGAAAGCCTTAGACTCACCATTGCTTAATGATAATAAAATTACAGGAGCAAAAAATGTGTTATTGTTAATTGTTTCTGGTTCACAAGAAATCACTATTGACGAGATCGGTGAAATTAATGATCATATTCAAACTGAAGCTGGTTATGGTGCTAATATTATTATGGGTGTTGGTGAAGACGAATCACTAAACGAATCTATTTCAGTAACTATTATTGCTACTGGTTTTGATATAGATCAACAAAATGAGATTTCTAATACCGAAACTAAAAAAGTAATACACGCACTAGAAGAAGATAGTGAAGAAGTTATCGTAAGAGAATCTGATCCTGCTATTATAACTCCAGATATTATCTTAGAAAAAGAAGAAATAGTAATTCATACATTAACAGATGAGGAGATTGAAGAGCCTAAAGATGATTTAGGTTTAATACCAACAACAGAGTTCATTAAAAACATGAGTGTAGTATATGATGAAGTGATTGATACACCCGTTAATGAAATAGAAAATCAAGAAAACGAGTTTATAATTACATCTAAAGACAACGTTGTAAATAGTGTTGAAGAAGAGGAAGCCAAAGAGCAAATTACACTAACTTTTGATTTACCATTATCCAATCCTGAGGTGGAAGAGGAAGGGGTCAAAGAAGAGAAGATTTTGTTTTCATTAGATGAAGAGTTAAAAGACTTAGATGTAGAAGAATATACAGAAATGATTCCTGTTACTGAAGCTAATGAAGCCGGAGAAAAAAGGTATGCATTAGAAGATGTAACTACCTACGAGTCTTCAATGAATAAAACTCAAGTAAAAGATCCAGAGGTCGAAGACGATATCGTTTTTGAAAAGAAAGTATTGCCACAAGAAGAAGAGCAAATTTTAGATCCTGAGGATATAGATCCTATGAATAGCCCTATTTCTGAGTTATTAAAAGCGAGAGCTGATGAACGAAGAAAAAAGATGAAAGACTTCAATTATAAGTTCAATAATGCTAAGATTGATGAAATAGAAAAAGAACCTGCTTATAAGAGACAAGGTGTGAATTTAGAAGATGCTCAGCATTCTTCTGAAACAAATGCTTCTAGAATGTCTGTTGGTACTGACGACAACGACGAGATTCAGCTAAGAAGTAACAATTCATTTTTACACGACAACGTAGATTAATAGCAAATTTAGTTTAGTGTTTCACACTTGTCAAACCCGAAAAGCCTGCCAGCTTTTCGGGTTTTCTTTAGTATCTTCGCAGTTCTAAATATATAACAATATGAGTTTACAACAAGATGTAATGACAGCTTTGAAAGCTGCAATGAAAGCCAAAGATCAGGTTGCTCTAACAGCATTAAGAGCAGTAAAATCAGCTATAATATTAGCGCAAACAGAAAGTGCATCTAATGGAGAATTAACCGAAGAGCAAGAATTAAAATTGCTTCAGAAATTAGTTAAACAGCGAAAAGATAGTGCTGCTATTTATTTAGAACAAGACAGAAAAGATTTAGCCTTACCAGAAATAGATGAGGCAGAAGTTATTAGTCAGTTTTTACCTGAAGCATTGAGTGAAGAAGAAATTGAAAAAGTAGTTGTAATGACTATAGATGAAGTAGGAGCAGAAGGTATGAAAGATATGGGAAAGGTTATGGGAATAGTCTCTAAACAATTAGCTGGCCAAGCTGATGGAAAAACAATTTCTAATATTGTAAAGGCAAAATTGTCTTAGAAAAGGCTCCTTAGCTCAACTGAATAGAGCACTGGATTTCGGCTCCAGCGGTTCGGGGTTTGAATCCCTGAGGAGTCACAATATTATTAATCTGCATTATATCAATGCAGATTTTTTTATGTCGATGAGCGTTCTTCTATTTTTATTGGAACAACTATAGTTTTTGGGTCAGTTTTAGAATCTTTATTCTTTAATCGCTCAACCATAAGGTTAACAGATTTTTTACCAATATCTTCCGCATGCTGATTAACTGTAGATAATTTTGGAATTGAATAACAAGCAATGGATTCGTTGGCAAATCCAATAACAGATATATCTTTGGGCACTTTCTTACCTAATGCTGTAGCAATATTAATTCCTTTAACTCCTGAGGAATTGTCAATAGCAAGTATACCATCAATATTAGTATTAGAAATTAAATACTCAAGTATTTTATGATGTGCTTCTTTTTTATCTATAGTAAGTATGTGATTTTTTTGACTGTGATTTTTAATAGCATCTAAATAACCTTTAACTCTCATTTTGCCAACACTTAAATTATCTATAGTGCTGATTAGTAGAATGTGTTTACGTTGTTTACTAATTAAAAATTCTGTAGCTTCGTATGCAGCTTTATAATCATCTATAATTATTTTATCGCAGCTAATATCTTCGGCAACACGATCAAACATTACTAGTGGCAAATTATTGCTTAAACAGGCTTTAAAATGATCTGAATTTTTTGTGAGTTGTGTTTCTTCAGCTACAGAGAGTATAAAACCATCAACACTTCCATTAGATAGTAATTCTATGCTTTGCTCTTCTTTTTGCTGAGTTTCGTTAGATAAACTTGTAATAATGTTATACCCTAGATTACTGGCTTCTTCCTCTATACCATGGAGTACTTTAGCAAAAAAAGGGTTTAATATATCTGGTATAATAACACCTATTGTTTTGGTTTCACTATTTTTTAAATTTAGTGCAGCTTGATTAGGCTTATAGTTGTAAAGTTTAGCAATTTCCTTTATTTTTTTAATTGTTGAAGGACTTATTTCTGGACTATCACTCAGTGCTTTAGAAACTGTAGAAACAGAAACATCTAGTTTCTTAGCCAGTTCTTTCATTGTTATCATAATAGTATAGAGATTAAAAAAGAGCGTATTTTCTTAAATAAATACGCTCTTTTATTAAAAATATATCAGCTAGTAATCTTAATTTTTAACAAGCTTCATAGTTTTGGTACCATTTACAGATTCTATTCTCGCAAAATACACACCGTTAATTAACTGAGATGCATCTAGGTTAACTTCTTCAGTATTTGGTTTTAAATTCATAACTCTTTTACCGAGTATATCAAAAACCTCTACTCCTATAATTACTTGGTTAGACTCTATATTCCAAGTGTTTTTTGTTGGGTTAGGAGATACGTTAAATTCTGAAGTATCAAACTCTTCATTACTAAGAGGAAACGGTTCAGCAACTACAGATCCTAAATTATCATAATCTGTATTAAAAGCTGCATCTATATTTATGTTAGCTCCTCTTACTAAAAACCCATACTGAATTATAATTCCATCAGGATTTGTGTCTGTTGATGTAACAGAAAACGTACCAGTTCCTGTGATGGTAGTGTAAACTTCTTCCAATAAAACAAAACCAGCAGCAAATTTCTTTACAAAAGCTTCAACTGTAAAAGGTACGTCAATACCAGTACTATTTAGAGTAAAAGCAGTGATGTCTCCAGTAAATGTGATTTCTTGCCCAGTTAAAGCCATATTGTCATTTTCTTCTACAAAAGAGCTTGCTGACATATACTTATTCCCTCTCAATTCACCAGGCGAATTCCAGTAAATGTTTGAATCATTTATTCTGTTTGGTTTTAAAGTAATATCAGATCCTGCGTTTACTTCAGCTACCAAATCAGGAACACCCCAACCACTATCAAATTGAAAAGCGCCATCACCTTGAGGAGCTGGTAAATTAGTTACAGACATAAAACCAACCCAAGTAGCATCTGGATCAACAGTTACTGTTACTTGAGCTTGCATTGGCAAAAATGCTAATGCCAATAAAAAAGATAAAATGTAATTTTTTTTCATAGTTAAAATATTTAGTTATTTATTTTTTATTTAAATAATATGTAAAAATACAAACATATTAGCGATTTATATGTATTTTCTACCAATACAATAGGTATACAAACTGCCTTTATGTGTTAATTTTTAATGTTTTACTTAGTATTAGACTCCAAAAATTGTGAAAATCGTAATTAGATGTTTAATATTTTATTTTTTCGTTTTTATCCCAAATTCCCCAAAAAGCACCAACATCGCCTTCAGCTCCAACTTTCCAAGATTCATCAAAAGATGAAAAATAGAACATTTCTATGCCTTCCTCTTTAGACCATCTTTGAGCATTTATAAAGTATTTTAATGCATTTGCCTCTGAAGGAAAAGCACCTTCTAAATTAGTACCTTCATTTGGCCAACCTGTTTCTGTTATAATGACGCGTTTTCCATTGCCAGCACGTTTTGCTCTATGGTACATATCCTTCATGTACAATAATGAGTAATCTTGGTCACAACCCTCCCAAAAAGGGTAGCAATTGGCTAAAATAACATCACAAATCTCAGTTATTGCAGGACGATCAGAAAACTCATAATAGGCATCAACATAGCCAATAGGTACATTGTGTATTTCATTTTTTGCTCTGATTATATAATTGATGAGTTCCTCTTCTGTTAAATCTCCACGATACATTACTTCATTCCCGACAGCAGCAACATCTACATAGCCTTTGTTTGATAACTCTACGAGCCCTTTAATTTCATTGTCATTAATTTCCAAATCATCACCTAACCATGCACCTACTAAAGTGTTTAAACCATATTCTTTGGCAATTTTTGGTATAAGTTCATTACCTTCTGTACAGGAGAATGAACGAATCCATTTTGTATAAGGTTTTATGATTTCAATACGTCGTCTTATCTGAGCCTCAGAGAGTTCTTCGCCTGGTTCTTGACCATCCATATAAGGACTAAAACATAAACCATGAATACCGTTTTTGAGTACTTTTTTGAATGTCTTTTTTAAACCATCAATGGAGACATCATCATAATCTACAGCAGTTAGTGCTAATATTTTTTCTTCTTTATAAGACATATTAAATTATTATATAGTATCAGATTGTTGTTTTCGTTCTTCTATTTTTGTTCTAGTTTCATTGGCTGTCTTTTCATCTATATTATAATTCCACATTATATACATTGCTAGTAATGTGCCTACTAGAGGAAAGAAGCAGAAAAATGCATGTAAGCCATCTACAGCAGATTGTTGCTCTACAGTTGGAAGATCTGCATCAAAGCCTACAATCCAAATGATAAGACCGCTCAATGCTCCAGCTATAGCAAAGCCTACTTTAACCATCCACCAATATATAGCACCAAAAATACCTTCTCTACGTTTACCAGTTATAAGTTCATCAACATCAATCACATCAGCTGTCATACTCATCATAATCGTAAATAAACTTCCTATTCCAAAAGAAAAGAAAGGTAAGGCGAAAATGTACATCCAAGGTTTTCCAGGAATAAATAAGAAGTACAGCATAATATAGCCAACAATAGATATGCTCTGAGCTATTAAAAATGCTTTTTTCTTACCAAATACCTTAGCCATCCATGTTACAATAGGTATCACAATAAAAGTTGTACCTAAAGCGCCAAAACAACCAAATAAAGACACCCAATAACCAGTAGCTTCGGCATCACCATTAAATAATTTGTAGACGATTACAAAAAATGTGAGCGCTGCAACAGTGTTGAATGCGTTAAAAATTAAGAATGTTGCGCCACATAATTTTCTAAATTCTTTAATCTTAAAGGCTTCAATAAAACTATCATAAATTATCTTTAAACTATTACCAATATTTACTGAGTTTAAGGGCTCATAGTCTTTGTCTAGTGTAGACTCGCTTTTTATAAATAGTGCTGGTATCATGGCACAAATTGCACAAGGTATTGCAACCCAAATCGCTAATTGCCTTACTGCTACATCAGCAGATGGAAACCATTCTGGATCGTACATAATAATCCAGAATAAAGGAGCAATAACCCAAGCCCATTGTCCTATCCACTGAGCTACTGCCATGATATGTGTACGCTCATGAAAATCATCACTCATTTCATAACCCATGGCTACATAAGGAACGCTAAAGAATGTAAGCCCTAAATAAAAAACAATAGACCATAAAAAGAAGTACCAAAAATTAAATTGTAATGAGTTTTCCCTAAAAAGTTGCCACATTGCTATATAAGAAATTCCCATAACAATTGCTCCTATTAATACGTATTGTTTTCGACGACCCCATTTTGATTTGGTATTATCTGAAATAAAACCCATTATAGGATCAGTGATAGAATCAAATATCCTTGGTGCAAAGAATATAACGCCCCACATCCAACCTGGAAACCCAAGGTCTTCGACAAGTACAACCATAAATATTCCCATAATGGCAGGAAACATTTGATTGGCAAACATACCAATACCAAATGCTATTTTCTGGCTCATTGGGACTTTTTTTGTAGTTGTAATTGACATAAGTTATAGGTTATTTAGTGTTATCGTTTGTATAGCTTGTGGATTAATTGAAATACTTGTCTTCTTCTCACCAAGTGTAAGAGAGAAATGTTTTATTTTCATACCTTGATTAAGCAGCACAACTGCTATGGTCCCATCTGGGTTTTGAGCTGCAGTAACCATTAATTCTTCATCATTATTTGAGACATCAATAACTTTCGCACCAGGCCTTATGTATTTGCTAAAATGCGTCATTGTATAGTACAAAGGTGTAAAATAGACCTCATCATTATCTGGATCTACAATAACAGGAGCAACGCACCAATTTTTAAACCAGTTAGGACCTCCTTGTTTATCTAAAACCATATTCCAATCTATCCAACCATCAACCCAATTATTTAAGCACCCAATAATATCTCTTGCATATCTATACACTGGCGCATATTTAGGATGTAAATACTTTTGATCTTCAGGAGCCCAAACCCAGCCCCAATCTGTTGCTTCTTTTTTCCAATACCATGCATCATCTTTCCATTTTGGGATTTCATCATCTACACAACCTTCAGTTTCGATTAAATATTTATTTGGTGCTTTATTGTGAGCATATTGCAGGTCATCAGGGAAATAATCATAAGTGCTCTCGTACCAATGTATGGCAGTCCCTGCATAATATTTTGAAGACGCTTCATCTTTAAACATCACATCAACCCATTCTTTTAATCCTGCTCTGTTTTGGTCATACCCTAAAATATGGATATTACCTTTTCCCTCAGCTTCTAATTTTGGACCTAAATGGTTTTGTACAAAATCGGTTTCTTCTTCGGGAGAAAAGTGCATACTCTCCCAATTATTGCCATTTCCATGAGGTTCGTTTACTGGTGTTAAGCCCCAAATACCAATACCTTCTGATTTATAGGCATCTAAATATTTGTTGAAATACAATGCAAATGCATCATAATATTCAGGAAGTAATTTTCCGCCAACATAGGCTTTGTTATCTTTCATCCAAGGTGGTGCAGTCCAAGGCGAAGCAATTATATTAAAGCCATTTTTTGAAATTGACATAGCATCTTTAATCAGAGGAATAAGGTCATCACGATCTTTATCAATAGAAAAATTTTCTAAAGTTAGATCATCTTCAATAGGAGCATAGGTATAATTGTTTAGAGAAAAATCGCAAGACGCAATATGAGTTCTTGTTAGAGAATAACGAGCACCTTCTTCACCAAAATAGGCTTGTATTATTGAGTTTCTATTAGTTTTACTTAATCGATTTAGTAAATAGGCTGTAGATTCTGTAAATGAGCCTCCAAAACCTGTTATTTTTTGAAAAGTTTTATCTGGATTGAGCGTAATTTCTGATACGTTTTCAGAAGATTTAAATTCAGTTAGTTTTGTCAACTTATTACCTGAAGCAGATGTTTCATAAACCTCTACGTCTAATTGATTAGAATTACAGCTCATACATAATCCAATTAATACAATGATATAGTGTTTTAGTTTTATCATCTTATTTTAGTTATTTGATGATTTATACCTCAGTTTCACAACTTCAAAGGTTTTTTTCTTGTTTCTATCTATATCTACAATTCCCCAATATTCTTCATTTGGTGCACCATCATATGGCACTCCTGAGCTATTAGGTGCGCTTCCTCCTGTATCTTGTTGATTAGGATTTCCTGCTTTCCACCAGCCATCTAAAAATGAGAATAAGGTTACTCCAGAACCAATGTTCGTGTTGGCAAAAACATCTTCCAAAATTTTGTCATTAGCGTCTGCTTGTGCTTGTTGATTTTCACCTTGTTGATAACCAGCTTTGGTTATTTTCATATAACTATCACCTCCTGCTTCGGATAAATACATTGGCTTGTCGCTCACTTTTTCCCATTGCTTATAAATAGGTGCTGGGTCATCCCAACGGTAAACATTCATTCCCCAAACATCAATATTTTTAGCTATTGATAGAGCTGTATTATCTGGTAAATCGCCATGTGCTGTTGTAGTTGGATGATTAGGGTCTGTATCTTTAATTAAAGCAGCAGCAGCATTCATCTGGTTATACCAGTTTTTAATATCGCCTTTAAACCAATCTGGGTGGTAATTGTACTCGTTACCTAATTCCCACATTAAAATAGCACTATGGTTTTTATATTGTTTTACATAATCGATGAAAGTACCAGATTCGATGTCGTATACTCCATTTTGATTGTACCCAAATCCAATAATCACTTTAATACCAGCTTTATAAATTTCATTTAAAACCTGCAGGTCATCAATGGGCTCATAAACCCTAATCGTATTAATTCCTGCTTCTTTCATAAGCCCTAAATCTTGAGTTAGATTATCAAAATTTCTATGATTTTCGCTTCCTTTTGGAACAGGATGGTAACAAATACCTTTAATTATGTATGGGTTTCCATTAACTAATAGTTGTCTTTTTGAAACGGTTACCTTATCTACTTGTGATTCAACATTACAGGAGACTAATGAAATACTTAAAAAAGTTAATATGTATAGTATTTTTTTATTCACTGTTTAATTATTAACAACTTCTGCATTTGTATTTGGAACGAGAACATCTTTCATAAGCTCTTCTTTATTTCCATTATAGGTTTTGGTAATTGGTTTACCGTTTCTAGTTAGTCCATCAAAAACACCCTGATCCACCAAATCCCAAAGCGCATATTTTGCTTTACCATTTACTGTAAACAATCCAAAATGATTTTCTGATCCTCCAGGATTTCCTCCATCTTTCCAATTTTCATCAAACGCTTCAAAATAAAAGCAGGAGATACCTGCTTTATTAGTCCAATCTCGTAAATGCTTGTAATAAAGTGCAGCTTTAAATTCATCTGTAGCTTTAGATCCATTATTACCATAAAGACCGTTAGATTGAGTAGCCCAACCAGATTCTCCAATATGAATTGGTTTATCAATGCCTATACTGTCAATAAAGGATTTTACACCATTATATTGAGACATGGCATAGGTTTTAGCTCGTAGCATTGCGGCTTCAATTTTCTCTAAATTTGTTTCGTATTCAGTGGTATCATTAATCCAGTATTCTGGAGAGTAATGTGTATCATGGTAGGCATAGGTGTGCATAGAAATATAGTCTACTGCCTTAACAAGTTTGACTAAATCTTCTTTATGATATACTAAATCACCGCCTCCCCATGACGCAAAATTATCAGAGCTAGTAATCCATAATTCTTTAGGCAGCTCACCTTTTTGTTTTAAGTTTTGAGCATAATTTACCCATTTTAGTATAATTGAAGGCTCAACAAAATATTCTGAAGCCCAATGCACCATGGCTTCGTTTCCAACTGCTAAAATCTTTATGATATCTGGATATTGTTTACAGAGTCTTACAGCTTCTTCCATCTCAGATTTATTACCAATCATTCTGTCAATCTGTGGCATATATCGTTCTCCGTCTTGATTACGAATTTTTTCAGAAACATCAGTAAACGCATGCTTAGCTTCAATCCAAGCACCTAACATCACGTACATTTCAAAACTTGTGTCTTCATTTTTAAGTTCAGAAATAGCTTTTAGAATGTTCTCTGCATGAGGAAAGTGCACATTATAAGTTCTTACTATTTTTATTCCCATAGCAGCCATGATTTTAAGATCCTCTTTTATTTCGGAAATCGTAGGTTGTACTTTACGAGAGTTATCTCTGTAAGCTCCATAAGAAATAGCTAAATATTCTGGGTTACCCAAAATATCTTTAGCGGATATGTTTTTTTGCGATTGCATTAATTGTTCTTTGGTTTGTTTTTTTTTACATGAAAATACAAGCATTACTGCTAAGACTAGTAGTATGATGTTTGCATTTGTTTTCATTTTACTTTAAAATACTTCTATTAATTTTTACTTTAATTAATGTAATATCACCAGTTCTTTTAAATATACTTTTGCTTCTAGAAGCATCTATAATGAGACTCTCTAATTGGTCACTTGTATTATTATTGTTAAATATTTCAATACTGTTGTCTTGAGCTATTTCATAAACTATTGGTACTTGACAATATGTAAATGCTAATGTGTTTTTACTTAATTCTATGGATTTCTGCTGTTTTTTTACGTCAACATAATTAAATGTTTTAGCATCATTTAAGAATTCTCTTTGTCTAAGTAAGCAAGGATGAAATTGTAGCTTTCCATCTTCAACGAAAACACCTAGTTCACCAAAACGACATAAAATATCTTCTTTAACTTGACCAGTCATTCCTGGTTGTTGTGCACCTTTTCCTGCTGGTGTGTGTGAGTAAGGGTCTGTTGGGAATGCACCATATAATTTTGGTGGCTTATGTACACCAATTCCTGCGTGTATCTCGTAATAATGATCTAATAATTTACCTATTAACTCTGAACTTTCATTATTTCTAATTGCCTTTAAACAATTCTCTTGTACGCTTAATAAAAGCTTAGAAACCATATGCCAATAAATAGAACCAAGACCTTCATAACCATAAAATGTACCAGATCGACCAGTAAATGATTTATGATTGAAAATAGTTTCAAAAATATTAAGAATCAGACTTGTTTCTGATTTCACTAAAAGTTTATATTTGGTATCTTTAAGAAGGTTTAAAGCATCTTTAAGATCATTGGCATTTTTAAAGTTTCCATTAAAATGATAATGGCCTTTTATATCCTTTTCGATAATTTGAGTATTCTTATCAGTAACAAGTTGTTGTAATAAGTCTGATTTAGAAACTTGCTCTTGCGAAATCGTGTTTCTATTTATAAAATTGGGTAACTCTTTGTTAGGATATAATAGATAGCTATACTGATCTTCTCTAAATAAAGCACTTTGCTTCATAGCATCTAATATTTCAAGAGCTTTAACAGAAGATAAATATTTAGAACTAAGTACTGCTACTTGTCCTTCTAACATTTCATTCAAATAAGAGATTTTTGCCGTTTTATCATCAACAGTAATCAAATTATAAGCATGGAATAAATTATCTTCCCTTCTGTTGGCACGAATAGCATGTTCTAAATGTTCAATACTCGTGTTTACAAAATCTTTTAGACTGTTTAAAGAGATTTCAGTTTTTCGACCTGAAAATGCGTTGTTGTAAATCTTAGTTCTATAATCGCTTGCAGCTTTAAGTAGTGGTTTTAATACTTGCATACGCTGAGCATCATCAAAGCTATCAGATAAAAGGGCTTCATGGGTTTTTAATGTGTCGTGTACCTTATTAAAGAACGTAACTAACTCAGTAGAAATCTCAAATGCGTCTTGATCTGTATTTTCAAAAACTCCTTGAAAGAAATTAAGAAAACGTCGTAAATAATAAAGGGTTACCATGGATACACCATTACCAACTAATGCGTTATTAGCATCATTCCATTCAGGACGTTGAGTGTTCATCCAAATCCCAGTTTCTGGAATAAAATTTGATAACTTGGCAAGCGTTGTTGCGAGTATTTTTTCAATAAAATTTACTTTAATAATAAATCTATTTTCATCTCTTAATAATGCACCATCTGCACCAACTTCTATACGTTCTTGTCTAATTTTAGCATCAAGTGTTTCATCAAATTCTATTGTGTCTTTAGGATTACTTAAAATACTCTTGTAATCTTTTATTCTGTAAGGAACATTGGCATAAACAAATAGATCTGAGTTAAAATAACTCTCTAGTTTACCAGGTTTACGCTTTTCTATGAACTCTAAAAATTTAAGGAGATAAATAATCTGATGATCGCCCCAATATCCAATGTAAGACCAAGGGTCATCTGGTTCAATGGTTTCCCAATCAAAACCATCTTTAGTAACCCTGTAAGGATTGTAACCATCAAAAGTTGTGGCATTTAAAAACTTATGAATCATACTCTCAATAAACTCTGGAAACGACATTGCTAAAGCTTCCCAGTTTTGAAAAATATCTCGCCAGTTTCCTTCGTAATCTAATATTTTTGATCCATCAATCTCACTACGCGTATTAATGGAGAATTTATTCCAAGGTCGACTAGGATCTCCATGACGACGACTAAACCTAAGAGGCATATATTCTAAACATAGACGTCTAAAGTTTGGATCACTACTATCGTAAGCAATTTCTCGCAGATTGAAAAGTGAAAAAAGTTCGGGTAATTTATTAATGATGTCTTCGTTGTTGCGAGCAACTTTTTTATTTGCTTTAGCTATATAAGTATTAAAATCACCTTTTTCAATTTGGTAGTTAAAATCAAAAATCCCACCACGCATTATATTGAACAATGTGTTTGAGAAATGCCTAGTATCTCTAAATTTATCTTGGGTTAATTGTAGACCATCAGACGATCCATTAAGAGATATTAAACGTTTAGTTCCAAAATTTATATTCTCTTTTACTTTATTTAATAGTTGATTATCTTCTTGAATACTTTTTGATAATGTTGCTATATCTGAATGATTTTGGTTTACATTCGCAATAAACAACCATTGTTTTTCTTCCTTAGGATGTAATTCTAGGGTATCATTAAGAAAGTAAGCTCCTTTTTCGGCTTTTATATCAACCTCTTGTTGAATAGGTTGGCGATTTCTGAATGCTCTAAGCTGGAGAGAAGACAATAAATATTTTGGATTTTCTAATCCTAATGACCAAACAACATTGGCTTTTAAAGCTTCACTAGGTTCTGCTTTATCTACAATGATTGCACTTAAAGCAAATATTCCTAGACCTGTATTTTCTTCTAATTCACTGCGTTTATAAGCATCTACTAAGTTGCTACTTTGATTCTGTAAATCACTGCCAACACCATATGGCATTATATTTTGAATACCATCTAATAACGATACTGTAACAGAACTTTCATTAGTATTAATAAGAGTAGATTCTTTAACAAATCCATACCTGTTACTTGAGCTCCATTGGTATCTAAACGTAAGTCCTAAATCATGATTAACTTCTTCGAATATTATTTTATTTCCATATTCATTCTTGTAAAGATGTCTCGAAATTTGATATAAGCCTTCTAAACGATTAGAGAAAGGTTCCCAAAGTTTAGATTCACCAAATTTGTTAACTAAAAATATCGATTTACTACCTGTTATTTCTGCCGATTCAGTTATCTTATCGTCTGTATAGTAAGGAAAAAGCGAATATTCTGCATTTTTACGACCAGCAGTTAAACCACCATTACTAGATATAAACATCCAGTGGTTAGAATCACTTACAATGCTCATAAAAAATGGACGCATTGCATCACTATTAGAAATCTTAAAATAGTTTTCGTTATTAATCTTTACAAAATCTATAGAAGTATCTGTATTCAATATGTTTTGATCTATATAATTCATTAATGGTAATTCTCTAGGTATTAAAAAGGTTGTAAAGTGGATGACAATACAACCTTTTCTTCAATTTACTACTCAAATAGTTTATTGGTAAACTCTTACATAATCAACTTCCATTGTATCTTCTGTGAAAGCAGGATCAATATCACCTCCAAGTGTTCCACCCATAGCTACGTTTAGAATGAGGAAGAAATCACTCTCAAACGGTAAATCAAATGTATTAGGCACCGAATGATAAGGTGTGTCATCTACTAAAAATGTAATTAATTCTGGTGTCCACTCTACAGTGTAATTGTGAAATTGCGAAATAGCTGTCGGTAAATTAGTTGAAGCACTATTACCAGTCCCTGGTGAAACAGCAGGATAATGTAACGTAGCTAAAACTGTATTTTTATCTTGCCCTTTTTGCTCCATTATATCTATTTCGCCACAATTTGGCCACGTATTAGTTTGATAGTCTTCACCTAGCATCCAAATCGCAGGCCATGTGCCTTGAGAAGCTGGTAATTTCGCTCTAACTTCAACTCGTCCATAAGTAAATTCAAAAATATCTTCTGTTTTAATTCTTGCAGAAGTATAACCGCTTCCATCAGCTAATGCATTGATCTTTAATAAGCCATCTTCAACTATAACATTTTCTGGAGCGTTTGTATAGTTTTGAACTTCACCATTTCCCCATCCATTATCTCCATTACCTAAATCATAAGTCCAATTAGCAGCATTAGGTGCTCCATTAGTATCAAATTCATCAGACCACACCAAGTCATTATAAATAGTTTCAAAACCACCATCTGGAGGTGTTGTGGTAAATCTATGATACCATGCTAAATCAGAACTTAAACCATCTAAAGTTCTTACATATAGTGTAGAATTTGTTATCGAAATAATTTCATAAGAAGAAGAACTCACATAATAACCCATAAAGGCATCATCAGAGAAATTCATTACTGTACCTCTAACTGGTGGGAAATCTGGATCTGGAATATTAGCCAAATCATCAGAAGGAGCCAAGGATACTATACTATTCCATGACGTATCAAATGGGAAACAAGCATCTTCTCCTGCATTTTCACCAATAACAGCTTGGTGACCTGCATTAAAAAAGGTACCAGCATTATTGTTTAGTTGCATTGTAAGTTGGTTGTCTGCATCTAATGAGAAGGTAAACTCGTCATCACAAAGACAATCTGATATTGCAGGACCACATTTTTCAAATGGTTGAGCAGAGAAATATAGAGGGAAATAGAATGATGTTTGACCTGCAGGATCACCAGAAGTAACTGTTGGCCCAACACCCAAATGACCTGGTACAGCGGCATCTAAATACCAAACTTTTGAATTACCAGCTCCTCCGGATAATAAATCTTTAGCTTCTTGATCATCAAATGAGCTAAATACGTCTATGCTCATGGTTTGAGTCGTAGAAATACCTCCAGTTCCAATAGCATTAACTACTACATTATAGGTGTTAGTACCAACTATACTGTATCGATGTGTTATTTCACCAGAAGGTGCTACACCATCTAGTCCATCACCAAATACAAAACTATAACTCAAGGCATTATCTGCTGTTGCTCTTAGAGTTACAAAACCACTTCCATCTCCATTTGGATTTGCTGCATCTTGTCCAATTATTTCCGCTGAAATAACTAAATTAGTTGGCGCAGTAATTTCTCCAATTGAGGCGTCATCTTCTTGGCATGCAGTTAATAATACTGCTATGGCTAGAAATGATCCAATTACATACTTAATTTTTTTCATCTTTTTCATTTTTTAAATTTTTACAAGCTTATATTGCCAGAATACACCAGCTCCTGATTCGATAATAACTTCCATGGTGTTGTTATTATCTGATAATGTTATATCATAAGTTATAGAGCTTGGCACTGCAACCATAGGAAGTTCTCCATCATTGTTAGCTTTAGGCACACCTAAATAAGCACCAACACCATTTAAGGTAAGTGTTCCAGCACCTTCATTATAGGTAAACGTAGCTGGGTTAGAACCATCATGCGGAGCAATTGGCGCTCCACAAGC
Source organism: Microcosmobacter mediterraneus (assembly GCF_031846265.1). Taxonomy (NCBI): domain Bacteria; kingdom Pseudomonadati; phylum Bacteroidota; class Flavobacteriia; order Flavobacteriales; family Flavobacteriaceae; genus Microcosmobacter; species Microcosmobacter mediterraneus. Next base: position 190,515 of record NZ_JAVRIA010000003.1, on the reverse strand, counting down.
ATCACCAGCTCCACTTTGCCAGCCTTCAATCCAAGTATCTGCACCTAAAGAATTGGTAAATGAACCATCAGCTCCAAATATGTATGTATCATCAAAGTAACATGCTCTTATTTCTCTACATGGTGCATCACAGGTAAACCATTGTGTATCTCCTGGCGCAGGACCAACACCAATACCAGTATCTTCATCTGCTATTTGCCAAGTGCCTTCAAGAGGATTTGATGATGTATCCAAATCTCTAATTAATTTATATTGCCAAAATACACCTCCACCAGCTTCAATGGTTACTTCCATTGTGTTATTGTTATTGGATAAAACAACATCATAAGTTATAGAACTTGGTACTGCGACCATAGGTAATTCCCCATCATTATTAGCTTTAGGTACACCTAAATAAGCACCTACTCCGTTTAAAGTTAACGTACCAGAACCTTCATCTAAAACATAAGTTGCAGGATTAGAGCCATCATGAGGTGCAATCGGTGCTCCACAAGCATCACCAGCACCACTTTGCCAACCTTCAATCCAAGTATCTGCTCCGAGAACATTCATAAATGAGCCATCCTCACCAAAAACGTAAGTATCATCAAAATAACATGCTCTTATTTCTCTACATGGTGCATCACAGGTAAACCATTGTGTATCTCCTGGCGCAGGACCAACACCAATACCAGTATCTTCATCTGCTATTCTCCATGTACCAGCTATACCATCGGCAGGATTTGTTGGTGATTTGTAGAAATAGACATTATCTATAAAGAAATCGAAAGTACCTGTTGGTAGACCAGAGAAAATCAATTGTTGGATTGAATTTGTTGCTGTCATTCCTGCATCAGTGAAAGCACTCATAGGTATCTCTAGAGAAACCCATTCGTTTTGTGGTAGATCATCAAAAACGATCTCAGCTTCTGTTGCATCACCACCAAGATCTACTAATTTTACTCTGAATGTTGTAGCATTTACTGACCAAAAATCTAAGTAGAAAAACTCCATGTTAGAAGCGTCTACAGCATCTGCACCATAAAACTCAACGCCTACAAAATCTGCATCAGCATAGAATTTTACATCATCTCCATCAATTTGAGTGTCTGTTAATATACTTGTACTCCAATCTGATCGCCATGAACTAACATTAACATCTAAGTCATAGGCATTACTAAACATAGAAATAACGTCATTTTGATTTCTATTTGGAGGGTTTGGTGCTGCAGCTAAAGGTTGAAGTATCTCAGTGACTACAAACTCTTCAGAATATACTGTGGTTTCTATCGCTGCACTAAATGCAGTTACTGTTATAGTGTATGTGCCTGCGTTTTCGTAGACAAAACTTACAGTATCTTCAATATTAGCAGCAACTGGATCGCTTCCAACTTGGCCAAAATCTACTTCGTAATTCATTGCAAAATCAGCTTCTGCAGTAACATTAACTTGCTTAGATATTGCTGCATCATTCTCTATGGTTACTACTAAGTTTTGTGGTGCTTGAAATGATACCACAACTGTTTGTGATACTGTTGTTGATAAGCCATTAATTCCATTACCAGTTATAGAGGCTTCATATGTGCCTTCTTCATAAATATGATCCACACTTCCGCCTGGTTGTATCTCTCCAGATGCATCTGAACCATCACCAAAATTAATGATAAAGCTAGTGACACCTTCTCCTAGAGGAGTCAAAGTGACTAAACCTGAATTATCCTGAGTTACACTGACACTTGCAGAAATATTGGTAGGTGCAGCAATAGCATCTACAAAATCTGTATTATCATCATCTTGAGTACAACCAAAAAAGGCTAATACTACAAGCGTAAATTTTAAAATGTTTTTTATTCTTTTCATGCTTCTTTTTTTTAATATCCTGGATTTTGTTCCCAGTTACCATTAGAGAATTGAATTTCTTCAATTGGAATAGGGAATAATTCATTTTTGTTTGCTGTAAAACCATCAATTTCTGTACCTCTACCTGTTCTTACTAAATCAAAGAAATGATGACCTTCACCAACAAGTTCTACTCGTCTTTCATGATAAATAGCATCGGTTAATGCATTTCCTCCAGCTGTTACGTCGCCTAAACCTGCTCTAAACCTAACTCTATTTAAGTATTGTCTAGCTTTTTCATCATCTATACCACTTCTATTAAAGGCTTCGGCAGCCATTAAAAGAACATCGGCAAAACGAATAGCTCTGTAGTTATTAGGATTTGTAAGGTTTAAATCACCTTGTGCATTAGCACTTCTTTTTCTTGGTAAATACTTTCTGTTGAAAAATCCGGTGTGTTCAAAACCAGTTCCGAAAGTTGCACCAGTTGCTAAAGCCCAAGCTTCAATATCTAAAATTGCAACGTCTTTTCTTATGTCACCTGCTTCAAACTCATCAACAACATCTTGTACAGGCACGTTGAAACTAAAACCAGAAGTAAACTCTGGACCATCATAACTTCGTACACCACTAAAACCTACTGCAACATTTCCTTCACTACATTGTAAGCAACCAAATCCTGCGCCCTCTACGTCTGTATATTGAACTTCAAAAACAGACTCGATACCGTTTTCTCCTTCATTTTCAAAAATACTATTGTAATCAGTAACTAAATCATAAGGACCACTTAATATTAAGTTATCTAAAACACCAGCGGCAAGTGAGAATTCATTTTGATATAAGTGTGCTTTTCCAAGAAGAGCTTGCGCTGCACCTTTGGTAACTCTACCTGTTTGAGGTGCTGTATATGATAGTGTATTAATAGCAAATTCTAGGTCAGATTCTATAAGATTGTAAACCTCTTCTACTGATGCTCTTGGTATTGATGTTTCATCTCCCAATTGAAAACGCTCATCTACTTTTAAAGGTACACCACCAAACCATTTTACTAGTTCAAAATAATAATATGCTCTAAGAAATCTAGCTTCCGCTATGTAAATTTCTTTACCAGGAAAATCTGTTCTGTCTTGGAATTCTAGGATATAGTTTGCTCTGTTTACACCAGCAAACATCCAATTCCAAATATCTCTAAGATTACCGTTGACAGGTGTGTGAATCATATCATCTATTTGTTGCCAACCGACTACATCTGTTGCGCTTTCACCACCACAGAGAGTATTATTTGATGCGATTTCTCCCAGTATTGCATTAGCATATGTTGATTGTAACATATCGTAAGATGCAATTAAGGCATTAAAATAATCGCTCTCTGAGTTGAAGTAGTTCTCTGAATCTATAGAGTAAACGGGATCTCTATTAACAAACTCATCTGTACAGGATAAGTAAGCAACTACTATGACTAATAGTGCTGCACTTTTCTTAATTATATTATTTTTCATTTTCATTTTTTTAGAAGTTAAGATTTATACCGAATAGATAAGTTCTTGGAATTGGATAGAAACCGAAGTCTATTCCGCCACCAATAGGAGCTCCGTTAGAAGCACCAGGATCATAACCTTTGTATTTAGTAAATGTATACAGGTTGTTTACACCAGCATAAATTCTTGCTTTTGTCATACCAATTTTATCAATAACGTCTTGAGGTAGTGAATATCCAACTTGGATATTCTGGATTCTTACATAAGAGGCATCTTCTACAAAGAAGTCTGAGAATACATTGTTAGATGTAGCCGCAGTTGTTACTCTAGGTATTGTGTTACTTGTACCTTCTCCAGTCCAACGTCCTAACACATAATTTAATCTGTTTACATCAGTCAACGTACGTTCATAATTTCTAACCATATCATTTCCAATAGATGCAAATGCATAGGCTGTGAAATCTATATTTTTATAGTTAAATGTTAAGTTAAGGCCCATAGTCATATCTGGAATTGGATCTCCTAGATTAACCCTATCGTTAGGATCTATAACACCATCATTGTTGGTGTCAACAAAACGCAAATCACCAGGAGCTGCATCTGCACCTAAGGCAATTTGTGATGGATGTGCATTTACTTCACCTTGGTTTTGGAATATACCATTAGTTTGATAACCGAAGAAATAACCAATTGGTTGACCTACTTCCATTCTAGATATAGCTGGTTGACCAACACCAAAACTACCACCTTCAAGAAAACCTGTACTATTATTTACTTCGGTAACTCTATTTGACAATGTAGTTAGGTTGTAATTAATATTAAAATTAAAGTCATCTGAAATATCTTCTTTGTATGTGATTGCAAATTCAAATCCTTTGTTTTCAACTCCACCAGCATTTACAGTAGGAGCAGCTCCACCAGGAGCAGAGACTCCGACAATACCAGATACAGGAATATTAGATATTAATAAATTATCTCTTTTATTGATAAAGTAATCTGTAACAATATCTACTTTATTATCAAAAAGTTTTAAATCTAAACCAACATCAAATTTTTTGGCTTCTTCCCATTGTAAATCTGGGTTTGGTAATTGGCCAATAGCAACACCATTAATAAGTGTACCATCAAATACATAAGTACCTTCTCCATTTAATTGCCCTATGTATCCATTGTTAGGAATTTGGTCATTACCCAAGATACCATAACTAACTCTAAATTTCATAAAGTTCATAAAACTAGATTCTTTAAAAAATTCTTCATCAGAAACAACCCAACCAGCTGTTACAGAAGGAAAATAAGCCACTCTGTTTCCTGGTCCAAATCTTGTTGATAAATCTCGTCTAAGCATGGCAGAAAAAAGGTATTTACCTTTGTAATCATATTGTAATCTAGAGAAGAATGATAATCGTCTTTCATCATATTGATAAGATCCAACTGTTATTGCTCCTGCTGGAGGTGCGCCATTAGCTAAAGCTATATCAGCAAATCCCCAATCGTTATTTGGTACATCAAAACCAGTAGCAAATAAACCATTACCAAATTCTTTATAGATGGTTGTACCAACAGTAAAAGTGACATTGTGGGCATCTGCAAAGGAATTTTTATAAGTACCATAGAAGTCTAAGGTGTAACTATCATCATTAATAGCATTTTGAGAAACACTACTTCTTGGCACATCAAATACTTTTCCGCCATAATCTATTTGCTTTGCAAACGTTTTTCCTTCACTATTTGTTGTATTGAAACCTATACGTCCTGTAAGATTTAAATTCTCTAAAATCTCATAATCAAGAGAAACAGTTCCATTTAATTTTTTGAGATCAAAATCATTGAATGTGTTTTCTATTTGTGCTAATGGGTTAATGATCTCTATACCTAGACCAGGAGTACTTGGTATTAAAGAGAAGTCACCATTACTTTGGAAAGGTGAAAGCGTTGGAGGTGCATTTAATCCATTGAAAAGTACTGATCCTAGTCCAGAATCATTAATAGCATCTCTATCTAAATATGTATAAATAAGATTTGTGTTTACTTTGACTTTGTCAGATAAATCTGCACGTAGCGAAAGCCTAGCTGTGTTTCTTCTGAAATCTGATTTCACAGGAGCAATTATACCTTGTTGATATAAATGCGAACCACTAATAGAGTAAGCTATTTTTTCTGATCCTCCAGAAACACTAAAATCATGACTAATAATTGGTACTGCTTCGTTAAATACTTCTTGTTGCCAATTAGTTCCTACCCCTAATCCACTGACATTTGGAAAAGGGACAGCTTGGCCACCAGCAGCATAACTTTCGTTAAGAATCAATGCATATTCTGTTGCATTTAAAAGCGGTAGCTCTCTTGTAGTTTCTTGAAAACCTACCCAACTGTTATAAGATACTTTTGTTTTAGCACCTTTTCTACCAGACTTTGTGGTAATTAATACAACACCATTTGCACCAATAGTACCATAGATTGCTGCTTGAGCATCTTTTAAAACCGTTATCGTTTCTATATCGTTTGGATTTAAAATGCTTAAATCTCCTTGATAACCATCGATAATTACCAAAGGACCATTAGCACCATTAGTTGAGATACCTCTAATTCTAATATCTAAGCCTGCGCCAGGTGCACCAGATTGTGATGTTACATTAACACCAGAAACGGTTCCTTGTAGTGCTTGTTCTACTTTAATTGGTTTAAGTTCATCTAAAACTTCAGTACCAACTGTAGATACTGCACCTGTAACTTCTCTTTTTTTCTGAGTACCATAACCAATTACAACAACAGTTTCAAGAGATTCTGCGTCTTCCTCCATTAAAATATCTAGAGGATTGGCGTTGGTTACTGTGATTTCTTGAGTTTGATAACCTAGATAGGATACAACTAAAACTGAATTTGTAGGTACATCGTTAAGAACGAAGTTTCCGTCAAAATCTGTTGAGGCTCCCAAACTGGTACCTTTGACAACGATATTTACTCCGGGAAGAGGATCATTGTTTGCTTTGTCTTTAACGTTACCTGTGAGATCTAAAGTCTGTGACCAAGAGAACGTTGTAAAAACAAATAATAAATAGAAAATTTTTTTATTCATCATAGTTATTAAATCTTAGATTTCTAAATTATGAACTTAAGATTATTAAATTCTTAATATTTACCACAATAAAAAACATACATCGTAAAAAAACATCAATAATAATTACCTTTTCTCAATAATAGCTTGGTTTATAAAGATAATCATATCATAGAGAATCTTGGGTAATCTCAGAGCTTATAATGTAATAATTTAAAAATGTTGTGGTTATGTATGGTTAAAAAATCAATTTGTTTAGCTGTTACAAATCAATGATGTAGTTTGTTAAGCTCTCTTCATGAGCTAGACCAATTTTTTTACGTAATCGGTAACGTTTTACTTCTACGCTTCTAGGCGAAATATTAAGTAAAGGAGCAATTTCCTTAGAACTTAAATTAAGACGTAAATATGCACATAATCTTAAATCATTTGGTGTTAAGGTGGTATGTTTAGCTTTTACTTTTTTGAGGAAGTCTTTATCTGCATTATTAAAAGCTTCTTCAAAGAGTTTCCAATCATCTGTATTGTTTATATTTTTATCTATAATTCTAATAACTTTTTTGAGTTCTTCATTAGGAGACTTTTTAAGCTCATTTTTAATAGTGCTTAAGAACTCGTTCTTTTTAATAAGACTCATCGTAGAGATAGCTAATTCTCTATTTTTATTTTCTATATCTTGTTCTAAACTGGCATTCTGGATACGCATAATTTGCTTCTGATTTTCAAGCTCTTTGAGCTCTAACTCTAATCTGTTTTCTTCAACAAGTTTATTTTGCTGTTTTCTGTAGTAATGTTTGTATACATTATGAAGTATTAAAGAGAGTAAGATAAAACCGATTATATATAATACGAGCATCGTATTACTTATATACCAAGGTTTTGCAATACTAAATGTATACGAGGCAATGTTTTCTGTTTCTTTATTATTTATTCGACCTTTAACATTAAAGGTGTAATTACCATGAGGTAAATTTTCGAATGTTTGCTTAGAGTCTGTTGACCAGTTACTCCATGTATCATAAATACCTAAGAGCTGGTATTGATATTCTGCCTTAAAATATTTATCAAATTCGTGAATGGTGTAAGTTATTTCTAGATCGTGCTCCTCGTTGGTAAATTCACCTTCAGAGTTGAGAGATACTCTATTCTTTGAGATTTCATTTTTTCTCTTTGCATTAAATACACTTGTTATTGATGAAGTATAATTTTTATTCGGAATTTTATTTAAGTCTAAAACAATGTATCCATTTGTTGTACCTAGAAGGTACTTATCTGCGTTAAGAGATAATACGTTTTCATAACCTGGTACACTTTTAATAAGCTCATATGGTAATGGAATAGATTCAACTTTTGGAGTACTACTAAAATTACCTGGCTCTATGGATGTAATTTCATTATTAGTAAATAACCATAATCGATTATTTTTTTGATCAGAAATTAATTCACCAGACACAAAACTTTCTTTTGTAAAGATCTTACTTAAATAATTATCTTTTATAAAATCGTTTTCTTCTAGGTTGTATTTGTATATACCATTATTATAGGCGTAATATATTTCGTCATGGTATTTTACAAGACTACTTTTTAATCCTCTTAAAGTGTCATTAATATCAATGGAGTTAACTTTTTTGAAATCACTATCAAGCTCTAATTTTATAATGCCTTTATATTCATGGCTTATAATAATTTCTTCGTTATTAATAAATTCAAAATATTTTGTGGAGATGTTAAAACCATCAATTTTATTTTTAATGGACCAACTGGTGTTTTTCTTTTCTAAAATATATAAGCCATCATAATTCCCTTGAATTAATAGATTTGGTTTATTTGGTATAGGCATGATGTTCCATGTGCCTTCAATATCAGCGATTTTTGTGGCAGTAGCTTTATCTATTATAAACGTCCCTGCATTATGACCACAAAATAAGTTGTTGTTAAGTATTGTTAGATTCCAAACTTGTCCTTGGGTGCCTTCAATGAATTTAAAATCTTCAATGCTATTATAGGTCTTGTAAAATAAGCCTTGGTTTGTTCCAAGAAATAAATAGCCTTGGTGTAAAGCTGAGGTGTAAACAGATCCTAATTGTCCATTAAAATCATCATAGATTTTAATAAGTGGATTCATATTAATACAGGATAAGCCATTGTCAGTTCCTAACCATAAATTGTGTTCTAAATCTTCATGTAGTGCTAAAACGGTATTATTACTTAATCCTTTATTTTGATTTATTTCGTCTAATAATTCACCTTGATTATTTAGAATAAGTAAACCATTAGAAATTGTGCCTAGAGCAATGTGTCCATTCTTTAATTGTATACTACTGTAAGTACTAATGGTTTTAAGTAACTCGTTTAATTGGTTATTCCATGGTCTTATAGAGGAGTTTCCTAAAGTGTAAAATCCTTTGTCTTGAGTTTGCACTAGTAATTTTTCGTCTCTATCAAAGACGTTTATAATTCTGTTACTCATTAATAACGGATCATCACTTACCAAAATGGCTTTTCCGCTTTCAATCTTAAAAAGACCTTGGTTATTTTTTTGAAAATAGATATGATCCTCTACTTTAAACATTTTTGTAATCCCAGTATTTGATTCAATAATACTAAAGGATTCATCAATGGTATTGTATATGTAAATTCTGTTAAGTGATTGAAATAGTATCCAATCTTGAAGTGCAGAAATTTGCCAAAATTGTTCGTCTTCAATAAGATCAACTTTAAGATTTTTGGATAATGAATTATACTGTAACAAACCCATCTCGTCCTTTTGCCAATACCCAAAATCCATATATAAACCAGAGTAAACTTTTTCGTCTATTACCTTAACCGATCTAATAATACTCTCGTTTGGTGAGGGATAAAGCCTCCATTGCTCACCATTAAAAGATAAAAGTCCTTTGTTGTTTGCTATATAAATGGTTTTGGAATTGTCTTGGGTTATAGACCAATTTTGTGTTTCACCATGATAATGTTCTGGAAGAAAATTTTGTATTGGAGGTAGCTCTTGTGAAACCAATTTTGGTATACAAATAATTACAAATGCAATTAAAAAACAGTACTTAAAATGCTTCATAATATCCTAATATTTCAGCAATATTGTACAATATACAACTTTGTATAGTTTTATTAATACTTAAAAAATAACTATACAAATAATATATATCGTAAATCTTCGAATTTTTAGAATTAGATTATATCTAAAAGGCGTTCTAAAGCCATACCTCTAGAACCTTTGATAAGAATTGTAGATTTTTTTATAGGATTCTTGTCTAGATAGTACACTAAATCTGAAAATTGTTTAAATTTTAGAGACTCTGGCTTTGAAAGTTTGGAAGTATAAAAATTTTCGCCAACGAGAATAGTAGAGACCTTAGTGTTCTTTTCAGCATATTCAGCAATATATTGATGCTCTTTTTTGGCGTCATCACCTAACTCAAACATATCGCCTAAGATTGCGAATTTAGAATTAGAGGAGTTGTTTTTTAAATTGTCTAACGCAGCTTTCATACTTGTTGGATTGGCATTGTAAGCATCAAGTATAATTGAATTGCTATTTTTTTTAATTATTTGAGATCTATTATTTTTAGGGACATAAGATTGTATAGCCTTTTTTATGTCTTCTTTATCAACTTTATAATGATGACCAATTGTAATAGAATAGGCTAGGTTTGTAAAGTTGTAATTACCAATTAAATTACTATTTATAAGAGTATCTAAGTATTTTAGAGTAACAAAGTTATTGCTTTGTTCGGTTTGTATTATCTCCAAAACATTTTTACTTTGAGATGCAGAAAACGCAATAGTATTTTTGTAATTTGCTAACTGTTTTACTTGCAATTTATCGTCTAGGTTTGTCACTATAGGTTTTTCATTGGCTTTTAAGTGACTGTATAATTCAGTTTTTCCTTTGATAACACCTTCAAAGCCACCAAACCCTTCTAGGTGAGCTTTACCAAAATTTGTTATTAAACCAATATCTGGTAAAGCAATTTCACATAAAAATTCAATCTCTTTTTGATGATTAGCTCCCATTTCTATAATACCTATTTCGGTATTACTATTAAAGTTGAGTAAGGTTAAAGGAACACCAATATGGTTATTGAAGTTTCCTTGTGTTGCACTTGTATTGTAGGTTGTGCTAAGTATACAATTTATTAATTCTTTTGTAGTTGTTTTTCCGTTACTACCAGTTAATGCTATTACAGGTATACCTAGTTTTATTCTGTGGTATGTTGCTAAAGATTGTAAACTTTTTAAAACGTCGTTTACTTTAATGATGTTTTCTTTTTCTACATCTATATTTTCATCTACTATAGCATATTTTGCACCTTTATTTAGAGCTTCTTTAGCAAATAGATTGCCATTAAAATTATCGCCTTTTAATGCAAAAAACATACAATCCTTGGAGATGGTTCTACTATCAGTACAAACCTGAGAAGATTTAAGAAATAAATGGTGCAGTTTTTCAGCTGTCATGAATTTAACCCATTAAAAAAGTCCTAACAATGTTAGGACTTTTAATTCAAAATATATAATTACTTAGTTACGTTTTTTTGAACCGCCTTGACTTTTAGAGCCAACTCTAGACATTGCGCATCTAAAGCCAATGTAGTCTGTAGCCATATCTTGTGGAAAGTAGCGACGTTGCGCAGGATCAATCCAATACGCTCTATCTCTCCAAGAACCACCTTTATAAACTCTAACATTATCATTTATTAATGATGTTCTAGAATTAGATTTATCATATTCTCTAATAATGTTTCCAGCAGAATCTCTTTCGATTTTATGCTGAGGTGAGTTGTACATTTTACGTGTTTCACTAGGTTTGTTTTTTGAGTCTCTGTTTTCGTCTTCGCTGAAACTCTCACGATATCTCTTAGATGATTTCTTATCACCATCTCTAAAGTTACGATTATCGCTCCTATCAAAGTTAGTTCTTAAGTACGTTTCATTTTCATCAACAGCAACTTTAGCAACTTCACCAGGGAAATTTCTAACAACAACTTTACCATTAGGTAGCGTATCATAAGCCATCTCATCTGTTGTTACAATTCTTGTAGTGCCATCTTCGTTTAAAGCATTTTTGTAATAAACATTACCTCTGAAGTAGTTAAAGTCATTAAACTCATCATCAACAATAGGTCTGTAAACATCAGCTACCCATTCTGCAACGTTACCAGCCATGTCATATAAACCATGATCGTTAGGTTCGTAAGATTTTACTTGAGCAGTAATGTCTGCGCCATCGTCTGACCACCCAGCAATTCCACCATAGTCACCTTTTCCTTGTTTAAAATTAGCTAACTGATCGCCTTTCCATTTACGTTTACCTGAACGTGTGTATTGACCATCCCAAGGATATTTTTTTCGACCTCTGTAAACATTATAGCTTCTTAACTCGCTAAGACCAAGAGCTGCATATTCCCATTCTGCCTCAGTTGGTAAACGATAATCCGGAGAAATTATACCAGATTCTCTTTTAGCATATACATTTATAGGATTTCCTTCAGCATCAGTCTGTTGTTTCCTTCTTCCACCATTTAAAATATCTTCATTGCCACCATAGGTCTGTGATGGTGCATTGATGTAGGCATCAGTGTTAAAATTAGAATCTGCAGTAATATTTTCAGATACTTTAGCATCTCTTCCAATGTAACCAGCTTCTTCTAAGTATAATTCGTTAACACGATCTGTTCTCCAATTTGCAAATTCAACGGCCTGAATCCAACTAACACCAACAACTGGATATTCTGCATATCCTGGATGGCGTAAATAGTTTTCGGTCATCATTTCGGCATAACCTAATCGGTTTCTCCATACTAGAGTATCTGGAAGTGCACCTTTATATATTAATGAATAATTTGGATCGTCTGGCGGATAAACATTTTTTAACCAATCTAAGTATTCCATATACATTAAATTAGTAACTTCTGTTTCATCCATGTAGAAGGATTGAACATGTTGCTGATTAGGACTATTGTTCCAATCATGCATAGGATCATCAGATACTTTACCCATTGTAAAAGTACCACCTTCAACAAATACTAAACCAGGAGCAGTTTGCTGCTCTTTGAAGTTTGTATTGTATTGAAATCCTCCTTTTTTATTATTGATGTTCCATCCAGTGGCTCTAGAACTGTTAGAAGAGCTTGAGGATTTTTTACAGCTGAACATCGCTAAGGATAGCGTTAGGGCTAGTAATATCCTTAGATTTGAGACATTTTTCATATCCATACGTTTTAAGTAAGCTAGTTAAATTTTGATTCGCAATATAATAATAATAGGTTACAAAGCAACCTTTTTTGGAATGAATTTGCAAAAAAAAGTGCATTTCATCCTGTTTTTATTACAGAATATCGGATTTTTAGACCCTTTTTAGCTGTAATTTGTTCTTAGTTAACGACGCCAAAAATAAATTATTGTTGTAATTTTGATAAAAAAAGAAGAGTACAATAATAAGGGTCATTTTGTCTCGTTAATTTACTATGAAAAAGATACTACTAACCATTACTTGTCTGTTTTTTTTAAGCATTGCGTTTTCTCAGGGAAAAGATTTTGTGATTGAATGGGAAGGTACTACAGAATATGCTTCTGGCATTACAGTAAAAGAAATTCCTTCATTTCAGAAAGAAAACTTCAGCTTTACAATTGATAATGGTATTACTTTTTTTGCGCAGTGGGAAAATTCTAGTTACATCGATGAAGGTTCGCCAACAATTTCTAATACAGTTTATCAACCAATATCAATTTCAGACTTAAAAGATATTAACCTTAAAACTATATCATCTGGTCATAATGTAAAGTTAAGTAATGCTAAGAGTAGAGATAAATTATCTGCGTATTTAACATTAAGCCCTATAATTAAGGATAGAGGACAATATAAAAAATTGGTAAGTTTTACTATAAACTTTACTCCTTCAAATCGAAGAGATGCTAATGATGTGCAAGATATTACCAACTCAGTATTAAGCTCAGGTAATTGGTATAGATTTCATGTTGATAAAACAGGAGTTTTTCGTTTAAGTAAAAGCTTTCTTAATCAAATAGGTATTAATACTGATGCAGTAGATCCAAGAAATATTAAAATTTTTGGTAATGGAGGTGCAATGTTGCCTGAGGCTAACAGTGAGTTTTATCCATTAGATTTAATGGAGAATGCTATAAGATTTGTTGGAGAAAGCGATGGCTCATTTGATAATGAAGATTATATTTTATTTTACGCTGAAGGACCAACAGGTTATAGCGACGTAAGTGATACTAATATTAATTTGTATTCAGAAAAATCATATTACTATGTAAACATTAGCTCTGGTAACGGTAAACGTATTCAATCTATGATACAATCAGAGCAAACTCCAGATGTTTTTATTGATGAGTTTCAAGATTACCAATTCTATGAAGTAGATGAGTTTAATTTAGCTAAGTTAGGAAGGCGATGGTTTGGAGATAAATTTGATATTGAAACAGTACGTACCTACGAGTTTTTGTTTCCTAATTTGGTGACAACAATACCTATTCAATTGCGTGTCTTAACTGCAGGGATTTCTGAGTCTGCCACGAGTTTTAGCATTGATGTAAATGGAACTAATGCTGGTGTTATAGGTTTTTCAGTTATAAATCCAGATGATGCTGTTTTAGCAAGTTCTAATGAGTTAGATGAGCCTATCTCGGTAAGTTCAGAAGATATTAGTATAACACTTACTTATGATAATGCAGGTAATCCATCCTCAAAAGGCTATTTGGATTTTATTTCTATTGAAGCGACTCGAGCATTAACTTACAATAATGAACAGTTACTATTTAAAAATAATAGTGTGGCTACAATTTCTGGTATTGTTGAATATAACATTAGCAACGCAACATCAGTATCAGAAGTTTGGGATATTTCAGATAAATATAATGTAACAAGTGTAACCAATGCAGATAATTTAAACACATTTAGTTTTAATGCTTCGGCCGGAACATTAAAAAACTATTTAGCTTTTTCTCCAGAAGATGCTTATACACCATTAACAGATAATTTAATTTCAATTTCTAACCAGGATATAAAAGGTACTGTTTTTATTAATGAGCAAGGTGAAGTAGAAGATGTAGATTATATTATCGTAACACCAAGTGTTTTTTACGATCAAGCCTTGCGTTTAGCTGATATTAACAGACAGCAATATGGTTTAACTGTAAGAGTGCTTAAACTAGAAGACATTTATTTAGAGTTTAGCTCTGGTAATCCAGATATTTCTGCAATTAGAAATTTGGTAAAGTATGTTTATGATAATGCTCAATCACAATCAGGTCGTTTAAAATACCTTTGTTTATTTGGAGATGGATCTTATGATTATAAAAATAGAATACCCAATAATACTAATTATGTACCCTCTTGGCATGCTTTAAGTAGTTTTAGTTTAACAAGTTCATTTGTGTCAGACGATTATTATGGTATGCTAGATGATAATGAAGGTGACGATCTCGTTGGAAGCGATCGATTAGATATAGCAGTAGGTAGAATTTTGGCTGATTCTCCGCAACGTGCCAAAGACTTAGTCGATAAAATTCAAGGCTATTATGCTAATGAAGCTTATGGTAGTTGGAGAAATACGTTTTTAGGTGTGGCTGATGATGTAGATGAAGCTTGGGAAAATACATTACAAACAACAACCAATAATATTGCAGATGAAATTACATTAGATAAGCCCTTTGTAAACTCTGTTAAAATATTAACTGATGCTTACCAACAAGAATCATCATCTGCAGGTGATCGATATCCAGATGTAAATGAAGCTATCAGAGATGCTATAGAAGTTGGAGCACTAGTCGTTAATTATTTTGGTCATGGAGGAGAAGACGGATTAGCAAAAGAGCGAATCTTTGATAAGGATGATGCGCAAGAAGTTAATAATGTTTGTAAGTTTAATTTATTTATAACCGTTACTTGCGAGTACACTAAGTTTGATGATCCTAATAGACCAACAGCAGGTGAATTCACCTATTGGAATAAAAATGCAGGAGCCATTGCTTTAATTACTACAACGCGTCAAATTTTTGTAACACCTGGGAGAATTATTAATGAGGAAATGAATCAGTATTTATTTGCTTATGGTTCTAATGAATACCCATCAATGGCAGAAGCTCTCAGATTAACTAAAACAGATCCTGGTGTAGCTGGTAATCCACAGAAGCGCCTAGTCTTTTTTATTGGAGATCCAGCAATGAAATTGGCTTTTGCAGAGCCCAATATTAGATTAACAGCTATCAACGATACACCAATAGGTCAAAATACTGATAATTTAGAAGCACTTAGTAAAATAAAAATGTCTGGCGAAGTGTTGGACCTCTCAGGAGCTTTAAACACTAATTTTAATGGTGTGTTAACAGCAACTATTTTTGATAAACCTATCCAAAGAGAAACACTCGCTAATGATGGAGTACAACAAGGAGGTAGTGCTATTAAGATAGAATTTGAAACCTTAGGAAATTTAATCTTCAAAGGGCAAGCCTCTGTAACTAATGGAATATTTGAGTTTGAATTTGTTGTACCAAGAGACATCACCATTCCGTTAGGACAAGGTAAAGTTAGTTTTTATGCAGTAGATGAAAATTTCACTCAAGATAAAGCAGGTCATAGTTTTGATATTACTGTAGGAGGTATTAATGAAAATGCAGAAGCAGATAATGAGCCACCAATAGTTAATTTATTTATGAATGATGAAAACTTTGTGAATGGAGGGATAACAAACGAATCTCCAACATTGTTAGCAAAATTGTCTGATACAAATGGAATAAATACAGTCAGTGGAATTGGTCATGATATTTCAGCTATTTTAGATGGTGATGAAACTAATCCTTTTATTTTAAATGATTATTACCAAGCTAATGTAGATGACTACACTTCTGGTGTGGTCTCATTTCCATTCAGAGATTTAGAGCCAGGCTTGCACACTTTAACCTTCAAGGCTTGGGATGTTTACAATAACTCAACAACATCAGAAGTTCAGTTTGTTGTTTTTGATAAAGATGAGAGCCTCCAAATCACAAATGTTTTAAACTATCCTAATCCTTTTGTAGACTATACTGAGTTTTGGTTTAATCATAATAGCGCAGATTCATTAGATATCTCGGTTCAAATTTTCACAGTTTCCGGAAAATTGGTCAGAACCTTAAATGGTTCTACGAATACAAGTGGTAAATCTACAGGTACCTTATCTAAAGATATTATCTGGGATGGAAGAGATGATTTTGGTGATAAAATAGGAAAAGGAGTTTATGTTTATAAACTTAAAGTAAAATCACAAACACTCAATGTACAAGTGGAAAAAATTCAAAAACTTGTAATCCTCTAATAATAACTTATATTTGCGAACGTTTATAATGTCGTGTACACAGCACAAAGACACTAAATAGAATATGAAAAAGTACGTTTTAACCCTTATCACTCTTATATATTTAAACCTATCGTTTGGACAGGAAACAGTTGTATTCCCAGATCAGTCCTCTGTAATTACAACAGGTGTTCCTTTTATGTTAATTGCTCCAGATGCCAGAGCTGCTGGTATGGGAGATATGGGAGTTGCAACTTCTGTAGATGGATACGCTCAACAGTGGAATGCTGCTAAGTATGCATTTTCTGAGGCAAAATCAGGAATTAGTTTAAGTTATACTCCTTACCTCAGTAGACTTGTAAATGATATCTCTGTAGGTTATTTAACCTATTTCAATAGATTAACAGAAAATAGTGCTATCTCTGGTAGTTTTAAATATTTCAGTTTAGGTGAGATTACACTAACTCAAGGACCAACAGATCCAGGAGTTAATGTAAAGCCTAATGAATTTACAGCAGATATAGCGTATACACTTCGCTTAGCAGATCAATTTGCTATGGGTGTAACGCTAAGATATTTAAGATCAGATTTAAGAATTAATCAAGTAGACCCAAATGCTAATGCTGCCAATACTTTTGGTGTAGATATCTCTGGATATTACCAAAGTGAGGAAGAAGCATATAACGATTTTAATGGTCGTTGGAGAGCAGGGTTTGCCATTCAGAATGTTGGACCAAAGTTTAAATATGATGATGGCGGAAGAGAAAATTTTCAACCAACTAACTTAAGATTAGGAGGTGGTTTCGATTTTATTTTCGACAATTATAATAAATTAGGTATTACTGCTGAGGTAACTAAATTATTGGTGCCAACGCCACCACTTTTAGGTTTTGAAGATATCATTCAAGATGGAGACACAGAACCTAATGGAGTTCAGGATAGTAATGAGCCTACTATAATTGTTGAAGGACAAGATAACAATGTAAGTTTTATTAATGGTATTTTCCAATCGTTTGGAGATGCACCAGGAGGTTTTAGTGAAGAAATTCAAGAATTTACTTGGGCATTAGGCGCAGAGTATCAGTACCAAGAATCATTTGCTTTTAGAGCTGGGTACTTTAATGAAGCTGAAGAAAAAGGAGCACGTAAATTCTTTGCACTAGGCGCAGGATTTAAGTACTCAACTATTAATATAGACTTATCGTATTTGTTCTCTGCATCTAAAGTTCAGAGTCCTTTAGAGAATACGTTGCGTTTTTCTCTAACTTTTAATTTTGGAGATGAAGAGTATGAAGAATATTAGATATCATATTACATAATAATCATAAAAAAACTATTGTTAGCGCAATAGTTTTTTTGTCTAAACTCATTAAAGACTATGAGAAAAATTACTGTAGAATCCTCTTTAGAAGTTTATTCATCTTTACAAGAATTACCAAATGATATTCAAATGTTAATGCAACAAGCTATAGAGGCTAGAGCTAAAGCTTATTCACCATATTCTAATTTTCAGGTTGGAGCTGCATTAAGTCTTGATAATGGCAAGATAATTACAGGAAACAATCAAGAGAATGCTTCATATCCTTCAGGATTGTGTGCTGAACGTACAGCGATTTATTATGCTGGATCACAACATCCTAATTCAAAGATTACTAGAATGGCAATAACAGCTTCTTCAAAAACAAAAGTTACGGATAAACCAATCCCGCCCTGTGGAGCTTGTAGACAGGCTATTTTAGAGTATGAGATTAAGCAAAAACAGCCAATAGAAATTTATTTTATGGGAAAAGTTGGAGAAGTAGCTAAATCTAGTTCCTTAACAAATTTGCTTCCTTTTATTTTTGATAAAGAAGTCCTATAACGTTATAGTTTAAATTTTAAAGATTACTGTTTTTTGATTCGTAACTAAAGTGCTATTTTTGTTATTCGTTTGAAATAAAAACAGAATACATGCAAAAAGTCACAAAGAGTACATATCTAAAATGGTATGAGGATATGATGTTTTGGCGTAAGTTCGAAGATAAACTTGCCGCTGTTTATATTCAGCAAAAAGTAAGAGGATTTCTTCATTTATATAATGGTCAGGAAGCTGTTTTGGCTGGGTCATTGCATGCCATGGATCTTTCTAAAGATAAAATGATAACAGCATATCGTAATCATGTACAACCGATCGGAATGGGAGTAGACCCAAAGCGCGTCATGGCAGAGCTTTATGGAAAAGCTACAGGAACCTCTCAAGGTTTAGGAGGTTCTATGCATATTTTCTCAAAAGAAAAAGGGTTTTATGGTGGTCATGGTATCGTTGGAGGACAAATACCTTTAGGAGCAGGTATGGCTTTTGGAGACAAATATAATAACACAGGAGCAGTAACTTTATGTTATATGGGAGATGGTGCAGTTAGACAAGGCTCATTGCATGAGACGTTTAACATGGCTATGCTCTGGAAATTACCAGTAGTTTTTATCTGCGAAAATAATGGATATGCTATGGGAACTTCGGTAGAACGAACAGCAAACCATACAGATATTTGGAAATTAGGTTTAGGCTACGAAATGCCTTGTGGACCAGTAGATGGAATGAATCCTGTTAAAGTTGCTGAAGCTGTACATGAAGCAATGGAGCGCGCTCGTCGTGGTGATGGCCCAACATTTTTAGAAATGAAAACCTATCGTTACAGAGGTCACTCAATGAGTGACGCACAACATTACAGAACCAAAGATGAAGTAGGAGAATACAAAAAGATAGATCCAATCAATCAAGTTAAAGAGATTATTTTAGATAAGAAATATGCTTCTGAAGATGAGATTGCAGAGATAGATAAACGCGTTAAGAGCTTAGTAAAAGAATGTGAGACTTTTGCAGAAGAGTCACCATATCCTGATAAAAACATTATGTATGATGTCGTTTATGAACAAGATAATTATCCATTTTTACCTCACAAATTATAGACTATGGCTGAAGTAATAAATATGCCGCGTTTAAGCGATACCATGGAAGAAGGTACTGTAGCATCATGGTTAAAAAAAGTTGGAGATAAAGTTTCTGAAGGCGATATTCTTGCGGAAATCGAAACTGATAAGGCTACCATGGAGTTTGAATCTTTTTATGAAGGAACGCTATTACATATTGGTGTTCAAGAAGGAGAAACTACAGAAGTTGATAAATTATTAGCGATAATTGGAGAAGAAGGTGAAGATATCTCTGCCTTGTTGAATGGAAGCGCTTCAGATACAAAAGAAAATGTCATTCCGAGCGCAGTCGAGGAATCTCAAGTTGTAGATGAATCTTCATCAGCTGACGAGATCGAGTTACCAGAAGGCGTTATCGTGGTTACTATGCCACGATTAAGTGACACTATGGAAGAAGGGACAGTTGCAACCTGGTTAAAAAAAGTAGGTGATGAAGTTGAGGAAGGCGATATTTTAGCTGAGATTGAAACAGATAAAGCTACTATGGAGTTCGAGTCCTTTCAATCAGGAACCTTATTGCATGTTGGTTTACAAGAAGGTGAGTCTGCAAAAGTAGATGCGCTTTTAGCAATCATAGGTCCAGTAGGAACTGACGTATCAGCTGTAGCTAAAAACTTTAAGGTTGGTAGTTCAGATGAAAAGAAAATCGAACCTAAAAAAGAAGAAGCACCAAAACCAGTTGAAGCTAAAAAAGAAGCTTCGACTTCGAGTTCAGTTTCAACTTCATCGTCCAACGGAAGAATATTTGCTTCACCATTAGCCAAGAAAATAGCTACCGAAAAGAATATAGACTTATCACAAGTTCAAGGCACAGGAGAAAATGGTCGTGTCGTTAAACGAGATGTTGAAAATTTCACACCATCAACTCAAGCTTCGAGTTCAGCTCCTGTGGCTAAATTTGTTCCAACAGGACAAGAAGACTTTGATGAAGTTGCCAACTCTAACATGCGTAAGGCGATTGCCAAAAATTTAGCGAAGTCTAAGTTCTCGGCACCACATTATTATCTTAATGTGGAGTTTGATATGGACAATGCTATTGCATTTAGAGCGCAATACAATTCATTGCCAGATACTAAGATTTCTTATAATGATATGATAGTTAAAGCATGTGCTTTAGCACTGCGTCAGCATCCACAAGTAAATTCGCAATGGTTTGACGACAAAATGCGTCTGAATAATCATGTGCATATTGGTGTTGCAGTAGCAGTTCCAGATGGATTAGTTGTTCCTGTGGTTAAGTTTGCTAACGAGCAAAGTTTAACGCAAATAGGTGCAGCGGTAAAAGATTATGCTGGTAAAGCGCGTAATAAGAAATTGACTTTAGATGAAATGGAAGGCAGCACTTTCACCATTTCTAATTTAGGAATGTTTGGCATAGAGAGTTTTACATCGATCATAAATCAGCCTAATTCTGCAATTTTATCTGTTGGTGCAATTGTTTCTAAGCCAGTAGTTAAAAATGGTCAAGTGGTTCCTGGAAATACTATCAAGTTGACTATGGCTTGTGATCATAGAACTGTAGATGGAGCGACTGGAGCACAATTCCTTCAAACATTAAAAGGATACATTGAGAATCCTGTCACTATGCTTGTTTAAATTGTCTTGTCATTCTGAATCGTTGCACTGAGCATGTCGAAGTGTTGATTCAGAATCAATAATATTATTAAACCTGTTTCATTTATTTGAAACAGGTTTTTTTATCTTTATAACCTAATCAAATTTCAAATGAAAAAAACAATAATATTTCTTGTTTCATTAGTATTAATATCTTGTTCAGTTAAAAAAAAAGCAGCTGATGGAAAAGATGGAAAAGATGGAGTAATACCAGAAAGGATTACTATTACAGCATCAGATATTCAAAAAAGTATGGATTATCTTGCTTCTGATGAGTTAGAAGGTAGGGCAACAGGAAGTGAAGGCATCGAAAAAGCTGCAGTGTTTATTGAAAATTATTTCAAGGCAAATAATATTAAACCATATTTTGAAACGTATCGTGATAACTTCGAGTTTAAAAACAGTAGAAGTGCTAATCCAGAGCAGATAATCAAAGGATTCAATGTTGTAGGTATGATTGAAGGGAATGATCCAAGTCTTAAAAATGAATTTATAATTCTTGGTGGTCATTACGATCATATTGGATTTGGTAAAGAAGTCAATGGAGATAACATTGCCAATGGCGCTAACGATGATGCTTCTGGGACTATCGCTGCTATGGAGTTTGGAAGATATTTTTCAAAATCAAAAACTAACAAAAGGAGTATATTAATCACACTCTATTCTGCAGAAGAAATGGGATTAAAAGGATCTGCTCATTTGGCTGCGAGATTAAAAGAAGAAGGTATAAATGCGTATACCATGATTAATTTTGAAATGATTGGTGTACCAAGAGCAGCAGACAAATCAATGGCTTATATGAGTGGTTATAATCGTTCTAATTTTGCACCAATATTAAATAAGTATGGCGGTGAAGAAGTCGTTGGATTTTTCCCTAAAGCCAAAGAATTTAATTTATTCTTTAGGTCAGATAATTTTCCATTTTTTAAAGAATTAAATATTCCAGCTCATGCTATTTCAACATTTGATTTTACAAATTTTGACTATTATCACCATGTAGATGATGAGGCTGATAAAATGGATTATGAACACATGACCAAATTTATAAATAAGATGATTCCAGCCTTAGAAGGTATGATGAATGCATCTGTAAAAGAAGTGGTTTTAAATGAAGAGTAAAAATATCATAATCACAGGAACAAGTAGAGGTATTGGGTTTGAACTCGTGCATTTATTTGCAAACCAAGGTCATAATGTGCTAGCGTTATCACGTAATGCACAACCCGTTAATAATCTCCATTTTGATAATATTACTTCATTTTCTTTTGATTTATCTAAGAAAGAAGACTATCAAAACGTTCAAAAATTTATTACAGACGAATGGGAACACGTTGATGTTCTAATTAATAATGCTGGCACCTTACTAAATAAACCATTTAGTGAGACATCTTTTGAAGATTTTAAAAACGTTTATACTACCAATGTATTTGGAGTTTCTGAATTAACACGAATTGTATTACCATTTATGAAGAATGATGGACACGTAGTTAACATCAGTTCAATGGGAGGTGTTCAAGGCTCATTAAAATTTCCAGGTTTAGCAGCTTACAGTTCTAGTAAAGGCGCAGTAATTACACTTACAGAATTACTAGCAGAAGAATACAAAGAATCTGGACCAAGTTTTAACGTATTAGCTTTAGGAGCAGTTCAAACCGAAATGTTAGAGGAGGCTTTTCCGGGATATAAAGCACCAACGTCAGCTATTGATATGGCAACATATATTGCAAATTTTGCTCTCACAGGTCAGAACTATTATAACGGAAAACTACTTCAGGTATCTAATTCTACACCTTGATTAATCAACTGACTATTAGTTTGTCTTTTAAAACCTCTTGAGCCATACAATCTTTTAAATTTGATTGACAATTAATTATATTTACAAAAAAAATTGGATATGAAGTTAAGATTATGCTGTTTGTTATTTTGTTTTGGTGTTTTGGTTCAGTCTCAGACGTTTCAGAGAGCTGAGATGATATCAGGTTTTGCTGGTGTTACTAACAACAATGGTGTAGCAGTAGCGGATTATGATGCAGATAATGATTTAGATATTTTTATTGTAGCCAATGCAATAGAAGATGATGGTAACCCTACCACTATTAGTAAGCTCTACAGAAACAATAACAATGGTACATTCACAGATGTAACACAAGCCTCTGGTTTGGTAAACTTACTAACTACTGATGATATCACGCAAGGGTCTTTAGCCCAAGAAGGTTTTAAGTTTGGAGTATCTTGGGGAGATTACAATAATGATGGTTTCCCAGATATTATTTTTACACATTCTAATAAAATTCAGTTGTTTAGAAATATGGGTAACGGTACTTTTTTAGAAGCCACTTTACCTGCAGGATTACCAGTTGTAAATAGCTGTTTAAATACTGGCGCAACTTGGTTTGATTATGATAATGATGGTGATTTAGATATTTATTTTAGTGATTGGAATGCGTGTAATTCCAATTCTTTATACAGAAATAATGGTAATGGTACTTTCACAGATGTCACAGATGCTCTAGGATTAACTGAAACCGAGTCTTATTATAGTTACGTAGCTTTTCCATTTGATATTAATTCTGATGGATGGATGGATCTTATTGTAGCCAATGATTTTGACGATCCAAACTACGCTTACATTAATCAATCTGGTACGTCGTTTATCGAAGATGCTTCTTCATATGGATTAGATAATATGATTGATGATATGGGAATTGCCATTAGTGATTTTGATCAAGATCAAGATTTTGATTTTTTTATCACAGGAATCGATCAGAATGCATTATTAGAAAATGATGGTTCAAATAGCTTTTCAGAGACTTCAAATACTTATGGTTTAAATAGTACAGGATGGTCTTGGGGAGCACGCTTTGCAGATTTTGACTTAGATGGTGACGAAGATCTTTTTGTTGTTAATGGTTTTGATTTTGAAAATAGAAGTGATGAAACTAATGTTTATTATAGAAGTTTAGTTGCTGAAGGTATTAATTCGTTTCAAGATGTTACTATTGGTTATGGACTCGCGGATTCTACTATTAGTGTAGAGACCATAGATTTTGATTACGATAATGATGGCGATCTAGATCTTTTTGTTACCAACTCTAATGGGCAATCGTATTTCTATGAAAATAAAAGTATAGAATTTGATCAATCTTCACCCTTTAAATGGTTTAAAGTAGAACTAAGAGGTACAGTTTCTAATAGAAATGCTATAGGTGCTATTTTAGAGTTAAATACTACTGAAGGAACATTATTACGATACAAAAGTGGTGTTGGATTTTTTAGTCAGAGTCAATTGCCAATCCATTTCGGATTAAAAGAAGCTGCAACGATTACATCACTTACAATAAAATGGCCATCAGGACTCGAAGAAACGCACAACAATTTAGACTTTAATACAATTATTAGAGCAACTGAAGGTAGTGGTTATGAAGTTTTAGATATAGAACCAAGTCAGAAAATATATGGTTGTACAGACCCAGATTCTTGTAATTATAATCCTGACGCTACATTAGATGATGGTACTTGTACATATTTAGAAGCACAATCTATTGATGGCGCAACAACTGCTTCTTTTTTAAGCGAGCAAACCTATACATATCCTATTAGTGTTGGTTCTACAACATCTTGGTCTGTTTCTGGAGGTCACATTACTCAAGGTCAAGGAACAGATACTATTGTTGTAAAATGGGATATCGAAGAAACAGGAATAGTCTCAGTTACAGAATCAGACGACTTATGCTCTAGCTTGGAACAGAGTATTTTAGTGTCCTTAAATGCAGATGAATTCCCTGAAGGAGTTTCTGTAGCACGATTATGGAATGAAGCTTTATTATCTGCAATTCGAAACGATTTTGCAAGGCCAACAGTACATGCTAGAAACTTATTTCATACAAGCGTAGCAATGTATGATGCTTGGTCTATTTATGATGATGTTGCAAGACCATATCTTATTGGTAACGATGTTCAAGGGTTTACCAGTGAACTATTAGATTTCACACCTATAAACTCTTTAGAAGAATCTCAAAGAGAAGCCATTAGTTTTGCAGCTTACAGGCTATTAAGTCATAGGTTTCAAAATTCTCCTGGAGTAGAATCTAGTCAGGCTAGATTTGATTTATTGATGGAAAAATTAGGTTATAATCCAGCCTTTAATGTATCTACTAATTATCAATTTGGAAATGCAGCAGCACTTGGTAATTATATTGCAGAAGTTATCATTGCATATGGAAATCAGGATGGTGCGAGAGAACAAACAGGATATGATAATGCTTATTATGAACCAGTTAATGAGCCTTATGCTTTAGATATAGACACAAATCTTCCAATAAATGATCCTAATCGTTGGCAACCTTTAAGTCTCGATATTTTTATAGATCAAGGAGGTCAGGTTATTGATGCAGATACTCCACCTTTTTTAAGTCCAGAATGGGGAAATGTAAAAGGCTTTGCATTGAGTGAAGATGATGTAACCTTATATGAGCGAGATGGAAATACGTATAGAGTTTTTCATGATCCTTCAAGCCCTCCTAATGTCAGTACTACTGAAAATAATATGATGAGTGATCAATACAAATGGGGATTTTCGATGGTTAGTATTTGGCAATCTCATTTAGATCCTTCCGATGGTGTTGTTTGGGATATTTCACCAGGAGCAATAGGTAATACAGACATAAGTAATTTCCCAACGGATTTTCAAGACTATCCAAGCTTTTATAATTATTTAGAAGGAGGTGATGTAGGAACTGGACATGCACTTAATCCTATTACTAATAGTCCTTATGAACCAAATTTAGTTCCAAGAGCAGATTATACAAGAGTTTTAGCAGAATTTTGGGCTGATGGTCCAGATTCTGAAACTCCACCTGGTCACTGGTTTACCTTATTAAATTATGTAACAGATCATCCAGATTTTGAAAAACGTTTTGAAGGTGAAGGCGACATCTTATCAGATTTAGAATGGGATGTTAAAGCGTATTTTATTATGGGTGGTGCAATGCATGATTGTGCTATTTCTGCATGGAGTGTAAAGGGTTGGTACGATTATATTAGACCAATTTCTGCTATTAGATATATGGGAGCAGAACAAGGTCAAAGTTCTGATCCAGACTTACCTAATTACAGTATTTCTGGTTTACCTTTAGTACCAGGTTATATTGAGTTGGTTGAATTTGGAGACCCATTAGCAGGTGATTTTGGAGTCAATGTAGGTAAGGTAAAATTATATACCTGGAGAGGTCATGATTTTATTAACAACCCTGAAACAGACCAAGCAGGTGTTGGTTGGATTCTTGCTGAAGATTGGTTTCCTTATCAAAGACCATCCTTTGTAACACCACCTTTTGCTGGTTATGTTTCTGGCCATTCTACTTATTCTAGAGCAGCTGCTGAAATAATGACCAAAATAACAGGTGATCCTTTTTTTCCAGGAGGTATTGGTGAGTTTGTTGCTAAGCAAAATGAATTTTTAGTTTTCGAGGAAGGTCCATCACAAGATGTAGTTTTACAGTGGGCAACGTATAGAGATGCATCAGATCAAACTAGTTTATCTAGGATTTGGGGAGGAATTCATCCACCTGCAGATGATCTTCCAGGTCGTTTTATAGGGGAGAAAGTTGCAGATGATACTTTTGAATTTGCTGTACCATACTTTGATTCGTCATTAACTGTAATTAATCCTGGTTTTAATGAGATAGAAATTTATCCCAATCCAGTTATAAACAGAATCGTAAATATTACCAATACACTGCAAGAAGATAGTTTTGAATTATTTGATCTTAGAGGTCGTAAAATGGATATTTTAGAAACAAGATATGATGAGTTAAATGCTACAACAACATTAACGTTTCCAAATACTGTTGCTGCAGGATTTTATATACTGAGTGTTAATGATACTTCAGAAATGATAATCATTAAAGAGTAATATACTTTAATGCTTAATTTAATTAATACACATTTACCAAGTCATGCCTGCGAATATGTAAATGAGTTATTATCAGTTAGTGATCTTGTTATAAAAATTAAAAATGAACGTAGAACTAAGCATGGTGATTACAGACGATTACATAACGGAAAGCATCAGATTACAGTTAATGCAAATCTTAATTCGTATAGGTTTTTAATTACTCTAATTCATGAAATTGCTCATTTCAAAGCCTATCAAGTTTATGGACAAGTTATTAAACCTCACGGAAAAGAATGGAAGCAAACGTTTCAGCATTTAATGCTTCCATTATTACGACCAGAAATTTTCCCTATAGAATTGTTACCATTATTAGCTAAACATTTTAAAAACCCTAAAGCAAGTAGTGATACAGATCATACATTAGCCTTAGCATTAAAACAATTTGATCCACCTAACGATAAAAGCTATATTTTTGAAATTCCATTAGGTTCCGATTTTAAAATTTACAATGGTAGAGTTTTTAAAAAGGGATCTAAACGCAGAAAACGGTTTGAATGTGTAGAGCTCTCAACAGGTAAGTTATATTTATTTAATCCTAATGCAGAAGTTGAGTTATTAGATTAGAAGCTTATACATTAGGTAACGACAAAAAACATTATGAAAAATAAAAATTATTATGCCATACTTATGGCTGGTGGAGTAGGTTCAAGATTTTGGCCAGTAAGTACTCAAGATTTCCCTAAGCAATTTCATGATATGCTAGGAACAGGAGACACTTTAATCCAAAAAACCTTTAATCGATTAGCGAATTTAATTCCTTCAGAAAACATTTTCATCTTAACAAATGAGCGTTATAATGATTTGGTCTTTGAACAATTACCAAATGTAACCAAACGCCAAGTTGTTTTAGAACCTGCAATGCGAAATACAGCACCTTGTATATTATATGCGTCGTTAAAAATACAGAAAGAAAATCCAGATGCTGTTATGATTGTTGCACCAAGTGACCATTGGATTGAAAATGAGCAAGCCTTTACAGATAATGTGCAACAAGCTTTTAATTTTTGTTCAGAGCATAATGCATTGATGACTTTAGGTATCCAACCAATGTTTCCTAATACTGGATATGGTTATATTGAATTTAATAAATCAGATTCTAAAACTATTAAATCTGTAAATCAGTTTAGAGAGAAACCCGATTATGAAACGGCTAAGCAATTTATTGATCAAGGTAATTTTTTGTGGAATGCAGGAATATTTATGTGGAGCGTAAAAACAGTTGTTGAAGTATTTAAAAATAATCAGCCAAATTTGTTTGCGTTATTTGAAAAAGGTATTGATGTATATAATACCGATTTTGAAGATGATTTTGTCAGAGATAATTATGGTAAGGCAGACAATATTTCCGTGGATTATGCTATTATGGAAACCTCAAAAAATGTTTATGTAATACCTGCTACGTTTGATTGGAATGACTTAGGAACTTGGGGAAGTTTATATGATAAATTAGATAAAGATAATGCAAACAATGCCATTGTAAATGCCAGAACCTTAGCAGAAGATGCCACTGGGAATATGATACGAACTAAAGATGATAAAGTTGTTGTGGTTGATGGCCTAAAAGATTATATCATTGTAGATAAAGATGAAGTTTTACTTATCTTTCCTAAAGCTAAAGAGCAAGATATCAAGCAAACTTTACAAAAAGTGAAGGATAAATTTGGAGAACATTATGGATAATAAAGAGAGTAAATTTAATTTTAATGAGGAAGAGACTTCTAAAGAAGAAGCAGTAAAACAATCTAAAGAGGCCTTAAAAGCAGAAGCCAAAGGTTTTTTTGCAAGTATTAAACAATTTCTTAACAATTTATTAGACTTTCGTGACGATACAGATCGTGATGCTACAGTTGAAGCTATAAAGGCTGATATTCCTTTTAGAGGAGCTACATCATGGATTTTAATCTGCTCTATTTTTGTTGCTTCTGTTGGTCTTAATGCTAATAGTACTGCAGTTGTTATTGGTGCCATGTTAATTTCTCCATTAATGGGTCCAATTTTAGGTATAGGTATGTCTATTGCATTAAATGATATAGACACTCTTAAAAGCTCATTGATAAACTTAGTAACTATGATTGTGTTAAGTTTACTAACAGCTTTTTTATTTTTCTGGTTATTTCCATTAAGCGAAGATACCTCTGAGTTATTAGGTAGAACTTCTCCTGATATTAGAGATGTTTTAATTGCATTTTTTGGTGGATTAGCTCTCATTATTGCTAGAACAAAACGTGGAACCATAGCGTCAGTAATTTTTGGTGTAGCTATTGCTACAGCATTAATGCCTCCTTTATGTACAGCTGGTTATGGATTAGCAAAAGGAAATTGGGAATATTTTGTAGGAGCTATGTTCTTATTTACAATTAACACCATTTTTATTGCTCTTGCTACTTTTATTGTACTGAAATTATTACGTTTCCCTATGTTGCGTTATGCGAACTCAAAAAAACGCAAACGTATTGCTCAAATAGCTTCAATATTGGCAATAATTGTTATGATACCTGCTACATTAACTTTTATTGATGTTTTAAAGAAAACTAGATTTGAAACTGATGCAAAATCATTTATTGATAACGAGCTTGAAGCATTACCACATTCTAGCTACATAAAAAAGTATGCAACTGAAACTTATGATCCTGAAAATCAATCTATCATTGAACTCATTCCGTTTGCTAATGATGAAATTTCTGATGAAACAAAACGTTTATTAGAGGCTAGATTTAGTGATTATCCAGCTTTAAATAATACTAAATTATATATAAATCAAATTAAAAATAGAGCTGTAAATAACTTAGAATACATGGAAGAATTAAGAACTAGAGATTCTTTAGATCTCCTCTCTCAAAGCCAAAAAATTAGTTATTTAGAGGATCGCGTAAAGGCATTATCAAGACTAGAACGTGATCAAATTCCTTTTCAAGATTTGGTAAGTGAAGCTAAAATAAACTATGAAAACATTGAATCAATTTCTTATTCTAAACAAATTACCTCAAACTTTTCTAAGATAGATACCTTAGCTATTTTCTCATTTAAATGGGTAGATTCTTTAACTACTGAGGACAAAAAGAAAGATGATTTAAGAAAACTAAGAGCTTGGTTTAAAGGAAAACTAAAACTTGATACTTTAGTAGTAGAATAATGTTATTTTTCATTTTCATCAAGGTACATTTTACGCACTTTTTTAAATAGATTTGAGGAGTAAACGAAGTTAGTTACAGCATCATTATCTGTTTTAAAAATGGTTTCATTTGAGCCTTCCCAAGCTTTTAATCCATCTTTCAGAAATACTATTTTTTCTCCAATTTCCATAACAGAATTCATATCATGAGAGTTAATGACGGTCGTTATATTAAACTCATCAGTAATCTCTTGTATTAAATTATCGATAACAATAGCTGTTTTAGGATCTAGACCAGAGTTTGGTTCATCACAAAATAAATACTTGGGATTGTTTACAATGGCACGAGCAATTGCAACACGTTTCTGCATACCACCTGAAGCTTCACTTGGCATTTTATGGTGAGCATCAGGTAAATTAACTCGCTGTAAAACTACATCAGCTCGTTCTTCCATTTCTGCTTTTGTCATTTTGGTAAACATGCGTAATGGAAACATAACATTTTCCATTATGGTCATGGAATCAAACAAAGCACTTCCTTGAAACACCATTCCCATTTCTGCTCTTAGATCTCGTCTTTGATCGCTTGAAAGTTCACTGTATATTTTTCCATCATAGGATATTGTACCGTTTTCTGGAGTAAACAAACCTAGCAAGCATTTTAAAAAAACTGTTTTACCAGAACCGCTTTGGCCAATAATAAGATTCGTTTTTCCTTTATCAAAAGACGTACTAATTCCTTTTAAAATATGAGCGTCTCCAAATGATTTTTGTATGTCTTTAACCTCAATCATTAGCCGAGCATTAAACTTGTTAATAGATAGTTTAGAAGAATAATAACCACACTAGTCCAAACAAAAGATGTTGTACTTGCCTTACCAACTTCTAAGGCACCACCTTTCATAAAATAACCATAAAATGATGGTATTGTAGCTAAGACAAATGCAAAAACAAAAGTTTTAATAAATGCATATATAATATGAAACGTTTGAAAATCGGTTTGTATACCAGTAACATAATCTTCGAGCGTAGCATAACCTCCATAAACACAGGCTGCCATTCCTCCAAGTATACCTAAAAACATTGCTATAGATATAGCAAAAGGATAAAGCAATAATGCTATAAACTTAGGGAATACTAAATAATTAATGGCATTAATTCCCATAACCTCAAGAGCATCAATTTGCTCTGTAACTCGCATTGTTCCTATGCTAGAGGTGATAAAAGAACCTACTTTTCCTGCCATAATAATAGAGATAAAAGTTGGTGCAAATTCTAAAATTACAGACTGTCTTGTTGCAAAACCTACAAGATATTTTGGAATTAATGGATTACTAATGTTCAATGCTGTTTGAATCGTTACAACTCCTCCAACAAAAAAGGAGATAAAAGCAACAATTCCTAGAGAACCTATAATAAGGTCATCAATATCTTTTAAAATCAATGTTTTCATAACCGACCATTTGGTAGGTTTTCTAAACATTTCTTTAATCATTAGGAAATAAGCACCAATATTATGAAGATAACTCATCTGCAATTTTGTTGATGCTAAAGTAAAAAAACTAAGCCGTATTTAACCTTAATTTTAATTTAAGATGTGTTAAAAGCTGTATTTTTGGATAAATTAAATCGTCATGCACAAGTTATTATATAGTACGTTAACACTCCTGTGTTTTGGATTGAGTTGTATAGCTCAAGATTATCGGAGTTCAAATAATGATAACCCTAAATTAGTTATTGGTATAGTAGTCGATCAAATGCGCTATGATTATCTCACACGTTTTGAAAGTAAATTTTCAGAAGATGGTTTTAAGCGCTTAATGTATAAAGGCTTTAATTGTAAGAACACACACTTTAACTATATTCCTACCTTTACAGGGCCAGGACATGCAGCTGTTTTTACAGGGACAACACCTAAGTATAATGGTATAATTGGGAATAATTGGTATGATAAGGTGGAAAAAAAATCGGTGTATTGTGTTAATGATAATAACTATAGATCTGTAGGTACAACTGATGATTACAGTAAAGTATCACCACACAGAATGACTGTGACCACAGTTACAGATCAATTACAACTGCATACACAACAGCGTTCTAAAGTTATAGGTATCGCCTTAAAAGATAGAGGAGCAGTTTTGCCAGCTGGCCATAGTGCAGATGGTGCTTACTGGTTTCAAGGTAAAAACGAAGGTAATTGGGTAACTAGTAGTTATTATAGAGACGACTTACCAAAATGGGTTAAGGACTTTAATAAATCTGATAAAGCAGAGTCTTACTTTAAAGTTTGGAATACGCTTTATGATATTAAAACATATACCGAAAGTGGACCAGATATCAATACTTATGAAGGAAAATTTAGAGGTAAAGACACAGCATCTTTTCCTTATGATTTAGATAAACTACAAGCTGAAAATGGAGGTTTTGATATAATTAAGCCTACACCTTTTGGTAATAGTCTAACTACTGATTTTGCTATAGCTGCACTTGATGGAGAATCTATGGGACAAGATAATAATACGGATTTTTTAACCTTAAGCTACTCTAGTACAGATTATGTTGGTCATAAATTTGGAGTAAATGCTAAAGAAACTCAAGACACTTATTTAAGGTTAGATAAAGATTTAGCGCGTTTATTTAAATACCTAGACACTACTATAGGTGTAGGAGAGTATACTGTATTTTTAACAGCAGATCATGCTGCAGTACATGTACCATCGTATTTAAAAGATTTAAAAATCCCTGCTGATTATTACGATTTAAATGCTTTTAAAAACAAACTAAATTTCTTTTTAACAACGACGTATGGAGCGTCAGATTTAATGGAAGATGCAGGTAATTTTCAAGTGTTTTTGAATAGGGATAAAATAAAATCATTAGGATTAAATCTACAAGGTGTGCAGCAAGCAGTGGTAGATGAAATTATTAGTTATCCTCATATAGATAAGGCCTACACAGCTACAACCATGAGCTCAGTAGAATTTAGTAGTGGAATAGAGGTACTGCTTCAAAATGGGTTTAATCAAAAACGCTCAGGAGATGTTCTTGTCGTATTAAGTCCTTCTGTAATTTCATACTCTAGAGTAGGAACAACACATGGCTCTGGTTTTAGTTACGATACACATGTACCACTTTTGTTTTACGGAAAAGGAATAAAACAAGGTGAGACTTTAGAAAAAGTAGTAATTCCGGATATTGCACCAACGATTTCAGCATTATTAGGAATTAGTTTTCCTAATTCCGTAACAGGAAAGCCATTAGAGTTTGTTTTAGATTAGGAGAATCTATCAAATATCCCTTTCCAACGAAGTTTTCTGATAAATTGACCTTGATCTGCATCAACAAGGAATTCTATACTATGTTTTTTTGCCTTTAAATAGCCTTCTATATAATCTACAAATAAAGGGAAAGATTTCTTTTTAAAGCTCATTTTTAATGCAGTTATCAAAGTTAAAGCAAAACCTAATCTAAGTTTATACATAGCTTCACCTTGTAAATATTTTGAGCCTTTATTATAGTTAGCACCTGTTGGTTTTAAATGTTTAACATGCAGTGTATTGTCTGTTAATATTTCCCAGCCATAATATTTAGCCAATAATTCATCTACAGTATCCCAACCTATAGATGGTTTTAATCCACCTATATCCTTAAAACATTCTTTTTTGTAAGCTTTTAAAGCGCCTCTTATATGATCTTTTCGGGTTAAATTTTCTAAAATCCATTGGTTACTTTTTTGAATGTAGCAAAAACCAGAAACCATGCCAGTTTTATCATTTGCACTAAAATGTAAAGACAATTTTTCTAGGTAATTATTAGGAAAAATAAGATCAGCATCAAACTTACATAAAACATCATAATGGTTATCTAATGCTTCTAGACCTTTATTGAAAGCATTTATTATTTTAGTTCCTGGTAAATGCTTATTAGATGAGGTGTTTTGAAGGACTTCTATAAAATCATAGGTAGCAGAAAACGTTTCAGCTATGTTTTGTGTAGCATCTGAAGAGTTATCGTTTACAACAACTACTTTCTCAGGTCTTAAGGTTTGAGTTGCTAATGATTCAAGCGTTAATGCTAAAGAATCTTCTTCGTTATGTGCTGGTATGATGATATAAAACTTCAAGGAAAATTGTTTTTCCAAAGTTACATTCTTTCAGCATATACGATGTAGTATCTTGGAGTAAAACTTCTTAGTAGAGGTCTAATGCCTAGTTTTTTTGTGGGATTTGTCCATTGCTTACTATCCATAATTTTCCAGCCAGATTTTTCAAGTAACCAATCAAACTGCCAAGGTTCAAACTCATGATAATGTCTGTCCCATGGATCAGTTTCACTTTTGTAGGCTGAGGCAAACCATAGTTTTAATGGTACGCTTGCTACTAGTTTTTTTGCATTAATAGCTTTTAAAACAGAGTAAGGAGATAATAGATGTTCAAATATTTCAAATGCTGTAACTGTATCGGCTTCAGAATTTTTTACGGCTGTGATTTCATCATCTAAATCTTCTCCAGTAGTATTTTCAACTGAAAACCCCTGAGATATCATGATATCAGAAAAGGGATTCTGAACACCTAAATCTAGAATTTTTTCCTCTTTAGAGATATGTTTTTTAAGGAACTCTAAGGTGTATTTAAACCGCTTATTCGGATAAGTATTCTCGTACATATTAATATCTATAGACTACGGCGTTTATATGCATTCCTGCACCTACGCTGGCAAAGATAATAACGTCGCCTTTGGAAAGATTATGATTTTCTAATTTATTGTTTTTCACTAAATCAAAAAGTGTAGGCACAGTAGCGACAGAACTATTGCCTAATTTATGGATACTCATTGGCATAATACCATCAGGAACAGATGCCTTGTATAATCTGTAAAAGCGTTTTATTATGGCTTCATCCATTTTTTCATTGGCTTGGTGAATAAGCACCTTTTTAACTTCAGAAATATCTACACCACTTTTATCTAAACACGATTTCATGGCTTGCGGTACATTGTTTAATGCAAATTCATAGATTTTACGACCATGCATTTTAATGTAACGTGTATCTTTACATAACTCTTGATTGTTAGATTTACCAAAGAAAAGATAGTAAGCTTCATCATATGTGAAACTAGCAGTTTCATGCGCTAAAATACCTGTGTTTTCATCATCAGATGCTTCAATTACACTTGCGCCTGCACCATCTGAGTAAATCATAGAGTCTCTATCATGTTTGTCTACAACTCTAGATAAAGTTTCTGTGCCAATAACTAAACATTTTTTAGCCATACCAGCTTTAATATAAGCTTGTGCTTGGATAACACCTTCAACCCAACCAGGACAACCAAATAGGATGTCATAAGCTACACACTTTGGATTCTTAATACGAAGGCTATGTTTAATTCTTGAAGCTAAACAAGGTAAAATATCACTTTGTATGGTATCGTGTTTTACGTCTCCAAAATTATGAGCCACAATAATATAGTCTAATTCCTCTGGGTCTATATTGGCATTATTTATGGCTTTTTCTGCTGCTAGTGCACCAAGGTCTGAGGAGGTGAGGTGATTTTCAGCATAACGTCGTTCTACAATGCCAGTGATATCTTTAAATTTTTCTACAATTATTTCATTAGGATAATTAATTGTAGAACCATCTGCATTTAAAAAGTTATGCTCATGGAAGTCTTCATTCTTTTCTATTAAATCTGGTATATAACTTCCTGTTCCTGTTATTTGAATTGCCATAATCAATACGTTTAGTCAGTTGTTAATTTTCAAAACTAACTATTTCAACTAGAGCTTATTGCTTTATTTCTATTTAAAGTGAAATTTTTATCAACAATGCAATTAAAAGAACATTAATTATGAAAACCATAAAAAAACGCTCAATATGTTGAGCGTTCTTAAATTATATTTGAATTTCTTATTAAGCTTCTGCATAAGCTTCAATAGGAGCACAGGTGCAAATTAAATTTCGATCACCATAAGCATCATCTACGCGTCTTACACTTGGCCAAAATTTATTATCTTCTACATAATCTAATGGAAATGCAGCTTCTTGTCTTGTATATGGTAATAACCACTCATCTTCTGTTAGCATTGCTAAGGTGTGCGGAGCATTCTTAAGCATATTATTTGAATCATCTTTAGACGCATCATCAATTTCTTTTCTAATAGAAATCATTGCTTCACAAAAACGATCAATCTCTTGTTTACTCTCACTTTCTGTAGGTTCAATCATCATAGTTCCAGCTACAGGAAAAGATACAGTTGGCGCATGGAATCCATAATCCATAAGACGTTTAGCAATATCTACAACTTCTATACCATGAGTTTTAAAGGGTCTGCAGTCAATGATCATTTCGTGCGCTGCTCTTCCGTTTTCTCCTGAGTACAAGGTTTCAAAACTACCTTCTAAGCGTGTTTTAATATAATTAGCATTTAAAATTGCAACTTCTGTAGATTCTTGTAATCCTTTAGAACCTAACATTTTTATATAACCATATGAAATCAGACAGGCTAAAGACGATCCAAAAGGTGCTGCAGAGATAGCTGTAATCGCCTGATTTCCTCCAGTATTAACCACAGGATTTCCCGGCAAAAATGGTTTTAATTGTTCTGCTACGCAAATTGGGCCAACTCCAGGTCCACCTCCACCATGTGGAATTGCAAATGTTTTATGTAAGTTAAGGTGACAGACATCTGCACCAATAGCTCCTGGATTTGTTAAGCCAACTTGAGCATTCATATTTGCACCATCCATATATACTTGTCCACCGTGGTCATGAATAATCTGAGTAATTTCTTTAATTGCAGACTCGTAAACACCATGTGTGGAAGGATAAGTAACCATTAAAGCAGCAAGATTATCTTTATGCAACTCCGCTTTTTCTTTAAGATCATCAACATCGATGTTACCTTCTTCAGTTGCCTTGGTTACTACGACCTTCATTCCTGCCATTACTGCACTTGCTGGATTTGTACCATGAGCAGAGGAAGGTATTAAGCATATGTTTCTGTGGTAATCATCTCTAGACTCATGATAAGCTCTAATAACCATTAAGCCTGCAAACTCTCCTTGTGCACCAGAATTTGGTTGCAACGAGGTAGCGGCAAATCCTGTAATTTCAGTAAGTTGATCTTCTAATTCTTTTAAAACTATTTGGTAACCCTTGGCTTGTTCTAAAGGAGCAAAAGGATGAATATTTCCCCATTTAAAAATACTTAGAGGTAACATTTCGGCTGCTGCATTAAGTTTCATGGTGCAAGATCCTAGAGAAATCATAGAGTGATTTAATGATAAATCTTTACGCTCTAGCTTTTTGATGTAACGCATCAATTCTGTTTCAGAATGATAGCTGTTAAACACATCTAAAGTCATAAAATCTGATTTACGCTGTAAATCTTCGGGAATAACAGTAGCATCATTTTCAATAACTTCATATGATTTTGAGTCGTTTAGTTTTGAAAATATTTTGAGGATATAATCTAGATCTCTAGTTGATGTGGTTTCGTTTAGTGAAATTGAAACTGAAGTATCATTAATATAGTTGAAGTTATTCTTTCGTTTTTGGGCAATCTTCTTCAGTTTTTTAGCATTAACTTCTACTTTAATAGTATCAAAATAGTTGTTGTTAATTTGTTTAAATCCTAATTTTTCTAAACTACTAGACAGTGCTTTTGCTTTGTTATGAATAGAATTGGCAATAAATTTAAACCCTTTTGGTCCATGATATACACCATACATACCAGCCATCACAGCTAATAGTACTTGGGCTGTGCATATATTTGAGGTGGCTCTATCTCTCTTTATATGTTGTTCTCTGGTTTGCAAAGCCATGCGTAACGCTCTATTACCATTGGCATCTTTGGTAACACCAATAATTCGTCCAGGAATATCACGCTTGTAAGCTTCTTTGGTAGCAAAATAAGCAGCATGAGGTCCTCCATAACCCATTGGTATACCTAAACGTTGGGTTGTCCCAACAACCACATCTGCTCCAAATTTACCTGGAGCTTCTAATTTTACTAAACTTAAAATATCTGCAGCTACAGCAGTTTTTATTCCAGCATTTGTGGCTTTCTCAATGAACGATTTTATATCTGTAATTTGACCATGCTTACCAGGATATTGAAGTATGGCTCCAAAAAATTCTGACGAGAAATCGAAGTTATCTTCACTTCCAATAACTAAATCTATACCTATAGGAATAGCTCTAGTTTTTAAAACAGATAATGTTTGTGGTAATATGTGTTCTGACACAAAAAACTTAACAATCCCATCTTTTTTCTGCTGACGTTCTCTAACTGAAAATAAAAGGCTCATAGCTTCAGCAGCAGCTGTACTTTCGTCTAAGAGTGAAGCATTAGCCAATTCCATACCTGTAAGATCTGTAATCATAGTTTGGAAGTTTAGTAAAGCTTCTAATCTACCTTGAGCAATTTCTGCTTGGTAAGGTGTGTAAGCTGTATACCAACCTGGATTTTCGAGAATATTTCTCTGTATTACTGCAGGTAGGATTGTTGGATGATAACCTAACCCAATGTATGTTTTAAAAACCTTGTTTTTTTTAGATAGTTCATTAATATGAACTAAATACTCTTGTTCACTCATTGCAGCGTCTAAATGCAAAGGTTCTTTTAATCGAATATCATCAGGAATAGTTTCTGCTATAAGTTGTTCTATTGAATTTACACCAATAGTTTTAAGCATCTCTTTTTGGTCTTCTTCTCTTGGACCAATATGTCGTGCAGCAAAGGATGTTGTGTTCATTTACAGGTCATGTTTACGAAGTGCAAAAATAAGGAATAAAGCACTTTTTTTTGTTAAGGTATTTCTAAGTTTTTAACGAATTGAATAGGTTATTAACACTTTGGTTATTTTTGTATGGTGCGACTCTTAAAGAATATTTTTGATTTTTATCTAAACGCTAGTATTCATGTGGCTTTAGCTGTATATGCACTATCTTGGATTACACTCAAAGAGTTTGGCTTGTTATATGATGATTCTGTATTGTATTTTATTTTTTATGCAACGATAACTGGTTACAACTTTATAAAGTATTT
This sequence comes from Microcosmobacter mediterraneus, assembly GCF_031846265.1. NCBI lineage: Bacteria > Pseudomonadati > Bacteroidota > Flavobacteriia > Flavobacteriales > Flavobacteriaceae > Microcosmobacter > Microcosmobacter mediterraneus. The sequence continues at coordinate 151,144 of NZ_JAVRIA010000003.1, read as the reverse complement.
TGGCTTAGCAAAATTTCATCATCGTAGTCTTGCACGTTGGCTTAAGGTTATTCAAATATTTTCAGCTATATGTTTTGTATTAATGTGTTTTTATGCATTCCAGTTATCAACAAAAACACTATGGTATTTAAGTGTTTTTGGTATAGTAACGTTTTTATATGCTATTCCATTTTTACCTAAAAAAATATTTTTAGATGATCAGAAAAACTTGAGAAGTATTAGTGGATTAAAAATTTATATTATCTCTCTAGTTTGGGCTGGAGTGAGCGTTTTGATTCCGCTAATAAATGCTGACTATGATATATTGAAACAAGAGGTGATTATAACATTAATTCAACGATTTTTATTGATCATGGTTTTAATGTTACCATTTGAAATAAGAGACCTTAATTTTGATAGTCTAAAGTTGGCAACTTTGCCTCAGCGTATTGGTATTAAGAATACAAAAACTATTGGATTACTTCTGTTAGTATTCTTTTTTATCCTTGAATTTTTAAAACCTGAGTTTCATGTAAATGAAGTAGTTGCTGTATTACTAATCTTTTTTTTAACAGCATTATTTTTGATATTTTCAAAAACAAATCAGAATAGATATTACAGTGCTTTTTGGGTGGAGAGTATTCCTGTTTTATGGTTGGTAATAGTGTTAGTGCTTGGCTAATTCTTTTTGGAATTCTTGTTCCATAGTTTTGCGTTCCTCAGTTTTAAGGCATTCTGTATTAGCCTTATTTACTATGTTTGTTAATTTGGTATTGCGTTTAAAATAGGCACGCGTAACCTTGCACCAAGAGAGGCGAATGTTTAGTTTAAATTTTTCCCATTTTGAAGATTCGTTATACTGCGATTTATTGCAAATATGCATCGCTTCTTCACAGGTTATAAATAAAAAACGTTTTTTCATAGTTGAGGTTTTAAAACCAATTCTTTTCCATGCAATCAGCCATAGCAGTCCTAGCTCTATGAATAATTACCCAAAGGTTAGACGCAGTAATTCCTAATTCATTACAAATAGCCTCAGTTTCATAATGTAATAATGATTTCATTTTAAAAACTGCAGCTTGTTTAGTTGGTAACTTACTAATGCAATCATGTATTGCCATACTAAGCTCAGTGTTTTCAATAGTGTCTTCTGCTGTTTTATCAAAAGGATCAGCAACACGTTCCTCTAACCAATCACCTTCTGTTTCTGAATCACTGTTGTAAGACATTCTTACTTCTGCTTTCCCTTTATTAGAATTTATTTTACGATAATGGTCTATTATTTTTCGCTTTAATATTGAAATTAACCAGGTTCGTTCGCTAGCTTCTCCTTTAAAATTTACCATAGACTTTAAACCAGCTAAAAAGGTATCCTGAACCAAATCTTGAGCAATAGCTCTGTCGCTAACACGTGTTATGGTGTAGTTAAAGAGATAATCACTATAGAGAGTAATCCATTTGTTAGGATCAATGGTGTGTTTTGCCATGAAGGTTAGCGCAATTTTATTTCAAAAATAGGATAAAAAATCTAATAAATCTTAAAGCTTGTATTTTCTCGATTTTTAAAGATTATCAAATACCACATTATTAAATAACTTGGCTTTAGAATTAAAAAGCTTATAATCTATTTCTATGGCTTTTAGTCGTGCTTCAATTAGCTTAGATTCTCGAGAGTTTATTAAGAATAGAGAGCTCTCACCAACAGTAAATTTTCGTTCTTCTGCAGTCAATAATTTTTGATAATCAGAAACAATATCTGTAGTGAGGTTAGATTGTATATCGTAAGATTCAATTTCTTGATTAATACTATTAATTTTATTATTAAGACTTACTCTAGTAGCATCAATTTCAAACTCTGTGGCTTGCATTTTAGCATTAGCTAATTTTAAGTTTCCGCGTTCTTTTCTTAAAAATAATGGGAATGAAATATTTAAACCAGCTTTGTAATTTACAGTATTAAAGGAATTCATTATCTCTGGTGTTTCAGAGAGAAAATTATATTCTAGATCTACTTTTGGCAGCAGGTTATTTCTATTAAGTCTGCGTTCTACTCTGAGTCCTTCAAACTTGTAATTTAGAGATTGCATCTTAGGATGCGCATTAACATCAAATCCATTAAAGCTCATGGTTGATAAGCCCAAGGCATCATTTATAACATTAGGCGTTTCAACATCTGGTATAACATTATCGGTTAACTCAACTGGTGTATCTTGTATCCATAAAAAATTAGATAAATTTAGCTGAGCTTTAATTAGTTGTAGTTTTGCATTCTCTAAGCTTAACTTTCTATTATTTAGAGCTATCCTTGCTTCAGTAGTATCTATAGCTGCAGACTGTCCTGTTTCAAAATTTCGCTTTATACCTTTAAAACGTGTGTTGGCATTTTCTAAGAATGTACGATAAACTTCCTTTTCATTATAATAACGAAGCCAATTAAAATAGGCTTTTGTGGCTTTGTAAAGAATCTCGTTAACAAGGAGTTTTCGGTCTTCTTTACTCTGATCTAAAAATAATTTAGATTGTTTAAGAACAGCCATTCTCTCGTTAATTAATAAACCTCTTGCCACAGGAACAGAAACACCAACATTATATAAACCGTCTGTAGGAACGTTGGCTTCAGGATTTAAAAAGACACCATCATTTTGCTCTAACTGACCTTTAATTTCAATACCAAACCAAGTCGGAATTTTAAAGGTTGTATTTAGCTTGTCGAAATATTCTGTGTTTTTAAACTTTTTCCTGTCATAATCAACATCAATTTTAGGGTCAAATGCTCCTCTCGACTTTAATAGCTTAGCTTCCCCTTCTGTAACAACAAGATTAGCTTGTTTTACTAAAGGATGAAAGGTTTTTACATAACCTAAATATTCTGACAAAGTCATTGTATTCTGAAGCTCTTGCGCATTCAAAATGAAACCAAAAATTAGAAAACAGTAAGTAAGGTAACGTGTTATCATTTCTTTTTAGAACTTTTTGAACCTGATGATTCTGGTTGATAATAATTTGGTGGAAATCCGTTTAATTTTCGCCATAATTCAAACCAAATTTGGACGTCTTCTAATAATGCAATTGTTTTTGCTCCTGAGCCTACTCTGAGAGCTTCTGGCCACTCATGATCTTCTTGATCTGGAGCTAATAAGATTCTATATTTACCATTTGGACTAATAAAACGTTCAATAGCAATAACTTCTGCACCATAAGTTCCATAAGAGACATTTGGCCAACCAGAGAAAATAATTGCTGGCCATCCATCAAATTGCACACGTACTTTTTCGCCAATATGAATTAATGGCAAATCTATAGGCTCTACAAATGTTTCTACAGCTAAATCGTAGTTTGAAGGCATAATGCCAACAAGTGCTTGTCCTTCTTTAAAGGATTCACCAATACCACCAACAATAGCTTTGTTAATAAACCCATCTTGTGGAGCAACAATGTAAAGTAGATTACTTCTGATTTGATAATTGGTAAACTGGTTTTCGAGTTTAGTAACCTGAGCCTCTGCATCAAAACCAGAAGACTGAGCTGATAATAATTCACTTTCAGTTTTAGATATCTTGTCTGCATATTCAGCCTGAATTCTTGATAGCTCAATTTCGGCATTAATAACTTCGTTTTGACTGGCTAAATATTTATTTTGTTGTGAAATTAATTTTGCTTGAGTTTCTTGTAATTTTAAACGTTTAGATTCAACATCTTTGACAGCCATATAACCATCTTTTTGTAAATCTTCTATACGGTTATATTGTGTTTCTGCAATTCTCTTATTTGTTTTTGCAGCCTCTAAATCAATACTGTCGCTCTGTACCTTGAAACTTGCTTGTTTTAATTTATTTTTGGCTTGTTTTGTCTTTAAAACTTGCTCATTTCTTAAAGCGCCAATTTGAGTACGTTTGGCTTGCACTTTGCCTTTGTAAGCCTCTACTGATGATGACTTAGCTTTTATCTGATCTCCTGTTCGCTCTACGAGTTTATCATCAAAATAGTCACTTTTTATTTCAGAAATTCTAAGAATAGTATCTCCTTTTTTAACACGATCACCTTCACGAACATACCACTGCTCAATTCTGCCAGGAATCTGAGACTGAATGGTTTGTGGTCTTTGATCTGGTGTTAATGTGGTTACCAAACCTTGTCCTGTGATATTTTGAGTCCAAGGCAAAAAGAGAATTATAATTCCTATAATAGCTGCTGCCAACAAGAACTTTCTGAATGTTTTTCCGTAAGGTCTATCTAAAGTGATTTTACCAGACTCATAGGTGTCTAATGGCACTTTTTTATTTAAATGATTATTAGATATATTCAGCATTGTGTTAAGCTTTTAAAATTTTACCATTATCTAACTTTATAACTTCTTTACAATTGTTTTGCCAACGACTGTTACTACTTACTACTACAAGAGCCCAAGGATTGTCTTGGTGTGTAAGTGCATCTATTATCTTATTAGTTTCTTCAACATTAAACTGATCTAAGGCATCTTCTAATATTAATAGCTTCGGAGATTTTGCTATAGCTCTAGCTAAAACTATCTTTTTTGAAATAGTATAGGACATCTGTTTTCCTTCTGGATTTAGTTTGGTATTTAATCCATTAGGTTGGCGTTTAATAAAATCACTTAGCCCAACTAAATTCATAGACCAAAACACTTTCTCATCGGAAATATTTGGGTCGCCAAATGTTATATTCTCTCGTATAGTTCCCTCAAACGGAACTTCCTCTGATAATGACAATCCTAAGTTTGCTCTGTAGTGATTTGTTAAAATTCCACTGAATGAATATTGGTTAACAAATATGTTTCCTTTTGTTGGTTCAATAATACCTGCTATGAGACGTAATAAACTTGATTTTCCAGAACCACTCTCGCCTTGTATTAAAATTCTGCTAGACTTATCGATTTTGAAAGAAACATTGTCAATGATAGGATCTTCTCTGTCTTTAACTTCGTAAGAAATATTTTTAAGTTCAATATTAATATTATCATCAAAACTTGGAGTTTCACCGTCTTGAGATTCTATTTCTCTATCAACTACTTGCCCTAATTTTTCAATTGCAGTGAGTACATCGTAGAAAGATTCTAAGCCAAGTATAAGTTTTTCAACTGATGCTATTACTAAAAGAATAATAATTTCTGCTGCAACAAACTGACCAATATTCATCTCTTGATTGAGCACTAAAGCACCACCAATTAACAATAATCCAGCAGTGATGATAACTTTAAAGCCAATCATCTGCGTAAATTGTAGAATTAGTACTTTAAAATGACTTTCTCTTGCTTCTAAATAATCAACCACTAATGCATCATTTTTTTGTAAGGCTAAGGTAGTTCTACCTGAGAGCTTAAAACTTACTACTGATCTTGCAACTTCTTGGATCCAGTGCGCTACTTTGTATTTATGTTTAGATTCTCTTAAACTAGTCTCTAAACCTCGTCTTGCTGTAAATTTGAAGACAACATAGACTAATGCCAAAACTAAAATTCCGAAGAATATAAAAAATGGATGATAGAAGGAAAGCAGGAGTAATGCAAATATTATTTGTAATAAGGCTGCAGGAACATCGATCAATATCTTAGATAATCCTTTTTGAATGGTTAAGGTATCAAAAAACCTATTGGCTAACTCTGGTGGATAGTAACCTCTTAACTCGTTAAACTTTATTTTAGGGAATCTGTAACTTAATTCAAAAGAGGCTCGCATAAAAATACGCTGTTGAATAGACTCTATAATACGAAGTTGCATAATCTGAAGAACTCCAGCGAATACTACGCCTAGTGTTACTAAGATTACAAGTACTATCCAAGAGGTTGATACTTGTGCGCCTTGGATTAAGTTAATAATGGCTTGTATACCTAATGGTAAAGAAAGTGCAACTAAACCAGAAAAAATGGCATAATAGGCTACTTGCCAAATATCCTTTTTTTCTAATTGAATTAAACCAATAAATCGTTGCCAAGGTGTCATGGATTTCATTATTTAAGGGTTTTAATAGCCAGGTTTATAAAAAAGTCTGTTGGTGTATTACTATTATCGCAATTTGTCATTGAGGCAAAATGATCTTTTAAGAAATGCTGATGTAAACTACCATCTATTATTGTACTTGCTAAGCTAGATGCATGTAGATAGCTAGGTTTTAAATCATTTATGATATCACGTAAACGATGCGTAAGGCGTTTATAGACTTGGAAGTATCCTTCTTTATTTTCTTGGTCTACTTCTTTGGTTAAAAATGATTTTGAGTTTTCATTAATGATAATTTTACTAAGTAACACTTCATTAATATGAGAATAATTAGTGTCCTCTTTTATACTTCTAGTCACAATAGTTATGGCTCGCATAAGTTTATCTTCCTTGTCCTGTACATTGTGAGTTTCAAATACTAACTGATACTCAATCCAAGCCCAATACCAGGAAGATAAATAGAGTAAAAACTTGTGCTTACTTTCAAAGTAACGATAGATAGAACTTTCATTAGATCCTATTTTATTTCCAAGTTTTTTAAAAGTAAAGGCTTCAAAACCAATGTCATCTATAAGGTCAATGCCATGGCTTACGATCTTTTTACCAAGAGTTGAAGACTCAGGATCTTTTATAAATATTTTTTCTGGGACAGTAATCTTAAATGTTGAAAGTAACTTTTCCATAATTAGTGTTTAGGTTTGCAAATATAATAGTAATACTATTAATATTGAGAATTTAACACTTATTTGTGATTTATTACTTCTTCTAATATCTTAACACAAGGATTTTAAGGCGCTTTCAATAGATTTATATTTAAAACAGAAGCCTTCTTTTAAAAGACGTTTCGGAATTACGTTTCTACTTTTTAATACTAATTCGGTTTCTGTACCAATAAAAAAAGCACCTAACTCTAAAAGCCATTTGGAATGATTAATCCCAAAAGGAATATTTAAATAATGTCTTAAACGCTTCATTAAAGTACTATTATTTGTAGGCTTTGGTGCTGTAATATTATAAACTCCTACTGTAGTTTTATTATTGATAATAAAATGTACAGCACGAGCAAAATCATTTTCATGAATCCAGCTTACTTTTTGCTGTCCAGAGCCTTGTCTTCCTCCTAAGAATAAATTAGTTAAAGATTTTAAAACTTTTAATGCACCACCATTTTTACCTAATACTATAGAGGTTCTAAGTATCACTTTTCTTGTTTTTGGTGTAACAATATTATTAAACTCGTATTCCCAAGACTTAGCAATGTTCATGGAAAAATCGTTACCTATTTCACCGTTATCTTCTGTCATTAGCATATCTTCAGAATGTCTGTATATGGTTGCAGTTGATGCATTTAACCAAATTTTAGGAGGATGATCACATAGATTAATAGCCAAACCTAAAGTGTTGGTAGAATCTATTCGCGAATCGTAAATACGTTTTTTGTTTTTATCTGTATAACGACAATCTACCGATTTACCAGAAAGATTAATCAATGCAAAAATCTGTTCCAGACTTTTACACCATTTGCCTAGATCTTTACCATTCCAATAGATGTGGTTTGGCTTTGTTGGTTTACGTGTCAATATTTTTATATCATAATCTTTGTGAGATAAATAATGCTCTAATACTGACCCTAAAAATCCCGTACCACCTGCAATTACTATAGTTTTCATCATTTAAAAATTTAAAATTAATATTAGAACTAGTATTCTATATAAGATCCATGTATAGCTAAGATGTTTTGGAAAGTCTAATAGTGTAACTCTCCTTTGATGCTCTAAAAACATTAAAGACACTATTATTAAAAATCCTAAAACGATGGTTAATTGATTCAAGCCAAAAACAGCATTTAATCCGAGCATAACAAGGAGCAGTAAACTGCCAGCTAAAGAAACAGTCATTAGATTTCCTATGTAATTGAACTTTTGTTTAATTTTTAATGACGTTATAAACAGTAACTGAAATATAATTTGACCTGTAGTAATTACACCTTCTATAATGAAGTTAGTTTCTAAGATATTTGGTAGTAAACTGCTAAAATTGAAAAGAGCCAAGTTTGTAATAAGTAGACTAAAAATGATGTAGAATAAGCGATATTTATAATTAAAACTAGGTACGCATTCTAAAACATTCTCAGAAGATTTTTTATTAGGTATAATAACTTTTCTGTTATAGGATATAAATGAATATAGTTTTTTAAGACCATGTTTTACGGGTTTTAAATGTCCAATAAACGCTATCCAAGGCATCGAGTTTCCTAGTACTTTGAGAAGACTATCTATGCCATAAATTACAGTGTTGTGTTTAGTGTCTATTAATGCAATTTCGTTTGAAGCTCTTTCTATGTCAATAAAGTTTTGTTCTTCAATAGATAATTTTGAGAACGGTTTTCTGCCATTTTTATCTAGCATTTTACTTTTTATAAAGCCATTAGTGTATAGATTGCATAATGGACAATCTTCATCGTAAAGCAATGTTTGATGTTGTAATGTTTTCATGATTTATAAATATTACTTAATGTTATAAAGAAGTATGTTGCTATACTCATAGGAATGATAATAATGGCGATTATGCCAAAAAGCATAGAATTAAATAATGGCCAATCAAACAACCAACATAATCCATAAGTGATTGTGATTGTGTAGTAGCAGTAAAGTCTAGACTTAGATTTTTTTGAAAATAGTTTCCAATGAAATAATAAAAGTAATGAGCTTATAATTTGAACAAAGCCTAAAACTATTTGAGCATATAAACCTAAGTATAACGTTAAATAAAGAATAGCAGTTGTAATAATGACAAATTTATTGGTGTAGTATATGTATTTCATTTTTTATATGTTTTAAACATTCAGAAAAAATTGAAAGTTAGATTTAAAAAATTTATGATTATTTCATAAGTTTAAGAACAGACTTTGTGAGCCAATTTTGTTTTTGTTCTACCAATTTGTTAATCATATTATCTGCATCTTGCGTTAAGTTATGTAAAGCTTTAGTCTGTTTAATCAATTCTTTAGTTTTTGCAGAACCATCGTCTTTTATTGAAGATACTTCTTTGAGTACTTTAATCACAGGTTTTATCTCTCTTCTACTTCTTTCTTTTGCAATTACTCTAGCTAATTCTTGTACATCTTTTTCGGTGGTAAAAAACTCTTTACGTTCTCCAGGAACTAGTTCTTTAGTAACAATTCCCCAATCCATAAGCTGTCTTAAGTTCATACTTGTGTTACCTCTAGAGATCTTTAAATCTTCCATAATATCCTCCATGGAAAGGGGTTTCGTGGAAATAAAAAGCAGGGCTTGTATTTGAGCCATGGCTTTATTTATTCCCCAAAGTGAGCCTAAACTTCCCCAAGTGCTAATGAACTTTATTTTTGCATCATCGTAATTCATAGTACAAATATACTATTAATTTTTTAAACTTTCAATAATTATTGAAAGTTTATTTTATTTGTAAATGAATATGATCATCATGTCTAACAGCTTGGCAGCCGTGAAATCTGATTTTTGAGTATTTATTCAAAACTAAATTATTTTTTAGGTAAGGCTCAATGAAAATCTTATCAGTTTCAGAATGGCTTAATAATTCTTTAATTAATTGTGCTGTACCTTTTTGATTGAACTTTAAGTTTTTAGTTGAACCAAAAGTTAGATATTTAGTAATATCATAATGCCAATAGCCTAGTTCTTTACATGTTCTAGATATTCTTTGATCAGAATTAACAAATATGCCATAACCAGAGTTTGAAGGTTTGTTATTTGTGATAGTGCCATTTTCAATATTATATAAGAAAGCAATATCAATTTTTTTTCCATCATTATGACTTCGATGAGGAAGTAAAGGAAATCCATCAATGAATGGGAAATTTGCATCTAAATAAATTATTTTATAGGCGTTTAATTGAGAAGATTTAGATGCTTCAATTAATAATGCTTTTAACTCAGGTGTTACATAATTTCTAAACGTTAAAGGATAAAACCAATTGATTGGTTCTAAAGTTTTATGGAAAATTGGGAGTTGTTCTCTACCAAATGTTTTTGCCATGGGAGGAATCAATACTAAGTTAAAAACTAAGTAGAGTAGTGGGAATAGATATCTTTTTTTCCTTTTAAGTTTATAAGATAAAATAAGTGCTAAAAGCCATACTAATCCTCCAACTTGAGTTAAAACCGTTAAAAGAGTAATTATAGTGGCATGTCCTAGATACTTAATTAGCTTCATAAAAGCTAAACGAATAAATACTTAAACTTATTTCACTAAAAGCCCAGCACGTCTTAATAGAGCCTCTGGCTTTGGTTCCTGTCCTCTAAAGCGTTTATATAAGGCCATTGGGTTTTCGGTACCACCTTGTGATAGAACAAATAGTTTAAACTTATCGGCAACTTTTTTATTAAAAATACCTTGGTCTTTAAAATATTCAAAAGCATCAGCATCTAATACTTCAGCCCATTTATAACTATAATAGCCAGAAGAATAACCGCCTTGAAAAATATGTGAAAACGATGTACTCATGCAATTCTCTTCCACATTAGGATATAATCTAGTATCCTTAAAGGCTTCAACTTCATGGGCTTTAACGTCTGTAATGTTTGAAGGATCTGTACTATGCCAACTCATATCTAATAATCCAAAACTTATTTGTCGTAACGTTTGCATACCTTCATGAAACGTTGACGATGCTTTTATTTTTTCTATTAAATCCATCGGAATAAGTTCTCCTGTTTCATAATGGGTTGCAAAGAGTTCTAAAGTTTCTTTTTCATAGCACCAATTTTCTAATATCTGACTTGGTAATTCTACAAAATCCCAATGCACGTTGGTTCCAGATAAGCTAGGATAGGTTGTATTAGCTAGCATACCATGCAAAGCATGACCAAACTCATGGAATAAGGTTGTTACTTCATTAAATGTTAGTAGTGATGGTTTGCTTTTCGTAGGTTTTGTGAAGTTACATACAATAGATACATGTGGTCTTTCATTCTTGTTATTTTTTATCATTTGAGGTTTATAAGATGTCATCCATGCTCCATTGCGTTTACCAGCTCTTGGGAAAAAATCGGCATAGAAAATAGAGATGAGGTTATCATCTGAATCTAAAACTTCATAAGTCTTAACTTCCTCATGATATTTATCTATGGTATCTACCTGTTTAAATCTTAGTCCAAATAATTTCTCAGCCACTTTAAATGCACCTTCAATAACATGTTCTAGCTTAAAATAAGGTTTTAATTGTTCATCAACTAAGCTAAATAATTTTTGTTTTAGCTTTTCTGAATAGTAGGCCGAATCCCATTTTTCTAAACGATCTATTTGATCTAAGTCTTTTGCAAAAGTTTCAAGATTATTAAATTCTTTTAATGCTGCAGGTTTGGCTTTTTCTAATAGATTATTTAGGAAAGTATTGACCTTTTCAGGTGTTTCTGCCATGCGTTCCTCTAGCACAAAATGTGCATGAGATTTATAGCCTAAAAGTTGTGCACGCTGATACCTTAAGTTCGCTATTTTTAGAACAATATTTTGGTTATCGTTATCATCATTTTTAAAAGCTTTGCTACCAAAAGCCATCGAGAGCTTTTTTCGCAAACTTCTATCTTCTGCATAGGTCATAAACGGAATGTAACTAGGATAATCTAAAGTAATAAGCCAACCTTGCTTTCCTTTAGACTCTGCTAATTGTCTTGCAGCTTCCTTAGTACCTTCAGGTAAACCATTCAACTGAGTTTCTTCTGTTATAGTTAACTCAAAAGCATTAGTTTCTGCGAGAACATGCTCGCCAAATTTCAGCTTTAACTGACTCAGTTCTTTATCGATTGCTCTTAACTTAGTTTTATCAGATTCAGATAAATTTGCGCCATTGCGAGAAAAGCTTTTATACTTTTTTGTAAGTAATGTGTTTTGTTCAGTAGTAAGATTTAATTCCGATTTTGAATCGTAAACTGATTTTACACGTTTAAATAAATCTTCATTTAAAGTAATATCATTACTAAATTCTGAGAGTAATGGAGAAATCTGCTGTGCTATATTCTGAATAGTTTCATTGGTTTCAGCAGAATTCAAATTAAAAAAGATACTAGTAACTCTATCTAATTGCTGACCAGAAAATTCTAAAGCTTCAATAGTATTCTGAAATGTTGGACTTTCGGAGTTACTGCTTATATTAAAAATTTCTGACTTGGTGTCTGCAATTAATGTTTTAATTGCTGGAAGAAAATCTTCGGTATTAATTTTAGAAAATGGTGCTGTATTGTATGCTGTTGAAAATGTTGATGTTAAGATATTCATGAAAATAGTGTGGTGTTATTCTCGTATTATTTTTCTTACTAGTTTGTTGATATTGTGAATTTTAACTAATTTTTTGGTAAGCCATTTCAAAATATATGTTTACTTTTGCACTATAATTTTATTAGAGCGTTTAACAACTCTAACAAATTATTGATTAATAGCTCTAAACCTCGAATTTTATTCGAGGTTTTTTAGTTTAAAGACTTTGCTGAATCGTGTACTTTTTGTTTTAATTCTTCCTTAAAAGCAATGATACGCTTTCTAATTTGTGAGTTTGTGCTACCTAATATTTGTGCTGCTAAAATACCTGCATTTTTAGCACCATTTAACGCTACAGTTGCTACAGGTACACCTCCAGGCATTTGTAGTATGGAAAGCACAGAATCCCATCCATCTATAGAGTTACTACTCTTAACAGGGACTCCAATTACTGGAAGTGGAGAAAGTGAAGCAATCATTCCTGGTAAATGTGCTGCGCCTCCTGCACCAGCAATAATTACCGAAATGTCTCTAAGATGTGCATTGTTGCCATAATCAAACATTTTGTTTGGCGTACGATGTGCTGAAACAATATCTACTTCGGTTTCAATATTAAGTTGTTTTAAAATATCGATAGCGTCTTGCATTACTGGCAAATCGCTTTTACTTCCCATTATTATTCCTACTTTACTCATGATATTAGTTAGTTTTATCGCTAATTACTTCTATCTTTTTTTTAACGTCTTCAGCAATTTTACGTGCTTCATTTACATTTTTATTTATAATGGTAACATGTCCCATTTTTCTAAAAGGTCTTGTTTGTTTTTTACCATAAATATGTGGCGATACACCATCCATTTCTAATATAGTGTCTAAATTTTTATAGATAACATTTCCTGTATGACCTTCTGCACCAACAAGATTAACCATAACTCCTGCAACTTTACTTTCTGTCTTTCCAAGAGGTAATCCTAAAATTGCTCTAATGTGTTGTTGAAACTGTGATGTGTAACTAGCTTCTATAGAATAATGCCCAGAATTATGAGGTCTTGGAGCAACTTCATTAACTAAAATAGTATTGTCTTTAGTTAAAAATAGTTCAACAGCCAATAAGCCTACGTGTTCAAAGGCGTTTGAGACTTTTAGTGCAATGTCATTTGCTTTTTTAGCTATAGATGGATCTAAACGAGCTGGGCAAATAACATATTCTACTTGGTTGGCTTCAGGATGAAATTCCATTTCTACTAAAGGATAAGTTTTAACCTCTCCGTTAGACGATCTCGAAACTATAACAGCTATTTCATTTTTAAAGTCTATAAGATCTTCAACAATACACTCTACATTTGGTAGGCTAGATAAATCATCTTCAGATCGTACAACTTTAACTCCAGTGCCATCATAACCAAACTGAGTGCTTTTCCAGATAAATGGAAGGTTAACAGTATTATTTAGAATAGCATCATTAATTTCAGAAGTGTAAGCAAATCTTGTAAAATTTGCAGTAGGTATATTGTGATCTCTATAGAATAACTTTTGTCGTCCTTTATTTTGGATAGTTCTCAGCGTTTTGGAGCTAGGATATACAATTTTCCCTTGTTTTTCAAGACTTTCTAGTGCATTAACATTAACATTTTCAATCTCAATAGTAAGTACATCTACGTCTTGTCCAAAATTAACTACAGTATCAAAATCCATTAAATCACCTTGTATAAATGTGTTACAAGCAATTCTGCAAGGTGCTTTGGCACTTGGATCTAAAACTTTAGAAGTTATATCTAATTGGCGCGTTTCAGTAAGTAACATTTTGCCAAGTTGGCCACCACCTAAAATACCTAAAGTAAAGTCTGAAGAAAAGTAATTCATACGTATTTTTCTGCCGAGACAGAGATCTATAATAATCGAAATAACTCAATACAAAAATAAGCTAATTATGCTTTAAAATTGTAAAATTGCACAGCAAAAAGTGTCTATAGACAATCAATTGATTATCTTTGCATTTCTCAAAATTTAAAGACAAGTGATAAAGCTTCACGATTTATATTTTAAACCATTTATTCCTGAGGCGGAAGTAGATTCTATAGTTCAAAACTTAGTGAATGAGATTGCTAATGATCTTGGTGAGGAAATCCCTGTGTTTGTAGGTATACTTAATGGATCTTTCATGTTTGTTAGTGATTTTGTAAAAAAGTATCCTAAACCTTGTGAAGTCACATTTATAAAATTAGCATCTTATGAAGGGTTAAAATCTTCTGAAGATATCCAACGTCTTATAGGTATAACTCAGGATCTTACAGATAGAACAGTTGTGATTTTAGAAGATATTATTGATTCTGGTAAAACTTTAGCTGAAGTATATAGGATTTTTAAAAATGAGAAAGTTAAAGCACTTAAAATTGCAACATTATTTTTTAAACCTGATGCTTACAAAAAAGACTTTAAATTACATTATATAGGTAAAGAAATTCCTAATAAATTCATTATTGGCTATGGTTTAGATTACGATGGATTAGGACGCGATTTACCTGAAATTTATCAATTAAAAACAACGCAGCATATGACGAATATTGTATTATTCGGACCTCCTGGAGCAGGAAAAGGAACTCAAGCTAATTTTCTAAAAACAAAGTACGATTTAGTGCATATATCTACAGGAGATGTTTTTAGGTTTAACATAAAAAATGAAACTGCTCTTGGCATGTTGGCAAAATCGTTTATGGATAAAGGGGAATTAGTACCTGATGAAGTTACTATAGATATGCTCAATGCTGAAGTTGAAAAGAATGCAGATGCAAGTGGATTTATTTTTGACGGATTTCCAAGAACAAATGCACAAGCTGAAGCATTAGCAAGCCTAATGGATTCTAAAGACTCTCAAATAAATGCCATGATTGCTCTAGAAGTTGATGATGAAATATTAGTGCAACGACTTTTAGAACGCGGTAAAACTAGCGGAAGATCTGATGATGCTGACGAGAACATTATTAGAAACCGTATAAAGGAATACTACAATAAAACAGCGATTTTAAAGGATTTTTACTCAAAGCAGAACAAGTATTTTGGAGTAGATGGTGTTGGCTCTATTGAAGAGATTACGATTCGTTTAAGTAAAGTTATCGATAGTTTGTAAGTTTTATTATTCCTGTAAAAAGCAGGAAACTTAATTATATTCACTACTAAAAAAGATTACTGTTTTCGCAGGAAATTAACATGACAGAAGGAAATTTTGTTGATTATGTAAAAGTTTACGTTGCTTCCGGAAATGGAGGTAAAGGCTCAGTGCATTTACATCGCGAAAAATACATCACTAAAGGAGGACCAGATGGAGGTGATGGTGGGCGAGGTGGTCATGTAATCTTAAGAGGAAACTCAAATCTTTGGACCTTATATCATCTTAAATTTAAAAAGCACTTTAAAGCAGGTCATGGAGGACATGGTAGTAAAAGTAGAAGTACAGGAGCTGATGGTGAGGATGTATATATTGATGTCCCTTTAGGTACTGTTGTAAGAGACACAGAAACGGACAACATACTTTTTGAAATCACTGATGATGGTGAAGAGAAAATTATCTGTGAAGGCGGAATGGGAGGACGTGGAAATTGGCATTTTAAAAGTTCTACAAACCAAACACCACGTTATGCACAACCAGGAAAACCTCTAGAAGAAAAGCGCATAACTTTAGAAATGAAAGTTTTAGCAGATGTTGGTTTAGTTGGTTTTCCTAATGCAGGTAAATCAACACTCTTATCTGTAATTACTTCTGCAAAACCAAAAATTGCCGATTACGAATTTACGACCTTGAAACCAAATCTAGGCATCGTAGAGTATCGAGATTATCAGACCTTTGTTATGGCAGATATTCCTGGAATCATTGAAGGTGCTGCCGAAGGAAAAGGGCTTGGGCATTATTTTTTAAGACATATAGAGCGTAACTCAATACTATTGTTTTTAATTCCTGCAGATGCAGACGATATTGCAAAGCAATACGACATTCTTCTAGATGAACTGAGGCGTTATAATCCTGAGATGTTAGATAAAGAACGTTTTATTGCAATCTCTAAAAGTGATATGTTAGATGATGAATTGCAAGCAGAATTAAAGATAGAATTAGATAAGACTTTGCCTATAAAATATTGTTTTATATCTTCCGTGGCACAAAAAGGTATCACAGAGTTGAAAGACCAGCTTTGGAGTATGTTAAACCATTAATAATTTTATCCTGAAAGAAAAAATTAGAAATATTATTGATAGCAATGATTCTAGTTTAGGAAGAGCATTTGCTTATGGTATTCAGTTTTTAATTATTCTATCTGTTATTACCTTTTCGATAGAGACCTTACCAAATTTAACTATCCAATCAAAGCAAATCTTACATCTCATAGAATTGTTTTGTGTTATCGTTTTTACTATAGAATATTTAGCAAGAATTTATATAGCAGATAAAAAAATTAAGTTTGTTTTTAGCTTTTTCGGACTCATAGATCTTTTTGCTATTCTACCGTTTTATTTATCCTTTGGTGTAGATTTAAGATCGTTGAGATTATTGAGAATGTTTAGGTTATTTAGACTCTTAAAATTAGTACGCTACAACAAAGCTTTGCGTGTATTTACACAAGCCATGATTGCTGCCAAAGAGCAGATTATTCTTTTTATGGTTATAACACTAATTTTAATCTATTTTTCGGCCGTTGGTATTTATTATTTTGAAAACGAAGCACAACCACAACACTTCTCATCAGTATTTGAAAGTTTATGGTGGTCTATTGTTACTTTAACAACAGTTGGTTATGGAGATGTATATCCTATAACAGTTGGAGGACGTATTTTTACGTTCTTCATTTTACTCATAGGTTTAGGTATTGTAGCCATACCAACAGGTATTATTTCTTCAGCTTTAACAAAATCTGTAGATAGTAAAGATTGATTTTTGATTATCTTTAAGTCAAAAATTTATAAAAATGAGATTTCTGAAAGTACTTATTTTAAGCTTACTATTAGTGTCCTGTGGCGCAACTGTAAACTACGACTACGATAATAAAACAGACTTTACATCTTATAAAACCTACAATTATTTTACAGATATAAAGTCTGGATTAAGTGAATTAGATTTTAAACGTTTAATCGCTGCTTTAGATACAGCTATGGCATCTAAAGGTTATACGTTATCAGAAAATCCTGATTTCTACATTGATGTTAAAAGTCAAGAATTTAGAAATAACTCTGGTAATAATGTTGGTGTAGGTGTAGGAAGTGGTGGGCGAAATGTTGGAGGAGGTGTTTCCATTGGTTTCCCAATTGGGTCGTCTAAACTTAATAGAGAAATAATATTAGATTTTGTGGATAAAGATAGAACTAATCTCTTTTGGCAAGCCGTTAGCGAAAGCGCCTATAATCCTAAAGCTAAACCTGAAAAACGAGAAGCTGCTTTTGTGGCTTTAGTTAATAAAATCCTATCGCAATATCCGCCTAAGTAGAATTGCATCTTGTTAAATTGTTACTAATACATCAACAGCAGTTGATTATTAGCCTTACTTTTATTCTAAACTTAAAGCCAACTAGCTATGCAAAAGATTTTAATAGGTTTCTCCTTTTTCTTAATTACAATTACTGTAAATGCACAGAGAACAATTAGTTCTGAAGAGGGTTTTACGCCACAAGTAGGTGTTTTAGTGTCCATGCTAAACGATTTAAGTAATAGAGTTGAACGAACGGTTAAAGACTTAAATACTGAAGAAATTGATTTTTTACTAGATGAAAACGCGAATAGCATTGGTACATTAATTATGCATTTAGCTGCAACCGAAAAGTTGTATCAGGTTTATACGTTTGAAAACAGGGAACTCAATGAAGAAGAGGAGGAAGAATGGAATACAGCAATGTCAATGGGTAAAGAGGCTCAAAAAAAATTCAAAGGCAAAGAAGTTCAAGAATATCTAGAGGTCTTTGAAGCTGTTAGGGCTAAAACGCTAGAGTATTTAAAGAATAAGGATGATCAATGGTTAGCACAAAACACATCTGACGACAATATGAATCACTATTGGGCTTGGTTTCATGTTATGGAACATCAATCAAGTCATTTAGGTCAAATCTTATTATTGAAGAAACGAATACCTAATGATTAAACAGTCTATTTCAAGAATAAAGAGATTACATTAAATAAAAGAGACGCTTAAAAAGCGTCTCTTTTATTTATCTAGCCTGCTAAGAGGTCTTTGTATTTGTCTTTGTAACCCATGAGTACGAGTACATTTAGAACTAGCAATAGAGCTGCACCACCAATACCACCTGGATCGAGAACTGCATGGAATAAAACCGCATTTACTGAAACACTCATAAGTATCAAGGCTAATAGTGCACCATATTTATTAAAGATTAAACCTAAACCAGCTACAATTTCTACAATAGCAACTAGGGTCATGGTCTTGGAGTTCATTAAAGCACCGAAATAAGCTGCTGCATCTCCTGAAAGCTCAGGCATTGGTAAAAAGCTATGAAACTTGTTTACACCAAATACTAGGACGAAGACACCAAGAAGAATTCTTAGAATCATTTTAACTTTTGGATTCATAATAAAAGAGTTATTAGTTAGTATGTTTTAAAATTAAGTAAAATGTAGTCTACTTAATTGTGTTGATTTGTCGTCTATCAACACAATTACTAACAAAAAGTAACTTACTTTACCGAAATTCTAACCCCTTCACTATGACTCGAAAATTCTGGTGCATACATACTTTGAATCGTAGTAATACCATTGCTCATATTGCCAGCATTATTCACTCTTAAATCGTATTCAAAAACATATACACCTTTTGGTAGGCGATCAAAAAAGAAGTTGGTCGATGCGTCTTTAGTGCTTTCGTAATAACCTAAACCATCTTGCCATTTGTATTTGGAAAGTACATTAACAGGTTCTAGCCCAGCTGCACGCATATCTTTCATATGTAAAAACTCCATATCACGATCGCTTTGTAATTCTATTCGAACACGAACTAAATCGCCAACTTCTAGATTAGTTTCTGTAGTTACTTCTGTGATTTGTTCTCCTGTATCTGTATTCTTTTTTAGGAATAATTTCTTCTTTAAGCTTAATGGTGTATCAGCAGACGTTATGTTATCCAAATCTTCAAAATATTGCCAATATAAACTTCCCCAAGCTATACCATTTCCTTTTTTAGTTAATGTTACATTAGCCATTTCTGGAGTAATTTCATTTGCATTCCATGAGGTTTTGTAATAACCTGTTCCTGCTTCAACAGTAACATTTTCTAACTTTTCAGGTACAATATTTCTTTCTCCAATCAAAACTTCAACGGCTTCTGATACTGATAGCCAATCACTCCCTTGAAGCAACAAAGCGTAAACAGCTTCAGTGGTTGCCTTTGTAGTTTTCCATCGACTGGTTTGTTTGTTTTTTAGTAACCAAATCTTAAGGTTATCAATAGTTTCAAGGTTCTTCGCTTCGTTCTGGATTACAGTTCCTGCTTCTGCAAAAGCTTCAATGAGTAACGCTTGCGTTTCAATAGGTGCTTGATACCAATACCAAGACGCAGTATTCGCTTTCCAATACATGCCTAATTCTTCTGAGTTGATACTTGTTTCTTTTAATGATTTTAAAATTTTTGTTGCAGTACTTGTGTCTTTGTTTCTGTGTGTAATCAACGTCATTAAACCTTTGGCATATAATGAACGTGATAACCAATAGTCTTTGACTTGATTGTGGTAATAATCCATTATATCCTGTACTTCTTCAGACACTTTTATGTCTTTAAAGAAGCTTCGCATATAGAGGTAATGTAACTGCGTGTAGCTTAAATGATCTTTACTTAAGTCAACATTCTTATTGTATTTCTTTAAGTTGTGGTATTCTTTTACAAATTCATTATCTAAATATTGAATGGCTTTTTTGATCATAGATTCTTCGCTGTCGCTCTGAATGACAGAAAGTTGCTTTAAATGTCCAAATCCTGTGATAATGTGTTGAGTAATATAACGATTAGCATAACCACCTTTAAACCAAGGCCATGCACCATTATTCATTTGGTTTTGTTTGAGCTTGCGTAACGCTTTACTAAGCTCACTATTCATTTTATTAAGATCGAATAACAAGCCAATGCGTTTCTTTTGTTCCGTTTCACTTTGGGCATCGCGTAACCAAGGTGTTTCTTGAATTAGGATAGACTTCAATTCTTCATTCTTTTCTAAATTTGAGATAAGCGCATCTGTATTCCTCCATTGATTAAACACCTCTTGTAGTCTAGGATTAGAATTTGCGACATGACTGGCTAAAGCATTAGCATAATACCTACTAAAGGTTTGTTCGTTGCAATCGTATGGATATTCCATTAAATAAGGTAACGCTTGCACAGCATACCAAGCAGGATTAGAAGTCATTTCTAAAGTTAACTTATGATGCTTTAACGTTGTCGAGGTGTTGGTTTTGAGTTTATCTAAAGTAAATGTTCTCGTTTCGTTAGAACGTATCCACATAGGTAATGTTTCAGTAACCAACATTCTATTGGAAAGTACAGGTAAAGCGTTTTGTTCACCATCACTAAAATCGCCAGATTTTGCAATTATTTTATATTGAACTGCGTTAATGGAATTAGGAATATCTAAATTCCAAACCACATTTGTATTCCCTTTTGCAGAAACTGAGAAGCCTAAGTCGTTATAAGAATTAGATAATTTATGATCTATAGATTCTCCAGTTATAGCATCAAAGAGTTGAAGTATAGCAACACCTTTAAGTTCCTTATCAGTAAGATTAGCAATTTTTGTACTGATTGTAATTTGATCACCTTGTCTTAGGAAACGAGGTGTATTAGGTATAACCATGAGCTCTTTTTGAGTTACGGCTTCCAAGGTTGTTGTTGCACTTTCTAAGGTTTTAGTATGTGCTAACAATTGTAATTTCCATTGGGTTAAAGCTTCTGGTGTGGTAAAATTAAAACTTACATGACCTTCTGCATCGGTTTGTAATTGTGGAAAGAAAAAGGCTGTTTCCTGAAGGTTTTTACGGATTTTGATGTTATCGAAGTTAGCGACTTTAAAGTTTCCGTTAACAGTTGTAATTATTATTACTCCGTTTTTCCCTTTAATACCATATATAGCTAAAGCTTTAGAGTCTTTGAGTACTTTAATTTCCTTTACCTCATCTTTACTTAATGCTTTAAAAGTTTTTTCATCAACAGAAACTCCATCAATAATGAATAAAGGTTCAGAATTACCATTAATGGAAGAAACGCCTCGCAATTGGACTGAAGAGTTACCACCTGGTTGTCCTGAATCACTGGTTATATTAAGACCAGCAACTTGACCACTTAATGTTTGCACGAATTCAGCATTTGGTAGATCTTCTTCATTCAATGATCTATTTTTACTTAAAACAGAACCTCTGTAATAGTTGTCTTTTAGTTCGTAGATATTCCCAAAATAAAACCCAAACCAATTGAGTTGGTCATAGGATTGTTGTTTAAAGTTATAATAGGCATTTATAGTATTATAAACTCTAAAGTTTTTATTGCCAAAACTATGATTGGCATTCCAACGACTAGTGCTGTAATAGGTTGGTCGCTGGATTGGGTTGAATTGCCATTGGTGCGTTTTAAACTGGTCTAAAGAGGCATCGTACATACTTGCTAATAGCTCAGCACTTACTTGTTCGCCTTTTGGCCCTTTAATTTTAAAACTCCAGGTCTCGTCTGTTCCTGGTTGTAGCTTGTCTCTAAAAGTTGTGGTTTCAATCTCTAAGTTTGTTTTTGGATAAGGTACAGTAATGAACTTGCTACCACTTTGATAGCCATTAAAAGCCGAGAAGCTATAATGCACTACAAAACCACCAAAATCTGCTTCAGTAACAGGAATGGTTATGGTTTTTTTGTTATTGTTTAGTGGGATGATATAGGAGCTAATAACCTTTTGATCTTTTTCTACTTCTAGAGTTACTGTCGTTGTAGCTGAAGACCCAATCGTTACAGAAACCGTTTCGCCAATAGTATAACTGTTTTTATTGGTAGTGATATTAAATAAGGCGTTATCAGCTAATGTATTGTCATCAGTACTATATAACGTCGTTCTAGATTCTGCTTTTACAGCTTGCCCAAAATTATCTTCGCTTTCAAGGATGATGGTGTATAAACCAGATTGCCATTTTTTTAGTTTGCCAAGTGCTATTTCTCTAGAGGTTTCAGTGTCAAAACTAGTTTCGAAAAACAAATCGCCTTTTTTCCAAAATTGAGGGTTACTTTCATTATTGTAAGCATCATGTGGAAACAGTGTTTTGAATTCAGACTGAGACAATTCTTGATAGTCAGGAGCTTGCCAAGGTCTATTTCTTAATACCGTTTTTGGTGCTTGTAATTTGTAAATCTTGAGTGTTCCTTTAGCCTCAACAACTTCACCATTAAGATTTTTGGTTTCAATAGTAAGCGTATTATTTTTCTTCGTTTTATCTAGTTGAGGGTCAACTGAGATTGAGGCAGTCATGGCATGATAACCTACATTAACTATAGTTGTGGCGCTTCTGGTTTCGCCATTTATATCTGTAACATCTGCTGTGACTTCGTATTGAAATATTGGCAAACTAGTTTTGTCTACTGTATCGTCTGGTAAGGCTTTAAAGGTGATTTCAAAATTTCCAGAATCATCAGTAATGCTTTCGCCAAAGGTTATTTCTTGAGGTTGAGAACTAAAGTAAGGACGTCTCCAATAATACCAATTAGGATACTGAACTTTTCGTGTAACTCTGTAAACCACTTTGGCATCTGTAATAGCGCTTCCTGCATAAGCAAGCGCATTACCTTTTACTGTAACGCTGTCGTTAACTTTATAAAGCTTAGTTACAGGATTAAATTTGGTTTCAAACTTTGGACGCTTGTATTCTTCTACTGAAAAATAATGATAAACGTTCAAGTCTTTTCGACCTCTAACTTGTAAATGAAACTCACCTGTTAAACCATCATTTGGTAAGATAAATTCACCATGAAAAGAGCCAAAAGCATTGGTCTTAAACGTTAGTTCTTTGAGTTGTTCATGATTTACATTTTTTAGCTGCACAGTCACAGTTTCATTATTAACAACAGAGGATTTTTCGTCCTTAGTAGACATCACAATACCTTTAAAAAATACAGTTTGTCCAGGTCTATAAATACTTCGATCTGTAAATAAAAATCCGTTGTGCTTTGTGTCATTATCGTCTCTATCTCTGTAAGAACGATACATGTTAAAGTTGTTAAAGAAACCTTTCTCTTCGTTATAATTGGCATCAAACTTTATCTGGTAATAACGCGAAGCATTAGGTTTTGAAACTGTAAACTGACCTTTGGAATCCGTTGTATATGCTCTAGTTTTTGAAGAGGAATTGTAGTTAATTTTATATTGCATGTTTATTGTTGCACCAGAGATTGGCGAACCATCATTACGATTGATAAGTTGGTAAACATGCTTTTTATTCTCTGCTTTTTCGACCAATGCCATATTAGTAACATGAAGCTCAGATACTGCAAATATGTTTTGATTATTATTGGTTTTAGCAAGTATTATATAAATACCATTATCTAATTTAGGAATAACAATTTCTGTAAAATGGTTTTGATAATCACTTTCGTTTTTTAAAGTTTCCTCCCAGTCTTTTACTGCTGATTTAGATTTTAAAAACTTTAGTTTATCGTCTTTTTTTCGTAAGCTATTGAATTCTTCAAGTTGGTTTATACTCACCTTAAATAGTTCAAATTTTAGCTTATTTATATTAGTGTAACTAACTAATAATCTTGAATGTTTATTTAGAGGAACATACTTTTCTGTAGTGAGCTGAAGTGTTTCAATTAACAGCAGATTCTTAAGAGTTCTACAATTCTCAGAACCACGAGAACTTGGATGCCTTTCAATGACAGTATTACAAATTTTTAATGCTTCTTTAAGCTTCCAACGGTTATTCCAAGTGTCTTCTTTTTTAGTATTATATGTTCTGCCTTCCTCTGCATAAATTGAAGCTATTTCAAAATTATACCAGCTAGAAATTTCAGAGTTTTTATATAAATTGCTACCAGAAGTTAAGGCCTTGAGATGATGGTCTTCTTTAGAACCAAACGTTGCATGCTGCGCTACAAATTTTAAACGCTGTATATCTACATCAGCTAAGGCATAAAACTCGGTATCTTTAGCATGAAACTTGATGAGTTTTTGATATAATTTTAATGCTTCTAATTGAAGCGATGACGAATCTCTTGAGTTAATGTTTAAACTTTGAAACGTTTTATTATCTCCTAGATATTTTAAATCATCAATTTTAAACTGATACGTTGGTTTGGTAATACTGTTTTCGTCTGTTTTATAAAACTCAAGTGCGTTATGAGCTAATAAATCATAGAGTGTTGGTCTGTAACGTTTAGATTCTGTGGCTTTATGTAGTAAGATATCATAATCTACCAAGCGCTCTTGCTTTAGTAAAAGACCATTCTCTAATGATTTTTGATAATAAATTTTTATTTCTTGAAAAAGGGTTTTTAAATCCCAAGTTCTAAAATCGGCTTTATCGACTTTAGTTTGTGTATTAGAACGGTTATAAAAACGATAACGATTCTGCTGAAAATATTGCCAATACATGGTAGCTAACATGTTCTCAAGAATATTGCTTACAGGTGCTTCATTTATTTTTATCTCAGCCTTAAAATCATTTATGATCTTTAGTTGTGCATCTTCTTCTAATGTTAACACATACTTACTTTTATAAAGTAAAACTTTAATTTGCTGAGGTTTATTAAGATCTTTTTTTGCTTGTTCAGCAATAGATTCAACAACTTTTAATGCAGATTTTGGTAGGCCATCATTTTCATGTTTTTCAACAGTTTCCCAAAGAGATTTATAATCATTTTGAGCATGAGAAAAAGAAGCAAATAAGAATACCATTAATATAGAGAGTGTCTGTTTCATTAGTAATCGATTTTACAACAAGGATACATTCAAAAGCCATTCCAAAAAACAACAAATGAGGTAATACTAACGTTGATTGAGTGAAGTTAGTTATTTTAAACGTGAGAAAGAAAGTTTATTTTTGCACTTTCGACTGAATTACCTATGCGATACTTAACCTTATTACTTCTATTTCCAAGTATGCTCCTAGGACAATCTTCTTTGGAGGATATTCCTGTGTTGTTCGATAAAAAGCAATTTAAAAAAGCGGAAGTTTTTCTTGTTAACTATGTTTCAGAGAACCCTAAAGATATTAAAGGTGTGGAGTTATTAGGAGATGCTTATGGTCATCAAAAAAAATGGGATGAAGCCATTGAACAGTATGAACAATTAGTTGAAGCTAATGCTACTAATGCTAACTATCATTATAAGCATGGAGGTGCTTTAGGCATGAAGGCTTTAACGGTTAGTAAGCTTAAAGCTCTTGGAATTATAGGTGATGTAAAAAAAGCATTTAAGCGTGCAGCTGAACTAGACGAAACTCATATTGATGCACGTTGGGCTTTAGTGGAGTTATACATGCAATTACCAGGAATAGTAGGAGGTAGTAAGAAGAAGTCATTATACTATGCTAATGAGCTACAAGATTTATCTGCTGTTGATGGTTACTTGGCAAAAGGCTATATCTATGAATATGATGATGAACCAGAATTGGCAGAAAATTACTATAAAAAGGCTATTAAAGTAGGTGGATCTTTAACTTGTTTTGGTAAGTTAACAACGTTCTATGAGAATGAAAACAGACCAAATGATGCTATCTCTAATATTGAAAATGCACATAAGAAGCATAAGCGTAATGCTTTGCATTATCAAATAGGAAAAGTTTGTGCGGACTATAATGTTCAATTAGAAAAAGGTGAGAAGTGCTTATTGGTATTTGTAGAAAATCATTCCGTAAAGGATGGTGTGCCTATAGAATGGGCTTATTACAGGTTAGCTCAGATTTATAAACATAAAAAAGATAAAGCGCAATCTTTAAATTGGATTAATAAGGCCTTATCTATTCGTGCTAATTTTAAACAAGCGCTCAAAGAAAAAGAACAGATTCTTCAATTGTAATTTGGAATTTGGAAATTGGAGTTTAATCTTTGTTGTAAACACAATTACATGAATGTTCACTTCATAGCTATTGGTGGTGCAGCGATGCATAATCTAGCCATAGCGCTTCATAATAAAGGATATAAGGTTACAGGAAGCGATGATACGATTTTTGATCCATCAAAATCAAGGTTAGAAGCAAAAGGGTTATTACCTAAAGCTTTTGGTTGGTATCCTGAAAAAATTTCTGAAAGCCTAGATGCTATTGTATTAGGAATGCACGCAAAAGCCGATAATCCTGAATTATTAAAAGCACAGCAATTAGGATTAAAAATCTATAGTTATCCAGAATTTTTATACGAACAATCCAAAGAAAAAACTAGAGTTGTTATTGGAGGTAGTCATGGTAAAACTACGATTACGTCTATGATACTTCATGTGATGCATTACCATGATAGAGACGTAGATTATATGGTTGGTGCACAACTAGAAGGGTTTGATGTGATGGTTAAACTTACTGAGGATAATGATTTTATTGTCCTTGAAGGTGATGAGTACTTAAGTTCACCTATAGACAGACGACCAAAGTTTCACCTATATAAACCTAATATTGCCTTAATTAGTGGTATTGCTTGGGATCATATCAATGTATTCCCAACCTACGAAAATTATGTAGAGCAGTTTAGCATTTTTGTAGATTCAATAATTAATGGAGGAAGTATTAATTATAATGAAGAAGATCTCGAAGTAAAACGTGTTGTCGAAATATCAGAAAATACCATTAGAAAGTTGCCTTATCAAACACCAGAGTACAGGGTTGATAAAGGACAAACGCTTTTAGCAACACCAGAAGGAGATTTGCCGATTGAGGTTTTTGGAAAGCATAACTTAAATAATTTGGCAGGAGCTAAGTGGATATGCCAACATATGGGAATCGATGAAGACGATTTCTATGAGGCCATTTCAACCTTTAAAGGCGCAAGTAAACGTCTAGAGAAAATTGCAGAATCTTCCAATAGCGTGGCCTATAAAGACTTTGCACATTCGCCTAGTAAAGTAGAAGCGACAACACAAGCGGTTAAAGAACAGTACCAAGATAGAACCTTAGTGGCTTGTCTAGAATTACATACCTATAGTAGTCTCAATGCTGAATTTTTAAAAGAGTACAAAGGTGCTTTAGACGCTGCAGATGTAGCTGTTGTGTTTTATTCGCCACATGCCGTTGAAATAAAAAAATTGGAAGAAGTTACACACGAGCAAATTGCTAATGCCTTCCAACGAGATGACCTAATCATTTATACGAATCCAGACGATTTTAAAGACTTTTTATTCTCACAGAATTTTGATAATAAAGCACTTCTTTTGATGAGCTCAGGAAATTATGGAGGCTTAGATTTTGATGAGGTAAAAGGATTAATTTAGCTTTATTTGTAATGAGTTTATTACAAAAGAGACTATTAAATCTATTGCATATCACTAAAATAAACAATAACTTTGGTTTCTTTAAAAAAATAACTATGAAAAATAAGTACACATTACCTTCAAAAGCAATAGTGTTAACTATGGCTTTTGTGATGGTTTTTTCTATGTCCTTTGCGCAGAAAACAAATCTTTGGAGTTCTGCATCAGAAGATAACTTAAGTCAGAAAACATTAGTTTACATCCAAGATCAGCCAATAGAATACTTACAATATGAACTTAAGCTAGAGGCATTAAAATCTAGATTAGAAGCTGCACCTAATAGAAGAGAAGCTTCATTTACACAAGGTGTTATTGTAGATTTTCCAAATTCTGATGGAACTGTAGAGCAATACAGAGTAGTTGAAGCTTCTGTAATGCAGGAAGCTTTACAAAACCAACATCCAGAGTTAAGATCCTATAAAGGTCAGAGTATTACAAATCCATACAATACAGTAAGATTTAGTATTACGCCTTTTGGTTTAAGAAGTATTAAGATGTCTCCAGATGGTGTTGATTACATTGAGCCTGCTACAACAGATAAAACTGTTTACAGTGTATATTCAAGAGCTAGTGTGCCATTTGTTCCTTTTGAATGTGGTGTTGAAGATGAAGATATTATAGACATAAGTAGAGCGGAAGATACTGGTACGTTTCAACGTAATGCAGACGATGGTCAGCTTAGAACATTTGCTTTAGCTTTAGGTTGTACAGAAGAATATGCAGCTTTTCAAGTAGCACAAGCAGGCTTGGCTGAAGATGCACCTGAGGCTGAAAGAAAAGCAGCCGTATTAGCTAATATGGTTGATGTGATGACTCGCGTCAACGCACTTTACGAAAGAGAACTTTCGTTAACCATGGAGTTAGTATCTAATAACGAAAATGTCATCTTTTTATCGTCACCATTCTTATCTAATAGTAATTATTCAGCTTTGATCAATGAAAGTCAACAATTTATTGATGCTTTTATTGGTCAACCTTATGATATTGGTCATATGTTAACAACAGGTCCTGGTGGTTTAGCGTTTTTAAACTCTCCTTGTACTTCTATTAGGGCTGGAGCAGTAAGTGGAACAGGAGCTCCAATTGGTTCTGCATTTGAAGGGATTTTAATGCATGAGATGGGACATCAATATGGTTCGCCACATACATGGAATGGTTCAGAGGGATCTTGTAATCCAAGCAATGTGTCTACATCAAGTGCTTATGAACCTGGAAGTGGAACAACCATAATGGGTTATGCAGGGATTTGCGGATCGCAAAATATTCAAACGTTTAGAGACTTGTATTTTCATCAAAGAAGTCTTCAAACCATGTGGAACAACATTAGTTTTGGTAATAGTACTTGCGCAACTCAAACAGCTTCAGGAAATAGTGCACCTTCTGTAGATGCTGGCGCTAACTATAACATACCAATACGAACACCATACAAATTAACAGCAACAGCAACAGATGCTGATGGTACTGAGTCTTTAACTTATTGTTGGGAGCAATATGATTTAGGTCCTCAAGGTGTTCCAGGTGAAACGACTATGGAAGGTCCATTGGTACGCTCTTTCCCACCTACTTCTAGTCCTGTTCGATACATTCCTAGATTAGAAGATGTAGTCGCAAATGGTGGAAACTCCACACAATGGGAAAAATTAGTTCTAATAGAGAGAGCAATTAATTTTAGAGTCACAGTAAGAGACAATGATCCTAATGGTGGAAATAACGATTTTGACGCAATGACTATAAATACAGTGTTGTCAGGATTTTTTAGAGTAACGTCTCAAAATGCACCTGGTACTGTATACGATGGAAATTCAACGCAGACTGTAACTTGGGATGTTGCAGGAACTACAGAGAATGGTATTAATACATCAGAAGTTAATATTTTACTATCAACTGATGCAGGTGTTACTTTTGATACTGTTTTAGCAGCTTCTGTAGCTAATGATGGATCACATGATGTGGTTATGCCAAATGTAGATGCTGAAAATTGTAGAATTATTGTAGAATCTGTAGGGAATATTTTCTATAATATTAACTTAATACCTTTTGAATTACAAGCAGGACTGAGTGTTGAAGATGAGTTACTAAGTAATCTTAGCATTTATCCTAATCCAAACACTGGTGACTTTACCATTGATTTTAGACCTAATACAGTTAATGATATTAAAATTGATCTTTATGATATTAGAGGTAGAAAAGTATTTAGTAAGGACTATGAAATTACCTCACAATTCAATGAAAATATTTCTGTTCAGAATGCAATGAGTGGTATCTATATTCTCAGAATTTCTGATGGCATTCGTTCTGTAGAACGTAAACTTATAATTCGTTAAATAACTATTTAAATATTAATAAAAAAGGAGCTGAAAAGCTCCTTTTTTTTATACACCAAACTGTCTTAAATGATGATCTAAATGTTTGTACTGCATTTTTCCCCATTGGGCTTTGGTAAGTTTTCCAAAGACAGGATGAGGTTGCCAAGTATTTCTATCTTTATGTGTGTTTAGCTCTTGTACTAAGTCTAAGAGCTTACGTCTTTCATTTTCAAAATCCTTAGATTCAGAGCTTTTAAATACAGAAATAGTAGGTAGGTTTTTTCGCCATAGTTTATCACTGTACATTGTTTTTTTGAAGAAAGTTTTCACTAACCAATTTGGTTTTAAATTATAATCGTTATGATTTAAAATAATATTTAAAGGTCCTTGACAATGCCATAGCATTTGTGCTACATCCATTTTTCCCCATTGAGGCTTATGGTTTTTATTTAAAGCGTCTATTCTACGATTTAACTCTTCAAAAGTGCCTTTATCAAAAAAAGAGGTCATAATAATTGGTATTTAATTGCATCAGAAATTTACAATATTTATATTTAAAACATGTCAGAGCCATCTAATTCATTATCTATAAAAAATTGGTCAGAAAACGACCAACCTAGAGAGAAATTAAGAGATAAAGGAAAGTCTGTTCTTAGCGACTCAGAATTAATTGCTATCCTCATAGGATCTGGCAGTAGAGAAGAGACAGCTGTTGATTTAAGTAAACGAATATTAGCAAGTGTTAATCATAATTTAAGTGATCTTGGTAAATTATCTTTAAAACAATTAATGAGTTTTAAAGGTATTGGTGAAGCTAAAGCTATTACTATTGCTGCTGCTTTAGAATTAGGAAGACGTAGAAGAGCAGAACAGGCCATAGAAAAGAAAAAAATCACATCAAGTCAATCTGTTTTTGAAGTTATGCAACCTATTATAGGCGAATTACCTCATGAAGAATTCTGGATAATATATCTTAATAATTCCAACAAAATTATTCAGAAAATACAGCTTAGTAAAGGAGGCATTACAGGTACTTTAGTTGATGTAAGACTAGCTTTAAAAACTGCTCTAGAGTATGGAGCTACAGGAATAATATTGGCACATAACCATCCATCAGGAACATTGAAACCCAGCAATTCTGACAAAATGATAACTCAAAAACTCAAAATAGCTGCAGAGAGTTTAGATATAAAAGTTTTGGATCATTTAATAGTTACTGAAGATGCTTACTTTAGTTTTGCAGATAAGGACATCTTATAATTTACCATGCTTTTAGTATATACTCATAAAATAACACCAAGACTAAGATATACGTTTAAACATATTGTAAAACGGATACTTGGTGTGCCTGTAAGTTTTACGAGTAAAGTTGAAGAGTTTATCGCTCATGATAGCATAAAGATGTCTTACACTAAACAACCTCTGAGTAGTGAGATTTTTGTTAGAAGTAATGAGTTGTTATTTGAGCAAGGACTGTCAGATATTCCTATAAATATTCAAGATTGGGATGCAACTATTGGTTTTTTTGTAACCAGCGAGAAAAGTAGTTTACCATATGATATTTTTGCAGCTTCATTTTACCTGTTAAGCAGATATGAAGAATACTTACCACAAGTTAGAGATGAATATGGACGATTTTTAGCTACTGAGAGTTTGGCATATAAAAATGATTTTTTACAGCAACCAGTGGTGGATATCTGGGCATATAAATTAAAGGCAGTACTGTTAGAAAAATTTCCAAAGTTTACCTTTCCAAAACAACGTTATAAAATAAATCCGGTTATAGATGTGCCAATGGCTTACTATTTCAGTAATAAAGGATTGTTAAGAACAGTTGGTGGAACTTTAGGTGATCTAGGAAGATTAAAACTAAAACGACTTTATCAAAGATTTTCTACTTTAACAGGTTTTAAAAGAGATCCGCATGATACTTTTAAATGGATAATAACAAAACAAAAACAGCATAACTTTAAGTTTATAGTTTTCTTCTTGGTTGGTAATTATACTACTTACGATAAAAATATTAGTATTAACAAAAAGAAATTTGTATCACTTATAAAATCAGTTGCAGATTATTGCGATGTAGGTCTTAAGGCCTCATATCTTGCATTAAATGATCTTAAAATTTTAATCAATGAGAAGAAGAAATTAGAATCTGTTATAAATTATAATGTAGACGCTTCCAGAAATTCACATTCCAAGATAAACTTACCAGAAGCTTACAGAAATTTAATAGAATTAGAAATTTACAAGGATTACACAATGGGTTATATCAATGAGCTTGGATTTAGAGCTAGCACATGTACACCATTTCAGTTTTACGACTTAGATTTTGAGATTGAAACTCCACTACAAATAAATGCTTTTCACTGTTTTGATTATTCATTACTAAAACATAAATCTCAACTTGATAAAAAGGAAAAAATACAAGCTTTAATGCAAACAATAAAACAAGTTAATGGTACTTTTGTTCCTGTATTTCATAATTATTCATTAAGTAACGAAGAACCATGGGATGGTTTTAAAGATTTATTTAATATTATATTAGAATCTAAAGATGAAACTTAATCATATTAATCATATATTTTTTGATTTAGATCATACTTTGTGGGATTTTGATAAGAATTCAAAGCTAGCATTTAAGCGTATTTTTGAGCTTAATAATATTAAAGTAGATATTAATGACTTTACTAAAGTTTACGAACCTATTAATTTTGAGTACTGGAAACTTTATAGAGAAGAGAAAATTACAAAAAAAGAACTGCGTTATGGACGTCTAAAAAAATCGTTTGATAGTTTAGAATATGAAATTGAAGATAAGCTTATAGATATATTAGCAGTAGATTACATTACTTATCTTACAACATTTAATCACCTTTTTGATGATACCATAGATATACTAAGCTATTTAAAACCAAACTACAAATTGCATATTATCACTAATGGTTTTGAAGAGGCTCAAACAAAAAAAATTAAAAACTCAGGTTTATCTAAATACTTTATTAGTGTTACAAATTCCGAACAAGCTGGTGTTAAAAAACCAAATCCTATTATTTTTAATCATGCTTTAAAAATTGCCAATGCACAAGTTTCAAAAAGTATTATGATTGGCGATAGTTACGAAGCAGATGTTTTAGGTGCATTAAATATAAATATGGAGGCTATTCATTTTAATTACAGAAATGAAAAATTAAATGGTAAGCATCTTAGTGTAAATAAGTTATCAGAATTAAAAAAGTATCTTTAAAGAAATAAAAGCATGAAATTTTTAAAAGCAACTGTACTAATTTATGTATTGAGTTTATGTGTTTCGTTTACAACACAGGCTCAAGAGCTCAATAATTATAAATACATTATCGTTCCTAATCAGTTTGAGTTTACTAAAGGTAAAGATAAATACCAACTTAATTCGCTTACTAAATTTTTGTTTAATAAGAATGGTTATACAGCATTTTTGGAAGATGAAGATTTGCCTAAGGATTTAAAAGATAATAGATGTTTAGCTTTAAGAGCAGAAGCTAAGAAAGTTAAAGGATTTCTGAAAAATAAAATACAGATAGAACTAATAGACTGTAATCGTAATCTAATAATAGCTTCTAAAGTAGGAGAAACTAGAGAAAAAGAATATAAAAAAGGCTATAATTTAGCATTAAGAGATGCTTTTGTAACTTTTAGTACGTTAGATTATAAATATGAACCCTTAGCAATAACTAAAAGTGTTTCAGTAACTGAAAAAGAAGAAGAAAATTCTGAAGAATTAGAGAAGCTAAAGGCAGAAGTAGAAGCTTTAAAGAAAGAAAAAGAAGAGGTTAAACTTATAGAAAAATTAAAAAAGGAAGAACAAGAATTAAAAAAGAAATTAGAAGAGGCAGAAACAGCTAAAGTTGAAGCAAAAACTAAAGAAGCAAAAACTTCAGAAACTAAATCTAAAGAGATTTTATACGCACAACCAATAGATAATGGCTTTCAGTTAGTAGATACAACTCCAAAGAAGGTTATGATTTTACTAGCTACACCCAAGGCAGATGTATTCTCTGTTAAAGATAAAAACGCCATTGTATATAAAGAGGATGGAAAATGGTATTATTCTGAGGTTACGACTAATGGCAATGTTACAAAAGAATTAAATATAAAATTCTAATAGTCATACTTGTCTTTCCAGCGATTTTTCAAGAAGTCTCGCTGAGCTTGTTCTCTAGAGTTATTACCAGGTTCATAAAAAACGGTACCTTTTATTTCTTCAGGTAAAAATTCATGCTTTGCAAAGTTATTTTCATGATTATGAGCATATTGATAATCTTTACCATAGCCTAATTCTTTCATTAATTTTGTAGGTGCGTTTCTAATAGATAAAGGCACTGATAAATTACCTGTTTCTTTAACCATTTGTTGAGCAGCTCCAATTGCTTTATAAGCCGCGTTACTTTTTGGAGATGTTGCTAAATAGGTAGCACACTGACTTAATATAATACGAGATTCTGGATTGCCAATTACGGTTACTGCCTGAAACGTATTATTTGCAATAACCAAAGCCGTAGGGTTTGCATTACCTATATCTTCACTGGCTAATATTAATAAACGCCTTGCTATAAATTTAACATCCTCACCACCTTCAATCATCCTTGCTAGCCAATACACAGCTGCATTAGGATCACTTCCTCTAATAGACTTAATAAACGCAGAGATAATATCATAGTGCTGTTCTCCAGTTTTGTCATAAAGAACTGTGTTATTTTGAATACTTTGCTCTACTAATTCATTAGTAATTATAATGCTTTCATCATCTTTTAACGTGGAGACTAATAACTCAAAAATATTGAGAAGCTTACGAGCATCACCTCCAGAGAGTTTAATTAAAGCTGCACTTTCTTTTATGGTAATTTGTTTGTCTTTTAAAAAGTCATCTTCAGTAATAGCTCGTTGTAATAATTGTTCTAATTCAATTTTACTAAAAGCATTTAAGGTATAAACCTGACATCTTGATAGTAAAGCTGAGATAACTTCAAAACTAGGATTTTCTGTAGTGGCACCTATTAATGTTACCCAACCTTTTTCAACAGCTTCTAATAAAGAATCTTGTTGTGATTTACTAAACCGATGAATCTCATCTATGAACAAAATAGGGTTCCTAGTAGTAAACAATCCACCACTTTTTTTAGCCTTGTCTATAACTTCTCGTATATCTTTTACACCAGAGTTTATAGCACTTAACTTAAAAAAAGGTCGTTCAGATTCATTAGCTATTATATTAGCTAAAGTTGTTTTACCTATACCTGGAGGTCCCCAAAAAATCATGGATGGAATAAAACCTTGTTTTATATGGTTGGTAAGCGTACCATGTTTGCCAACAAGGTGATCTTGACTAAGATATTCGTCTAATGTTTTTGGACGTAAACGTTCAGCTAATGGAATATTCATGTTGTAAAATTACGAATTGATAGTGACAATATTTCATACCTTTAAATCTTGGACTACTATTTGACATATGTTACGTATGAGTCAGACTCAATTTAAATATTCAACAGGTGTTGTAGCCTATCCAATATTATTTGTATTAACCATTTGGATATCCTTTTGGTTTCAAGTAAGAATATATTCAGGTTTTAAATCTTTTGGTATAAGACCTTTAGATTTTGAAGGCTTACGAGGAGTTATTTTTAGTCCATTTATTCATGGAAATATTGAACATTTATATAACAATACTATTCCGCTATTTGTGTTGTCCATGGCATTATTTTATTTCTATAGACCTATAAGTTGGAAAGTGATTTTTTATGGCATTCTACTTTCTGGATTTTTAACATGGCTTATTGGTAGACCAGCAAATCATATTGGAGCAAGTGGTCTAATTTATGTTTTGGTAAGCTTTATGTTCTTCAAGGGAATCTTTGCAAAACACTATAGACTTATAGCATTATCATTAATAATAATATTTTTCTACGGAAGCATGATTTGGTATGTGTTTCCAATAAAAGAAGGTATGTCTTGGGAAGGTCATTTAGCAGGTTTAATAACGGGTTTGTTTTTTGCTTTAATCTTTAGGAAACAGATAGCAAAACCAGAGCGCTATGTATGGGAACAACCTAGTTATAATGAAGAGGACGATCCATTTATGAGACATTTTGATGAAGACGGTAATTTTATTGAACATCAAGAAGTTGAAGATAATGACGAGTTAGTTGATAATAAAGTTCAGAAGCCTATAATCAAAGTGCGATATATATTTAAGAAAAAGTCGGAGGATTAGCTACGTTGTCTCACCATTTCATACAGAAAAGCACCACAGGCTACAGACACATTTAAAGATTCAATATCTCCTAGTATTGGTAATTTAGCACTTTCATCTACTATTTTTAAGACGGAAGGATTTATACCTCTACCTTCAGATCCCATCACAATAGCACATGGTTCTTTGAAAGATACATTATAGAGCGTGTCTTCAGATTTTTCTGTTGCGGCAATCACCTTGATATTAGAAGATTGTAAATAAAAGATGGCATCCTTAATATGATCGACTTTACAAATAGGCATCTTAAAAATTGCTCCTGCACTTGTTTTAATGGTATCGCCATTTACTGGAGCTCCTCCTTTTTTTTGAATAATTATTCCATTAACACCAGTACATTCAGCTGTTCTTATGATAGCTCCAAAATTTCTAACATCACTTAATTGATCTAATAGAAGAAAGATTGGTGTTTTTTCTGATTCAAGAGTTGTTGTAATTAGTGTATCAATATCCCAAAATTCAATAGGTGCAATTTGTGCTATTACACCTTGATGATTTTTTTTAGAAAGACGATTCAGTTTTTCCACTGGAACGTAAGAAGTACTTATGCCATCTTTTCTGAGTAGGTGTTCAAGCTCATGAAACAACTCGCCATGTAGTCCTTTTTGTATAAATACTTTATCAATTGATTCTCCTGAGTTAATGGCTTCAATGATAGCTCGTATACCAAAAATAGTGGTCTCTTTTTCCATTGGGCAAAAGTAAAATAAAAAACCATCTAGTTGCGAGATGGTTTTTATTAATTGAAGCTATTGTTTAATTATTTTTTTGGTAATACTAGAATTATCTGACCTCAACCTTAAAAAATATATACCAGAGTTTAAACTACTAAAGTTTATGCTTTGAGCATCAAGCATTTTTTCTCTAACAATATTGCCTAATACATCATGCAATATATATGAATTTACTTCGCTAGAACCACTTAAATATAACTGATCAATCACTGGGTTTGGATACAAACTAATATTAGCGATTTCAAATTCATTAACGTCTAAATTATCACAAGGATTTAAATTTCCGTTAAGTTCAATAACATTACCTGGTGTTAAATCTCTATTTAAAAACGCTGGGTAATCTGGTGTGTATTTTATAGCTCTAAAGGTATTGTTAGGGATTGTACCTGGATCGTCTTCTTGTGTTAAAATAAGTCCTGAGATGTTATGAACAGGACTTATATATTCCCATACCAAATTCTCATTAGTATCAATCTCAAATAGTCTCCCATTAGCTCCTTCACAAATTAAAGTATTACCATTTGGGAGCCTTTGAGCACTACTTAGGATATTTGAGAAAAAATCTTGAGGATTTATTGGGTCTAAATAATTATAATCTGTGGAAAGTGGTCCATACGCTGTATCTGGAGTATAAGAATAAACACCAGGAGCATCTGTTGGTGGATTTATGATAAAAGCCTCCGAGAATGATGGATTTCTACCATTTCCATTATTGAATAGAATAATCTTTCCTGCATCATTTAATCCATCGTCAATAAAATGTGGATAATGTTGTCCGTAAAGTCGTCTGTCAATTTCGGTACCTTGCCTGTACGATTGAGGGTTTCCCCATCTGTATAATAAGTCTCCACCTTTGCCATAAGTTCCACCAGAACTCGTAGCTGCTTCAGCTGTGGTAGTTGAGTGGTCTATAATCCATATTTCACTTAGATTACGTGAGCTTAAAACAATCTGATCTAAATTTGGATAGTACTGAATAGAGTTTATATGTAACCAGTTTGCACCTCCAGATCCACCATTTAAAAAATTAATATCTAATTTTTCTGGACTTGCAGACACATCTCCAAAATTATCTTTTGTATTGTCAAAGTCTTGTACAAGATGATCATTAATATTCCACTCCCAAACAATATTTGCTTGGTTAAATCCAACTATTTCTACTTCAATAATTCGCTCATTATATAATTCAGAATCTGGAAGACTATTTGGATCTCTTCCAGCCTGTATAGCTTCAGTATCAGTCATTACAGTTGCTGCAAGTATTAAGATATTTCCATTAGGCATAGGAAAAACATCATGATGTTGTCTATGTTGAGGAGTATCATAAAAATATCGCCAAAGTAAAATCCCATCCCAATCAAATAATTCAATGACACCACCTTGGCCTCCAAAGGTTATGTCAGTACTGCTCGTTCTACCAGCTCTGAGAATATTCCCATTTTCTAATAAATACACAGCATTCCCTGGAGGGAAATCACTAGTCCATTGCTTTACAACTTGTCCACAGTTATTGATAAGAAATACTTCAGTATGATTTGTGAAAAGCGTATAACCCTCTTCAACTGCATTGGTTATAGATATAGTTCCAACAGTATTTTGTGATGTAGTAAATGGTATGTTAACTAAAAAGCAACATATAAGAAGTAATTTTTTTTTCATAGCATGTAAATTACAATGCTGCAAATCTAATTATAATTTGAATTTGATGTCAAATTTTTAACGATTAAGATTAGAATTGTGCAGTTAGACTAATGTGGATTTTAGAGTCAGAGAGGCTAAATCGTTGGTTTTCTGTTTTAGCACTAGCATAGTTAAATCTAAAAAGCCCTGCATTAGTTAACAAACCAAAACCAAAACCAAATCCAAATAACTTGGTTTTTGAATTAATGATATCGTTCTCACTATAAGATGCATCAACAACAGAGTGAACATATAATGTATTACTAACTTTATATCTGTACTCTGTATTTAAAACACTAAATAAGTTAGCAATAAGGCTGTTTTCTTCAAACCCTCTTATAGAATTTATACCTCCAAACCTAAAGAGCTCGTTTTCTAGATAATTATCAGATTCTAAGTAAGCACCACTTATTTTAGTGTAAATACTATTCCGATCATTGAGATTAAATATTTTAAAACCAGAAAATGTAACTCTATTTTGATTGAATTCGGTGTTTTGTAGTGTTCTATTACCAATACCAATAGAAAAATTAATAGTAGTATTTATAGGAAATAATTTATCGTAACGTTGAGGTTTAATATAATCGTAATAGAGATTATAAAAGTTAGAGTTAAAATCATCTAAAGTTGTTGTGGTATTTTCTAAAAGATTACTGGAGTTTATAGCATCAATACCTAAACCAATTTTATTATTTTGATTTATGTTGTAACCAAGACGTACAATTTGGGTTGTGGTTAAGAAGGTAGAATCTTTTCTAAAAATATTTAATCCAAGATCCACATCAATTGGAGACCCAAACAAATAAGGTAGATTGGCTTTTACATCAAAAGTTCGTTGTTCATTTTCATCACTTTTGTAAAGTAATTTTAAGGATTCTCCAAAATTTAAATTATTAGTTAATATTAAGTTGAGATAGCCATCAAACTCAAGTTTATTTGTTTCTTCATTAGTACCAAAACCTAAAAAGCCATCAAAGCTGTTACTTTTAGTTTTCTCAATATACATATATAATATGGTAGAGTCTCTTGTAAATAGTACCTCAGGATCTTTAATCTGATTTGCAAATACTAAAGAACCTAGTCCTTCTGCTTTAGTATTTATATCTTCAATGCTAAAGGTGTTCCCTTTATTAATTTTTAGAAAACGCCGAACAAAGCTTTTTGGGAATTTTTCATAACCCTTAATGATTATAGAGTCAATTCTTCTTTTAGAATTAGATACTGTTTTTAAATCAGCATTAATATCTGTTGAAGATCTCTTTGAAATATTGGTAAGCTGTATGGTAGAGAAAGGGTCACCTTGATCAGATAATCTTTTATTTAAAGTAGAAAGTACAAATTCCAGGTCACTAATTTTTATTTCAATACTATTGTTGTTAATATCTAATGGCAGATCCTTAAGTAATGAGGTATCAAAATCATCTGAGATTGAGACACTTATTTTTTTATATCGTTTTCCAATACTAAAGCTGGCTAGATAGGTTGAATCATTTAGTTTTGAAGTTTCCGAAATAATGGCTTCTAAGTAACCAGAATATTGCAATTTTAGAGTCAAAGCGTTTAATTCAGTATCTAGAGATTTATAGTCCTTAAAATTATTTTTATAGCCAATTGAATCTATGACTTTAGTTTCCTCAGAGGATGCTCCAACCGTTTCAAGGTAAATAGATTGTGAAAAACTATCTATAGTAAGTATAGAAAAGATAAAAATTAATACAATGTATTTTGGTCTCTTAGACATATTAATTCTAAAGAATAAACTTCAAATCTAACGGAAAAAATTGGCTTAAAATATGTGAGTAGAATAATAAAAAAATATTGTTTTTAAAATTAACCTCTTAGTGTTTGAATAATTGAATATAATTTCTACCTTTGCAGCCCTTTTATAAAGGGATTATTAAAATTATATATAAACATATATGCCAACAATTTCACAATTAGTAAGAAAAGGAAGAGCCAAAATAACTAAGAAGAGTAAATCGGCTGCTTTAGATTCTTGTCCTCAGAGACGTGGAGTTTGTACGCGTGTTTATACTACAACACCTAAGAAACCTAATTCAGCTATGCGTAAAGTAGCAAGGGTTAGATTAACAAATGGTAACGAAGTAAACGCATACATTCCAGGAGAAGGACATAATTTACAAGAGCACTCGATAGTATTAGTTAGAGGTGGAAGGGTAAAAGATTTACCAGGAGTTAGATACCACATTGTACGTGGTGCTTTAGACACAGCAGGTGTTGAAGGACGTACGCAACGTAGATCTAAGTATGGTGCAAAACGCCCAAAGAAGTAAATTTTTAAAAAACTTTAAGAAGAAGACATGAGAAAAAGAGCAGCGAAAAAAAGACCGCTTTTACCAGATCCACGTTTTAACGATCAGTTAGTAACTCGTTTTGTTAATATGATGATGTGGGACGGAAAAAAGTCTGTGGCATTCAAAGTATTTTACGATGCAATTGACATTGTAGAAGAAAAGAAAACTGACGAAGAAAAATCAGCTTTAGAAACTTGGAAAGATGCATTATCTAATGTAATGCCTCATGTAGAAGTTCGTAGCCGAAGAGTAGGTGGAGCAACATTCCAAATCCCTATGCAAATTCGTCCAGATCGTAAAGTATCTACTGCAATGAAATGGTTAATTGGTTATGCTCGTAAGAGAAACGAAAAATCAATGGCTCAGAAATTGGCAGCAGAAATATTAGCAGCTTCTAAAGAAGAAGGTGCAGCTGTTAAGAAGAGAGTTGACACTCACAAAATGGCAGAAGCAAATAAAGCATTCTCACACTTTAGATTTTAATTTAAGATGGCAAGAGATTTAAAATATACAAGAAATATAGGTATTGCAGCACATATTGATGCTGGAAAAACTACCACTACAGAGCGTATTCTTTATTATACAGGTGTTTCTCACAAAATTGGTGAAGTACATGATGGTGCTGCAACAATGGATTGGATGGAGCAAGAGCAGGAAAGAGGTATTACAATTACTTCTGCTGCTACAACTTGTGAATGGAAATTCCCTACTGAAAATGGTAATCCTATAGCAGATACAAAAGGATACCATTTTAATATAATAGACACTCCTGGTCACGTTGACTTTACGGTAGAAGTAAACCGTTCATTACGTGTGCTAGATGGTTTAGTATTCTTATTTAGTGCTGTGGATGGTGTTGAGCCACAATCAGAAACTAACTGGAGACTAGCTGATAACTATAAAGTTCCAAGAATAGGTTTCGTTAACAAAATGGACCGTCAAGGATCTAACTTCATGGCTGTATGTCAGCAAGTAAAAGATATGCTAAAGTCTAATGCAGTACCAATTGTTTTAAACATTGGTGATGAAGCAGATTTTAAAGGTATTGTAGATTTAGTAAAAAATAGAGCTATCGTTTGGCATGACGAAACTCAAGGGGCAACTTTTGATGTTATCGATATTCCAGAAGATATGAAAGAAGAAGCACGTAAATACAGAGCTTTACTTATAGAAGAGGTAGCTGGTTACGATGAAAATCTTCTAGAGAAATTTATGGAAGATGAAGATTCTATCACAGAAGACGAAGTGCATGCTGCACTTAGAGCTGCTGTTATGGATATGTCTATCATTCCTATGATATGTGGTTCTGCATTTAAAAATAAGGGTGTACAATTTTTATTAGATGCTGTATGTCGTTATTTACCTTCTCCAACAGATAAAGAAGGTATTGTAGGTACAAATCCCGATACAGATGAAGAAATAATTCGC
The DNA here is from genome assembly GCF_031846265.1 of Microcosmobacter mediterraneus. Lineage (NCBI taxonomy): Bacteria > Pseudomonadati > Bacteroidota > Flavobacteriia > Flavobacteriales > Flavobacteriaceae > Microcosmobacter > Microcosmobacter mediterraneus. The sequence goes on along the minus strand of NZ_JAVRIA010000003.1, from coordinate 108,739 downwards.
AAGCCAGATGTTAAAGAGCCATTTTCTGCATTAGCATTCAAAATTGCAACAGATCCTTTTGTGGGTCGTTTAGCATTTTTCCGTGCTTATTCTGGTCGTTTAGATGCAGGTTCTTATATCTTGAATAATCGTTCAGGTAAAAAAGAGCGTATCTCACGTATTTACCAAATGCATTCTAATAAGCAAAACGCTATCGATTTTATTGAAGCAGGAGATATTGGAGCAGCAGTAGGATTTAAGGATATTAAAACAGGTGATACATTATCTGATGAAAAGAATCCTATTGTTTTAGAATCTATGGACTTCCCAGATCCAGTAATTGGTATTGCTGTGGAGCCTAAGACTAAAGCAGATGTTGACAAATTAGGTATGGCATTATCTAAGTTATCTGAAGAGGATCCAACATTTACAGCAAGAACAGATGAAGCTTCAGGACAGACTATTATATCTGGAATGGGTGAGCTTCACTTAGATATTATTGTTGACCGTTTAAAGCGTGAGTTTAAGGTTGAAGTAAACCAAGGACAGCCTCAAGTAGAGTACAAAGAAGCAATTACGCAACGTGCAGAACACAGAGAAGTTTATAAAAAGCAATCTGGTGGACGTGGTAAATTTGCAGATATCGTATTTACTTTGGAACCAGCTGAAGAAGGTAAAACAGGATTAGAGTTTGTTTCTCAAATTAAAGGTGGTAACGTTCCAAAAGAATTTATCCCTTCAATTGAGAAAGGATTTAAAATGGCAATGATTAATGGTCCATTAGCTGGTTATGAAGTAGATTCTATGAAAGTAACTTTAACTGATGGTTCTTACCATGATGTAGATTCTGATCAATTATCATTCGAATTAGCGGCCAAGCTTGGATTTAAAAATTCAGCAAAAGCAGCTAAGGCAGTAATTATGGAACCAATTATGAAATTGGAAGTAATTACTCCAGAAGAAAACATGGGTGATATTGTAGGAGATTTAAATAGAAGAAGAGGTCAAGTAAGTGATATGGGAGACAGAGCTGGTGCAAAAACTGTGAAAGCTACTGTACCATTATCTGAAATGTTCGGCTATGTAACAACGTTAAGAACATTATCTTCAGGTCGTGCAACCTCAACAATGGAATTTTCACATTATGCTGAAACTCCTAAAAATATATCAGAAGAAGTAATTGCAGCAGCTAAAGGCATAGAAGCTTAAAACTAAAAGAAAATGAGTCAGAAAATTAGAATAAAATTAAAGTCTTACGATCATAATTTAGTTGATAAGTCTGCTGATAAGATTGTAAAAACAGTAAAGAGTACAGGTGCTGTTGTAACCGGACCAATTCCATTACCAACACACAAGAAAATTTTCACTGTATTACGTTCACCTCACGTAAATAAGAAGTCAAGAGAACAATTTCAATTAAGCTCTTACAAGAGATTATTAGATATTTACTCGTCGTCTTCAAAAACAATAGACGCATTAATGAAGCTTGAATTACCAAGTGGAGTTGAAGTTGAGATTAAGGTGTAAGAAAAAATAACATGTCCTGAGCTGCGAGCGAAGGAAAAACGGATAAATACATTTCAGGGACGAAAAGTATTTTGTCCCTGAATTTTTTAAATAAGTAAATAATAAATAAATAATAATTATGTCTGGGTTAATTGGAAAAAAAATCGGTATGACCAGCATCTTTGACGAGAATGGAAAGAATATTCCATGTACAGTTATAGAAGCAGGTCCATGTATCGTTACCCAAGTCAGAACCGAAGAAGTTGATGGTTATAATGCACTTCAACTTGGTTTCGATGACGCGACAGAAAAAAGTGCTACTAAAGCTGATCTAGGTCATGCTAAAAAAGCAGGTACTTCTGTAAAACGCAAAGTTGTTGAATTTAAAGGTTTTGGTGAGGAGTACAAATTAGGTGATGCTATTACAGTAGATCATTTTATTGAAGGAGAATTTGTAGATATTGCAGGAACTTCTAAAGGTAAAGGTTTTCAAGGTGTAGTAAAACGTCACGGATTCGCTGGTGTTGGACAAGCAACACATGGACAGCACAACCGTTTAAGAGCTCCTGGTTCTATTGGTGCAGCTTCTTATCCTGCAAGAGTATTTAAAGGAATGAAGATGGCCGGAAGAATGGGTGGAGAAACAGTAAAAGTTCAAAATTTAAGAGTTTACAAAGTGGTTCCTGAAAAAAACCTAATTGTTGTTAAAGGATGCGTTCCTGGTCATAAAAACTCTTATGTAACAATTCAGAAGTAATGAAGGTAGCAGTTTTAGATATAAAAGGAAAAGACACAGGCAGAAAGGTTGAGCTTTCTAAAGATGTGTATGCTATTGAGCCTAACGATCACGCTGTATATTTGGATGTTAAACAATATTTAGCTAACCAAAGACAAGGAACACACAAGGCTAAGGAAAGAGCAGAAATTACTGGAAGTACACGTAAAATTAAAAAACAGAAGGGAACTGGTACAGCTCGTGCAGGTTCTATAAAGTCTGGTGTATTTAAAGGTGGTGGTCGTATGTTTGGCCCAAGACCAAGAAACTATGGTTTTAAATTGAATAAAAATTTAAAACGATTAGCTCGTAAATCGGCTTTATCAATCAAAGCTAACGAAAAGTCAATCGTAGTTTTAGAGGACTTTAATTTTGATGCTCCAAAGACAAAAAACTTTACAGCTTTATTAAAAGCCTTAGAGATAGAAAACAAAAAATCACTGTTTGTGTTGGGTGGCTCGAATAATAACGTATATTTGTCGTCGCGCAATTTGAAAGGCTCTGAGGTTTTAACAAGCTCAGAATTAAGCACTTACAAAATTATGAATGCAAACAAAGTAGTGCTTTTAGAAAGCGCTTTAGAAGGAATTGAAACGAATTTAAGTAAATAAGAACGGTCATGAGTATCTTAATTAAACCTATTATTACTGAAAAAGCTACAATGGATAGCGAGTTGAGAAACTGCTTTAGCTTTCAAGTGAATACAAAGGCGAATAAGGTAGAAATTAAAAAAGCAGTAGAATCTGCTTATGGCGTTTCTGTTGAAAAAGTTCGCACAATAAACGTTCGTCCAGATAGAAGAACACGTTTTACAAAGACAGGTGTTCAACATGGTAAAACAAATGCTATTAAAAAAGCAATTGTACAACTGGCGGAAGGTGAAACTATAGATTTATATGCTAACATGTAATTAAAGACAAATGTCAGTAAGAAAGTTAAAACCAATCACATCAGCCCAGCGATTTAGAGTAGTTAATGGATTTGACGCCATTACTACTGATAAGCCGGAAAAGAGCTTGCTCGAACCGAAAAAAAGGTCTGGTGGTAGAAACAGTCAAGGAAAGATGACCATGCGCTACAAAGGTGGTGGTCATAAGAAAAAGTATCGTGTTGTAGATTTTAAGCGAAATAAAACAGGAATTCCTGCAGAAGTCACATCTATAGAATACGATCCAAACAGAACTGCGTTTATCGCATTATTGAATTATCAAGATGGAGAGAAACGTTACATCATTGCACAAAATGGATTACAAGTTGGGCAAAATGTAGTGTCTGGTGAAAGTGGAGTTGCTCCAGAAATTGGAAATGCAATGCCATTAAGTGAGATTCCATTAGGAACAATAATTTCTTGTATAGAGTTACGTCCAGGTCAAGGTGCTGTTATGGCACGAAGTGCAGGTACATTTGCTCAATTAATGGCAAGAGATGGTAAGTTCGCTACAGTAAAATTACCTTCTGGTGAAACACGTTTAATTCTTGCAAATTGTATGGCAACAATTGGTGTAATATCCAATTCTGATCATCAATTAATAGTTTCTGGTAAAGCAGGACGAAGCAGATGGTTAGGAAGACGTCCACGTACAAGGCCAGTTGTTATGAATCCTGTGGATCATCCAATGGGTGGTGGTGAAGGTAAATCTTCTGGTGGACATCCACGTTCTAGAAAAGGTATACCTGCTAAAGGTTATAGAACCCGTTCTAAAACAAAAGCGAGTAATAAATATATTGTAGAACGTAGAAATAAATAACTGAGATAATATGGCACGTTCATTAAAAAAAGGACCTTACATCCATTATAAATTAGAAAGAAAAGTAGCTTCTAATGTTGAAGCTAATAAAAAGACTGTAATCAAAACATGGTCTAGAGCTTCAATGATCTCACCAGATTTTGTAGGTCAGACAATAGCTGTTCATAATGGTCGTCAATTTGTTCCAGTATATGTTACTGAGAACATGGTAGGTCATAAATTAGGAGAATTTTCACCAACACGTTCATTCCGTGGACATGCAGGTGCTAAAAATAAAGGTAAAAAATAATAGCTATGGGAAGTCGTAAAAAACAAATGGCAGATGCTATTAAAGCTGAGAAAAAGCAAATTGCTTTCGCAAAGCTAAATAACTGTCCTACCTCTCCAAGAAAAATGCGTTTAGTTGCGGATTTAGTAAGAGGAGAAAAGGCTGATAAAGCATTACAAATTTTAAGATTCAGCTCTAAAGAAGCATCACGTCGTTTAGAGAAGTTGTTACTGTCTGCTATTGCAAACTGGCAAGCTAAAAACGAAGATGCTGATATTGAAGAAGCAAATTTATTTGTAAAAGAAATTAGAGTAGATGGAGGTTCAATGCTTAAGCGTTTACGTCCTGCTCCTCAAGGTAGAGCACACAGAATTAGAAAAAGATCTAACCACGTCACATTAGTGGTAGATGCATTAAATAATACACAAAGCTAAGATAGAGATATGGGACAAAAAACAAATCCAATCGGAAATCGTTTAGGTATCATCAGAGGATGGGAATCCAATTGGTATGGTGGTAATGACTATGGCGATAAGCTTGCAGAAGACGATAAGATTAGAAAGTATATCCACGCTCGTTTATCTAAAGCTAGTGTGTCTAGAGTAATTATTGAGCGTACGCTTAAACTTGTAACCGTTACAATTACTACAGCTCGTCCAGGTATCATTATTGGTAAAGGAGGACAAGAAGTAGACAAGTTAAAAGAAGAGCTTAAGAAAATTACAGGTAAAGAAGTTCAGTTAAATATTTTTGAAATTAAAAGACCTGAACTTGATGCGTATTTAGTAGCTTCAAGTGTTGCTCGTCAGATTGAAAGCCGAATTTCATACAGACGTGCAATTAAAATGGCAATTGCAGCAGCTATGCGTATGAATGCTGAAGGAATAAAAATTCAAATTAGTGGTCGTTTAAATGGTGCCGAGATGGCACGATCAGAGCACTATAAAGAAGGACGTATTCCTTTATCAACATTTAGAGCTGATATTGATTATGCTTTAGTAGAATCTCATACTACTTATGGTAGATTAGGAGTTAAAGTATGGATCATGAAAGGCGAAGTATACGGAAAAAGAGAACTTTCTCCGCTTGTTGGATTATCTAAGAAGCAAGGAAAAGGTGGACGTGGTGGAGCCAGAAAAGGTGGTAACCAACGTCGTAGAAAGTAATTTTTTAAAGAAAAAAGAACATGTTACAGCCGAAAAGAACAAAATTTCGCAAACAACAGAAAGGAAGAATGAAAGGTAACTCTGGAAGAGGTCACCAACTTTCTAATGGTATGTTTGGTATAAAATCATTAGACTCTAATTTCTTAACATCGCGTCAAATTGAAGCTGCACGTATTGCTGCTACACGTTACATGAAAAGGGAAGGTCAACTTTGGATTAAAATTTTTCCAGATAAGCCTATTACAAAGAAGCCTTTAGAAGTACGTATGGGTAAAGGTAAAGGTGCTGTAGAATATTGGGCAGCTGTTGTAAAACCAGGTAGAGTTTTATTTGAAGTAGCAGGAGTGCCAATGGATGTTGCCAAAGAAGCATTGCGTTTAGCCGCTCAAAAACTTCCAGTAAAAACTAAGTTTATTATAGCTAGAGATTACGAAGCTTAATAGAAAGAATTATGAAGCAAACAGAAATTAAAGAATTATCTACAGCTGAGTTACAAGAAAAACTTGGTGAAATCAAAAAGAGTTACGCTGACCTTAAAATGGCACATGCAATTTCTCCTTTAGACAATCCAATACAGTTACGTGCTGTTAGACGCACTGTAGCAAGATTGGCTACTGAATTAACTAAAAGAGAACAATAATTCTGCTTTAAAGATGGAAAAAAGAAATTTAAGAAAAGAACGTATAGGAGTTGTTACAAGTAACAAAATGCAGAAATCAATTGTTGTTTCTGAAGTTAAAAAAGTAAAACATCCTATGTATGGAAAATTCGTATTAAAAACGAAGAAGTACGTAGCACACGACGAGAAAAACGACTGCAACGAAGGCGATACTGTAAAGATCATGGAAACACGACCAATGAGTAAGTCTAAGTGCTGGAGATTAGTAGAAATAATTGAAAGAGCGAAGTAATTATGTTACAACAAGAATCAAGATTAAAAGTAGCTGATAACACTGGTGCAAAGGAAGTTTTAACGATCCGTGTACTTGGTGGAACAAAAAGACGTTACGCTTCAGTTGGAGATAAAATAGTAGTATCAGTCAAAGATGCTACTCCAAACGGAAGTATAAAAAAAGGTGCTGTGTCTACAGCAGTTGTTGTTCGTACTGTAAAAGAAGTAAGACGTCCAGATGGATCTTACATCAGATTCGATGACAATGCATGTGTACTTTTAAATCCGCAAGGAGAAATGAGAGGTACTCGTGTTTTTGGACCAGTAGCAAGAGAACTTCGTGATAAACAATTCATGAAAATTGTATCATTAGCACCAGAGGTGCTTTAATACAGATATTAAGATGACAAAGCTTAAAATTAAGTCAGGAGATACAGTACAAGTTATAGCTGGAGACAATAAAGGGTCTGAAGGTAAAGTGCTTAAAGTATTAAGAGATAAGAACAGAGCCATCGTGGAAGGTGTAAACATGGTTAAGAAACATACTAAACCAAGTGCACAAAACCCACAAGGTGGTATAGTAGAAAAAGAAGCCTCTATACACATATCAAATCTTTCCCTATTAACAGGAAAAGGTGAGACAACACGAGTTGGATATAAAATGGAAGGTGATAAAAAAGTAAGATTTTCTAAAAAATCTAATGAAGTAATTTAGTTATGGCTTACACACCAAGATTAAAACAAGAGTACAAGGACAGAGTTGTTACTGCTCTTACAGAAGAATTTGGATATCAAAATGTAATGCAAGTACCTAAGTTAGAGAAAATAGTTATCTCTAAAGGAGTTGGTGCTGCTGTTGCTGATAAAAAATTAATTGATCATGCTATCGAGGAGTTATCCAAGATATCAGGTCAAAAAGCTGTAGCTACTATTTCTAAGAAAGATGTTGCATCATTTAAGTTACGTAAAGGAATGCCAATTGGTGCCAAAGTAACTTTAAGAGGAGAACAAATGTATGAGTTTTTAGATCGTTTAGTAACTTCTGCTTTACCACGAGTTAGAGATTTCAGTGGTATCAAAGCAACAGGTTTTGATGGTAGAGGAAATTACAACTTAGGTGTAACTGAGCAAATCATTTTCCCTGAGATTGATATTGATAAGATTAATAAGATATCTGGTATGGACATTAGTTTTGTGACTTCGGCTGCTACAGACAAAGAAGCAAAATCTTTATTGTCAGAACTAGGTTTACCTTTTAAAAAGAATTAAATATGGCTAAAGAATCAATGAAAGCCCGCGAGGTAAAAAGAGCTAAAACGGTTGCTAAATATGCTGCTAAACGAAAAGCTTTAAAAGAAGCTGGAGATTATGAAGCATTACAAAAGTTACCTAAAAATGCTTCGCCAATACGAATGCACAATCGTTGTAAATTAACAGGAAGACCAAAAGGTTACATGAGACAGTTTGGTATTTCGCGTGTTACGTTTAGAGAGATGGCTAACCAAGGTTTAATCCCAGGTGTTAAAAAGGCATCTTGGTAGAATATACCTCGTAGTAAGAATTATAGATGTGATTAATCGCATCTCAAAATAATATGAATTATAAATTGGTTTGAAGTTCGAGCATTGGTTCGAAAACCAAAACCACAAACTAAATAGTTATGTATACAGATCCAATAGCGGATTATCTAACAAGAGTTAGGAATGCAGTAAAAGCAAACCACAGAGTAGTGGAGATTCCTGCATCTAACCTTAAAAAAGAAGTAACTAAGATTTTATTCGATCAAGGATATATCTTAAGTTACAAATTCGATGATTCATCAACTCAAGGTACTATTAAGATAGCTCTTAAGTACAATAAAGAGACCAAAGAATCAGTAATCAAAAAGATTCAGAGAATAAGTAAACCAGGTTTACGTAAGTATGCTGGTGCTAACGAGATGCCAAGAATCCTTAATGGTCTTGGAATTGCAATTGTTTCTACCTCTCATGGAGTAATGACAGGTAAACAAGCGCATAGAGAAAACGTTGGTGGAGAATTATTATGTTACGTTTACTAAAAAGGAATAAAGATGTCAAGAATAGGAAATAATCCAGTAGCAATTCCTGAAGGTGTAACAATTGATGTTAAGGATAACGTAATTACTGTAAAAGGTAAATTAGGTGAATTAACTCAAGAATTCTCAGGAGTTGAAATTAAAGTAGAAGATGCTAATGCAACCGTTAGTCGTCTAACAGAAAAGAAAGAACATAAAGCAAAGCATGGTCTTTACAGATCATTAATTGCAAATATGGTAGAAGGCGTATCTAAAGGCTGGACTAAGGAATTAGAATTAGTTGGTGTAGGTTACAGAGCTTCTAACCAAGGACAAAAATTAGATTTAGCATTAGGTTTTTCTCATAACATAGTTTTAGACATTGCTCCAGAAGTAAAGGTTGAGACTATATCTGAAAAAGGAAAAAATCCAATAGTTAAATTAACATCTCACGATAAGCAATTAGTAGGACAAGTTGCTGCTAAAATCCGTGGCTTCCGTAAGCCAGAACCTTACAAAGGAAAAGGAATTAAGTTTATCGGTGAGCAAATAAGAAGAAAAGCAGGTAAATCAGCTTAATAGTTAAGTTATGGCATTAACAAAGAACGAAAGAAGACTAAGAATAAAAAGCAGAATACGTAAAGTAGTATCTGGTACTGAATCTAGACCAAGATTATCTGTTTTTAGAAGCAATAAAGAAATTTATGCTCAAATCGTGGATGACGTTACAGGAAAAACTATTGCTGCTGCATCATCTAGAGATAAAGACATAAGTTCTGCTAAAGGAAATAAAACTGAAGTAGCTGCATTAGTAGGTAAATCAGTAGGAGAGAAAGCTGTGAAAGCTGGAGTAGAAACAATCTCTTTTGATAGAGGTGGTTATTTATATCATGGAAGAGTTAAATCATTAGCTGAAGGCGCAAGAGAAGCTGGACTAAAATTTTAAGACATTATGTATCAGAAATATAAAAATGCACAATTAGTAAAACCAGGAGGATTAGAATTAAAAGATCGTCTTGTTGGTGTGCAGCGTGTTACTAAAGTAACAAAAGGTGGTAGAGCTTTCGGATTTTCAGCTATTGTAGTTGTTGGAGATGAAGCAGGTGTTGTAGGTCAAGGACTAGGTAAATCTAAAGACGTGGCTACAGCAATTGCTAAAGCAGTAGAAGATGCTAAGAAGAATCTTGTACGCATTCCAATTATAAAAGGAACATTACCACACGAACAAAAAGGTAAGTATGGTGGTGCAAGAGTAAACATTATTCCTGCAGCCCCTGGTACAGGAGTTATTGCTGGTGGTGCTGTAAGAACAGTATTAGAGGCAGTTGGTGTTCATGATGTACTATCAAAATCTCAAGGATCTTCTAACCCTCACAATGTTGTAAAAGCAACTTTTGATGCTTTATTGCAACTAAGAGATGCAAATACTATTGCAAAAGAGAGAGGAATTTCTTTAGAAAAAGTATTTAACGGATAATCTAGGATAAGATGGCAAAGATTAAAGTAACAAAAGTAAAAAGTGCAATCAACCGCACTAAAAGACAAAAGCTTACATTAGAAGCTTTAGGCTTAAAAAGAATTGGTCAGGTTGTAGAGCATAATGCCACACCAAATATCCTTGGTATGGTTAGAAAAGTTTCACATTTAGTTTCTGTAGAAGAAACAAAATAATATTTACTAAACAATGGATTTAAGTAATTTAAAACCTGCAGAAGGTTCGGTGAAAAATAAAGGGAAACGCGTTGGTCGTGGACAAGGTTCTGGAAAAGGTGGTACCGCAACTCGTGGTCACAAAGGAGCTAAGTCGCGTTCAGGTTATTCTAAGAAATTAGGATTTGAAGGTGGTCAAATGCCATTACAAAGACGTGTTCCTAAGTTTGGATTTAAAAACATTAACCGTGTTGAATACCAAGGTGTAAATCTTGATACATTACAACAATTGGTAGATGATAAAAAAATAAAGGGTACTGTAGATTTTAATACTATGGTAGAACTAAGATTAGCTGGTAAGAACGAACTAGTTAAAATTTTAGGTCGCGGAGAATTAAAAGCTAAATTAAAAGTGTCTGCTCATAAATTTACTGCTTCGGCAAAAGCTGCAATCGAAGCTGCAGGAGGAGAAGCTGTAACTTTATAAGATTTTATAGACAATGAAATTAATAGAAACATTAAAAAACGTTTGGAAGATTACAGAGCTTAAGGATCGTATCATTCTTACGCTTGGTTTATTATTAGTATACCGTTTTGGTGCACAAGTAGTATTACCAGGTATTGATGCGTCTCAATTAGGTAAACTTGCAGAAACTACAGATGGAGGTATCTTAGGATTACTTAATGCCTTTACAGGTGGAGCATTTGCTAATGCCTCAGTTTTTGCATTAGGTATTATGCCTTATATATCAGCCTCTATTGTAGTACAGTTAATGGGAATTGCAATTCCTTATTTACAAAAACTTCAGAAAGAAGGTGCAAGTGGGCAAAAGAAGATTACTCAAATCACTCGTTGGTTAACTATAGTGATTTGTTTATTTCAAGCTCCAGGATATTTAGCAAGTTTACCCAGTTTAGGTATTCCTGGTGAAGCATTCTTATTAGGGCAAACATTTACGTTCTATTTTTCCTCTGTAATTATCTTAGTTACTGGCTGTATATTTGCTATGTGGTTAGGTGAGAAGATTACTGATAAAGGTATTGGTAATGGTATTTCATTGTTAATTATGGTAGGTATTATTGCTACGTTACCACAATCATTTATCCAGAATGCTGCTTCAAGATTAAGTGGTGCTGGTAATGGTGGTTTCATGATGATATTAATAGAATTAGTAATATGGTTCATTATCATCTTAGCCTCTGTAATGCTTGTTATGGCCGTAAGAAAAATTGCAGTACAATACGCAAGACGTAATGCTTCTGGTGGTTACGAGAAAAATGTATTTGGAGGATCAAGACAGTTTTTACCATTAAAATTAAATGCCTCTGGTGTAATGCCAATTATCTTTGCACAAGCCATCATGTTTGTACCAAGTTTAATAGGTGGTTCTTCAATGCTAAAAGACTCCACAGTTGGTCAATGGATGCAAGCAGAGTTTAGTGATATTTTTGGATTATGGTATAATATTGTTTTTGCTCTATTAATTATTGTATTTACATATTTTTATACTGCTATTACAGTGCCAACAAACAAAATGGCAGACGATTTAAAACGAAGCGGTGGATTTATTCCAGGTATTAGACCAGGAACAGAAACTGCTGAGTATTTAGATAAAATTATGTCTCAAATTACATTTCCAGGATCTTTATTCTTAGCATTAGTTGCTATATTTCCTGCTATTGTGGTTAAGATTATGAATGTTCAGCAAGGTTGGGCACTATTCTTTGGTGGTACCTCTCTATTAATTATGGTCGGTGTTGCAATCGATACAATGCAGCAAGTAAATTCTTATTTGTTGAATAGACATTATGATGGTTTGATGAAAACTGGTAAAAACAGAAAAGCTAACGCTTAATTTTAAACTATGGCTAAACAAGCAGCAATAGAACAAGATGGAACAATTATAGAAGCATTATCTAATGCTATGTTTCGTGTAGAGTTAGAGAACGGTCACATTGTGACTGCGCATATATCTGGTAAAATGCGTATGCATTATATTAAATTATTACCAGGAGATAAAGTTAAATTAGAAATGAGTCCTTATGATTTAACAAAGGCTCGTATAACATATAGATACTAATACGATGAAAGTAAGAGCATCAGTAAAGAAAAGAAGTGCGGACTGCAAATTAGTTCGTAGAAAAGGTAGACTTTACGTAATTAACAAAAAGAATCCTAGATTCAAACAAAGACAAGGATAAAAGAAAAGTCATTAGTAATTAGTAGTTAGACGAATCTGTTCGAAATCGAAAGGTTTAGGATTCTAACAACTAAACACTAACACTAAACACTAAATTAATATGGCAAGAATTGCAGGTGTAGACATACCAAAACAAAAAAGAGGAGTAATCTCTTTAACTTATATCTATGGAATAGGTAGAAGTAGAGCTAAAGATATTTTAGCAGTAGCAAAAGTAGATGAAAGTACAAAAGTTCAAGATTGGACAGATGATGAAATCGGAAAAATCCGTGAAGCTGTTGGATCGTTCACTATTGAAGGTGAATTACGTTCTGAAACACAACTAAACATTAAGCGATTAATGGATATAGGTTGTTACAGAGGTATTCGTCATAGAGCTGGTTTACCATTAAGAGGTCAACGTACTAAAAACAACTCTAGAACAAGAAAAGGAAGACGTAAAACAGTTGCTAATAAAAAGAAAGTAACTAAATAATCAATAGTAATTAGTACATAGTCGTTAGTGATTAGATTCATTTATTACAATTTAATTTTCTAGCAACTATCAACTAAAGACTGCAAACTAAAATAGACATTAGTCATTAGTATTTGGACGTTAGAAGAATCTGTTTGAAATGTAAAAGTTTAGGATTCCAATAACTAAAAGCTAACAACTAGAAACTAAAAAAATATGGCAAAGTCAAGTACAAAAAAACGTAAAGTCATTGTAGATGCAATAGGTGAAGCGCATATTACAGCTTCATTTAACAATATCATTATTTCTTTAACAAACAAGAAAGGTGATGTTATTTCTTGGTCATCTGCTGGTAAAATGGGATTCAGAGGATCTAAAAAGAATACACCTTACGCTGCTCAATTAGCTGCTGAAGATGCTGCAGGAGTAGCAAAAGAAGCAGGATTGAAAAAAGTAAAAGTATACGTTAAAGGTCCTGGTAATGGTAGAGAATCTGCAATAAGATCAATTCATAATGCTGGTATTGAAGTATCAGAAATTATTGATGTAACACCAATGCCGCACAATGGATGTCGTCCACCAAAAAGACGTCGTGTATAATTTGCAATATTTAGAAATTAATATCAATTTTTTAATCTATTGTTATTGATTTTTATATGTAAATTTGCAAACTGAAAAATAGAATAATAACAAGTATCAACTAGAGATCAACGATTATAGAAGGATAAGATTAAGACCTTAATTTTATAATCACTCTAAAATCAAATTAAAATGGCAAGATATACTGGTCCTAAAACAAAAATCGCTCGTAAATTCGGGCAAGCTATTTTTGGAGACGATAAAGCCTTCGAAAAAAGAAACTATCCTCCAGGGCAACACGGAAATAACCGTCGTCGTGGAAAGAAATCTGAATATGCTATCCAGTTAATGGAAAAGCAAAAAGCTAAATACACATATGGTGTATTAGAAAAGCAATTCAGAAACATGTTCAAAAAAGCAACTGCTGCTCAAGGTATCACAGGTGAAGTTTTATTACAATTGTGTGAATCGCGTTTAGATAACGTCGTTTTCAGAATGGGTATTGCTCCATCTAGAAGTGGTGCAAGACAGTTAGTATCTCACAGACACATTACAGTAAACGGTGAAAAGGTTAATATACCTTCTTATCAACTAAAAGCTGGTGATGTTGTAGGTGTAAGAGAAAAATCTAAATCTCTTGAGGTGATTCAAAATTCATTGACTAATTCTACTCAAGTTTATGAGTGGATTACATGGAACAATGATAAAAAGGAAGGAACATATGTTTCTGTACCTGCAAGAATCCAAATTCCAGAACAAATCAATGAGCAATACATCGTTGAACTTTACTCAAAATAATAATTAATCATATTGGTATTTAGCCAAAGGGTCTATTGGTCTTCTTCAAACTTTTAAACCGCGCAACTAAATAACAATTAAAACGAAGAAACTATGGCAATATTAAATTTTCAGAAACCAGACAAAGTAATCATGATTGATTCTAATGATTTCGAAGGTAAATTCGAATTCAGACCATTAGAACCAGGATATGGTTTAACAGTAGGTAATGCACTTAGACGAGTGTTGTTGTCTTCATTAGAAGGTTTTGCAATTACATCTATTAGAATTGAAGGTGTTGATCATGAATTTTCAACAATTTCAGGTGTAGTAGAAGATGTAACAGAAATGATTTTAAACTTAAAGCAAGTTCGTTTTAAGAGACAAATTGATGAAATAGACAATGAGTCTGTTTCAATTTCAATTTCTGGACAAGAGCAAATTACAGCTGGTGATTTTCAAAAGTTTATCTCAGGATTTCAAGTGTTAAATTCAGATTTAGTAATCTGTAACCTAGACCCTAAGGTAAGCATTAATATGGAAATTACTATTGAAAAAGGTAGAGGTTATGTTCCTGCAGAAGAAAATAAGAAGTCTTCAGCACCAATGGGAACCATCTTCACGGATTCAGTTTATACACCAATAAAAAATGTAAAATACAGTATTGAGAATTTCCGTGTGGAGCAAAAAACAGATTACGAAAAATTAGTTTTTGAAATCATCACAGATGGCTCAATTCATCCAAAAGAAGCTTTAACAGAAGCTGCTAAAATCTTAATCCATCACTTCATGTTATTCTCTGATGAGCGTATCACTTTAGAGGCAGATGAGATTGCTCAGACTGAAACTTATGATGAAGAATCGCTTCACATGAGACAGCTGTTAAAAACTAAATTAGTAGATATGGATCTTTCTGTACGTGCACTTAACTGTTTAAAAGCAGCTGAAGTAGATACGTTAGGTGATTTAGTATCTTTTAATAAAAATGACTTAATGAAGTTCCGTAATTTCGGTAAGAAGTCTTTAACTGAGCTAGAAGAACTAGTAAATGTAAAAGGATTAAACTTCGGAATGGATTTAAGTAAATACAAATTAGATAAAGACTAACGATTGTCATTCTTGTGTTTTCACTGAGCGTAGTCGAAGTGAAGGCAGGAATCTCATTCAAATAAGTAATATTAATAATCATATTTTGCTCTCCCGAAGCTTCGGGATTTGGTAGCAAGATGATAAAACAAATGTCATGAGACACGGAAAAAAAATTAATCATTTAGGAAGAAAAACAGCGCATAGAAAAGCAATGTTAGCAAATATGGCTTGTTCATTGATTGAACACAAGCGTATTAATACAACTGTTGCCAAAGCAAAAGCGTTAAAGCAATTTGTTGAACCAATGATTACTAAGTCTAAAGAAGATACAACACACAATAGACGTATTGTATTTTCTAAATTAAGACAAAAGGAAGCTGTAGCAGAATTATTTAGAGATGTTGCAGCAAAGGTTGGAGATCGACCAGGTGGTTATACTCGTATCATTAAATTAGGAAATCGACTTGGTGATAACGCAGATATGGCAATGATAGAGCTAGTAGATTATAACGAGCTTTATAATGCTGATAAGCCTAAGAAGAAAACAACTCGTAGAAGTAGAAGAGGAGGAAGCAAAGCTGCTACACCACCTGTAGAAACTAAAGCTACTAACGAAGAAGAATAATGTTAATAAGCATTAATAACTCAAAGGATAAACTATTTTAGTTTATCCTTTTTTTTGTGCAATTTTGTAAAACTTTTTTAAACATGAAATATAAAAAACGTAATAAAGCCCTTGTTTTACTTGCAGATGGTACCATTTTCTATGGTAAATCTATAGGTAAAGAAGGTACTGCATTTGGTGAGGTTTGTTTTAATACTGGAGCCACAGGATATCAAGAAATTTTTACCGATCCTTCATATTATGGCCAACTTATGGTCACCACCAATGTTCATATTGGAAACTATGGAGCACATAAAGATGAAGTAGAGTCTAACTCTGTTAAAATATCAGGATTAATCTGTAGAAATTTTTGTTTTGAATATTCTAGAGCTAGTGCTACCGAATCCTTAGAAAACTTTTTAGAAGCCAATAATATTCTAGCAATATCTGATGTTGATACCAGAGCATTAGTAAGTTACATAAGAGATAATGGAGCAATGAATGCAGTTATTTCTACAGATATTAATAATATTGAAGGTTTAAAAAAGCAACTAGATGAAGTCCCTTCAATGGAAGGCTTAGAGTTGGCTTCACAAGTTTCAACTAAAGAACCCTATTATTTTGGTAATGAAAATGCTAAGTACAAAATCTCTGCTTTAGATATTGGTATTAAGACTAATATTTTAAAGAATCTGGCGAAGAGAGATGCATACATTAAAGTATTTCCATATAATGCTTCTTTTGAAGATTTAGAAGCTTTTAAACCAGATGGTTATTTTTTATCTAATGGACCTGGTGATCCAGAACCGTTAAAAGAAGCTCAAGACGTAGCTAAGGAAATTATTAAAAGAGATTTACCATTATTTGGTATTTGTTTAGGACATCAAGTGATTGCCTTATCACAAGGTATATCTTCATATAAAATGCATCATGGTCATAGAGGCATTAATCATCCTGTTAAAAACCTAATTACTGGAAAAGGCGAGATAACGTCTCAAAATCATGGTTTTGCTATCAATAGAGAAGAAACAGAAGCAAATTCTGATATTGAAATTACACATTTGCATCTTAATGATAATACTGTTGCTGGTATAAGAATAAAAGACAAAAACTGTTTTTCAGTTCAGTATCATCCAGAAGCAAGTCCAGGGCCACATGATTCTTCTTATCTGTTTGATCAGTTTATAGAAAATATTAGTAAAAACTAATTACAGTAATGGCAAAGAAATTAAAGATTCTTTGCCATTTTTATTTTACTAAAACGCTATAGTTAGTTTTTAATGTAAATCTATTCTGTAATATGAAATATAGGCAATGTATTTCGTAAATTTGCTTTTCAAATTTTAACAATCAAAAAAAATTAGCATGAGTATTATCATTAACGTTCACGCCAGACAAATTTTAGATTCAAGAGGAAACCCAACTGTAGAAGTAGATGTCATTACAGAAAATGGTGTTTTAGGAAGAGCTGCTGTGCCCTCTGGTGCATCAACAGGAGAGCACGAAGCCGTAGAGCTTAGAGATGGAGGCGATACGTTTATGGGAAAAGGGGTTTCTAAAGCCGTTAAAAATGTGAATGAAACCATCGCAAATGAGTTACTCGGAGTTTCTGTATTTGAACAAAATGCTATCGATCAATTAATGATTGATTTAGATGGTACAACAAACAAATCTAAATTAGGAGCTAATGCTATTCTGGGTGTATCCCTAGCAGTAGCTAAAGCAGCAGCAAACGAACTTAATTTACCTTTGTACAGATATGTTGGTGGTGTTTCTGCAAATACACTTCCAGTTCCCATGATGAATATTATTAATGGAGGCTCACATAGCGATGCACCGATTGCATTTCAGGAATTCATGGTAATGCCTGTTAAGGCAAAAGACTTTTCTCAGGCTATGCAAATGGGAACAGAAATATTCCATAACCTTAAAAAGGTATTGCACGATAGAGGCTTGAGTACTGCTGTTGGCGATGAAGGTGGCTTTGCACCAAATTTAGAAGGTGGAACAGAAGATGCTTTAGATACTATTGGTAAAGCTGTTACTAACGCAGGTTATAAGCTAGGAGATGATATTATGATTGCATTAGATTGTGCTGCTGCAGAGTTTTATAAAGATGGAAAGTACGACTATACTATTTTTGAAGGTGAATCTGGTAGCGTAAGAACGAGTAAAGAGCAAGCAGATTATTTAGCAGATTTAGCATCTAAATATCCAATTATTTCCATTGAAGATGGTATGGATGAAAATGATTGGGATGGCTGGAAATATCTAACCGAAAAAATTGGCGACAACGTACAATTAGTAGGAGATGATTTATTTGTAACTAATGTTGAGCGATTATCTAGAGGAATTGATAACAATACGGCAAATTCTATTCTTATTAAAGTAAACCAAATAGGTACGTTAACAGAAACTATTGCTGCTGTAAATATGGCTCACAATGCAGGTTACACGTCAGTAATGTCACATAGATCTGGAGAGACCGAAGATAATACCATTGCAGATTTAGCTGTTGCTTTAAATACTGGTCAAATTAAAACAGGATCTGCTTCTCGAAGTGATCGTATGGCAAAGTACAATCAACTATTACGTATTGAAGAAGAATTGGCGCATACAGCATATTATCCAGGTACAAATGCCTTTAAGATAGGTTAAACTAATTTTAAATTTAATATCTAAAGTCTTTCATTATAAAATGGAAGACTTTTACTTTTTTGTACATTTAGCTAATGAGTTATAAAAAAGGGTTTAATAAATTTCTGCAATTAGTTTATAGGATTCTCTCTGGAATACTTGTTTTTTTAGCCATCATCTTATTTTTAATCGTTGGTGCTTCCATACTATTGTCTTTAAATGATATTAATATTAAAACCCTAGTGTTATTGGTAGCAGCTATTGCTATAGTAGTCTATTTATTTAAAAATAAAAAGCTAAGAACCTATCATAAAGAAAATACCTCATCAATATTTTTGAAAGAGATTTTTAATATTACGTTTGGGTTATTTTTTTTAGGATTTTTTATAACTAATATTAGCTTTCCTAATCCTACTATTATTGATTTTGAAGAAGAGCAACAATCTGAAAGAGTAGTTCTGTATACAGATAGTACAGAGCAAACTGTAAATCAATACTATCAAAGCAGACAGACTTGGTATGATTTTTCTCGTCAAAAGCATAGCTTAAAGTTTATAGTAAATTATGATGATGTTCTAAAGTCTAAAGAGAATAGAGAATCGTTTAAAGCGGATTATTCAAATTTTAAGTATTCAAAAGTTAAAGACAACATAGAAAAACGATATTACACTTTTTTTTGGAGTCAATTGTACAATGAACTTATTGAAAATGATAAGCCTTTAGTTGAAACTTTAGCAAACGAGTTTGATAATTATCGAGTGAAAAATAAGTTTAATAGAAAACAATTTGCAGAATTAATGATTACTGCTATACAGGATATCCCTTATGTTTTGATTCGTTCAGATTCTTGTAAAATATCTGACATTAAACCTTGTGTTGCAAATATTAAGTTTGGTCTTTTTGCACCAGCCGAGTATGTGTCTAATCTTCAGGGCGATTGTGACTCTAGAACAGTATTGCTTTTTACGCTTTTAAGTAAATTTAATTTTGATGTTGCAATACTAAATAGTAAAGTCTACAGCCACTCTATGTTAGGGATTAATTTACCTTCAACAGGTAAATTTATTAAGCATAAAACTAATAAATATTACTTTATAGAAACCACATCGAAGCACTGTCCTATTGGGTTTTTACCAAAAAGTTTTTCAAGAATAGATAACTGGGATTTTGTTTTAATTAATAATTTAGTAAAAGCATGAATGTACTTTATTTAGCCATATTACAAATCATTATGTCTATCCTACTATCTGTAGTAGTGTTTTTTATTTCTTACAAGATTTTATTAAAACTGTTTGGTGTTAAGGATCAAAAACTAAATAACGATAATCTTGCATTAAGCATATTCTTTTCAGGTATTATTTTTAGTACAGGATATTTGTTAAGTGGTATAATACCATCAATAATAAGCGCCATAGAATTGTTAAAAATTAATAATGGAGATGATATGTATGTTAAGATAATAAAGTATTCATCTTTAGCATTATTTTTTGGGTTTTTAATGGCATCTATGATCCAATTTAGCGCTTTTGTATTGATAAAGACTATGACAAAATATGTAAAAGAAGTTGATGAATTAAAACGTAATAATTTAGCAGTAGCAATTTTACTATCAACGATTTTAATTTCTATCACTTTAATTTCTAAAGATAGTTTAGTATTTTTAATAGAACTTTATATGCCACAACCAGACGTTGTAAAATTCATTTAGTTTTAAGTATTCAGTTTTAGAAATAAGCCAACATGTTTAGGTTGTTCTTTTTAAAAGACCTCTTTGTTGATTTCTTAAAAGTGAAGCCTTTTCTATTATAGATTTTTAATATATCATAATAAATATTTACTTTTTTTATGACTTTATAAATCCTTATATATTTCGTAAATTCGTGATCCAAAATTCGATTAAGAAATCTAAATTAAGAATATATGTCAGATAAAGCGACCTTAGAGATAAACGGTGAAAAGTATGAGTTTCCATTAGTAAAGGGAACAGAGAATGAAGTTGCAATAGATGTTAAAGCTTTAAGAGGATCTACCAATGGAATAATTACCATTGATCCTGGATATAAAAACACTGGAAGTTGCGAAAGTGAAATTACTTTTCTAGACGGTGAAAAAGGAATTTTAAGATATAGAGGGTATTCTATTGAAGAGCTTGCCGAAAAAGCAGATTTCTTAGAGGTTGCTTATTTATTAATTTTTGGAGATTTACCTAATCAAAAACAACTAGATAAATTTCATACAGATATAAAATCGCATGCCGTTGTTGATGACGATGTTAAAAAAATATTAGATGCTTTTCCCAAGTCAGCGCATCCAATGGGAGTTTTATCGTCTTTAACTAGTGCGCTTACAGCATTCAACCCTTCTTCAGTTAACGTAGATTCAGAAGAAGATATGTATAACGCCATTGTGAGAATTTTAGGTAAATTCCCTGTGCTTGTTGCCTGGACTATGCGCAAAAAACATGGAATGCCACTTAATTATGGTAGTAGTTCTTTAGGCTATGTTGAGAATGTCTTACAAATGATGTTTAAAAGACCAGATGAAGATTACGAGCAAAATAAAATTTTAGTTAATGCATTAGATAAATTGTTAATCCTTCATGCAGATCATGAGCAAAACTGTTCTACATCAACAGTTAGAATTACAGGATCTTCACATGCTGGATTATTTGTGTCATTAGCAGCTGGTATCTCTGCACTTTGGGGACCATTGCATGGTGGTGCAAACCAAGCTGTATTAGAAATGCTAGAAGCCATTAAAGACGATGGTGGAGATACTAAAAAATATATGTCTAAAGCAAAAGATAAGAGCGATCCATTTAGACTTATGGGCTTTGGTCATAGAGTTTATAAGAATTTTGATCCTAGAGCAAAGATTATTAAAGTGGCTGCAGATGAGGTATTAGGTGACTTAGGTGTTGAAGATCCAATCTTAGATATTGCAAAAGGTTTAGAAAAAGAAGCTTTAGAAGACCAATACTTCGTCGATAGAAAATTATATCCAAATGTAGATTTTTACTCAGGAATTATTTATAGAGCAATGGGAATTCCTGTTGAAATGTTTACAGTAATGTTTGCCTTAGGTCGTTTACCTGGATGGATTGCACAATGGCGCGAAATGCGTTTGCGCAAAGAACCGATCGGAAGACCAAGACAGTTATATATAGGCGAAACTTACAGAGCATTTAAATCTATAGACAAAAGATAATTGACTTTTAAGGTAACAATTGATAATGTCATTCAGGATTAAGGAAGAACTATTAACCATCTTCTTCATTAATTTTAGAATGGCATTTTTTTTAATCTATGCTTAAATTAAACGTAAAAAACGAAACTTCAAGGTTAAGAGCAGTTGTTCTTGGTATTGCAGATAGTAATGGACCTAGTCCAAATCCAAAGGAATGCTACGATCCTAAGAGTAGACAACATGTTTTAGCTGGTACTTATCCAAAAGAAGAAGATATGACTAAAGAAATGGATGCTGTAGCTGCTGTTTTTGAAAAGTATAGTGTTAAGGTGTTTAGACCAAAAGCTATCAAAGATTATAACCAAATCTTTTCGAGAGATATTGCATTTGTTATTGAGGATAAAATGATAAAGGCTAATATATTACCAGATCGTGATCGCGAGTTCCAAGCCATAGAGCATGTTTGGTCACTAGTTCCTAAAGAGAATAGAATTACGTTACCAGAAGAATGCCATGTTGAAGGTGGTGATATTATGCCTTGGAATGATTATATATTTATTGGTACTTATTATGGTAAGGATTATCCAGACTATATCACAGCACGAACCAATATAGAAGCTGTTGAAGCCATTCAAAGATTATTTCCAAATAAAACTGTAAAATCCTTTGAGTTAAGAAAATCTAATACTAACCCAAAAGAAAACGCTCTACACTTAGATTGTTGTTTTCAGCCTGTTGGAAAAAACAAAGCTATTATTCATAAAAACGGATTTTTGATTGAAGATGATTATAACTGGCTCGTTAACTACTTTGGTAAAGACAATGTATTTGAAATTTCTAAAGAGGAAATGTATAATATGAATAGTAATATTTTTTCAATTTCTGAGAACGTTGTTATTTCTGAAACAAACTTTACCAGACTAAATGCATGGTTACGTTCTCATGGTATAACAGTAGAAGAAGTACCTTATGCAGAAATAGCTAAACAAGAAGGATTGTTGCGCTGTTCCACCTTACCATTACTAAGAGACTAATATTAAAAACCGTTTAAACGAATGGTATTGATTTCATCTAAATTAAATACATCTTCGTTGTACAAATCTTCAAATTGTTTTGAAACTGTAGTATTGAAAAGTAAAAGATCATCAGTACTAACTGTAACGTTTATACCATAGTTAAATAGTTGCTTTATAGGATGTTCTTTTAATGAATTGACAGCGCCAAGAGCAACATTACTTTCTGGACATATGTTTAAACGAATGTTATGTTTTAAAATAAGATCCATAACTTTTTTGGAATCTACTGCTCTAATACCATGCTGTATTTCGTTTGGTTGTAGCTGATTTATTGTATTTTCTATAGTGTTACAATCCGAAAATTCTCCAATATGAACTTTGGTTTTTAGATTGTAATCCCTAGCCATATTGTAAAATTTCACAAAAGGTTTAAGATCTTGCTTATCTTCTTTACCATAAAAATCTATATTACTAAAGACACCACTTTTAATACATTTTACACCATCAGAGTAAATTTTTTCGAGATCAAGATCTTTATTTACACCAATATCTGGTTTAAAGTCAATTCTAGAGTCGTACTTAGCTTTTAATTTAGCTACAATACCAATAACATGGTCAATAGAATTATCAAAAAAGCGTGCTAAGCCAACATCAACACTAGCCTCTAGAAGTGTTATATTGTCTTCAATTGCCGCTATTATGGCCATTTCCATAAAACACTCTACATCTTTTCCCTTTTGCATAATAGTATTTAAATGACCATAAATAAAGTCAATCATACCTGGTAGTCCATCATAAGATTTAGGAAAAACCAAATCAGCATCTGGATAATACTTTTTTAGTAATACCCTAGTACCACTTAAATGCAAATGACTGTGTACATCTGCTTTTGGAGTATTGTAAATATCTTTAATAGAGGTAAGTGATGTATTCATGTTACATGTCTAAATCTAAACTAAAGGTGTTATAACATAGTTTAGAACAATAATCAAAAGTAAAATTAAACCAATAGCTAAATACCTAAGTGACTTATTTACACTTTTAAATTTAGTGGCTGCAATTTTAGCATTAATAAATATTTGTTGCCCTAATTGGTTATAACGTTCTTTTTCATTAATACTTGTATTATAAAAGGTTTCCGAAAACTCATTTATAGTTCCAAATTTTGAGATAATATCTCCAAAGAAAAACACATTAGTATCGTAACTCTTTTCTATTCTTGGAATAAAGGTTCGTATACTAAAATATATAGAAATAAACGTGCATAGTAACCACGAACCCAAAAGAATATAATCAGCTACTTGCCCTAAAAAATGTTCTTGAGTAAGCTCTACATTCTTGTAGACAAAGTTTAGAATAATACCATAAAATGATAAAATTAATCCAGCTTTTAACTCAGAAGATTTAATTAGTCTCACAAAATAATTAATACTTCCCCAATAATGAAATGCTAAGTCTGTTGACTTTTTTATAGTTGTATCGTCTTTTTTATGAGTTGGTTTTGGTTCTGGTTGTTTCAAGAGTAAATATTAAATTTGACTAAAATCTAAATATCGACTTTTTTTTCAGAAAAATCAAAAAAAGAAATGTTGATGACTATGTTTACAATAGTATTTAATTTATGCATGATTCAATTACATTCAAAATAATCCCAAGTAAAGATATTTTAACTATTGTTCCTCTATTAGTAAAATTGAACGATTATAAAATTAATGAGGATACGTTAAGTAAACGATGTCTTCAAATGGTTAAAGAAAACTACGAGTGTGCTGGTGTTTATGATAACAAAAAACTAATTGGCATCACAGGCTTATGGTATTGCACAAGACATTACGCTGGTACGACCATGGAAGTAGATCATGTTTACATAGATGATAATAATAGAGGTAAAGGTATAGGAAAGGATTTTTTTGGTTGGATCCACAACCATGCCAAAGATAAAGGTTGTAAGACAATAGAGTTAAATACTTATGTACAAAACTATCCGTCTCATAAATTCTATTACAACTTAGGCTATGAAATTTTAGGCTACCATTTTTTAAAGACACTTTAATCTTTACAAATTTTTATTTTAAGTCCGATAAGTCAGTACCTGAAGTAACTTCATAAGGTGGTTTAGATAGCTCAAAAATTCTTGCATCTAATTCACCTTTTAATGTTATAGATTTTCCTTTAACGTTTAGCCAACTACCTTCACGTATACCTACGACTGGCTGAGAGTTAAATTTATGAAATTCATTAATTCTGGTCTCACGTGTTTCTCCCATATGTGTGCTTGTTGGGTCTGGATCTAAGTAATGAGGATTAATATTAAACGGAACAAATCCAAAGGTTTTAAAGCTAGGAGGATATACAATTGGCATATCGTTAGTAGTATTCATAGTTAATCCACAAATATTACTTCCTGCACTAGTTCCTAAATATGGAGTACCATCGTTAACAGCACTAGTTATTTCTAGGATTATATCATTTTTATACAATTGGTTAACTAAAACAAAAGTATTGCCTCCACCAACAAAAATGCCTTTAGCATCTCTAATGGCTTGCTTTGGGTCATCAAATTCATGAATACCAATAACAGTTTTATTTATTTTGGTAAAAGGAATGCTCACTTTATCTGTATATTGATCGTGTGTTATACCACTTGGTCGTGCGTAAGGAATAAACAATATAGAATCAGTATTTTTAAAATGTATTTTTAAAGTGTCTAGTAAATATTCTAATGAGCCTTGTCCATGAACTGTAGAAGTACTAGCAATTATTATATCTTTCAAATGAATAGTTTTTTTGTAAATTTAAGTAATTGTAGTGTTTAACAAAAGTTTACCACCTTTTAGAATTTATTTATGAAGATAAACTACGTTATTTATAGTACCAATCATTTTAAACTATGAAAATTAAAATTGTTGCATTTCTGTTTTTAGTGTCATCTTTTACGGTCTTTTCACAAGATACCGATCGTAAGCCAATTACTGGTAAAGTAGTGGTTAAAACAGATGAATTAGAAGGGATTACAGTCTATAATAAATCTACAAAGAAAGGAACATCTACAGATACTAGTGGAAACTTTGAAATTACTGTTGGGCTCAACGATATATTAGTTTTTGGAGCCTTGCAGTTTGAAGACTTTGAAGCTAATATTACTGAAGAGATTTTAGAATCCAAGCGCATGGTAGTTTACCTTATAGAAGAAGTAAATAAACTTGATGAAGTACTTATTTTACCTTACGATCTAACAGGTTATTTAGAAAAAGACGTTGAGGATGTAAAAACTTTTAATCCAGATATGGATGCTATTTATTTTGGAATTAAAAAACAAGATGAGTATGAGTTTAGAGACGATTATAAATCTAGTGTAGATAATATTGCTTTGCATTCACAGTCTCAACCAATAATTACTAACGGTTTAAATGTTAAAAATTTAATTGGACTTTTCTTCAAGAAAAAAGAGAAATCAAATAACCAAGTAGCAGATGTTCCTATTAATAATTTAAGAACGTATTACAGTGATGATTATATATCAAATAACTTCAAAATACCTAAAGCTGAGATTGATGAGTTTGTAGTTTTTTTAGAGAAAAACGGACTTGATTATAATTTGCTAAGACAAGGCAAAGAGATGCAGTTCTTGGAGTTTATTAATCAAAAAAGTCAGGTCTATTTATTAACACAGGGTGATAAAAACTAGAATTTTTTTTAGTCTAATATTCACGTTTATTGTGAATGTTATACATGCACAAAATACCGAACTTAA
This sequence comes from Microcosmobacter mediterraneus, assembly GCF_031846265.1. Classification (NCBI taxonomy): domain Bacteria; kingdom Pseudomonadati; phylum Bacteroidota; class Flavobacteriia; order Flavobacteriales; family Flavobacteriaceae; genus Microcosmobacter; species Microcosmobacter mediterraneus. The sequence continues at coordinate 82,423 of NZ_JAVRIA010000003.1, read as the reverse complement.
AGGTAAAGTTATTGGGTCAGGAGACGTTGAGGGTATACATATCCTTAATGTTACGCAATCTATTTATTCTACTACAGACCTAAAAGGCGAATTTATTATACCTGTTAAGGTAAATGATACCATTTCAATTTCTTCTATTAAATATGAAATAGAATCTATTGTCATAAACAACACTCATATTAAAAACAAAAGTATAGAGATTAATCTCAAAGACAAGATTAACGAGTTAGATGAGGTTGTTGTTGGTAAAGTTTTAACAGGAGATTTATCTTCTGACATAAAAAACACCAAAGTAAAAGATGAAATAAATTTTTATGATGTTGGTATTCCAGGCTACACAGGTCCTCAAATGACACAAAACGAGAGACGACTTTATGATGCAGATTCTGGTAAATATTTTTATTTCTATGGAATCGCAGCGAGTGTTAATATTTATAAAATACTTAATAAAATTAGTGGAAGAACCAAGCGTTTAAAACGAATTGTAGCCGAAGAACGTTTAGATCGTTTTATTCTTAGGATTAGAGATTTACATTTAGAAGCTTTGTTCGATGACACCAAACTTTCAGAGCAGCAAATTGCAGAGTTTTTCTACTTCTGTGGAGACGATTCAGAGTTTGTTGTTTGGTGCAATAATAGAAGTGATATAGAAGTTTTTGAAAAACTACAGAAAAAATTAACCATCTATAAAGACAATCTAAAAAATTGATAATTTATAGTCTTGTACTTTAATTATAATCGATCATAAATTATTTATTTTTGGAACGCTTTTTGAAAACTTCATTAATATAAACCTTAAAATGAAAAACATAAAATATCTCTTAGTAGCAATAGTTTGTTTTAGCCTCATATCCTTTACATCTGCTCATAAGTATTATGTTAGTGTTACACAAATAGAATATGTAGAAGACAAAAGCTCACTTCAGATTATTTCTAGAATTTTCATTGATGATTTTGAGCGTATCCTTCAAGAACGATATGATGATTCAATTATTTTGGGAGATGAAGAAGAAACAGATAATGCAATAAAGTATATTGAGCAGTATCTAAAAACAAAACTCTCTTTAAGAGTTAATGACCAAGACGTCAACTTTAACTTTATAGGTAAAAAATATGATAATGATATTGTTATATGTTACTTAGAAGTTGAAAATATTAAGCAATTAAAAACCTTTGAAATTTCTAATAAAGTATTATTTGAGTTGTATGAAGAGCAGCAAAACATTGTAAGAACTAAAATCTACTCAAAACGAAAAAGTTTAATACTAATTGCTCAAAATGATAAAGGAATGTTAAAGTTCTAGTAAGCCCATATAAATCCTCATTTTTTAAGTAATTTTCGTCTTCAAAATTTAAAATTAAACCATGAAGACTTTTAAGTATTTTTTTCTCTCCTTTCTGTTTCTTTCTGGAGCTGTTTTAGCACAGGATCAAGATCAAGAAAAACCAGAACGTAAAACTGGACATACCAATCAGAATAAGTTTAAACAACTTTATGATGAATTCTCTACACCAAACATGTACAGAACAGGCTCTGGTGCACCAGGACCAGCATATTATCAGCAGCAAGCTGATTATAAAATGGATCTTGAACTTGATGATAAAAATGCAATGTTAACAGGTAACGAAACCATTACTTATACTAATAATTCACCAGATGTTTTAGAATATTTATGGGTTCAGTTAGATCAGAACGTAAGAGCAAAAGATTCTAAGTCGCCATTAATTCAAGGTAGTGGTGTGCCAAAGGCGCAACAACCCTCAGGTTTCACAAGTACCTTTATGAAAGATAAATTTGACGGAGGATTTAATATCCAAAGCGTCACTGATGTCAATGGAAAGCCCCTGCCACACATGATTAATAGAACCATGATGCGTATTGAGCTACCAAAGCCTATGGCAACAGGAGATAAGTTTTCGTTTTCTATTGCTTGGTGGTACAATATTAATGATCACGTAAATCAAGGAGGTCGATCTGGATATGAATATTTCTCAGAAGATGGTAATAAAGCATATGTAATTGCACAGTTTTACCCAAGGATGGCTGTTTATAATGATGTAGAAGGTTGGCAAAATTCGCAATTTTGGGGAAGAGATGAATTTGCTTTACCATTTGGTGATTTTGATGTAAATATTACAGTACCAGCAGATCATATTTTAGACGGAACAGGTGTCCTTACCAATAGAAAAGAAGTTTTTACAAAAGATATGATGAAGCGTTACGAACAGGCAAAGAAATCATATAACGAACCTGTTGTAATTGTTACACAAGCAGAAGCAGAAGCAGCTGAAAAAGGATTTAGTGATGCTAAAAAAACTTGGAAATTAAGTGCCAAAAATGTTCGTGATTTCGGTTTTGCAACATCCAGAAAATTTATTTGGGATATGATGGCAGTTAAAATTGGTAACAAAGATGTTATGGCTGTATCTATGTATCCTAAAGAAGGAAATCCATTATGGGAAGAGTGGTCTACTAAAGCAGTAGCAAGTACATTAAAATCCTACTCTAGGATGACCTTTGATTATCCTTATCACAAAGCAATTTCAGTTCACGCTAGAAGCCAAGGTATGGAGTATCCTATGATTTGTTGGAACTATGGTAGACCAGACAAAGAAGGAAATTATTCCGATAGAACCAAGTATGGTATGATGAGCGTAATCATTCATGAAGTTGGTCATAACTTCTTTCCAATGATTGTTAATAGTGACGAACGTCAGTGGACATGGATGGATGAAGGCTTAAATACTTTTATGCAATATGTTGCTGAGCAAGATTTTGGAGAGTGGTATCCAGATGCTTTATCTGCATCTGATAAAACTTATCCTTCTCGTCGTGGACCAGCAGCCAAAATCGTTCCTTACATGGGAGGAGATCAAGATTATATTGCACCAATCATGACAAAGGGTTTAAATACGTATCAATTTGGAAATAACGCTTACGGAAAACCAGCTACTGCACTAAATATTCTTAGAGAAACAGTTATGGGTCGTGAGCTTTTTGATTATGCCTTTAAAGAATATGCACAGCGATGGATGTTTAAGCACCCAACACCAGAAGATTTTTTCAGGACAATGGAAGATGCATCGGCATTTGATTTAGACTGGTACTGGAGAGGTTGGTTCTACACAACAGACTATGTAGATGTAGGCTTAAAAGAAGTGAAAAAATACTATGTATCCTCTGAGCCTAATGAGTATGTAAAGAATATTGTAAAACAAAGAGGAATGAAAATGGAAGACCTTCCACCTTTAGTTTATATGGTAGAAGAAGGTTCTGATGAATATAATGAGAAAATGAAAGAAGGGAGTTTATTGGATAATTCACAACCTCTCAAAGAGTACATTATGGATAACTTTTCTGAAGAAGAACGAAAAGCAATGAAAGAGCCTAAGTATTTTTATAACGTAACTTTTGAAAAACCTGGAGGACTTGTAATGCCAATTATTGTACAGTATACATATGCAGATGGTACAACTAAAAAAGAAACATATCCTGCTCAGATTTGGAGATTAAATGATAAGGAAGTAAGTAAATCTGTAGCTTCTGATAAAGAAATTGTAGCCATTACTGTTGATCCAGATTTGGAGACAGCTGACATTGATACATCAAACAATTCTTGGCCAAGAGAAATTAAGCAAAGTGAGTTTGAGCAATTCAAAAACAAAGTAAAAGATTAATATTAATTTATAATTTTTAAAAGCCAGCAAATTTATGCTGGCTTTTTTTATCTCCAATATGGTTCTCATTATATTTGCAATGTGATTCAGGTAACAACATTTTTATTTATCGGCGGAACAGAGATAGTCTTTATCCTTTTTATTGTGATTATGGTATTTGGTGCAGATAGATTACCAGAAATAGCTAAAGGTCTTGGTAAAGGCATGAAAACATTACGTAATGCTACTAACGATATTAAACACGAAATCACAAAAAGTGCCGAGCAACAAGGTATAGATACAGATGTCGCAAAAGACATTAATGATGAGATTAATAAAGTAAAAGACGATTTAGGAGATTTTACAGGATCTATAAAACGATAATCCACTGATTGAATAATCTGTAATTTCTTAATAACTTTATTGAATATTTTTCATTTTCACTTTATAAATTTTATTGATAATTAATATATTTAGAAAAATAAATTAACCAACTAAATCAATTATTAATGAAAAAACTTTTCGTAAGGATACTACTTATATTAGTAGTTATCCTAAATTTTAATGCTTGTACAAAAGATAATAGCTTTATAGAAGAAACTTTAGATTTCCCTAAAGATCCACTTACTGTTGATGAAATAAATGCCAGGATTAATGAATCGTTTTCTAATAACGGTGAGTTTAATTGGGAAGATACAGATGAACACTTTATTTGGAGTGCTTTAACACATGGAGATTATATACTTACAGTAGGTTATGGAAATGAGGGTGAGAGTTTTAGTGAGGTTAGGGATGAAGCTTTAGAAACTAAAAAGCAAGATTTAGTTAAGCTAATAAGTGAAAACGAAGCCTTAGATTTAAACGATATCAAAATCGTATCTCATACTGTAATTAATGTTTTTGATATAGAGGTAAAAGATATTAAGACAGTAATTGCATTAAGACAAAATCCTAATGTGAGGTATATTGAGCCAAATGGTTATAATAAGTTTGAAATAGCAAATGCTAACATGCAGCGATCTAGTTCTGGGTGTGATAAAAATGCCGATTATATAAATCCATCGCATTATTCAACTATAGCACCTAACAATGCCCAAGTAGCATGGAATTTTTATGAACACAACATACCTTCAGCTTGGAATGTAAGTACAGGATCTGGAGTTACTGTTGGGCTTATCGATACTGGAGTTTCACTATCTCAATCGCTACTTAATTCCTCTGGTTTTAATGATGGCTATTCAAATGGACGCTACGTTCAGAAGTATGGTACGTTTATAGATTCTTGGTGGTGGTGGTCTAATAATTATGATGGACCACATGATAAGTGTGGTCATGGTACAGCTATGGCTTCAACTATTGCAGCTCCAAGAAATGATAATGGTATGCCTGTTGGAGTAGCCTATAACTCTAATCTAGTAGCGTATAGAGCTACCGAAGATGTCTTGTTAAATGATTATCATGAACGTAAAGGCGTTAGTGATGCCTTAGTGCAATTAGGTAATAGGAGTGATGTTAAGATTATATCAATGTCTATTGGTTATGTATGGTCTATAGGCAACGTTAGAGATGCAGTTAGATATGCTCACAGTAGAGGAAAACTGATTTTTGCTGCAGGCGGAACATCCACAAGTTTTACAAATGGATTCGGTGTTATTTTTCCTGCTACTATGAGTGAAACTATAGCAGTTACTGGTGTTGATGATGGTTCTAATTATGAGCGTTGTAATACATGTCATAGTGGAAATAAAATTGACTTTACAATTATTATGGAAGGTGATAATAATACAAGTAAGGCACCACCAGTTCTAAGTTTTTACAACAATCAGAGACGTTATACAGGAGGTTCTTCTGTAGCAACTGCAACTACAGCAGGTATCGCAGCGTTGGTATGGTCTAGATATCCTAGTTGGTCTAGAACTCAGGTGTTGAATAGATTAAAGCAGTCTTCAGATTTCTACCCTTACAAAAACAGTAATTTTGGTTATGGTAATATTGATGCGTTACAAGCTGTTCAATAAAAAATATAAATTTAAAAATAGCCTCTTCCTTAGTGAAGAGGTTTTTTTTTGAATTGTTGATATAATTCAAAACCAAAACTCATGCAAAATAGTAGTAAAATACTAAAAGCTACATAGTGAAACCAAAAAGGTTCTGCACCTTTAAAATCACCTTTTATTCTAGCAACATAGGTTAATATCATTACTAAACTTACATAGTAAAAGTAGATGACTTGTAAAGTTTTAGATAATTGATTAAACTTAAGAGGTGCAACTACAATCATTAAATAAGCTAAAGCACCACCAATTACTTTTGGAATCTCCAATGGTATTTCATTGAGACAAACATTAGTTGCCAAAAACATAAAATGGATCAGATGTACAATTGCAAAAATTGACATGAATTTTGTAAAGCTTGGATTTATTAGTTTAGTATTTCGTATACTTTCTATATACTTCAAAAAAGTGATTAAAAAAACGAGAAGAGAAAACCGACCAGAGTATCTTGCAGCATACATAAAAAGCTCATTGTTAGTTGAAGTAATACAGTAGCAAATTGAGACTATAATAACTTCAATACCAATAGCAATTACTAATAGTTTTTTAAACGAAATTAACATACTTTAAAGCTTTCTACTTAGTGTTAACCCATCTCTTATAGGTAAAAGCACAGTTTCTATTCTAGGATCTTCTTTAAGATGTTTGTTATAAGCAATAAGTGCAGGTGTAGAGAGATCCTCTTTTTTAAATTCTGTATCCAGTATTTTACCACTCCATAACACATTATCAGATAAAATAAGTCCTCCTTTGTTAAGCTTATCTATGATTAGATTAAAATAGTTTAAATAGTTTGGTTTATCTGCATCTATAAATACTAAATCAAAACTAGTGTTTAGTTTTGGTATAATATCTAGTGCATTACCAGTGTATTGTTTTATTTGATTTTTGAATTCAGATTTATCAAAATAGTTTTGAGAAAAATCATGAAGCTCCTCATTAATATCAATGGTATGAAGCATTCCATTATTTTGAAGACCTTCAGCTAAACATAGTGCCGAATACCCAGTATAGGTACCTATCTCTAGAATAGTTTTAGGGTTTACCAATTTAGAAATGATACTGAGTACCCTACCTTGATAATGACCACTAAGCATTCGTGGTTGCAAAATTTTCTGGTAGGTTTCTCTGGTGAGTTGTTGTAATAATTCTGGCTCGTCTTCGGTGTGATTAGCGACGTAGTTATCTAAAGTCTCAGAAATAAATTGCATTATCCTAAAATTCTATTTATCAGTTTTTCCTTTGCATTAGTATCATCACCACATAACCATTGAATAACATTATCCTCCCAAATTGAATCACGCTCAGTTTCGGTAATAATATCTCTTTCAATAGCCAAATCAAGAATTTTGCCAGGATAAGACGATTGCTTTTCACTCTCCATTTCACCAAGAGGATAAGGATCATCTAAGCCCATTAACACTTGATCAGAACCTTGATTTTTAATCAGTAATTCAAGACCACCAGTATCATGTACTAAGGTGTCAAAGAATATGTTTTTATGACCAACGGCTTTTCTTGGATGGCTTTTATCTTTAAATAAATCTGGTCTTCCGTCAAATCCTTGTATACGTCGTCCAAGATTAATTTGTGCTAGTTGTCCACCATGTGCAAAACAAATACGCATATTCTTATACTTTTCGTAGTAACCGTTTAGTGTTAAAAAATGATAAGCATCTGCACATTGTGCAAGCATCCATATCAAATGAAAACGCCACGAGGTATTTTGAAGTTTAATAAATTTCTCCCCATCGTAAGGATGTACTTCAACTGCTAAATTATATTTGTCAGCTAATTCAAAAATAGGCTCATTTTCTTCATCAAAAATACAGCGCCAAGTACCAATAGTATCCATATAATGGGTTGGTAAACATAATAAACGCATGCCTAATACTTCCACACAACGCTCAATCTCCCAACAAGCACCTCGAACAAAACCTGGATGTACTACAAAGCCACACGTAAATTTGCTTGGATTCTCATGTTGTACTCTAGCATTAAAATCGTTCTGAAAACGAAGAGCTTGCTTCATTTCTTCTAAACGTAATCCATTGCCATAGAGTTGGGAAAGATTAAGTACTACAGCATGATCTATCTTAAAATGTTCCATCCAAGCCAGTTTCTCGTTTAAGAAAAAACTAGAATCTGTGATTGGTCTATTCCAATCTTTTTGGAGCATAAATTTACGGTCCTTATCTACCCAAAAAATACCTTTATCCTTCATGAATTGAGGAATTTCCTCAGGATAGGGAAGTAGGTGCGAGTGACCGTTTATTCTAAGTTTTCTTTTGTCTTTCAATCTTTTGAGTTTTGTTTTTGGATAGTGTTGTAATATCTATCAAAAATTGCTGGCATATCTGTCTCAATATTGTCTAAAGTGAATTCTTCTTCGTAAAGTAAGTTTCCATTGTCTTCAGAGTACCATTGTAGTTTATCCTTTACACCTACTGGTCTTGGATATTCTATAACTAATCCTACGGTATTTGCACCTCGCCTTGGTGAATGAGGGATTTTTGGTGGTAATACAAATATTTCGCCTTCTTTTATGTGTATATCCTTTGGTATTCCTTCTTCTATAACCTTGAGTACAATATCACCTTCAATTTGATAGAAAAACTCAGGTGTCTCATTATAATGATAATCTTTTCTACTGTTTGGACCACCAACAACCATAACAATAACATCAGCATCTTTCCATACGACTTTGTTACCTACTGGTGGTTTTAGAAGATGTCTGTTTTCTTCTATCCAGTCTTTGAAGTTTAAGGGTGAAACTAATTTACTCATGAGTTTATTTTATTTTGGCGTGCCCTTACAGGTCAGGCTTTCCGTTAAATCTTTTTTTATCTAATAGGTTTCGACTGCGCTCAACCAGACAAAAAAAGGATACCACTTCAATCCTTCACGCAAATTTTAGTTGTTATAAAATTACAAACTTTTTGTTCGCCCACCATCAACTGGTAGATTTATTCCGTTAATATAGGCAGCAGCTTCGCTCGCTAAAAACGTAATAGCATTGGCAATCTCTTCTGGTTTTGCAAAACGTTTTGCAGGCACTGCACTTTTCATGGCATTAGATGCTTCCTCTTCTGTCTTACCAGTTTTAGCAGATTTATTTTTTATAATTTGAGCTAGACGTTCTGTACCAGTTGCTCCTGGTAATACATTATTTACAGTAATGCCAAATTGTCCAAGCTCATTTGCTAAGGTTTTACTCCAATTAGCAACTGCACCTCTAATAGTATTACTAACACCTAATCCGTCTAGAGGTTGTTTTACAGATGTTGAGATTACGTTTATTATTCGACCATAGTTTTCACTCTTCATAAAAGTTACGACAGCTTGAGCTAGTACATGATTACACTTTAGATGCTGTGTAAATGCTTGTTCAAACTCACTAACTTCTGCATAAAATATTGGGCCTCCTTTTGGACCACCTGTATTATTTACTAAAATGTGAAAGCCATGATTAGTATTAATATACTCAGAGACTTTAGCTTCTAAATCTGCTGGGTCTGAAAAATCTGCTACGATATAATCATGTGATCGTTGTTGTGGTAATTCAGCTAAAGTAATTTTTAACTTGGCTTCATTTCTAGCAATAAGTGTCACTTGAACACCTTCTGCAGCTAATGCCATTGCTGTGGCTTTCCCTATACCAGCTGTACTTCCACAAACTAAGGCGTATTTGTTGTTTAATTTTAAATCCATTCTAATATTTTATACATACATTTTTTGCTTCTGTAAAAAAGCGTAAGGCTTCAAAGCCACCTTCACGACCAACGCCAGAATTTTTAACACCTCCAAATGGTGTTCGTAAATCTCGCATAAGCCAAGTATTTACCCAAACAATTCCAGCTTCAAGCTGCTTAGTCATTCTCATAGTGCGTTTTAAATCGTTGGTCCAGAGTGTTGCTGAAAGTCCATATTTAACTTTGTTTGCCATTTGTAACACTTCATCTTCTGTTTTAAAAGGCATAATCGTAACGACTGGACCAAATATTTCTTCTTGGTTTACGCGACAGTCGTCTGTTGGAACTTCTATAACTGTAGGTTCTAAATAATAACCATTTTCATAACCTTCTACAGTCACCTTATTTCCGCCACATAAAACAGTTCCGCCCTCCTCTTTTGCGATGTCGATATAACGCATCACTTTTTCTAAATGTGGTTTAGAAACTAAAGCACCAACTTTAGTATCTGCTTCAGATGGATGACCAACTTTTAATGTTTTTATACGCTCTACAAAATCAACTTTGAATTTTTCGTAGATCGATTCTTCAATAAAAATTCGACTTCCACAAAGGCAAATCTGACCTTGATTTGCAAAAGACGAACGTACTGTGGTCTTTAACATATCGTCATAATCGCAATCGGCAAAAATAATGTTTGGGTTTTTCCCACCAAGTTCTAAAGAGAGCTTCTTGAACATTGGAGCAGCGACTTTGGCGATATGTGCTCCAGTTGCTGTACCTCCTGTAAAACTTATGGCTTTAATGCCTGGATGCTCCACAATGGCTTGACCTGTTGTGGTACCTAAACCATGAACAATATTGAGTACACCTTTTGGTAATCCAGCCTCATTACATAGTTCACCTAATAAATAAGCTGTCATTGGCGTAACTTCACTTGGTTTTGCAACCACACAATTACCAGCTGCAATAGCTGGCGCTATTTTCCAACTAAATAAATACAGTGGAAGATTCCAAGGCGATATACAGCCTACGACACCAATAGGTTGACGCAATGTATAATTAATAGCATTTTGCCCAACACTCTCATGGCTTTCACTTGCAAACTGCGTTAAAGCATTTGCAAAAAAGCGGAAGTTGCTTGATGCTCTAGGAATATCTATCATTTTGGCAAGAGCTACTGGTTTGCCATTGTCTTTACTTTCGGCCTCTGCTAGGCGATCTAAATTTGCTTCTATCAACTCTGAAATTTTGAGCATGATTCTACTACGTTCTTCTAGTGTGGTCGTACACCATTGCTTAAAAGCAATCTTTGCCGCTTTATAGGCTTCTTCTACATCTTCTGTTGTGGAGTTTGGGATTTGACTATATATCGCTCCATTAGATGGATTGTAATTGTCAATCCAATTATTTTGTATTGGATTTTGAAAGTTACCGTTTATGTAATTTTGAATGTCCATTATATAGCTATAAATCTAAGATTTATTTATTCGTTTCTGCCAAAATAGCGTCTAAAATAGTTCCGATTCGTTTTAAACTCTTTTCAGCTGCAACGACTCTATAAAGATAGTCGTCCGTAATGTTTTCAAACTCAATATCATTAAAAATAGCATACTTATCTATTTTAAGACTTGTATTTTCTTTCCAATTTAATGCGCCATATTTGTCTATATCTTTTAATGCATAATGTTTGGATAAATAGGGTACCAATTCATTGTCAATTTTGAGTTCTGCGCGTTCAATAGCAACCTTAAAGTCTTTGAGTTGGCTTTGCCAATTATAGAGTAATAGTTTAAGAGCTTTATTTTTTAATAGCCTAAGTCTACCAGACTGTATGAGGTCATTGATCGTATTCTCGCTTGGTCTATACTCACCTGGTTCTAGAAGCATAAATAAAAGGCTATCTATATTTTGTTTTTTTAAGTGCTCCTCGGATTTTCCCATAAGATTCATTATGGTATATCCTATTTGTTTTGCATTTTCTGTTTCGACTATATTTTGGTCATACATTTTCTTGTTTTCTGAAAACTCATCATTTAGGTTTTGAAGGATGGAACTTTCTTCTAAAACCTCTTTTCTGTTCTCATTCCAAGTATTAATCTGTAAGGCGATGAGAATCCCAATAACGACAAGGATAATCTCGCCTATAGCGTATTTAAAGTACTTGCCTGTTTTGTTTTCCATGAGTAAGGATTTTCGAATATGTCTAAAGAATTTAATCATTAATGTATTTTTTGGACAGTCTTTTGATTTCAGAGATTTTATCTAATGCAGCTTTTATAAATGGTGCAGAGCTAGCCCTATTTTCTCTATATAATTTTAAAAAACTTAGTGTTGATTGCCTTTCAAAAAAAGCTTTAGAATCTATTGGTACAGCATACTCGCGCCATTTGAAATCTAAAAAATCTTCTTTTAGCAATGGCTCCCAATCCTTTTTAAAAGATTCTTCTACATCATTTAGAGCAACATAAACAGCATGAACACTTTGATCATAGTAAGTTATTAATGCTAATTGAAGCTCATTATCTGAAATTACGTCTATACCTTTAGATTTTAACATTTCAAATGCACTGGATTGTGATTTAAATCTTTCAAATGAAATAATCTTTCCTAACCAGTTATTTAAACTATCACTGTGATTTCCCAAACTCAATTGTTCCAATAATTTGCCTGTTAAGACATTAGATTCATTAGAATTATATAATTCATTAGACAAAGCAATAGAATCGTTTTTTAAATTTTGATTAATAAGTAGTAGAACTTCTCGTTCATATTTATGATTTTTTCGATTTTCATTCCAAGTATTAATCTGTAAGGCAATGAGAATACCAATGACGACAAGAACGATCTCACCTATGGCGTATTTAAAATATTTTCCTGTTTTGTTTTTCTCCATAAGATCGTATCTAATTTTTCTAAAGAACTTAATCATGTATTAGTGTGTTTTGTCATTCCTGCGAAAGCAGGAATCTATTTTGAGGTTAATGTTTTTTGTAGATTCCTGCTTTCGCAGGAATGACAAGTTAATGTTCTTTTATGTAAGTTTCAATATCTTTTTTTAATTGAATAGCTTCAGCCTTAATATCATTTAAATTATTATAATAATATTCACTGACGAATAAAAAAGTTCTTAAAGATTGAATATATTCTTTATTGACTTTTAGCGCTTCATAGTTATTAGGACGCATTACTATTTGTCCATTATTTGAAGTTGAAAATGTAAAATCTTTTCTTATAAAATCGAGCATATACTCATGAAAATCTTGCCTTAATTCACTAAAGGCTCCTTTAGTATCAATAACTGTAGCGCTATAAAACTGACCTATTTCCGAACGAATTTTTGAATCTTCTATCAAGTCCATACCAATTGACGAAAGCGAATTATAGCCACTTGTTTTAAAATAAGGTTCGTCATATGAGTTTGTAGAGTAGAAGTGATTTCCTAGAGAGTCATGGTATTTCTGATCTGTTTGTAAGACGTTAATTAGGGTTTTTATGGAGTTAATATTTTTTGCTAAATTATTATTCTGTGTATTTAGAACGTCATCTAAATCTATGAGACTGTATTCTAGATCTGATACAATTTCGAGAAGTGCTTCACGTTCTTTTGCTTTAGCTTTTTTGCCTTCGTTCCAATTATTAATTTGTAGTGCAATGAGAATACCAATAACAACAAGGATAATTTCGCCAATAGCGTATTTAAAGTATTTTCCTGTTTTTCCTGTTTCCATTAATCTGAATCTTATTTGTCTGAAGAATTTTATCATTTAATATTAGCGTCTATAAGTTTTAAAGTGTCATTTAAGTAAATCTCTACGTTCTTATAAGCCGTTAATACGTAAACTATATTTAAGGCGTTATTATAGATTTGATTTTCAAACTCAAGAGTTCTCATAGTTGTGCTATAATTTAGAGTGTAACTTGAACTGGAAATTTTTGGCAAATTCGTTTTTTCCATTAAACGGTCTGGTATTGCGATATTTCTTAAAATGGCTTTATTTGTTAAAGAAGGAATAAGAAAATCGAACATATAGTTATAGTATATTTCAATATCGTCTTCAGTATCCGCTTCTATAAATGACCAATTAGATAGTTGTCTTCTTAGCTCAGGATCTTTAATAATACTTAGTGAGCCTGAACTCTTTATTTCGTCTATTGAAGCTGAATTAAGGTCTAGTGAATAAAAACCATTGATAATGTCGTCTAAAAGTATTTCCGCTTCAGCAGGATTTATGGTGTTATCATTTTTTATAATTTCTAATAGCTTTATTGAAGATTTGTAGCTATCTGCAGAACTATTATAAATCCTATTAAATTCGGTGAGATTATCTCTAAAATCTGAACGTAAGTTTTTCAATATAGTTTGCTCTTTATTTACTTCTAACCTTTGGTTATTCCAATTATTGACTTGTAAAGCCAATAGAATACCAATCATTACAAGTATAATTTCGCCAATGGCGTATTTGAAGTACTTTGTTGTTTTTCCTGTTTCCATGAGGTTATATCTTATTTTTCTAAAGAATTTAATCATTTGTTATTTTTCAAGAAAAGAATAATTTTCTAGTAATAAATTGTTTAGATCATGGATCTTCTTTTTCACCTCTTTATATACTGTAAAATGAAAAAAAGAAACTGATTTTTTATAATTAATTAAGTTATAAAGTACCAATGCGTTTTCAGGTATATTAATAGACTTTGAAACGAGTTCTAAAATATTATCAGGCATCTTTTTAAAGGTATCAGCAATTCCGGCATTGAAATCTAGCCACGCTTTGGAATCATCACCCATCACACTTGTTAAAGCCATACTCTTATCCATGGCTGTTAAATCATTTCCAAGATTGTTGCTAGAAATAATTTGGCCATATAAACCAATCTCATCATAATATTTTAATAAACTATCTTTTACGGTCCTATTTTGTATGATATCTAGATTTCCTGATGACTTTATTTCCTCTAAAGCGGTATCAATAATGTTGAACGTAAAGCGGTCATTAATTGCAGAAATTTCGGCCAGGCTCTTCGTGTTTACAATAAACTTATTATGTTGGTGATATGATTTTTGAGCATTTGATAGACTTGTAAAACTAGATAGTTCCCCATTTGAAGCACGATCTAAAATCACTAATTGCGCTTTTAAATCTCTTTGGATATTTGTGATATAGACTTTTTCCTTTACTCGATTTTTTCTGTCTTCATTCCAAGTATTAATCTGTAATGCAATGAGAATACCAATAACCACAAGGATAATTTCGCCAATAGCATATTTAAAGTATTTTCCCATTTTGTTTTGTTCAATTAATGATTTGCGAATATGACGGAAGAATTTAATCATTACTTTTTTTAGTTATTTCTTCAGCTATTAAATTATACAGATTTCTGTTAGATTGTTTAATTTGTTTGATACGTTCATCAGTGCCTTGCATAATCAATTCGCCCCAACCTGTGCCTTGTTTTAAGGTTTTATAAGCTGTTGATTGTTTATTTTCTATAAATCTATCTACATAAGCATCTTTATCTTTAGTTTCCTCTAGATAAGTGAGCCAATAATCGGTCATATTTGGCCCAAAAAACAAGGCTCTATATTCGCCTCTTATCTGTGAAAGGCTGTTGCTGTATGTATCTATTAATTCGTAATAGTCTATACAGAAGTCTGTGAGTTCTGCATTGGATAAGGTATATAATTTGCCGGAGTTGATCATTTCATCAAATGTGGTAGCTCTTGGATTTATACCCAAAAATTGAGCGCCTCCATATTGTTGGCTAATCATTTCTTTTAGTACAACTTCATTATTTTTTACTATAGCATTTTTAAAGGTTCTTATCTTTTCTAGATATTCCTGGTTTATAGAATCTGCAACCTTAAGTTGGTTATAATCAGATTCTAGATCTGTAATAAGTTTTTTTAAAATGGTTGTTTCTACTTCTTTTTCTTTGTAATCGTTGTAGGTGCTATTAATCCATATGGCTATAAGAATTCCTATAACTACAAGAATTATTTCGCCCAAAGCATATTTAAAATATTTTCCTGTTTTATTTTCCATAATTAGGTTTTGACGTATTTTTCGGAAGAATTTAATCATACTAATTGTTATTTAATTCTTCATCTATTAACTCAATGAGTTCTGCATTCTTTTCAATGGCATATTCTCTCATTTGAATATCTATAAACCTTTGTGAACGACTGAAGGATAAAAAGCTTTTATATAATCTTGATTCAATAATTTCTTGATAATTGAATGGTTTTGCTTTGTGTTGATTAACCGTGTTGAAGTCACTTGGTTCTCTATACATAAGCTCAAGAAAAGAAGGGAAAATTGAACTCCAATTTCCTTCGTTAAGCCTTGTGTTTTCTATTATCTCTGGATAAGAAATTTCATATAAATCAATTATAGCATTGCGTAACTTTTTTGATTTAATAATATCTACACCATTAAAAATGAGTGCCTCATAACCAGATGATTTCCATCTGCTTGTAGACCACCATGTAGCAAAACGAAAGTGTCTGTCAAGCGAGTCATTATAAATTTTAGTAACAGTTATGTTATTTAAAAGAATGTCTATAGAATTAAGAACATTTTTGTTTTCTTCTATGTCTTTTTTAAATTGAATAATATTGAACTCGGCATTTTCTTTTACATCAATAAGAATTTCGTGAGCCTTTTTAATATCCTTTCTTCCTTCGTTCCAATTATTCACTTGCAAAGCTAAAAGTATACCTACCATTACAAGGATAATCTCGCCAATAGCATATTTAAGGTATTTACCTGTTTTGTTTTCGCTCATAAGATTGTATCGTATTTTTCGGAAGAATTTAATCATCTCTATTCTTTAATTTCTTGATTTAATAATTCTAAAATTTCTAAAATCCGATTATGTAAAACCTGAGATTGCAGGTTTGCCGCATAATTTACAGAAACAGCCATAGAGGCTATTCCTTCAAGCTCCTTATTCTCTAATATTTCAATTGTATTAAAGGCGTTACTCAATTTAGGTTTTTGAAATGGGTTTATAAAAGTGCCTTCCATAACCCATTTTATATTTTGTTCATCATTCCACCATTTGTAAAAACTCTCTCGTAGTAAACCAAAACTATTAAACAGAGGAATAACGGATTCCCACATTCCTTTATTCCAGATGTTTTCTATCTCTTTTATATGCATAACGTTAGATGGCCAAGTGGTTAGTAATTGGTTTAATTTTTTATTCTTTATTAATAGAATATCCCCAGAATTTACAAGGTTGTTTTCAATGGGTTTAAATGTTGGGTTGCCAATCATCACATTTAATTGAGAACTAAGGTTATCCCCTTTAATAGTAATAGGTTCATCTATAAATTGTAACACTCTTGTAGCTGCTGTAATTATTTTTTTACGATGTGCAATTTTTTGTTCTAATTGTAAAAGATTTGCAGCGTATTCTTCTTTAAGTTGACTTAATATTTGTTGTTCTTTTATAGTGTCCTTTCTGCTTTCATTCCAATTGTTAATTTGTAATGCAATTAGAATACCAATAACCACAAGGATAATTTCACCTATGGCGTATTTAATGTATTTGGTAGTCTTATTTTTCTCCATGTGGTCTTTTCTTATATGTCTAAAGAATTTTAGCATTGAAAATAATTATTTTTCAGACTCTAAATTAGCATTGATTATTTCTAAGGTTTGCATATAAAACTTTTTTAAATCATACTCATCTAGATTTACAAAATCATTATTCAATTTATGTGTTGCAATCAAATTTTCAAATAACAGTAAATCGATTTCTTCGTATTTAGGTTTAAATGGAGATTCATTGAGTTTAAAGGTTTCGTAAGTATCTGACCAGCTTGAAAAATCCATAAAATTATTTTGGTTAACAAGCGAAAAATATTTGCTTGTATATGGAATGATGTGATACATGTAATAGTCGCTACGAATTACATAATCTTCTTCAAGATTATCTAAAAGCCCAGAAACCGCTGTTAATCTATCTCGTAACTCAGAATCTCTAATAATTGATAACTTTCCAGAACTAATAACTTCATTTACAAGTCCTGTTTGCGCATCAAAGGATCCAAACATATATACTTCATTCAAAAGACTATCAATATATCTTGAATTGGCAAAAGGATCCTCAGAACGTATCTGAAGGATAAGAGCAATAGTAGACTCTTTTGTGCCAGTATTTAATTTTA
The DNA here is from genome assembly GCF_031846265.1 of Microcosmobacter mediterraneus. NCBI lineage: Bacteria > Pseudomonadati > Bacteroidota > Flavobacteriia > Flavobacteriales > Flavobacteriaceae > Microcosmobacter > Microcosmobacter mediterraneus. The sequence goes on along the minus strand of NZ_JAVRIA010000003.1, from coordinate 64,844 downwards.
TATTTCTAATAATTTCAGCAAGATTAATTTCAAATTCTTGCTTTAAGCCACTAAGTATTCGCTCTTCTTCTCCTTGATTTGCAAGGTCTTCTTTCCAATTATTAAGGGAAAGTGCTAAAAGAATACCAATAACCACGAGAATAATTTCGCCAATGGCATAAATGAGGTATTTACTGAATTTATTGTCAGTGAGAAGGCGTTGACGAACGCGACGAAAAAATTTAATCATTTGCAAGTAGTAACAAGCAAATTAGGTTGATGGTAGTCCCTGAGGTTATAGGTCTAAAAATAAAGTAATTCTAGAGATAAGTATACTGTATACAAAAAATGTTACAAAAAGATGTGTGTCAATTTCCTCTTAGTTAATCGATCAATTCAAATTTAATTTCTAAGCTAGTAAGCGAGTTTCCTCCAACAAAGACTTTAAAATCACCTGGTTCAACCACAAAAGCACCATCATTGTTAAAGTAACCTAACTGTGTTTTATCTAGTGTAAAATGTACTGTTTTTGTTTCGCCTTTTTTTAAATCTACTAGTTCAAATCCTTTGAGTTCTTTTACTGGTCTTGAAATACTACCAACCATGTCTCTTATATATAGCTGAACTACTTCTTTACCTTTACAAATTCCTGTATTGGTTATATCTACTGATACTTTAATGGTATCATTAATTTTAAATGTGCTACCATTAATATTAAAATTACTATACTCAAATGTGGTGTAACTTAAACCATAACCGAAAGGATACAATGGTGAATTTGAACTATCTATATAATGTGACCAAAACACATTGTTGTTGTTATTACTTGGTCGTCCTGTGTTTTTGTAATTGTAATAAATGGGTATTTGACCAACATGTCGAGGAAATGTAATCGGTAATTTTCCGCTCGGATTATAATCGCCATATAGCACTTGAGCTACAGCATTACCAGTTTGTGAACCCAATTGCCATGCCTCTACAATGGCAGGAACATTTGCTGCTGCCCAAGGTATTGCAAGTGGTCTTCCGTTGTTTAAAACTAGTACAATGTTTTGGTTGACTTTAAATATGGCTTCTAATAATTTTTGTTGTAGACCTGGAAGGTTTAGTTCTGTTCTACTTCTAGCCTCACCACTTTGATAGCCATGCTCTCCGAGAACCATAACCACGACATCAGCGATTTTTGCAATTTCTATAGCATCAGAAAAACCTGAGGTATCTATAGTATTTATTTTAACCTCTTTAATAAACCGAGTCGGTTCTGTGATTAAATCAACTCCTTTACTGAAGGTTAGTTTATTTCCAGTATATTCTTGCATGCCTTCCAATACAGATACAGCAGAATGATCATCTGAAGCTAATCTCCAACTGCCTAAAGGACTATTTTTATCATTTGCTAAAGGTCCTATAATTGCAATATGTTGTTTTTCTTTTTTAAGCGGAAGAATACTATTTTCATTTTTTAATAGTACAATAGATTTTTTAGCAATATCTAATACTTGTTCTTGATATTTTGGATTGTAAATGGTGCTTTTTTCATTGTCGAGATTACAATATTTGTAAGGATCATCAAATAATCCTAATTCAAATTTTACTCTTAAAATTCGTCTAGCTGCATCATCAACTATACTCTCAGGGACTATGCCATTTCTGACTAATTCAGAAAGTTCTTTGATGTAAACACTACCTTCCATATCCATATCTGAACCAGCTTTTGAGGCAATTTCGGCAGCTTCTTTTTTGTTTTTTGCAATTCCCCAATTTATCAGCTCGTTAATTGAAGCCCAATCAGAGACCACAAAACCATTAAAATTCCATTGATCTTTTAAAATATCTCGTTGTAGATAACTGCTTGCTGTAACTGGAATACCGTTGAGTTCGTTGAAAGAATTCATTACCGTTTTTACGTTGGTATCAACAGCGGCTTTAAATGGTGGTAATACAATATTATGAAGTGTAGAAGAGCCAATGTCTACAGAATTATATTCTTTGCCTGATTCTACAAAGCCATAAGCGGCAAAATGTTTTGCACATGCAGCAATGGTATTAGTAGCTTTTAAGTTAGTACCTTGAAAACCATTAACTCTAGCTATAGCAATTTTGCTTCCAAGAAATGGATCTTCTCCAGCACCTTCCATAACGCGTCCCCAACGAGGATCTCGAGAAATATCAACCATTGGAGCAAAGGTCCAATTTATACCTGATGAAGAAGCTTCAGCTGCTGCTATGCTCGCAGATTTTTCAATGATTTCTAAATCCCAACTTGAGGCTTCAGCTAAAGGTATAGGGCTGATTGTTTTATATCCATGAATTACATCATATCCAAATAGTAAAGGAATACCTAATCTAGTTTGTTCTACTGCAACTTTTTGAAGCGCTTTAACTTGTTTAACACCTCTAACATTAAGCATGGCACCTACCCAGCCATTTTTGAGATCTTCATATTTAGTTTCTGCAGAGCCCTCTTTTGGAACAGGACCAGTTGCATCCCAAAACCCATTGAGTTGATTCATTTGTCCGACTTTCTCTTCGATAGTCATAATTGATAATAAAGAGTCTATTTTATGCTCAGTAGATTTATCTAATACTTTATGTGTTGTGTTTTGTGCATAGCTATAGCTCATTATAAAAAATAAAATGAGTGTTATTGTGATATTCTGTTTGTATGATATCATTGATAAGTTATTATTGCTTTTTATAAGCCATAACCTTTATCTCAATCACTAAATCTGGATGTGGTAATTGGTGCACAGCAACTGTGGTTCTAGTTGGCCCTGTTTCCTTATCAAAAAACTCGGCATAGGCTTTATTATAATCTGCAAAGTCATTCATGTTTACTAAAAAAGACGTTACATCTACCACATCTTTTAAGCTTGCTCCAACTTTAGCTAGATTTTTGTCAATATTCTTTAAGACTTCTTGAGTTTGTGTGTAAGCATTTAGCTTTTTGGTACCCATTTCATCAATAATATCTACACCAGCAATGGTGTTATCAGATCTGCGAGAGCTTGTGCCTGAGACGAGTATAAAATCGCCTACACGTTTGGTGTGTGGATATGCACCTCTTGGTGTTACTTTATCACTCATAATTGTTATTTTAATCCAGCAATTCTATCATCTTCCAGAATGGCTTCGGTTTCTGTTTTTACTTTATCTAAAATAGCTGCAATGTCATCTGATGTTGAAATGACATTATCTGCTAACATATTTAAAATGGCCTTGTCTTGAGCTCTACCTCTTAGCATAGCTTCTCTATATCCAATATGTTCATTAAAGGTTACCAATGAATATTTGGAAGAATACTCTTGAGGAAAATTTTGTTCTAAAGCCATTTCAATTTTTCGTTTTTCTTGAAATATAGCTTGCCCAACATGGTCTTTCATTTCATGAAAATTATCGACGGCTAAATCTGCAATGGCATCTGTATCTTTTTTTCTAATTTTTTCATAGGTCAGGAAAATGGTTTCCCAACTCCCTAAATTTTGATCTAAAATTTTATCGAATTCTACTACATCTTCAAATGATGCATTCATGCCTTGTCCATAGAATGGTACAATGGCATGAGCAGAGTCTCCCATAAGAAGTGTGTTGCCTTTGTAATGCCATGGTGAACATTTTACAGTACCTAAAGGCGCTGTTGGGTTTTCAAAAAAATCATCAACTAAATTGGGCATGAGTTCTAAAGCATCAGGGAATTCTTTTTCAAAGAATTCAGTAACAATTTTGGGTGTTGTTAGATTATTAAAATTGTATTCACCTTCAGTATAACTTAAAAAGAGCGTTACAGTAAAACTGCCATCTAAATTAGGTAATGCAATAACCATAAAATCGCCTCTTGGCCAGATGTGTAAGGCGTTTTTGTAGGTTTTATAATCGCCATTTTCTGATGGTAGAATACTTAATTCTTTATAGCCATGGGTTAACCATTGCTGCGAAAAACTAAACAAGAATTTTCGTTCTAAGAAATAGCTTTTACGCAGTGCTGAACCTGCACCATCAGTAGCTATAATACAATCAGCATCTTCAATAAATTCATCTTTGGTATTGTAATCTTCAAATAAAGCTGTTGTTTTTTCAAAATCAACGGATTGACATCTCTTATTAAAATGTATGGTAACATTATCATGTTTTTCAGCTTCAGTTAAAAGCAATGCATTTAGCTCACTTCTAGAAATGGAGTTGATGTACTCGTACTCTCGACCACTATAGTTAGATAAAAATGTATTCCCTTCTTTATCATGGAGCATACGTCCATTCATAGGAATGCAAAGAGCCTTTACTTTATCTTCTATACCTACCATTTTCATGGCCTTATTACCTCGGTCTGAAAAAGCTAAGTTGATGGAACGACCAGCAGAAATATCTGTAGATCTTAAATCTGGTCTCATTTCATAGACTATTACATTATAACCACGCTGTCCTAGACGTAAAGCTAGTAAACTACCACAAAGTCCTGCACCAATAATGAGAATATTCTGCTTCTTATTTTCCATGTTCTCTTTCTTTTTTCATGTAATCTGCAATTGCATTAGAACCTGAATTTTCTTTATGATTTAGTTTATCAATAATGGTCTGATGATTTTTGTCATTTCTATTTTGAGAAAGTTTATAGGCCGCTTCAATACTATTTATATTAATTTCAAAACCTAATATACCATTCATTTGCCTCATGGTTTTTTCAGATAATTCTTCTATGATTATAGGGTTCTCAGAGTCCTTTTCGTATTTATCCATAAGATGTTTCATTGCAGACATTAATTCATCACCTTCTATTATTTTGAGTGTGCCATAAATGTGCACAGCAACATAATTCCAAGTTGGTACCTCTTCAAAATCATACCATGAGGATGAGATATAACTATGAGGACCATTAAAAATGCACAATACTTCAGAATTGTTTTTTAAATGATCACATTGAGGATTTGCTTTAGAGATATGAGCTTGTATAACATCTATACCATTTTTATTAACGAGCTCTAACGGTATATGTGTTGCTAAAGATTTGCCCTCGTTATGCGTTACTATGATTCCGAAACTGTGTTTTAAGATAAAAGCTTTTACTTTATCTATATCTGCTTCTTTGTAAATTTCTGGAATATACATTACAGTAATCCTTTTAATCGTTCAACCATTAAATATACATCTTGAAAGGTATTATAGAGTGGAACAGGAGCACAACGTATTACATCTGGTTCTCGCCAATCGGTTATTACTCCAGAATCTGTAAGTTTATCATGAAGCTCTTTATTAGCATTTTTTACTTGAATTGATAATTGGCAACCTCGTTCTTTAGGGTTTGATGGTGTTATTATTCTAACCACATCATCTCCAAGACCATTCATTAAATATTCAAAGTAACCTGTTAATTTTATGGATTTATCTCGTAATGCATCCATACCTGCTTCATTAAATATATCTAAAGAAGCTCTTATGGCTGCTAGAGATAAAATGGGAGGATTAGATAATTGCCAGCCTTCTGCACCTGGTAATACATCAAAATCATGTCGCATATTAAAACGTGTTTCTTTATTATGACTCCACCAACCCGTAAATCGGTTTAAATTTTTATCATAAGCATAGCGTTCATGAACAAAACAGCCACTCAAACTTCCTGGTCCAGAATTTAGGTATTTGTAAGAGCACCAAATCGCAAAATCTGCTCCAGAGTTGTGCAGATTTAAAGGAACGTTTCCACCTCCATGCGCACAATCAAAACCAACTTTACAACCATGTTTGTGACCAAGTTCTGTAATCCGTTTTAAATCGAAATATTGACCTGTGTAATAGTTTACACCTCCAATCATTATAAGCGCAATTTCATTGCCTTGATCTTGCATGATTTGTTCTAAATCTTCATAACGTAATAGTTCTTCTCCTTTTCTTGGTTTCCAAAGAATAAGCCCTTCCTTATCATCATAACCATGATGTCTTAGTTGCGATTCTACAGCATATTTATCTGAAGGAAACGCATCGCTTTCTATGACTATTTTATAGCGTTTTTTATTAGGTTGATAAAACGACACCATCATAAAATGAAGGTTTGCTGTTAACGTATTCATAGTCACTACCTCAATCGGTTTTGCACCAACCACTTTTGCCATACTTTCTGTTAAAAACTCATGGTAAGGTAACCAAGGATTTTTAGCTTCAATATGACCTTCTACACCTAATTCTGCCCAATCTTTAAGCTCCTGTTCTATATATGATTTAGTAGTTTTTGGCTGGAGTCCTAAAGAATTTCCACAGAAATAAATAAGGTCGTTGCCAAATTTATCTTTTGGTATATGAAACAAATCTCTATAAGATTTTAAAGGATCTTTCTGATCCATTTCTATGGCGTAATCGAGACTTAAATTCATTAGAGGATTTGTGAATTATTATGATACTTAACAAAAATAGGGATTTAATATGTAGTAGTAAAGGTCTTATTTGGCTATTAAAAATTTAATTATCTTTAATGGAAATGAAGTTTAATTAATAAGATTCCCGCTTTTTTGGGAAATTGTTACTGAAATAAATTCAGCATAAAATGGAAAATATAAAAGAGTATTCTAACGATGAGGTTACCATAGTTTGGAAACCAGAAAAGTGTATTCATTCAGGTATTTGTGTAAGAGGCTTACCTAAAGTGTTTAAACCAAAGGATAGACCTTGGATTACAATAAATGCAGCAACTACTGAGGATTTGGTTAATACTGTAAAAAAGTGTCCATCTGGTGCTTTGAGTTATTATATGAATGCTTCTGATGACCAAGAAACACAATCGTTAGAAACAAAGGTAGAAATCCTAGAGAATGGACCTTTGCTGGTATTTGGAACCTTAAAGATAATACACAAGGATGGTAGTGAAGAAACCAAGAATAGAACAACGGCATTTTGTAGATGTGGAGCTTCTCAGAATAAACCTTATTGTGATGGCGCTCATATTAAGGAAAACTTTGAAGGATAAGTTTTGAATTACAGAAAGAATAAATTAAAAATAGTAATACCTCTTAGTATAATTTGCTTTACTATTTTTAATAAATGGTGGTATGTTGTTCCTGTTGATGCTCCTAAATCTTTTATGTATGGCTTTCCATTAATTTCGGTTAGTGAAGGTTGGCATACTTCTATGTCTTTACAGATTTTTTTACTTGAATATTTTATAAACTATCTATTATTCTTTGTAGTTACACTATTGCTTACGTTTTATTTTGATCGATTTATAATGGAAATTAGATTTAGTAGAGTCTGGATTGTTCCATTATATTTTATTTCTGTAATAATCATTGTTTTAAATATTTATGTCGCTAGTATGACTGAAAATATAATTAAAGTAAAAAGAGATTTTGAAATTGAAATCCAAAAAACCGGATTCAATTTTATTTGGCAAAATAGAGATAGAGAGCATATGTAAATAAATTATAAAAAAAGCGCTTTGATAACAAAGCGCTGTGATATATATATATAGACGCACAAGGCGGAAGAGTATAAGATATACGTTTTTAATGTTTTAACGTGAACCTTGTACTTTATAAAACAAAAGTAATGCCAAAAATTAAATGTAGTATTACTTTAGTGTTATGCTAACATCCCCAAAATTTAAATTCCAATTTCCATCGTCCATTTTATGGTCTATGGCAATCTTAATACCATTAAAATCTTGATAATTTTCAAACGTGGTAGCCATTGATGGTTTCTCTGCATTTCCTTTTCTGAAAATCCATTCTTTAATCATATAGTTTTCATCGTAGAAGATATCATAAGCGTCACCAGGAGTGTAACCACCTTCGTTACCATACAAAATAGTAATCATATCCATTTCTGTTTTGCTTATTGGTGCTTCAGCTTTTTTTGGATTAGAAATTGTAGCAGAAGTATCCCAAACTAATTGAAAAGGAACAAAAAGCCAATATTTATCATTTATAAAACCTCTATCAGTACTAATATGAGTACTGTCCATTTGTCTTCTGTTGTATTCAACAGTTGTTTCTCCTGCAGTCATTTTTATATCATCCGTTTTAGGAAACCATTGCCAAGATCTTCCTTTTCCTTTAATTGTATCTCTATCTACTTTAAACGTAAATTTTACCTTAGATACGTTTTTCCAGTTTTCATAACCATGTGCATGTGCTATTTTTTCAGCAACAGTTAGTTCTTTAACTTCTTCTGGTTTAGGTGCTTCTTTTTTTTCAGTTTTACAGGATGTAACTAAGAGTAGACAAATCAATCCAAGATATAATGATTTCATGTTAAAAAGTTGTTTTAAATTACAGTCAAAATTAAGGTCATTCTACATTAATAAAAGGGAAGAGACGAAAACTTATTAATAAAATGGAAGATAAAAGTCATTTTTTTGAAGTTAATAAAGCTACATGGAATCAAAAAGTCCGAGAACATGCCAAAAGTGATATGTATAATTTAGAAGCTTTTAAAGCCGGAAAATCGTCTTTAATGTCTTATGAATTAGAGGCTTTAGGTAATGTAAAAGGTAAATCTTTATTGCATTTACAATGTCATTTTGGTCAGGATACTCTAAGCTGGAGTAGGTTAGGTGCTCAATCTGTCGGTGTAGATATAAGTAATGAAGGCGTTACTTTGGCAAAACAATTAAGCCAAGAGTTAGACCTTAATGCAGAGTTTGTTTGTTGTAATGTACTTGAGACATCAAAGCATATAACAGATACTTTTGATATTGTTTTTACAAGTTATGGTGTTATTGGCTGGTTGCCAGATTTAAAGCCCTGGGCTGAAATGATTGCTGAACGTTTAAAACCTGGAGGTGTATTTTACATGGTTGAGTTTCATCCTATAGTTTGGATGTTTGATTATTTAGTACAACCTCCTAAATTAAAATATGGTTATATGCAAGATGAAGCCATATATGAAGAATATGAAGGTACTTATGCTAATGAATCGTCAAAAATGGTAAGTAAAGAGTATGGTTGGAATCATGGATTTAGCGAAATTATTAATGCTCTTATTGAAGCAGGTTTAACCATAGAGTATTTAAATGAACACGATGAAAGTCCTTATAATGTATTGCCAGAACTTACAAAAACAGATTCTGGTATGTATGTTAGGGATGATAAATTATACCCTTTGATTTTTGAGTTAAAGGCAATAAAACAATAGTAGACCTTTAAGGTTTCTAAAACTCAAAGGTCTGTGCTTGGCTTAACTTTTCTTTTAAGTATAATGATTTTTGAATTATCATTCAGAAGGAGTTTAAGACTGAATAATCTCTTGGTAGTGTGTTAGCAGTTAAAGATTCTCCACTACGCTTTGCTGCGTTCTAAATGACATTATAAAGATTAATTAATGACTACTTTTTAAAACCTCAGGCATTTTTGCCTGGAATCGTCTTAACCTTGGTATAGATACATTTCTGATATAACCTTGATTTGGATGCAAGCGCTCATAATTTTGATGGTAATCCTCACCAATCCAAAATTTCTGAAATGGATACACTTCCGCAGCTATTGTAGCGTTCAGCTTTTTAGCAAGAGCAGCTTTCTTCTTTAGAATTATTTCTTTTTGCTCAGCATTTTGAAAGAAAATTATAGAACGATATTGCGAGCCTCTATCTGGTCCTTGACCATTTACTTGAGTTGGGTTTTGTGAGGCAAAATACACATCAACTAAAGTTGTAAAGCTCACTACATTTGGGTCATAAATCACTTCGACAGCTTCAGCATGTCCAGTACGTCCTGTATTACTGAGCTCGTAAGTTGGGTTTTTTGTAAAACCACCAGAGTAGCCAGATATAACTTCGTTAACGCCCTTTACACTTTCATAAATAGCTTCTACACACCAAAAACAACCACTTGCAAAATAAGCTTTGGCTTTTCCGTTTTCTAGAGGAATTTCTATAGGTTCGGCATCGATAACGGCTTGCTGTTTTGGGTTGGTAACTTGTGCGGAGTTTTGACAGCTAAAGGCAAAACAAAATACTAAGGCTACTACTAAATTTTTCATAATGTTGTTTTTCTTTCTCAATAGACGAATAAAGTTATAAAACCTTAATGTTAAATTATTCACAATATTAAGATGATAAGTTAATACCAAAAAAAAGCCTCTACGTATTTCAGCAGAGGCGATTCCAATTTTAATTAAAGCTAGTTGTTATAGTTTAGCAAATAATTTTTCCATTTTTACTTTTTCTTCTTCTGCTAATTGAGCATCAACAAGAATACGACCACTATGTTCGTCAGTAATTACTTTTTTACGAGACGCAATTTCTACTTGTACTTGAGGCGGAATAGTAAAGAACGATCCACCTGATGCACCTCTTTCAATGGGTACAACAGCTAATCCGTTTTTTACATTATTACGGATTCTGGTATAAGCTTTTACAAGACGCTCGTCTATTTTCTTCTGAAATTCTTCAGACTTGCCAATTAAAGCTTCTTCTTCTTTTTGCGTTTCGGCTAAGATTTCGTCTAACTCTCCTTTTTTGTGCTTGAGGTGTGCTTGACGATCCTTTAATTTATCTTTTGTTTCAGAAATAACTTCTTTCTTTTGTTCTATCTGAACTTTAAATTCTTTTATGTGCTTATCAGCTAACTGAATTTCAAGCTCTTGGTATTCTATTTCTTTAGTCAGTGAATTGTATTCTCTGTTATTTCTAACATTTTTTTGCTGCTCACTGTACTTTTTTATTAAAGCTTTGGCTTCTTCAATTAGATTTTTTTTTGATTTTATATCATCATCTATGATATCTAAATTTGCATTAAGCTTTTCTAATCTTGTGTTAAGCCCTTCGACTTCATCTTCCAAATCTCTTACTTCTAATGGAAGTTCTCCTCTTACATTTCTAATTTCATCTACACGAGAATCTATAAGTTGTAGATCGTACAATGCTCTTAAACGATCTTCTACAGATACTTCTTTTTTCGCCATAATTATAAATACTTTACCGGATTGGTATTTGTTGTTGATAATACTACCTTGCTTGCGGCTAAGGCAGGTGCAAAATTAGTAATTTTTTTTGAGAGATAGTCCACTAAAAACGATTTTGTGTACTGTTCACTTTCGTAATGTCCAATATCTGCCAAAATGATAGAATCTTCTGCCGTGAAAAAGTCATGGTATTTAAGGTCTGCAGTAACAAATAAATCGGCATTTGCAGCTTTCGCTGCACTAATTGCAAATGCTCCAGAACCTCCTAAAACGGCAATCTTTTTTATTGTGTTTTTATGTATAGCTGAATATCTTAGCGAGCCAGCTTTCATTTTATCTTTAATAAGTTTTAGTACTGAAAGGCTTTCAACTTCATTAGGTAGTTCACCAATCATTCCCATACCAATATTTTGATTGATATTATCTAAGGTTGTAATTTCATAAGCAACTTCTTCGTAAGGGTGTGCTTCAAATAATGATTTAATAACCTGAGACTCTCTATGTTTCATAAAGGTTACAGAAATCATTGTTTCTTCTTCAGATTGAAGCTGACCTTTTTTACCAATAACAGGATTAGAGTTTTCATTGCCTTTATATGTACCTATGCCTAGAGTATTAAAACTACACAATTCGTAATTACCTAAAGCTCCTGCTCCTGATTCAAATAACTTAGATCTAAGCAATTCTGCTGAACTATTAGGAACATAAGTGGTTAATTTTTTTATCGTCCCTTTTTGTGGTATTAATATTTGTTTATTGACTAGGCCTAAGGTATTACAGATAATATCATTAACACCTAAAAGTGCATTATCTAGAGCTGTGTGTATGGCAAAAATGGCAATATTGTGCTGTATAGCTTTTACAACGACACGCTCTACATAGGTTTTTCCGGTGAGTTTTTTTAGTCCTTTAAAAATAATAGGATGGAAACTAACAATGAGGTTGCATTTTTTTTCTATGGCTTCATCAACAACAGCTTCTAATGTATCTAAGGTTACTAGTATACCTTCAACTGTAATATTTTTATCACCAACTAAAAGTCCAACATTATCAAAGTCTTCGGCGTAGTGACTAGGAGCTAAATCTTCGAGTATGGTAATAACATCTTGAATAATCATATTCTGAATAATTGAATTCCTAACAAATATAAAATAATTACTTTCGCTATATGAAGATAATTAGACTTCTATTATTACCTATAGTTCCATTGTATTGGCTTGTAACTGGTATTCGTAATATGCTTTATGATTTTGGCGTATTTGATGCAAGGACTTATAATTTTCCGGTAATTTGTGTTGGTAATCTTAGTACTGGAGGAACTGGTAAGACACCAACAACAGAATATCTTATTAGACTTTTAAAGGATAATTACAGTCTGGCAACGTTGAGTAGAGGTTATGGCAGAAATACCAATGGTTATTTACTTGCTGATGAGAATAGTTCTGCTGATACTATTGGAGATGAACCGTTTCAGTTGTATTCAAAATTTAAAAATGACATCCTTGTTGCTGTAGATGAACAAAGACAAGAGGGTATTAAGAAGTTGAAGTCTCAATTAGAAGATTTACAAATTGTATTATTAGACGATGCGTTTCAGCATAGAGCTGTGAAAGCTGGTTTTAATATTTTGCTTACTGCTTATGATAATTTGTATGTAAACGATATGTGTTTACCAACAGGGAATTTGAGAGAGCCTGTTTCTGGAGCTGATAGAGCTCAAGTTATTATTGTTACTAAATGCCCAAAGGATATTTCTAAAGCGGAACAATCTAAGATTAGAAGTTTATTAAAATCTAAAACAAATCAAAGTGTTTATTTTTCGTATATAAAATATTCCGAAACTATTATATCTAATAATTCTACAAAATATTTAGAAGATTTAAAATCTAATAATTTTACTTTAGTTACAGGAATCGCTGACGCTAATCCTCTTGTTACATTTTTAGAAGAAAAACAGTTTAATTTTGAGCATCTGAACTTTAAAGACCATCATAATTTTACATCTAAAGACATCTCAGAATTAGAAACCAAATCACTTATTCTAACAACTGAGAAAGATTATATGCGTTTAAAAGATAAGTTGAATGACTTGACTAAATTATACTACACACCAATTGAGATGGTATTTGTTGATGAAGGTAGCTTTTTTGAAAACGACGTTTATAACTTTGTAACTAAATTTTATTAAGCAGAAATTTCTGATTTTGTTGGTAAACCTGTAAGCGCGTAGTATAACTTTTTCTCAAAGTCTTCTTGCTTAAAGGGTTTGGAGATGATATCATCAAAACCAGCTTCGTCAAACTCGTGCATTTTATCTTCAAGTGTAACTGCAGTTAATGCAAAAATGGTTAACTCTTTATCAAAAGTTCTAATAATTTTTGTAGCCTCTAAACCACTAATTCCAGGCATATGTATATCCATTAAAACAACATCATAGTTGGTTTCTTTAACATTTTCTACTGCTGACTCACCATTATCAACCACATCACAATACAAATCCATTTTGTTAAGAATCTTTTTAGTAATCATTTGGTTGATTTTGTTGTCCTCAACAACTAAAATCTTAATCTCACTTAGATCTAATGCTTTAATATTATCACCATGAGTTTTTTCTATAGGTTTGGCCTTTACAGCTTCTGCCTTTACCATAGGTATTTCAAAGAAGAAGGTAGAACCTTTACCAAGTTCACTTTTAAGGTATATCTTACCTTTTAAGATTTTAATTAAACCTTTAACAATTGATAGACCAAGTCCTGTTCCTCCATATTTTCTATTAATCTGAACAGAGCCTTGAGAGAAGCTCTCAAACATTTGGTCTTGCTTTTCTTTTGTAATACCAATACCATTGTCTTCGACCTCGAAGCGTATAGTGTGTTGGTCATTTTTTTCAGCAATCTTATTTACACGTACCCAAATATCACCATCTTTTGTAAACTTAATGGCATTACCAATAAGGTTAATTAGAATTTGTGAGATTTTAAGTTGATCAGCCATGTAGTTCTCAGGAATATCGTTTTGGTATTCAAAATGCATGGTTATGTTGTTATCTAATGCTGAATTATTAAGCGCAGAAATAACATTGTCAACTTTATTTTTTAGATTAAATACTTCTGGATCTAATTCTACTTTATTGGCTTCAATTTTATTAATTTGAAGAATATCATTAATAAAAGTGAGTAAATAATCTCCTGAAAATTTTAATGATTTTAAGTGAGGTATTTGATCTGGTTTTGGATTCTCATCCATTAACATAGAGGTTAATCCGGTTACAGCGTAAAGTGGTGTTCTTAACTCGTGTGTTACTGTTGATAAAAAGTTAGCTTTAGTTTTTGACGCTAATTCTGCTTTTTCTTTGGCCACAATTAGCTCGTCATTCTTTTTATGAAGCATATTGTTGGTGCGTAACCTTATATTATTATTCTTGTATAATGATAAAGTTAATAATGATAGAATTGTAATTAAGGCGATACTTAGTATAGTTGTAATTCTCGTTAAGTTACTACCTTTTTCTACATCATTTATCTGTGCTTTTAATTCTTGATTTTCAGCTTTGTTGTATTGTGTAATAAATTTAGAGTTTTGAGTTTCTAAATTCTCAGGTATTATGTTAAGGATACTATCAGTAAGTTTAACGTGTTTTCTTAAATAATCACTTGTAAGCTTATAATCCTTCTTACTTTCATAAATATTACTAAGTGTTAAATATGCACTGTTAGTGTTGTCTAAAAAATTTTGAGATTGTGCAATTTCTAAACCTTCTTTGGTCATAGTTAATGCCAAATCTGAATTATCTAAGTTGTTATAAACTTTTCCGCTTAGTATTAACGCACTACTTAGAATGTTTGATAAATTGTGTTTTTTTGAGAGTAAAATTGTCTTTTCTAAACCCTCTTTTGCAGATTTGTAATTTTTTAATTCTGTGAATACTTTGGCTTCGTTAAGCAAAACCTCAGGAATGTATTGTTCTAAGTCTTCTTCTTCAAACTTTGCCTTAGATGCTTTAAAATAATCTAATGCTGTTTGGTATTCTTTTTTACTGCTATGCAATACTCCTCTAATGTTGTAGGTAAGCGCTAAATTTGCATAATCATTAATTTCGCGTTGTATTTCTGCAGCTCTTGTTAAAGAAACAAGGGCTTTTTCTGGCTCTAGGATATGATATTGAAGTCTTGCAATTTTAGTATGTATAATTCCAACACTTTTTTTATCGTCTAATTTAATTGCAATATCTAGTGCTTTTTCTAAGTTCTCTTCGGCTTTAAAATAATCGCCTCGTTGACTTTCAAAACCAGCTTGATCGATGAAATTACTTGTGCGTAACTTTAACACATCTGCATCCTGTGCTGGCTCTTGTGCATGTATTGAGAACACAAAAGACACTAAAAAAGCAAATATTAAATATTTGATTTGGGACATTTTAGAACACTTTATATGAAACAAATATAATTATTTATTCGACAAAAGTGCTTTTTTATCCGATAAATTGCAAATTAGTTCTAAAATTCTTGAGGAATAAGCTGTTTCATTATCGTACCAGCCTACTATTTTAACCATATTGCCTATAACTGAGGTCATTAAGGCATCAAATACACAAGAGTTCGTATTTCCTAAAATATCGACAGAAACAATAGGGTCTTCGGTATACTCTAATATACCTTTTAAGTGAGTATTGGCGGCTTTTTTAAACGTATTATTTATAGTGTTAACAGTAGTCGTTTTATTAACATTAAAAGTGATATCAGTAAGAGATCCGTTAATTACGGGAACTCTTATACCACAACCACCTATTACATCAGAAAGATGTGGGAAAATTTTAGTTAATGCTTTTGCTGCTCCTGTTGTAGTTGGCACTATAGATTGTCCTGCAGCTCTAGCTCGTCTTAAATCTCTATGTGGCTGATCGTGAAGACTTTGATCTGTTGTATACGAATGAATTGTGGTAATATAAGCTTGTTCTATACCACATAAATCATCAATGATAGCCATCATTGGTGCTGCATTATTCGTAGTACAAGAGGCATTTGATATAATACGTTCATCACCATTTATTATATGATCATTAACACCTAAAACTACAGTTTTAATATCATCGTTAATTGGAGGTACTGAGAGTATTACCTGTTGAGCACCATTGTTTATATGATGCATTAAGTCTGGTTTAGTTTTGAATTTTCCTGTAGCTTCAATGACAATATCTACATTATGAATAGACCAATTTATTGCTTTAGGATTGTCATGATTAGTGAAAGCTACAGACTTGTTATCAACAGAAATAGAATTAGATGTAAAACTTACATCTAAATTTAAAATGCCATGAATACTATCGTATTTGAAGAGGTGGCTAAGTGTTTTGGAGTCAGACAGATCGTTTATGGCAACAACTTCCATACCTGATCGACCATGTATTAGTCTAAATAATCGTCTTCCAATACGACCAAAACCATTGATGCCAACCCTTATCATTAATTGATATGTTTCTGTGCTTTGTAAGATGACCTTACTAAAGCGCTACTTTCAACATGCCTAAATCCTAAATCCAAACCGATGGCTTTGTATTCATCAAATTGCTCAGGATTGATAAACTGTTTAACAGGTAGATGTTTTTTACTTGGTTGTAAATACTGACCAATAGTAACGACATCAACATCATTATCCCTTAAATCATGAAGTGTAGCAATAACCTCTTCTCGAGTTTCTCCTAAACCAAGCATTATACCAGATTTTGTTCGTCGTTGCCCTTGAGATTTTAAGTATTTTAAAACTCCCATACTTCTATCATACTTAGCTTGTATACGCACTTCTCTAGTTAAACGTCTTACTGTTTCTATATTATGAGACACAACTTCTGGTGCAACATCAATAATTCTATCGATATGGCGTTCAATACCTTGAAAATCTGGTATAAGAGTCTCTAATGTAGTGTTAGGATTCATCCGTCTTACAGCCTTTACAGTTTCAGACCACATGATGCTTCCCATATCTTTTAGATCGTCTCTATCAACACTGGTAAGTACAGCATGCTTAATATTCATTATTTTAATAGAGCGCGCTACTTTTTCAGGTTCGTCCCAATCTACAGATTCTGGTCGTCCTGTTTTAACACCACAAAAACCACAAGAACGAGTACACACATTACCTAAAATCATAAATGTGGCTGTACCTTCTCCCCAGCATTCACCCATATTTGGACAACTTCCAGAGGTGCAGATTGTATTTAGATTATACTTGTCAACTAATCCTCTTAATTCTGTATACTTTTTACCAGTTGGTAGCTTAACTCTTAGCCATTTAGGTTTTGGCTTTCGCTTTGGTAGAATATTTGAAGCAATCTTCTGTTCCATAGTTTTTAATCAGATTACAAAGATAAGAAGTAAAAGCCATATAATACATCCAAAAACATAGCATAACACTATAGTATTATTGAGAGGTACCAAATACTAAATCCAACAAGGAAGAGTATTCCAAGAATACTCAAAACATGCATTAAAACAGATGGTTGCCATTGTTTGGGTGTATGTTTTCCTGATATGAGTATGTAATTAATAATACCATAAAAAGGAGCAGTTATGAAGGATAGAATAGTAGCAACTTTTATTAGTAAACCCATTTCTGAGGCAAAAAATAGAAAAATACAAATAGTACCACATGCAAGAAACAATATCCAAAACAGATAGCCTTTTTTATATTCTGTGTTATATAATAGAGATATTGATTTATGCATCGCTCTTGGTGAAGCGTCTAAAGTCGTTAAGGTTGTACTAAACATGGTTGTAAAAGCAGCAACACCAATAATAATGTATGACCAATTACCTAGGCTATCTGTATACATAGTGATTAATTGATCAGCAAATTCACCTGCATTATTGCTAAATGAAGCACCAGAATTATACATAATTAAAGTGCCTAGACATACAAAACATATGCCCAAGATTATAGTACCTAAATACCCAATGTTAAAATCGAAAAGCGCAGTTTTAAGTGTGAAATCTGCATCATCTTTTTGTTTTTCAACAGTCCATAACGAATGCCATATAGAAATATCTAAAGGTGCAGGCATCCAACCCATAAATGCAATAAGGAATCCAATCTCAATAGAATTTTTAGGTAAAACTTGCGCTAATTGTAAACCACTTGTTGTATTAAATGAAGAGAATATTAGAGCTGCAATGGTGCTGATAGTAAGTGTAATTATTATAATTTTTATGAGTTTATCTAATAATTTATATTTACCAATGAGAAGAATTCCAAGACAAATGGCAAGGATAACTATGGTCCAAACTTCTATAGTTATAAAACTCCCAAATAACGAATATGCTAACCCAGCTGTTACAATTGTTACAGCTGTTTGAATGGTAAACATCGTTGCAAACGTTAATATCAAATAGGTCCATAAGACACTTTTTCCTAATTTCTTATAACCATCTAGCAAACTCTCTCCTGTTGCTGAGGCATAACGAGGACCATACTGAAAAAATGGATATTTAAATAGGTTAACTAATAGTAAAGCCCAAATTAAACCTAGGCCAAAGTCAGCTCCTGCTCGTGTAGATTGTACCAAATGAGACACTCCTATTGCAGCACCAGCAAATAAGAGTCCAGGACCTAGTTTTTTGAGATTAGATCTCATTGTTTTTTTGAATAATTTCTGATAATAATTTTTTGGCTCGTAGTAATTTAACCTTAATATTATTCATTGGTTCATTAAGCTGTTCTGAAATTTCCTTATAACTTAATTCTTGAAAATACCTAAGATTAATAACCTCTTGATAATGTGGCTTAAGTTTCTTTATATCTCTAAGTAACTTAGCTAAGTTCTGTTCTGTTATGAGTTTATCTTCAGGAGAAGGAGACTCATCTAAAACTTGTAAGGCATTAGTATCATCATCTTTAGATAGACGTTTAGGTTTGTTTTTTTCCTTTCTAACTAAATCTATATGAATATTTTTAGAGATAGTGATAAGCCAAGTTTTAAACTTATAGCACTCATCAAAGGTGCTAATTTTATCAAAAGCTTTAGAGAAGGTTTGTATGGTAATATCTTCTGCATCATTTTCATTTTCTATACGTTTTAGTTGGAATGCATAAACATCATTCCAAAATGTATCTAGTAAAAAATTAAATGCAATTTGATTGTTTTGTTTTGCTTTTGCTATAGCGTCTTTTATTTCCAATGAACAGGTTTTGATATCTGATTGGTGATAAAGATAGCCATTTGAAATAAAACTAAAAATAGTTCTAAAAAAGGAAATAATAGGAGTAAATCGCGCTCGTTAAAGCGTTTAGAACCCTTGTGAATTACAATACTTTGAGATAATATTCTTAGACCAAAAAGACATAATACTATAATAAGTTGAAATTGAGCACTAAGCAGTATGATTAAACTCACCCATAATAATAATTGTGTAATATAGAAGAGTGATAGGGAGAATTTATGTAATGTTTTGTAATGTTTTGCAGTACTTACATGTCTTCTTTTTTGATTAAACCAACTAATTAGAGAGGTTTTGCCCTCAGTTAAAGTAAAACTATCTGTTTCATAAGATAGCGCTACATTAGTTTTAGTTGCTACCTGATTAACGAATAAATCATCATCTCCAGATCTAATATTCATATGATTCATAAAACCTGAAGCATTAAAAAAAAGTTCCTTTCGGTATGCTAGATTTCTACCAACTCCCATATATGGCATTCCAATTTTTGCGAAAGAAAAATATTGAATTGCAGCGAGTAGTGTTTCGTAGCGTATTAGTTTATTTAACAAAGAGTACTTCCTTTTTTTATAGGCTCCGTAACCTAAAACCATAGATTTTTCGTTAGAAAAATATCGTGTCATTTTAGAAATCCATTGTTTAGAGTTTGGCGTGCAATCTGCATCTGTAAACAATAAAAAATTATGAGTCGCAGCTTTTATTCCAAGTGTAAGGGCATATTTTTTATTTCCCCAAAAAGCGTCAATAGGTTTAACTTCTACAACTTTAATGTTTTGATGTTTGTCTTTAAATGATTTCATAATTTCTAAAGTATCGTCTTTAGAGTAGTCATCAATTAAAATAATTTCAAAATCACGATAATCTTGTTCAATGATATAAGGGAGATTTTGTTTAAGATTATCTGCTTCGTTTTTACAACAAATAATTATGGAAACAGGAATATTTTTTGGTGCTTCAGGCTTAGGCTTCGCTGCAACAAAAGGCATAAAAACGCCAAGGTAATAGATTAATTGAATAGCAATTATTGTGGTGAAGCTGTAAAAAACAATGTCTAGCACCATTAAAATTAAGAGTGCTGAGGTTCGCTACAATCTTTAAACTGATCAGGTGTTTTACCACAAAATCCACAAGCTTCACCATCTTGGTTTAGCATTGGGTTTTGACTAGCACAAGTACCAGCAAATTCACCATCTTTTTTTGCCCATAATTTAATAGCAATTCCTGCAATTGCTAAGGCTAAAAGTGCTAGTGTGATGAGAAGTAATTTCATTGTAATTAATTTTTACAAAGATAACTTTTTGTAAAGGATTAAGAAAGCTATTTTGTTTTGCTTTTAGTAGTTTAAAATCTTTAAATGTGACTTCTAGGTCTATCTTAGTGTCTAAATGTTTGATTATTACTATATTTAATTAACTAACAACTAACACATTTGTATTATGAAAAAACTATTTGCAGAATTTTTTGGAACATTTTGGCTAGTATTTGGAGGCTGTGGTAGCGCAATTTTTGCTGCTGGTTATCCCGATTTAGGCATTGGATTTGTAGGCGTATCTTTAGCTTTTGGTCTTACCGTTTTAACTATGGCTTATGCTGTAGGTCATATTTCTGGAGGACACTTTAATCCTGCTGTATCTCTAGGATTATGGGCTGGAGGAAAGTTTGAAGGTAAAGACTTAGTTGGCTATATTATAGCTCAACTGGTTGGTGCAGTAGCAGCTGCAGGATTACTTTACCTTATTATCTCTGGTAAATCTGATTTCGTAGATGTTGGCGGATTTGCAGCTAATGGTTATAACGATTTATCACCAGATGGTTTCTCCATGACCTCTGCATTAATTGCAGAGTTTATTTTAACGATGTTTTTCTTATTGATTATTTTAGGGAGTACTAATGCAAGAGCTCCTAAAGGCTTTGCACCAATTGCTATTGGTTTAGGTTTAACATTAATTCACCTTATTAGTATTCCTATTACGAATACCTCTGTGAATCCTGCACGTTCAACGAGTCAGGCTTTATTTGCAGTAAATAGCGAGTACATGTCTCAATTATGGTTATTTTGGGTTGCTCCTATAGCAGGTGCTATCGTGGCAGGACTAATTCATAAGGCGATGTTTGACAAAGACTAAAATCTTTGAATTATGATAAAAAAAAACCCATCAAATTTGATGGGTTTTTTTTAATTGATTATTATAAACTCAATTAATTATCCTTCAACGAGATTTCTGCCACTGCATTCTCTTCATCCGCAAAGGTTTCCGAGCCGCCTTTAGGCTCGATAGATATACTCAATGCTAAGGCATCTTCTACATAAGGTATAGATTGTAACTTGCGATCTTTTTCGTCTAAAATACCAAGGTTAATCATTCTGTTATTTACTTCTGCCCATATTTGGTAGCATTTTTCTGGTGGAAGCTGAGGTAACTCCACAACATCTATCATTGATGTTTTTTCAACAGGATTAATGTAAGCCACAGTTTTAAGATCTTTAGCACGCTCATTACCGCTTAACAAATACTTTCTTGAGTCAGGATTATTGAGCTTTAAAAGCATTCTACTTAAATCATCTAATTTAGAGTTGTTGTTTTCAATATCACTTCTAAGATCATCGATTTCTGCATCTACAATAAGACTTTCATTCTGAAGAATCTGATTCTGATTATAGAAATATATGCTTGTTACTGCAAACAATATGGCTGCAGCACTTGCAGCAATACTATACCAAGGGGTTTGCTTTTTAGGATTTAAAGCCACTACGTTTTTTTCTAATGGTGTTTCAATAGCTTTAAATACGTTATCTAAAATTCCTTTAGGTGCTTCTAGAGCATCTGCTTTGGCAAGAATTTCTAAATTATCTTGCAGACGCTCGTACTCGCTTTTTACCTCTGGATAATTATCTATATAGTGTTCAACCTCCAAAGATTCTGCAACAGATGTTGTGCCTATTATATATGAGTCTAATAGGCCAGACTTAAAAAAAGATTGTAGTTTTTGTTCCATAGTTTAACTTTTAAGGGCAATAAACTTTTTTGAGTTCTCGTAACCCTATTTTTAATCTCGATTTGATAGTGCCAAGCGGAATCTCTAATTCGTCACTTGCTTCTTGTTGTGTCATGCCTTCAAAAAATAAGGCTTTTAATACAATTTGATACTTCTCTTCGAGTCTTGCGACATGCTCTTTTAAATCAATAACATCTTGATTCAAATTCATTGTCGGTAAAATATATACGTTAGATTTATCGATTTGGACTTCTTTTTGAAATCTATTATTAAAACTTCGTAATTTGTCTATCGCTGTATTTCGGGCAATTCTGTAAAGCCAAGTAAAGAGTTTAGCTTTTTTGGCATCATATTTTTTTGCATTCTTCCAAACTTTAATAAAAGTTTCTTGTAAGGCATCTTCAGCGATCTCTTCATTATTAGTCACTTTTAAAATAACACCATAAAGGCTGTTTGAGTAGTTCTTATAGAGCAAGTTTAAAGCACGTTCATCTTCGTTTGCTAACAGCGTAATGATTTGTTGTTCTATGGAGTGTTTTAAACTCATTTAAATTTTTAATTATTTTTTAAAACTTGTAATCCAAATTCTATTTTGAATCGTATATACTGTTATAAACAGTAAAATTAGATACTCAAATTACCAAAACATAACCTTAGAATATCCATTTTTCTTTTTAAAATGATTGATTAATAGCTTTATCTTTAAAAATATTCTATGGTTTAAAAGTCATAACTTAGGTTATGACTTTTTTATTATATAATATTGACTTCAGTCTCAATATTAATTTTAAATATACGAAGAATAGTCTTCTGTATAAGTTTTGCAAGTTGCAATATATCACTTCCTTCTGCGTCATCATAGTTTACTAATACTAGTGCCTGATTTTTATGCACACCATAGTTGCCAAAGCGCTTACCTTTAAAACCTGCTTTTTCAATAAGCCAACCAGCAGGAATTTTAACTGAGTCTTCATTAATAGTGTAGCTAGGTATTTCAGGAAAATTATCTTTTAATTCCTGAAATAAATCATTACTTACAACAGGATTTTTAAAGAAACTACCACTATTACCAATAATTTTTGGATCTGGTAATTTTTGTTGTCTAATAGTGATCACTGCCTTTGATATATCTTGAATGGTTGGTTTATTAATTCCATTTAGCTCTAGCTGAGATTGAATAGCACCATAATCTGTATATAAAACATGTTTATGTTTTGTTAGACAGAAATTTACACTTGTAATAATGTACTGACCTTTTAGTGCTTTTTTAAATACAGATTCTCTGTAGCCAAAATTACAATCGTCTTTAGTAAAACGACGTTTTTCTTGAGTTTTAATATGAATAGCTTCGCAGGATACAAAAGTGTTTTTTAACTCCACGCCATAAGCGCCAATATTTTGCATTGGTGCTGTACCAACATTTCCGGGAATTAAGGAGAGGTTTTCTATACCTCCAAAATTATGGTCTAAACACCATTGTACAAACTGGTGCCAGTTTTCTCCTGCATTAATTGAAACAATAACTGTGTTTTCTGTCTCTTCAATTATTGATTTTCCTTTTATGTTAATATGGAATACAGTACTGTCTA
This sequence comes from Microcosmobacter mediterraneus, assembly GCF_031846265.1. Lineage (NCBI taxonomy): Bacteria > Pseudomonadati > Bacteroidota > Flavobacteriia > Flavobacteriales > Flavobacteriaceae > Microcosmobacter > Microcosmobacter mediterraneus. The sequence continues at coordinate 41,188 of NZ_JAVRIA010000003.1, read as the reverse complement.
TATCTTGTGTTAACAACACATTACTACCTCCACCTAAAATAAAAATAGGAGCATCAGTTTCGTTTTTTAAAGCATCAATTAATTCAGATTCAGAAGTTATAGATATAAAGCGTTTAGCCAAAACATCTAACCCAAAGGTATTGAAAGGTTTTAGAGATACATTATGTTTTAGGTTACTCAATCGTTATAAACTTTAAGGGCTTGTTTAAGGATATTTACGGCTTTTACTAAACTATCTTCATTAAGTACGTATGCTATTCTTATTTGGTTTAAACCCATTCCAGGAGTAGAGTAGAAACCACCAGCAGGAGCAACCATAACGGTTTCGTTATCAATATCAAAAGATTCTAATAACCATTGCGCAAAACGATCTGCATTTTTTATAGGTAATTCTGCAATACAATAAAAAGCACCATTGGGTTTAGCTACTGTTACACCTTCAATTTTTTCTAATTCGTTAATGAGTGTATCTCGCCTACTAACGTAATCTGTAATAACGTTATCAAAATAACTTTGCGGTGTATCTAAGGCAGCTTCACTTGCGATCTGAGCTAAGGTAGGAGGACTCAGTCTAGCTTGAGCAAATTTAAGTGCTGTTGATATTAGCTCTTTATTTTTAGAAACTAAATAACCAATACGAGCACCACACATACTGTATCGTTTAGATACAGAATCAATAACAATGGCATGCTCTTTAATATCATCTTCTTGTAATATAGAATGATGTGTATGGCCATCGTAAGCAAATTCTCTGTAGACTTCGTCAGCTATTAAAAAGAGGTTGTATTTTTTAACAATGTTAGCCAGTTTTCTAATTTCTTCTTTGCTATAGAGGTATCCTGTAGGATTTCCTGGATTACAAATAAGGATGGCTTTGGTTTTTGGCGTAATTAATTTTTCGAATTCTTCTATAGGAGGTAATGCAAAATTATCTTCTATTTTAGAAATTACAGGAACTACATTCACTCCAGAAGCAGTTGAAAAACCATTATAGTTAGCATAAAATGGCTCAGGTATAATAATTTCATCATCAATATCCATAACACTACCAAAAGCAAATAACAACGCTTCGCTACCACCTGTTGTGACTATAATATCATTACTATTAACACTAATATCATTTGTTTTGTAATAGTTTGCTATTTTGTTTCTGTAAGCCTCAGACCCTTCAGATCTTGTATAAGCAATAATATCTAGCGAATGTGTTTTAACAGCATCTAAAGCTATTTGAGGTGTTTTTATATCTGGCTGGCCAATGTTTAAATGGTAAACTGTTTTACCAGCTTTATAAGCTTCCTCTGCATAAGGCACCAACTTTCTAATTGGTGATGAAGGCATTAAACGACCTTTTTGAGATATGTTAGGCATGTGAAATAAATTGAATGACAAAGTTCCGAAAATTATCTTAAAGTTTTTTTAAAAAAATAATAATAACTCGCCGTGAAACTTAAAAATTGTAAATTGTGTTTAAACCTAATTTTTTTGAAAAAAAGTTTAGTAGTTATTAATCTAATTTTCCTGATCCTTTGTCTTGGTTCTTCGTATGGTCAAAGCAGGTTTAATCTTCCTAATGGTAAGAGTGATAAAATTAGATTTAAACTTGCTGGAAATTTAATTATCCTTCCAGTTGAAATTAATGGTGTTGAGTTATCGTTTATACTAGACTCTGGTGTGAGTAAACCTATTCTCTTTAATTTCATGAATACAGATTCATTACAAATTAAAGATGTAGAAAAAATTTATTTAAGAGGATTAGGTTCTGGTGGTATGATCGAAGCCTTAAAATCTAAAAGTAACTTAGTTAAGTTAGGTAATGCTGTTGGTGTTAACCAAGATATTTATGTCATTTTTGATAGTGATATTAACTTTACACCACGATTAGGTGTACAAGTGCATGGTATCATTGGCTATGATATTTTTAAGGATCATGTCGTTGAAATAAATTACAATTCTAAGTATTTAAGACTTTATGATCCAGACCATTACACCTATAAAGATTGTAAAAAGAAATGCAGATCTTTTGCACTTAGTTTTGATAACAGAAAACCTTTTATTGATGCTCAAGTAACTATTGATGATGAAGCTATACCAGTAAAATTACTTTTAGACACAGGTAGTAGTGATGCCTTGTGGCTTTTTGAGGATCATGAATTAAACATTAAACCACTTAATGGCATTTTTTTCAAAGATTTTTTAGGAAAAGGTTTAAGTGGCAATGTTTACGGTAAACGCTCTAAAGTAAACGCTTTTAGGCTTAGTAACTTTATTTTAGAAGATGTCAATGTTGCGTTTCCTGATTCTGTGTCTATTTCTTACGCTAGAAAATTTAAGGCCAGAAATGGTAGTATTGGAGGCGAATTATTAAAACGCTTCAATATCATTTTCGATTATCCTAATCAAAAAATTGTACTCAAAAGAAACAGTAACTTTAATAAACCATTTTACTACAATAAAAGTGGTATAGTGCTAGAACAGGTTGGTTATAGAATGGTAAGAGAACAGGTTAATAAAGTTAGTTATGATAGTTATGGTCGTAAAAATGATGAAAGCACTTCTGTTAAAGTTTCTGACTTTTATCGATATGTTTTAAAACCAGCATTTACTATTGTTGATTTGAGAGAAGATTCACCTGCTGCAGAGTCTGGTTTATTAATTAATGATATTATTATTAGTGTCAATGGTAAACCAACGCAAAATATGTCTTTGGAAGAGGCTAATGGTTTTTTTACAGATAGAACAGGTAAGCAAGTAAGAGTTACAGTTGAACGAGAAGAAAAAGAACGCTTGAGCTTTAAGTTTAAACTAGAAGATGTATTTAAAGAAAAAGCCCTCAAAAATTGAGAGCTTTCATTTATTCTGTAAAATAACTTAATGTTATTGTTCCATAACGCTTTTACTTTTCTTTTCTAAAACACTCGTCTTATTAGGATCTATTACTAAACCTTTAATTTTTAGAGCAACTGTTGGTGTGTCTGCGTTAGAAATAACGGTAATTGTTTTTCTTATAGGATTAACACGCTTTGTGTCATACTTAACTTCAATTTCTCCAGTTTCTCCTGGTAATATTGGTCCTTTGGGTTTCTTTGGCACTGTACAACCACAAGAAGACTTTACATCAGAAATTATTAAAGGCGCATCACCTGTATTAGTGAATACAAAAGTTCTAATACCATTGGCACCTTTTTCAATAGTACCATAATCTATTGTTGTTTCCTTAAACTCAATTTTTGCTACTTTGTTTTGAGCAAAACCTCCAACACTTAATAGTCCAACAAATAAAATTGTAAAAATAGTTTTCATCATTTAAAATTTAAATTGATTAATCAAATCTACTTACTTTTTGTTGCATGTCAAAATTAATTAGATGAATGGTAACATATTATTAACGTTTCTACATCTAAAAATTTCAATAAAACAGAAATATAAGTACTTTTGCTAGTCATTATTCAAAAACTATTCCAAAGTATGAGCATTCCATCTAAATATGATGCGTCCTTAGTTGAAGGTAAGTGGTATGATTACTGGATGAAACATAATTATTTTCATTCTAAACCAGACGACAGAGAGCCTTACACTATTGTCATCCCACCACCTAATGTTACTGGTGTACTTCACATGGGACATATGCTCAATAATACGATCCAAGATGTGTTAATTCGTCGTGCACGATTAGAAGGTAAAAACGCCTGTTGGGTTCCTGGAACAGACCATGCATCAATTGCTACAGAAGCTAAAGTAGTTGCAAAGCTAAAAGAGCAAGGTATTGATAAAAATGACTTAACTAGAGACGAGTTTTTAAAACATGCTTGGGATTGGACCGAAGAATATGGAGGAGTTATCCTAGAACAACTAAAAAAATTGGGTTGCTCTTGTGATTGGGATCGTACAAAATTCACCATGGATGATGACATGTCAGAAGCTGTAATTAAAGTTTTTGTAGATCTGTATAACAAAGGTCTTATTTATCGTGGTTATCGTATGGTTAATTGGGATCCCGAGGCTAAAACAACATTGTCTGACGAGGAAGTAGAATATATAGAAAAGCAAGGAAAACTTTATTATGTTAACTACAAAGTAGAAGGAACAGACGAGACCTTAACGATAGCGACTACACGTCCTGAAACAATTTTGGGTGATAGTGCTATTTGTATAAATCCTGAAGATCCAAGACATCAAAGCCTTAGAGGTAAAAATGCTATTGTACCTATAAACAATCGTGTTGTACCAATTATTGAAGATGACTATGTCGATGTTGAATTTGGTACAGGTTGTTTAAAAGTAACTCCTGCTCATGATGAAAACGATAAGGTTTTAGGCGATAAACACAATTTAGAAGTTATTGACATCTTTAACGAAGATGCTACACTAAATAGTTATGGACTCCATTACGAAGGTCAAGATCGTTTTGAAGTGCGTAAAGCTATTGTAAAAGAATTAGAAGAATTAGGTCAAATAGACAAGATAGAAGATTATACCAATCGCGTTGGTATTTCTGAACGAACCAAAGCGATTATAGAACCACGTTTAAGCGATCAATGGTTCTTAAAAATGGAAGACTTAGTAAAACCAGCTATAAAAGCGGTGTTAGAAGATGACGATATTAAGTTATTTCCAAAGAAATTTGAAAATACATATCGTCATTGGATGGAGAATATTAGAGATTGGAATATTTCTCGTCAACTACTTTGGGGACAACAGATTCCTGCCTATTTCTATGGTGATGGAAAAGAAGATTTTGTGGTTGCAGAAACAATAGAAGACGCTTTAAAGCTAGCAATAGAAAAATCTAATAACCAAAAACTAACAACTAATGACTTGCGTCAAGATACTGATGCACTTGATACCTGGTTTAGCTCTTGGTTATGGCCAATGTCTGTTTTTGATGGTATTCGCAATCCAGAAAATGAAGAGATTAAATACTATTACCCAACCAATGATTTGGTTACAGGTCCAGATATTTTATTCTTTTGGGTGGCTCGTATGATCATTGCAGGTTATGAATACAAAAATGAAAAACCGTTTGAGAATGTATATTTAACAGGACTTGTAAGAGATAAACAACGTCGTAAGATGAGTAAATCACTAGGAAATTCTCCAGATGCTTTAAAACTTATAGAAGATTATGGTGCAGATGGTGTACGTGTTGGCTTATTGTTAAGTTCTGCCGCAGGAAACGATTTAATGTTTGATGAAGCCTTATGTCAACAAGGTAAAGGTTTAGCAAATAAAGTATGGAGTGCATTTTATTTAACGACGCTTTGGGAGGTTTCTGAAACTATTGAGCAGCCAGAATCTAGTGTAATAGCAATAGATTGGTATCAATCCAAATTTCAGAAAACATTAGTAGACATTGAAGACCATTATAGTAAGTATCGTTTATCTGATGCCTTAATGGCTATTTATAAGTTAATCTATGATGATTTTTGTGGCTTATTTTTAGAGCTTGTAAAACCAGCTTATCAACAACCTATAGACTCAAAAACGTTTAATGCCATTATAGGTATATTTGAAGATAACTTAAAGTTATTGCATCCATTTATGCCATTTTTAACTGAAGAAGTTTGGCAAACATTGCATGAGAGAACACCAGAAGATGCTTTAATTATTTCTAAGTATCCTAAGAAAACAACATTTAATGAAACGTTAATTAGGGATTTTGAGGTTGTTACTGCAATTATTTCCGGATTGAGAACTGTTCGTAAAGAGAAGAATATTGCTTTTAAAGATACCATTGAAGTATTTGTTATTAATAACGACTCATTTTCAAATGATTATAATGCTGTGATTCAAAAATTAACGAATGCATCGCATATCGTTGAGGTAGAAGAAAAAGTAGAAGGTGCCTCTTTTAGAGTAAAATCTAACGAATACTTTGTGCCAATATCTTTGGATCATATTAATGTAGAAGAAGAAATAGAGAAGTTAACTAAAGAGTTAAAACGTGCTGAAGGATTCTTATTTGGTATTCAGAAAAAATTATCGAATGAACGTTTTGTGAGTAATGCTCCTGAGCAAGTGATTACTTTAGAACGTAAGAAGGAATCCGATACGCTAGCAAAGATTGAAACATTACAAGCAAGTTTAGCTAGATTGAATTAATAAAAAACACAACTTAAAAAAGCATTCTGCATTAATGTAGAATGCTTTTTTTATTTTTATAAACCAAAATTCTAATTAAATGAGAAAGTTAATTTTAATTGTTGCTATAGGCTTTTTGTGTTCTTGCTCTAATAAGGAATCTGTTGATACTTTAGTCTTTAATGCCAATATCTATACTGTAAATTCAGAATTTGAAACTGCTGAAGCTTTTGTAATAAAAGATGGTAAAATTTATGATGTAGCACCTTTAAATGAGCTAAAGGCTAAGTATGAAGCCATAGATTCTATTAATGCAGAGGGTCATACAATTGTACCAGGCTTTATAGATGCACACTGTCATTTTTACAATTTAGGTATTTCAAAAAATCGAGTAGATCTTGTTGGTACTAAAAGTTTTGAAGAGGTCATGAAACGTGTTATTACGTTTCAGAATGAAAGAAATACAGGCTTTGTGATCGGCAGAGGCTGGGATCAAAACGATTGGGATGTTCAAGCATTTCCAAATAAGAATTTATTAGATCAATTATTTCCAGAAACTCCTGTAGCATTAACACGTATAGATGGTCATGCGATGTTGTGTAATCAAGCCGCTCTAGATTTAGTTGGTATTACAAATGAAACCAAGATAGAAGGCGGTGAAATCATTAAAGAGAATGGACAACTCACTGGAATTCTCATAGATAATCCTATGGAGTTGGTAGAGGCTAAGTTTCCTTCACCAACACTACAAGAACAAAAAAGAGCACTGTTAGATGCGCAAAAGATGTGTTTTGATTTAGGCTTAACAACGGTCTCAGATGCTGGTTTAAACAAACAGGTTATAGAGCTCATTGATAACATGCAACAATCAGGAGATTTAAAAATGCGTGTATATGCTATGATTACTAATAACAAAGCAAATTTAGATTATTACTTGTCTAAAGGAAAAGTAAAAACAGATTTTCTGAATGTACAATCTGTAAAAGTTTATGCAGATGGAGCTTTAGGGTCTAGAGGTGCAGCTTTAAAAGCACCGTACGCTGATAAAGACCACCATTTTGGAGCTATGGTTATTGGTGTTGATGATTTTGCTGCTTTAGCACAACGTATCGCTAACTCTGAGTATCAGATGAATACGCATGCTATAGGAGATTCTGCCAATAGAGTGGTGCTAAAAACCTACCAAAAAGTATTAGAAAGTAAAAACAATAGACGATGGCGCGTAGAGCATGCGCAAGTGGTTACAGATAATGATTTTAGTTATTTTGAAAACGATAACATCATACCTTCTATACAACCAACACATGCTACAAGTGATATGTATTGGGCAGGTGATCGATTAGGTGAAGAACGTGTTAAAGGTGCTTATGCCTACAAAGAATTATTAAACAAAAGTGGTTCAGTGGCCTTAGGTACCGATTTTCCGGTAGAAAAAGTGAGTCCGTTTTTAACCTTTTATGCAGCTGTGGCAAGACAGGACACTAAGGGTTATCCAGATGGTGGTTTCCAAAAAGAAAATGGTTTAACCAGAGAAGAAACTCTAAAAGGCATGACTATTTGGGCAGCACATTCTAATTTTGAAGAGCATGAAAAAGGAAGCATTGAGGTTGGTAAATTTGCAGATTTTATAATCTTAGATAAAGATATCATGACCCTAAATGAGAGAGAAATTCCAAGAATAAAAGTATTACATACCTATATTGCTGGAGAAAAAATGTAAATGTCTTTATATTTATGAAATGTATCATTCTATTTTTAGGTGTTTGTTTTTCATCTTTTACTTATTCGCAAGACAAGATCTGTTTTAAAACATTAGAGCATTTAAAAGAAACCGCTTCTGGAAACTGGAAAATAGCAGATGCTCAATCAAATCAATTCTATAGAATTTCCTTTAATAAAAACAATAAGCCACTACTTGAAACTTTAGAAGATTTAGATTTTGTTAACAATCGTCCAGGCAGTAAATACGATTTGGCGTTTAGAGATAAAGCTACTTTAGCGATAGAATACTTTGACGATTGCTATAGTATAGGAATAGAAACTAAAGCAAAGTTTGGTAGCGTTTTTGATGAACTTAAATTTTTAAGTGAAAGACAATTTGTTTTTAAAAATAATCGATATAGACTCGTAAAATTTTAAATCGATAGTTTAGCCAAATAATCATAGTGTTTACCATCCATAATCTTCTCACAATCTAGACCAATGGTTTCGCAAGCTGTTTTTAAGGTTTCAAAATCTAGATACAACCATTTTATAGGTGTTTCTTTTTCACCTTTATAGCTTAAAAAATAATCTAGTTCTCCATAATAGTTGGCGTTCATATCTAACCAATAACCACCATCATCATCTTGGTACATGTATTTTATATCTGAAGAGTCAATAAGAATTTGACCATTAGGATTAAGTATTGTTTTTAAATGATTTAAGTATTTAGGTGTCTGTTCAAGTGTTTGAAAAATCCCAGTACCATTCATAAGTAGCATGATAGTATCAAAGGTATCAGTTTCTTCTAATAATGGTTTTAGTTCAGTATGCAAAACACCACGTTGCTCAGCAACTCTAATAGCACCTTTGGAGTTATCTATGGCCTTTACTTTAAATCCCTTTTCTTGAAGATATAAACTATGACTTCCTGATCCACAACCAACGTCGAGAACATTACCTTTGCAAAGTTGCAAAGCTTTTTTTTCTAGCTTTGGCATCTCGGAATAAGCTCTAAATAAATAGGGAAGTGGCAAGACGTCTTCATCAGATATATTGGTAGAGGTGATAAGGTCTTCTGTGTAATTTCCTTTGTGATAGTCTAATAAGGCCTTTCCGAATAGATCTTTAGTCATGGTTTTCTTCTATCATTTGTAAAATAGCCTTGGTTTTGTCCAAAATTTCTTTAAAGTCACTATTAGTAGTTCTGAAAAAATTAGCCTTTAAACTGCCCCAAGAGTTAAGTTTTAGCAATAAATCTTTCTTGTTTAGATTATCCCATAGAAATTCATTGTGAGGCGATTTTTTTATAAATGAAAATGGTACAGGAATTGGATAAGACGCAACAATATTTTCTATTTCATCAAAATAGTCATTCCTTGAACTAATATATGATTCTCGACCTACATTCTGTAAAATATAAAGTTCATAGAGTTGTTTTTTTAATAATTCGTCTAATACATTTAATTGACCAGAAGTCTTCATCGACTCATAGGTTGTATTGTTAAAACCTTTAAATGAAACTATGAATATATTAATATCATTTTTTAAAAAATGTACCAAAGAGTCTATACTGTATGAAATACGATTAACATATGCAGATTGATCTTTTAAAGTTTGAAAAAGAGTATCCACCCTTTTAGTGTATTTGTTTAAGTAATTTATATCTGCTTTTAGGTCTTCTTGTATTGATGTGGTAAGCGTTTTTCGTAAATTATTTTGTTTTCGATTTTCATTCCAATTGTTAATCTGTAGTGCTATTAATATTCCTATTACAACCAATAATATTTCGCCGATGGCGTATTTAAAGTATTTTGACATCTTATTTTGATTAATTAGTGAACGACGAATATGACGGAAGAATTTGATCATGTGTTAATCTATAATTAAATAACCATGTTGTACAGCCTTAAATTTCCTTATGCAATTACCTTGTTTATCAATTTGTTCATATAATGCATTTTGGCTCCCATCTATGCCCAGAAAATAGCTGTTACTTCTAGCTGTTTGGTAAGGTTCTAATATGTGTTGAGATGTTCTTTTTTTATCAAAGTGGATATTTACAAATACGGTATCTTTGGTCACATTTGCTAGTAGATGTGAAGCTCTATACATTTTATATTGAGGCGCAGTGCTTAAAGATTCTGAACAATCTGCATTTTTAAATGGGCTCATATTATATTCTGCAAATACCTGTTTAATTTTAGCAGTATCGAAATCACTATTTATCTGTTTAATGTGTAATAAAGTTCCAAGATTTAGAGCCAAATATCTAGATACGTTATCGTAATAGACCTGATTAATAGCCCAGCTTTTTGAAAGCCGTTTTTCATATTCAGGATCATTTAAAAAGTAATCAATTTTTGCAGCTTTATTAATACTGTCCTTAGCTAAAGTAAAAAGGTACTTGCTATTAAATTCCATTTCGTCATTAACAGTTTTGGCTACATGATCCCAGTTACTATCTAAATCTATCTTTTGATCTCTCAATAATTTGGCTGCCTCAATAATAGGCTTGTATTCTGCTTTAGCATCTTTTTCGAAGTCTATTAATTTAATTATGTTGCTAGTTTTTGGTCGAAATTGATACCAGTTAGTGGTAAGATAATTAAGGAATTGATTGTTGTAGTAATCTTCTTTTTTTAGTTTGTTATAAATTCCAAGTTTGGTTAAACTATCTAGTTTATAATAAAATTTCAAAACCCGTTGCGCTTCTTTATGATTGTTTATTAGATCTTTTTCTAAATCTGCTACAGTTTGATTGATTTCGTTTTCAATTTTCCTGCTTTCATTCCAATTATTTATTTGAAGCGCTATTAATATTCCTATAACAACCAATAGTATTTCACCAATAGCGTATTTAAAGTATTTTCCCATTTTGTTTTCATTTAATAATGACCGTCTAATATGTCTGAAAAATTTAATCATTTATTAACAGCTCTTAATTGATGTAATATATTTTCTAATCTATTCATAATAGAGGTTGTATAAGTACGATGTAGCTCTGAATCTGCTCCTGTATTTGCATTAACATGATATAATGATTGAGCATCATTTTTAAAGGCTTCTAAATCATGATCATAATTATCTAACCAATCTAATTTAGGATAAGCCTCTTCTTTAGTGCTTTCAAATAGTTTGGTCATTATTTCATGTTCAAAATAATTATACAAATAATTGTTATAGGCCATTTTTATATTCTTTGATTCTTCAAACACAAGTGAGTTAACTTTATTTAAATAGTCTTTATACTCATAAATTAACCCTTTTAGCGAATCATTATTAATTAATGCCAGTTGTCCTGTCGATATAATCTCATTATAAGTTGGAGTTAAGCTGGTAAATATTAGTGCTTTACCATTAAAAAACAGATTAGTAATTAAGGAGTCTCTGCCAATATTTTCTCCTTTTAAATAGCTCTTGATTTGATTACCACCTGTAATTTTCTGTCGTGTTAAATATATAAACGCTTCAAGGTTAAGACTATCTCTTTTAAACTCTTTATGTAGTTGATTGTATAAATAGGCAGTTCTTTTTGATGTTTTTCTTTCTTCATTCCAATTATTAATTTGAAGTGCAATAAGAATTCCTATAACTACAAGAAGTATTTCTCCAATAGCATATTTAAGATATTTTCCAGTATTATTTTGATCCATAAGGTCTTTGCGTATATGTCTGAAGAATTTGATCATTGTGTTTTTTCATCAATTTTATTAAGCAGTTTTATTGCCTCTTTTTTGATATCTTCAAAGGTGTTAAACAATCTACTTTTTCTAAAATAGGCACTCTTTAATTTGTTTCTAGCTTCAACACTACGCATCATATTAGAAAAGGTAGCGAGATTTTCGTCAGGAGATTTTGCAGAGAAAAAATTTGTTTTAATACCATAATAGTTAAAGTAACTATTAGGTATTTCAAAACTTTGGTTGAAAAAAAAGTCCGCTTCTTTATTCGTTTCTTTAATATCCCAGTTTCTAACGGAATAGTAGTTGTTAGATATGTTGGTGTAATAATTATTGATGTCATCAAACAATTGCGTGTCATCACCCAAATCTGTGATTCCTGAATTTATAAGCTTATCAAATGTTTGCGAGTTTATAGAAATCTCATAATAAACAGTAGGCAATGAATTATACAGTGAGTCGTATTTAAGGGTTTTAAAATCTTTTATACTCAAAAGAAATTCTGTGTCTGGTAAGGTTGATTTTAAGCTACCAATTGCTGCATTATATGCTGTGGTATCTTTTTTTAGATCTTCTTTAATGTTAAGCAGATAACTTTTGGCTTTTATAGTATCTTTTCTTGTTTCATTCCAATTATTAATCTGTAAGGCAATCAGAATACCGATGACAACCAAAAGAATTTCACCAATAGCGTATTTAAAATATTTTCCCATTTTATTCTTTTCGATTAATGATTTTCTGATATGTCTAAAGAATTTAATCATTGTCTATTTCCAATTGAATATTAGATTGTAACTCTGTTGCCAATTTGATTAGGCTAGTAGAAAAACTCATTTTAGTTTTCCAATTATCAGTAAAACGGGAAAGCTTATTAATTAAGACTTTATCCTGTTTCATCTCAGCAATATTAAACTCTATTTCTGTTTTGGCATCTGTGTATACTTGTTTTCTAATGTAGGTATCCATTAGACTTGATTCATTCACTTGGTTTGCCAATTGGTCATATATTTTACTTATAGCGTTTAACCTTGTTAAAAACATACTGATAGATTTACGTAAGTCCTTGTTATAAATTAACCCTAAATCGCCAGAACTTTTTATCTCTTCGAACGTGTTTAAGGTATTGTCTATTCTAACAAATTGAAAATAATTTTTTAAGCTGTATTCCAAAGTGTCTAGTTCTTCTTGTGATATAGTTTCTTTTTCCAAACTATTAACTGAAGAAATTAAACGTTTAGTCATATTATGGCCTCGAGTAGAGTCCCATTTAAAGGTTTGTATCATCAAATCTAATTCTTCTACCATCCTTTTGTGATACTCTAAAGATTTTACCTTTTCCAGACGGTTTTGGTTCCAATTATTTATTTGAAGTGCTATTAGAATTCCGATTACAACAAGAAGTATTTCGCCAATAGCATATTTAAAGTATTTGCCTGTTTTGTTTTCACTCATAAGGTTATATCTAATTTTACGGAAGAATTTGATCATTTTAATTGTTTTTCTAACATGTTTAAAGTTTCCATGCACAGATTATAATTTATGACTGTTTCTTCCAAAAGCCCGTAGGAATAATTAGCAATTATTTGATTAATAAAATATTTGTCGTTTAACATTTTATTAATTTCTGAATCTGTTGGCTCTAAAACATTATCAAAATGGTAACTCACATAATCTAATAATTCTTGATTCTTTGTAAAACCTATCTTTAGTTTTGTTATAAAAATATCGTAGGTGTTATATAAGGTTACTAATTGTCTTCTTAATTCAGTTGAAGAAATAATCGCCATACCACTACTATTTTTTATTTCGTCTATAGTAATTGTATTTGGTGAAAAGCCAATTAACAGCTCTACATATTGATTTTTAAATGCTTGAGATAGCGAAACAGGTTCTTTAGCTTTGTTTTGATAAACGGATTCAAATATTTTTTTTGATTCCACTCTAAGCTGAAATGCTTTTTTGAGGGCTTCTAACTTCACTAAATCAGAATTTAGATCTTCTTTGAAATTTGTTAAAATCACATTTTCCTTTGTCCTACTTTTATTTTTTTCATTCCAATTGTTAATCTGAAGTGCTATTAATATCCCAATAACTACAAGCAGAATTTCGCCAATAGCGTATTTAAAATATTTACCCATTTTATTCTGTTCTAATAATGATTTTCTAATATGTCTAAAGAATTTAAGCATTAGTCTAGTTTTATAGCTTCTACACCATCTGTTGAGTCATTACTATTAAAGCCCTTAAAGCCGGTAACTTTATTATTGGCATCTCTGATAAACTTCATTGGGTAAATATTAGAAGAGACAAACCCTAAGGAGTCTTTACCATATTCTCTTAAAATGAATCCTTCAGTGTATAGTTCGCGTTGATTTGGACTAGACCAGAATAAGACATTGTATTTTATCTCCATAAAGTTTAAGGCTAGACTATCACTTTTAAAACCGTAACTACCAATAAAATCTTCTATGTTGTTGTTAGAATATTCTAATCCAAAACTTTTAATAATATTAGGATATTCGGATCTGTCATTTATAATAGCTCTAATAGCCAAATAACAGAGCAAAGACTGATCTTTAACTACCGAAAACTGATTATTATATCTATTAAGATTGGCCCGAATTTTTACGAGACTTTTTCGGTGTTTATTCGATGAATAATAATAATTGAAGACCTCTTCGTTATTTATATCAAAATTCTCCATCCATTCTACATTGTCATAAAGGTAATTTCTATAGTCTTGTACTTGCGCGTTAAAAACGTCTTGATTTTCAAATAAATATGTTGAACGTTCATTATATAGCCTACTTAGTTTATTTAAGACATCATCGTATTTTGGTGGCACAATCTCTATTTGTTCATTTAACCGATTATACCCTTGTTTATTCTGCACAAATCTATGTGTCGTAAGACCTATAAAAGCAAAATCAGAAATGTTATCTCTAAAGTATTTTTCTGGTTTTGAGGCCTTGAAAAAATGCGTTAACATTTTATCGTCTCGTTCCCAGCTATCTGAGAAATACTGTGCTTCTTGCAAATCGTTTAGTAGATCTTTTTGTATTTGCTTAAGCGTATTTATGACTTTTTGTTCGTTATTTTTTTCCTGGTTCCAAATATTAATCTGTAATGCAATGAGGATTCCAATAACAACAAGCAGAATTTCGCCAATAGCATATTTAAAATATTTTCCCATTTTGTTTTGGTTAATTAGTGAGCGACGAATATGACGGAAGAATTTAATCATTGGCTGTAAAATTTAATATAGAATCAATCTTTGTAATTCCTTGCTCATGTTCATCTAAATAGCTTTTTGTTATTGATAGTAAAATTTCTGTTTCGTTTATAACAGTATTTAGGTAAAGTATATACGATTGCCCTTCTTCTGAAAGTAACATAGGATAATCTATTAGTTGCGCCCAACCATCTGCAAATCTCCCATCTTTAATTACAATTGGATTTAAGGCCGTAAAGTATTTGGCTGCTTCTCCTTTGCGAAAATCTTCTGTAAGATCTATAATGGTATTTTCCATTTGTCTTAACCAATTGAGTTTGTCTTCAAATATTCTAAAGGTTAAATCGCGCAATTCTAAATCAGATATTATGTCTAAACCTTGAGATTCTATGGACTTGTAAGCACCTTCATTGACAATAAATTTGGTCCATAAAACAGTAGTTCCAAAATGTGCACTTAAAGAATCATGATATGGTTGTTTGTTCTCTAAGTGTTGTAAGATGAGTTTAGAAGAATTGATTATTCTATTCTGTAATTTTATGTTGAATTTTATGTCATTAATATTACGATTAAAATCTAATTTTAATTGACTCAATAGTTGTTTTTCATAATCACTTTGTTTGCGTTTTTCATTCCAATTATTTACCTGCAGAGCTATCAAAATTCCAATCACCACAAGTAAAATTTCACCGATGGCGTATTTAAAGTATTTACCCATTTTGTTTTCGTTTAAGAGTGAACGACGAATATGACGAAAGAATTTAATCATCAGTTAATTTTATAATCTAAATAGTCTTCAAATTTTGGCAAAGGCTCTAAATTAGGCTCTTTTACTTTGAGCTCCTTATGAATGGCTTTCATCAATTCTAACCAATACTTTTTATAATCAATAATAAAATTTATAGCACTTTCTTTATCTTTATAGTTTTGCTGAATTAGAAGTTTAGTTTTAGGTAATTTAATGAAGTTAATTATATCTTGTTTAATTTCCTCTTCAGGTATTGTTTCTATACCTTTAATTAAATCAAAGTTGAATTCAATATTGGATTCTCTAATATGATTTAGATATATTTTTTCGCGCTCTAAGTAATAATCAATTCGCCTGTTGTATAATTTTACAGATCCCATTAAACAGTTATTTATTGCTTTGTTTAGTGAGTCATTTTGAGATAGTGTTCCTATGCCTTGGTTTTTAATTTTTTCATAAGTATTGGAGGTTATATTTACATCAATATTAGAAAAACCAAAGAAGTTAAATAAACTATCTGCACTTAGACTATTTAAATCTTTAACACCGAAAATAGTTTTCTGACTTTCGTAGCTCTCTGTTTGCATATCTAAAGCCCAGTCAAAGGTTTTTACATGAAACTCAAACTCATTAAGGAGTTCTTTCATTAAAATACTGCCTTGTTCTAAATCTTTTCTGTTTTCATTCCAGATATTAATCTGTAGTGCAATTAGAATCCCAATAACTACAAGCAGAATTTCGCCAATAGCGTAGAGCAGATACTTTTTAGTTCTGTTTTGGTTAATCATAGATTTTCTTATATGTCTAAAAAATTTAATCATGATTTATTATTACTTTAATTCTCGGTCAATTAATGCAATGGTTTCATTAGTAAGTCTTAATAAACCATATTTAATCCAAACTTCATCGGCTGCATATATTAGATATATTTTATTTAATGTTAAATAAGTTTCAGGATCTTTGACAAGAGCAGATAGTTCGATATCGCTTAATAAAAATTCAGGATGTGTTGGAATTAACGGATGACTTAAAAATTCTTCAGGAATTACAGGAAGCATATATAATCTAGCCATTAAATTAACTGACTCATTATCATTATCAAGATTAAACATATTAGTACTTCTATCGCTAATTGTATTTCTGGAATTGGTATAATCTTTTAGTACAGAAAGATTCTGCTTTAAGCTATCACTTAACATTTCAAACTTACCGGAGTTAATGGCTTCTTCCTGAACGGAATTTAATATTAATAATGTTCTACCGTAAATCATTTCTGATAGATAGTACTTAAGACTATCAATAGGAATGGAATAATCTCCTACAGAGTAAAGAAGTACTTTATTAAATTTGCTATTACTTTTATGTATTCCTAGTTGGTAATTATCTAACTCATTTTTATTACTAACCAATTCTTTTTTTAAGGCGAGCATGAGCTTGTGTTTACTGTGTTCTAGTTTTCTATTTTCATTCCAGTTATTAATCTGTAGTGCAATTAGAATCCCAATTACAACTAATAAGATTTCACCAATCGCGTATTTAAAGTATTTTCCCATGTTGTTTTGGTTAATTAGTGAGCGGCGAATATGACGGAAGAATTTAATCATTAAATCGTTCTTTTAGCTCTAATTTTACTTTTTCTAATAATTCCTGTGTTTCTTTTTGAGCATATAGCATAGTACTCCAATTGTCCTTTTTGAATTTAGCTTGTAATTTTAGCATTTCGTCATAGGATGGCTCATTAAGATATTTATTTAAATCATAGTTTGTTCTAATATAAAAGCCTTCATGACCTTCATCATTTTTTCCAAGCTCAAAATACTCACTGTAAAAACCTTGTTCTTTTAATTTTCTATTTTCTTCTTCTATTAATGAGACGTAATCTTCTTCAGCATATTGGATAAAAGCCTCAACTCTTGGCAAGGTAACTTCATAAAGACTGGTGATACTAATTCTTAATGAGTCTGATTTTATTTTGTCCAAACCACTCGATTTTAAAGTTTCATAAGGTCCTTTATTATAAGAGAATAATAAACCAGAATTGGCCCACCAAATACTATTCTTAAGTTCTATATCGCTAAACTTCTTTTTACCTTGTCTTGCAAATATTAAATTATCTATAGCCGTATCTTTTCGCTTTACACGATCTTCTAAATTGTTGAAAAAATCTAAATCATTAGTAAGTGTTTTTTCTAATTCTAATAGTACGTTCTTCTCATAGTTGTCAGCTATTCTATTTTGGTTCCAATTGTTGATTTGAAGTGCAATCAGAATACCTATGACAACTAACAAGATTTCACCTATAGCATATTTAAAGTATTTTCCCATTTGGTTATTATCTAAAAATGATTTTCTAAAATGTCTAAAGAACTTAATCATGTCAATTACAGTTTTCAACTAATAAACTATTTAATTCTTCGGCATCGGCTTTGATGCCTTTAAGAAGCTCTTTTTCTCGTTCGCCCTGAATCATATTTAAAATCATTACATCTTTAATCTTTATAAATAGTTCGTTGTCCGGATTTTCTTGCCATTGTTTACTGGTTAATAATTCTTGCAATTCAGCATCAAATATATTTTGATATTGAGGTACTTCCTGAAACCCAAAATCTGCAAATTTTTCTAAATCGAAGAGTTTGTCAACTAATTTATTATAATTAATATCGACAATTTTTAAAGCATTTTCTTGTTCTGTGTAATGACTCAAAATACTTTTTTTTAAGGGTTGATTTCTTAGCTTTTCAAGTTTACCAGATGACGTGATGTCTACAATAGCTGCTTTGGTTGGAAGGAATTTGTAATACCTAAATGTTGGTATAAAATCCTTGAATATAACCGCTTTATCGTCTTGTATTTTTAAAAGGTTTTTCATGAATTTTTTTGTCCTTTCTAAACGTATATCAATAGAGACCAATGCGCTATCAATATTTTTAATATCTACTTGTAAATCTTCAGAAATTTTGCAGTAATATGTTTTTTCTTGCTTTGCCGATTTTTGGTCTTCATTCCAATTGTTAATCTGTAGTGCAATCAAAATGCCTATTACGACTAGCAGTATTTCGCCAATCACGTATTTAAAGTACTTTCCCATTTTGTTCTTTTCAATTAATGATTTACGAATATGTCTGAAAAATTTAATCATTGGTCTGGGTTAGTCTAATAATTTCGTTTATATGATTTTCTAAAGTCTTTTTTTCTAAGTCGGTTATTATATTTTGAAGTCTTCCTTTAATAACAGTGAGATGACCTCTAAATTCACGAGATATTATATAGTCTAAAGAATAATCTATAGCTTCTTGATCACCTTTTTTAAACATAATTAAATCTGTGTGCTCTGCAGAATGCGGATCCATAAAATCATACCTGTATTTTTGATGGTTAAGCTCTTCCTCTAAAAAGTCTTGATACACATCCTTCCAAGTCACCAAATAATTTCGTAAGGTATCATTTTTAATAAGTTCATAATTCCCAGAAGCAATCAAAGAGTTTACAACACCACTGGAAGGATTGAAGGTAAACGTATGTAGAGCATTCTCGAAAGCATCCATTAAGTTAAATACCTTTTCTTTGGTTAGAGGCATAGCATCAATAATGGTATTAAGAGATTTTATAGACCTTGTATGAACCGACTTAACACTATCAAACTGAATTTTATTATCTAAAAACTCCTTATGTAATTCTTTAAGAATTGCAGTTTCCTTTGAGCTATCTAATCTTTTCGTGTTCCACGTGTTAATCTGAAGTGCTATCAGAATCCCAATAACTACAAGTAGAATTTCGCCGATGGCGTATTTAAAATATTTTGACATCTTATTTTGTTTCATGAGGTCATATCTGATTTTACGAAAAAACTTAATCATGTCTATAATATTTAATTCCAACGCGGCAAGCTGGCACTTTCACTAAAAATGTCCACTGGACATTTTCTAAACGTTCAGTCCTATTTTCTTGGATTAGTGAACGACGAATATGACGGAAGAATTTTATCATTGCGCCAGTTCTTTATCAATTAACGAAATTACTTCTTGGCTTCTGTTTTTCACTCTAATTAAATTTAGGGCATACCAATATTTTTGTTCGGTTAACGAAATAAGGTCAGCAAAGATTTTTTTATCCTTTGCACCTTTTAAATCGGCATACGACCAACGCATTTTTTCAATAGGATATGCCCAACCAATACGTTCTTCTAAATTTTTAATGACTTCGTAAGTGCTGGAAAGTCGCTCGTGATTTTCGTTATAGAGTTGTTGAATTTCTTGAAATAATTGACGATTCTTAACTAATCCTGATTTACCATCTGCAATGAGTGATTTATAGGAACTATTAATTGATCTAAATGAAGGATCACGATAAAATACAATGTTAAAAAGTAAGGTGTCAGGTACACCAAAAAGCTGTTCGTATTTTTCGGCTTCGAAATAACTTTGACTATGAAAAATTGAGTCTATGCTACTAATAATACTGAACGATTGGCTGTTTATTTTAAGAACACTATCTGCTAATAAAATGTCTTGTTCGAGGTCACTTTGAATGTTTTTTAAAAATTGATTTCCGCTATTTGTTTCCTTGCGTCGCTCATTCCAATTATTAATTTGTAAGGCTATTAAAATCCCCATAACGACGAGTAGGATTTCACCAATGGCGTATTTAAAGTATTTTGACATCTTATTTTGTTTCATGAGGTCATATCTGATTTTACGAAAAAACTTAATCATGTTTATAATATTTAATTCCAACGCGGCAAGCTGGCACTTTCACTAAAAATGTCCACTGGACATTTTCTAAACGTTCAGTCCTATTTTCTTGGATTAGTGAGCGACGAATATGACGGAAGAATTTAATCATTAGGTTCTTTTTTCCAATAACCGCTTCGTGTTGAGTCTTTAAGATGATACATCTGTATGCCAATAATCTTGTTTTGGTTTCTCTTAAATTTGTAGTGGTAATTCGGGTCTTCAAAGGAGGTAAACGAATCTTTTTCTATAGTTTTTAAGTGCCATTGCATATTGGCAAATAAATGGCCAGCAACATGACTGATTTCTATTTGATTGTCGAATTTTTCTATACTGTACTTCCCCGAATATTGAGATAGGTCGTCTCTAGGTTTCCCCATTTTTTTTACCACTTCAGGATTATCTAGTTTATAGTCGTCTTGCAGAATGTCCGTGATTTTAAAAATAAGCCCAATACCCTTATTATGTAAATCATTGACGGTTCCGTATTTACCATTTATATTATCTGCCCTATGCTGTGACACCCAATTTCTATACATGGGATTGTTGAGATAAAAATCTATCATTTCTGGTGTATGCTTACTTTTTCGCATTAAATAGTACCAATCCATATTATTGGCGAGGTAGTCGTGTCTATCCATTATTTGTTGTCTAAAAATTGCGTAAACATCATTATGCAATTTACCTGTAACGTTGTAGTAATTATTAATGTCTTCTAAAAGAACATCATAGTGTTCTGGGATAACCCCTTGAAAATTTTCAAACTTATTAAATGCTGTTTTTTGAAAATCGAAAGACCAAAATTGTAAGCCAATCCAAAACAAATCATCACTATCGCCTCTGTCGATGTAGTCTTGTTGTGTTATTTTTTCATCAAGCACAAGATTACAGAGTGAGTCCATTTCATTACCTGCCTTTAATCGACCTTGAGCTGCAACCACATCATTCTCCAAATCTTGGCGAATTTCTTTAAGTATTTTTACTAAGCGCGCTTCGTTATTTTTTGCTTCGTTGACATTGTTAATGCTAAGCGCAATTAAAATTCCAATGACAACAAGCAGAATTTCACCAATAGCGTATTTGAAGTATTTGCTGGTTTTACCGTTAGATATTAGATCTTTACGAATACGGCGAAAAAATTTAAACATTCACTTTCTGAGTTGAAAGTAACTTAGGTTGATGGTTGTAGATGGGTTGGTTAACTATTGGTGCATGAAGATAGTAAAATGTTACAAATTGTTTTGTGGTGGTGTTGTCTTTTCTTAAAGATATCAATAACTTTAGCTAACTTTACAATATGCAAGACCTTATTAATAATTTACCCAAATTAGCCAAAGAAAAACACAATGAAAATAAAACGTTTTTTAAGAAGCTTAGTAAAAAACCACCAAAGCAATTAGATTATACCATGCAAGAGCTGCATGATGAGGAATTTGAACGTACAGATTGCTTAGACTGTGCCAATTGTTGTAAAACCACAGGCCCTTTATTTACTGATAAAGATATTCTTCGTATTTCTAAATATTTTAGAATAAAAGAGCAGCAATTTATAGAGCAATATTTACAACTAGATGAGGATAATGATTATGTATTGCAATCTGTACCATGCACCTTTTTAGGTGCCGATAATTATTGCTCTATTTACGATGTTAGACCTAAAGCATGTAGAGAGTTTCCCCATACAGATCGTAAAAAGTTTCAGCAAATTTCTAATCTTACATTAAAAAATGTTGCCATTTGTCCTGCAGCATTTAATATTGTTGAAGCCATGAAAAATAGAATTAAATTATAAATGATAGTTAAGGCTCGATTTTTGATACATTATTCAGAAAATATTGGCTTATGAGAAAAATAGTAGTATCCCTGTTTCTAGTTGTCTACAGTTTTAGTTTTGCTCAAGATTATGAGTGGATGACTTCATTAAGCTTTGCTAAAAAATTAGCCTTAGCTCAAGACAAAATGCTTTTTGTTATGTGGGAAGGTGCAGCTTTAGATTTTCAAACTTTGATACGCGTAGAAGGTTTAAGTAGAAGGGAATATGTTAGTATACTCGATAATGAAGTTATTAGTGAAATTTTATGGGAAAATTTTGTACCAGTAGTAATTAGTGAGACATTCTATGAAGATTTGCTATCTGAAATTGAAGGAAAACGATCTACCAGATATATCGATAAATTTAATGACGATAGTGTAAAGATTATGGATGCTAATGGTAATATTTTAAATAGTAGAGCCTATTTTAATGAAGAGTTTGGATTTAATTGGGAAAAAATTCTAAAAACCTATGCCATAAATACTAAGTTTTTAAGAGAGGAGCTTAAAAGCTATGCTAAAAAACAGAATTTTGTTACAGCCTATAGACTTGCTAAAAAATATTTAGATTTAGCAATAGTTAGAAACAAAGATATTGAACGAGAGCTTATAGACTTAGCATCTATTTATATAAACGAAGCTAAAGGATTTGCAAAAAGTGAAGCGCAAAATCAGCAAGCTATTTTGTTGCAAAAGTGTAATCTACTAAGCCAGTTTGAATGGGCTTTAAGAGATAAACCTAAAAAACTCCTTAGAGTGCTAAAAGATTTTGGAGAAGAAGGTGTAGCATCAGCTAACAAATCATTATTTAATCTCTTAAATTTTACAGCATATGCTTTATTAAAAAACACAGATGGTATGGAAGCTTGGCGATCTAAAGTTTCTTTAGTAGATTTAAAAAAAGTAACTTTGATAATGAATAAAAACTAATACTACCTTGGAAACTATAATCCATTATTTTGAAACGATTCCTTCATCTCACCGAAGTTTAATATTAGTTAGCGGTCTTACACTATTTTGGCTTATTGAAGGTGCTGTGCCTTTATTTAATTTTAAGTATAAAAAATGGAAGCATGCTTTACCTAACCTGTTTTTTACCTTAACCACTATTATTGTCAATTTTGCTTTAGCATTCTTATTATTAAAATCTGCAGATTGGGTTATGGCTAATGATTTTGGAATCATAAATTGGTTGCCAGAAATGCCATTGTGGTTATACGTACTTTTTGGAGTGTTTTTAATGGATTTTATTGGTGCCTATCTACCGCATTACGTTGAGCATAAAGTTAAACCATTATGGATGGTCCATTTGGTGCATCATAGTGATCATAACGTAGATACTACAACAGCTAACAGGCATCATCCATTAGAGAGTGTCATTAGATTTGTGTTTACATTACTTGGAGTTTTTATAATTGGTACTCCAATTGCCATTGTTATGCTATATCAATCCATGTCTTTAATTGCAACACAGTTTAATCATGCCAATATTAAACTTCCAAAAAAAATAGATAAAGCACTCAGTTATGTATTAGTGTCACCAGATATGCATAAAGTACATCATCATTATGTGTTGCCTTACACAGATTCTAACTACGGAAATATATTTTCTATTTGGGATAGACTTCTAGGGACCTATATGGAAATTGATAGAGATAAATTAGTTTATGGTGTTGATGTTTTCCCTGATGAAGAAAAAAACAGCAATATTGTTGAACTGCTTAGACAACCATTTCAAAAATATGCAAAGCCAACGACCATTTCTAATGTGGAGAAATAATGAAATTCTATTTATTTTAGTGTTACTTGTAAGTTGTAACTCCAATACAATGATAGATGTTCAAGGTCATAGAGGTTGCAGAGGATTGTTGCCAGAAAATTCCCTACCAGCATTTAAAAAAGCTATAGAGCTAGGTGTTCATACTTTGGAGCTCGACGTCGCAGTGACAAATGATAACCAGGTTATAGTCTCTCATGAGCCTTTTATGAGCCGAACCATCTGCAAGATGCCAACTGGGAAGCCAATACTTGAACATGATGATATGCAATTTAATTTATATCAAATGTCTCATGATAGTATTAAACAATTTGATTGCGGAACCAAAACTCATCCACGTTTTCCAGATCAGCAATTACAATCCGTTTATAAACCACTATTATCAGAAGTTTTTGAAATGGCAGAAGCTTTAAATCCTGATATTAAATATAATATTGAATTAAAAGCCAAGCCAAAATATGATGATATCTATACTCCCAAACCAGAAGTATTTGTAAACTTGGTATTAGAGGAATTAAAGCAATATAAAATTGGTAAACGGTGTAATCTACAATCTTTCGACTTACGTATTCTAGAAGAAATTAAAAAACAAGATCCTAAGATGAAAGTAGCATTATTGGTTGATGAAGATGAAAATATAGATCTAAAATTTTTAAAGTTGAGTTATACTCCAGAAATTATAAGTCCATATTTTGAGCTTTTAGATAATTCAATTATTGAACAATACCAAGAAAAAGGAATTCAAATAATACCTTGGACAGTTAATGATATAGATGATATGAAAAGAATGATAGATTTTTCTGTTGATGGTATTATTACTGATTATCCAGATCTTTTAATCTCACTCATAAAAAGCTAGGTTATTAACAATGTTATTAACATTATTTTGCTGTTCTTCGAGTATTTTAAGTCGTTCATAGAATAAATCTTGAGTTTTGTAGGAAAAGTATCTACTTTCACAACTGAGGGCTAAAAAATACCTGTTGAGTTCATCAATGTTGAACTTAATAGCGCAAATTTGAAACTACATAACAAGATTATCCTTTTAGCCGTTTTCGGTGTTTTTACACAACCGATTTTAGCACAAACATCTTACGCCAAAATTGAAAAAAACTTTAATATTAGAGCAGATGGCTTATATCATGACCTTAACACTACAAAAGATACACTAATCTTAAAAAGTGATAAGAAAATCAACTATGTGTACTCTATAAATAGAGCCGTTAAACGCGAGCTAAGTTACACTGTAAATGCAACAGATTTTAAAGTTCCATTAAGAGAATTGTCAGTTGGTAAGCATGTTTTTGTTGTAGTGCAATCACCTGTTAGAATAGTTTTTGTAGTTAAAGTTTTTGGAAGAGAATCTATAGATATAAGTACTGCTGAGGTAACTCTTGCAGAGACTAGCTCTAACTAATCATAAAGTAAATACGTAGCTCTTATTTTTTTAAAATTAGACAATTCTTCTTTCCAGGTTAGTCTAATTTCAGTTTCACTGAGACCGCTTTCAATTTGTTGTTGCAACTCTGCAGTTCCTGCATGAGTGGTAAAATTAGACATATTAAATACCTTAGATTTATCTGTAGCGTTGTGATAAGCATCCAAGATGTATTTTAAAGTGAATTGCCGTTTAGCTTCAATGTTAGATAAATCTACACCATAGCAAATCTTATCTTGATGTTTAGGGTATTTTGATCCAAAATTTGGAATTGGAGTATAGTTAAATTCATAATGGTTTTGATCTAAAAATGGCGCTCCATAACGTTGAAACTGATATTCAGTTCCTCTGCCTGCATTTACATTGGTACCTTCAAATAGACCTAAACTTGGATATAGAGTTATGGATTGATCATTCGGTAAATTTGGCGACGGTCGTATTGGTAAGCTGTAAGTACTATTATGAGTGTAATTTAGTAGTTCTACAGTAATAATATCACATTTTAAAGCATTGTTAAGCCAACCTTCACCATTTATCATCTTAGCATATTCTCCAATGGTCATTCCATGAACCAAAGGAATAGGATGCATACCTAAAAAACTACTGTGTTCCTTTTCTAAAACAGGACCATCCACATAGTTACCATTAGGATTTGGACGATCCAAAATTAGAAGTGGAATGTTTTGTTCTGCGCAAGCTTCCATAACATAATGTAATGTAGAAATGTAGGTGTAGAATCTAACACCAACATCTTGTATATCAAAAATCATAATATCTAGATTTTCAAGTTGTGTTTTTGATGGTTTTTTATGCTTTCCATGTAATGACAAAATTGGTAATCCTGTTTTGGTATCGATACCATCTTTAACCAATTCTCCTGCATCTGCTTTACCTCTAAAACCATGTTCAGGAGAAAATACTTTTTTAATATTAACATTATGGTCTAGTAACGAATCTACGAGATGTGTATAGACTTCCTGAGTTTCGTATAGAATAGGTTTGTTTGTCTCAGGATCAACTTCAAAAATAGAATCTGTGCTCTTAAAAATAACACTCGTCTGATTGGCAACAATACCAACACGCTTACCTTTTAATAATGATAAATACTCTGATGTTCTGTTGGCACCAACTACAATAGTTTTATTCTCCTTGATATTATTAACAACCTCGTTATTGGCAGCGATATCATTTTTGGATTTAGAACCACAGGCAATAAGCATTAAGAAACAGAATAAAACCCTATTTTTGATAACTAGTAATTGCATAAGTACATTTTGAATTTCGAACTCTTTATAGCTAAACGCATCATTGGTAGTAAGTCGTATAAAAGTAGTGTATCAGCACCAATAATAAAAATTGGAATTACTGCTATTACTATTGGTATGGTTGTGATGTTGGTTGCTATTGCCACTGGCTTAGGTCTGCAACAGAAAATACGAGATAAAGTCGTAGCTTTTAATGGCCATATTGTGGTGTCTAATTATGATAATAATGCGTCTAACGAGTCTATTGTTCCTATCTCTATAAACCAAGATTTTTATCCAGAATTTAAAACTGTTGAAGGTGTAAAATATATACAACCTGTAGCTGCCAAATTCGGATTAATTAGAACTGAAACGAATGTTGAAGGTGTTGTACTTAAGGGTGTTGCTTCAGATTATAATTGGTCTTATTTTGAAACATTTCTTGTAGAAGGTTCATTACCAAATTTTAATGACACTATGAGTAACTCAGTATTGATTTCAAGTATCGTCGCCAACCGATTAAATTTAAAATCTGGTGATAAATTTCAAATGGTTTTTGGAGAAGACTTGCAAAAAGTACCAAGAATTAGATCATTTACAATTTCAGGTGTTTTTAGCTCAGGATTTGAAGAATTAGATAAAACGTTTATACTAGGAGATATAAGGCATATACAACGTCTTAATCGTTGGGAAAAAGAGGATGTAGGAAGCTTCGAAATTTTTATCGATGACTATTCTAAATTAGATGAAAAGACGACTGAGATCTATGAAAGTATTCCATCATTATTAAATGCAAGAAAAGTCTCTGATAAATATTACTCTGTTTTTGAATGGATTAAAATATTTGATAATAATGTTTATGGCATTATAGGTATTATGATACTAGTTGCAGGTATTAATATGATCACAGCGTTATTGGTTTTAATTCTAGAGCGTACACAAATGATAGGAATTCTTAAAGCACTTGGAAGTTCTAACTTTAGTATTAGAAAAATATTTTTAACTAATGCTTCCTATTTAGTTGGTTTAGGTTTGCTTTGGGGAAATATTATAGGCATTGGATTATTGTTAATTCAAAAATATTTTAAAATAATTCCGCTAAATCCAGATACATATTATGTTAATGAAGCACCAGTGTATTTATCCTTTGACTATATATTACTATTAAATATAGGAACTTTCATAGCCTGTATGTTATTACTCGTTATACCATCAGTAATAATCTCTAAAATTACACCTGTAAAAGCGATACGTTTTGATTAAATTATGCAACAGCTAGAGTATTTTTTTCAATGTCCTCATTGTTGGGAACAGATTTCTATACTTTTAGAACAATCGTCAGGGCCTCAAAGTTATATTGAAGATTGTGAAGTATGCTGTAATCCTTTACTTGTAGATTTTACAATTGAAGCCGAAAATATAGTAAGTTTTACAGCTTCAGAAGCACAATAAGTTATTTTTTAATTAATTGATATTCAGTTAATTATACATACAAAAGTGCATTTCGTCGAAAAAAGTTGTATTTTAAACGATAATCTTATAGTTTCGTATCAGTAAAGAGTCCCTCCTCAAATCTACTATTATGAAAACTTTGAAGCTATCACTAGTATTATGTTTGGTATCTGTTTTTGCATTTGCCAACATATCTCCTCAGGAAAAAGAGGCCTTAAAAGCCTTGTACAATTCAACAAATGGATCAGAATGGAGCACCTCTTGGGACATGACTCAACCAGTTACCGATTGGTATGGTGTTGTAGTTTCTGACGGAAAAGTCGTTGAGATAAATTTAATGCTCAATAATTTACAAGGTGAGTTACCAGCAGAGATTGGCGATTTAGTTCACTTAGAAAAATTATGTTTGTTCAGAAATCAAATAAAAGGATCAATCCCAAATACTATTGGCAACCTTAAGTCTTTACAAGAAATTAATATTGCATTTAATAGTTTAGAAGGTGAAATACCAAATGAGATTACTACACTTGCAGAGTTAGAGTCAATACAATTATTTATGAACACTCTCAAAGGAAAAATCCCAGCTCAGATTGGTAATCTTAAGAATTTAAAAGTTTTAGAATTATACAGCAATGAACTTTCAGGATCAATACCTAGTTCAATAGGAGAATTAAAAAACTTGAAACAATTATTGGTTAGCAGTAATAATTTGAGTGGTAAATTACCATCTAGTATTTCTAATTTAGAATCATTAGTAACCCTAAGTTTATTTGATAATAGCTTATTTGGAACATTGCCAACCTCAATGGATAAATTAACCAATTTAGAAGATTTAATACTTTCCAATAACGCTTTTTATGGCGATTTACCATCAGGTATTGCTAGTTTAAGTAACTTAAAAACCTTAATGATAGGTAATAATGATTTTAAAGGAGATTTTGCAGCTTTAGGTGAGCAATTACCAGAAGGTATTGCTTTTGATTACGAAGCTACAAATAGTAAAGGAAGTATAGCAACTTTAGATACAGAAGAAGACGATAACTAAACATAACAGTCTTTTGGTTTTAATTAAAACTCCTGTTAATCTGCAGGAGTTTTTTCGTTATTATACTTGTTAAAATCAAAAAGCATCGTATATTTGCAATCCAAAATGACTGGGTCGGCATTATGAACCGAAAGTTAATAGCTAAGACAGTTATTTTGAAATTAAATCGCGGGATAGAGCAGTAGGTAGCTCGTCGGGCTCATAACCCGAAGGTCACTGGTTCGAGTCCAGTTCCCGCTACAAAGAAAAGTCTTTCATTTAATGAAAGACTTTTTTAGTTTTATACTATGAATGATAACCTTATTAACGAATTCTTTGGCATAGGCATCCAAAATGGTAAAACACCAGAAAATTTAGGTGTACTTTGGCGCTCTGCTCAAAACTTAGGTGCAAGTTTTATTTTTACTATTGGTAACCGTTACGCAAAACAAGCTAGCGATACACATAACGCAGTAAAATCTATGCCTTATTTTCATTACGATACGTTTAATGAATTCTATAATAATTTACCCAAAGGCGCTCGTATTGTTGGTGTTGAATTGACTGAAGAAGCACAAGATTTAGAAACATTCCATCACCCAAGACGTTGTGTCTATTTATTAGGTGCCGAAGATCATGGATTATCCAAACAAGCCATAGAGAAAAGTCACTTTTTAGTGAAGTTTAATAGCGAATTAAGTCTTAACGTATCTGTTGCAGGAAGTATTGTAATGTATGATAGGCAATTACCTAAACCGCGTTCTTAGAGTGAATTTACAGTTTTCTTTATCGCCACTAAGTTTTTAAGTAAACCTTCCAAGTGATCTAAGTGTAGCATATTGGCGCCATCGCTTTTAGCATTTGCAGGATCGAAATGAGTTTCCATAAATAGACCATCAATATTATTTACAACACCAGCCCTTGCAATCGTTTCAATCATATCTGGTCGACCTCCTGTAACACCAGAAGATTGGTTAGGTTGTTGTAGTGAATGTGTCACATCTAAAACGGTTGGCGCGTAAGTGCGCATTGTTGGTATGCCTCTAAAATCTACAATCATATCTTGGTAGCCAAACATAGTACCACGATCTGTTATCCAGGCATTACTGTTTCCAGAATCTTGTACTTTTTTTACGGCATGTTTCATAGCTTCAGGACTCATAAATTGTCCTTTTTTTAGGTTTACAAATTTCCCTGTTTCAGCTGCTGCAACAACAAGGTCAGTCTGCCTTACTAGAAAAGCAGGAATTTGAAGAACGTCTGCATATTCAGCAGCTTTAGCAGCATCAGAAACTTCATGAATATCTGTAATCGTTGGTACATTAAAGGTGTCAGAAACTTTTTTTAGAATCTTAAGTGCTTTCTCATCGCCAATACCAGTAAAACTATCTATACGACTTCGATTAGCCTTTTTAAAACTGCCTTTAAATACATAAGGTATTTTTAAATCCTCAGTTATTCTTACAACACGTTCAGCAATACGCATTGCCATATCTTCTCCCTCAATAGCACAAGGACCTGCTAATAAAAAAAAGTTGTTAGATGATGTATGTTTTATTTTTGGAAGCTTTTCTATAGACATGCTATTAGATGTTTAATTTTGCCTGCAAAGTTACAAAATTAAAATCCCTAAATGTCGAGCGCTGAGAATTAAAGTGTGAGCATCCAAGAGCGATGCAGTCTGTTAAATCTTTTAAGTTCAACTTTAAGAAGCGGTAAATATTCTTTACCATTGCTGTTTGCATTTTCTAAACGTGTACAGTTATTATACAGATGTCGAGTTAAACGTTTTAAAGATAACATTCGTTTGTATTTCTCATCTCGAGTATTCTCTAATGCAGTATTAATAACTTCTGAACTTAAGGAAGAACTTTGCTGAACAATGTCACCTGAAAAGTAAATATTAGGATCTTCATTACCATACTCATCCAGAGTGCATAAATCATAATTAAGATATGTAGAAATATTTCTGGACAGTGTCCAGATATCCATAGCCTTCTGATAGATAGGGAGTTCGGACAAATAATTTGGGAGATTCGGCGACATTATTTATAGCAATTTTCACAAAGTTACGAGCAAAATGGGTTACTTTAAATTAATATTTAAATCTATTTAAACTAATTACTTTAATAATTATTAAATTTTAATATATTTACTTTAAAAAATATGGATTTAATTAATAATAAGATCTTA
This sequence comes from Microcosmobacter mediterraneus, assembly GCF_031846265.1. Taxonomy (NCBI): domain Bacteria; kingdom Pseudomonadati; phylum Bacteroidota; class Flavobacteriia; order Flavobacteriales; family Flavobacteriaceae; genus Microcosmobacter; species Microcosmobacter mediterraneus. The sequence goes on along the minus strand of NZ_JAVRIA010000003.1, from coordinate 10,076 downwards.
AAATGCTTGCAAGAGAATGCACGTCAATCTAATGTAGCTATTGGCAAGCAAGTAGGAATAAGCTCTCCTGCAGTTTCTGAGCGAATTAAGAAAATGGAAGACTCCGGAATATTGGAAGGCTATATTGCTCAGATTTCATCTTTAGATTTAGGGTATCAGTTCAAAGCGATAATTACGCTTAGAGCTTTTATGGGAAAATTAAAACCCTTTTTAGAGAAAATACAAACCTATGATGAGGTTGTTAATTGCTACAGAATTACAGGTAACGAAAACATAGTTATGGAAGTTGTATTGAGAAATCAAAAACATTTAGAAGGATTTATAGACAACCTCATTGTATATGGCGAAACCAAAACACAGATTGTTTTATCGCAAGTAGTTAAGCAAAATGCTATAAAGCCAGCTTAATCAATGACTAAATGAGGAACATCGTCTAGATTCCAGTCAATGACTAATCCTCCAGCAAGACTTTGAGCAATGTCTTTACCATAAAGATATTCGCTTAAATATAAGGCAGCCTCAAATGATTTTGCACCACCTGCTGAGGTAATATACTTTCCATCATGCACAAAGAGAATATCCTTTCTAATGTTCAATTTAGGAAACATAGCTCGCATAGTATCTATATCTGAAGGAAACGTTGTAGATACCACATCGTCTAATAATCCTGCTTTGGCTAACACAAATGCACCATCGCAATGTGAGGTCATAAACTGTGCGTCTTTATCAACTTGTCTTACAAAACTTAGCATCACCTCATCTTCTAAATCAGTATCTAAATGATGTTCTGCGCTCGGAATTACAAGAATATCTATTTTAGGTAAGTTTTCTGAGGTGTAATCAAAATCTGGAAGCAAGTACATCCCTTCAAAAGTTCTAATAGGATTTAAAGTATTAGCGACTGTAAAGGTATTCATAGCTTTTATACTATCTCTAAAAATAGTATGCTGAAAAATATCGAAAGGTGCAGTTAGTTCGGTGTTATAAACACCATCCATGATTAAAAAGGCTACATTGTATCTGCCTTCTTCTAACTTTGGCATAGGTTTAGTAAACTCAGCATTAGTTTTTATTTGAGGTTCATTTTTGCAATTTAGAACAAGAGTAAAGCTCAATAGTATTAATAATCTAAGCATCATTTTATTTAGTAAATAATTAGTTATTGTCAGATAAACTTGCGGCTAAACGTTTGCCTTTATTTCTAGATAAATAGCGTCGTAATACACCGCCTTTAACGTTGTTAACATCGAACTCTATTATAAACGCATTAGAATCTGTGCGATCAATCAGTCTATTTATTTTCCGTAAATCAATTCTATTAATTACGGTATGAATAATATCAAAATCCTGTGTTTGACCTTGACTACCAAATCCTTTTTTTCCTTTGTAAATGGTCATTCCAGCTCCAAGTTCTTTCATAATTAATTTTTTGATTTCATCATTTTTACTGGATACAATAGTAATTCCAATAAAGTCCTCGAAACCTTCTATAGTTAAGTCGGTAACTTTTGCGGTAACAATATAGGTTAAGATAGAATATAAGGCGACCTCTTTAGACAATACAAATGCAGTAATGCTAAAGAGAATGATATTAAATAATAGAATAATTTTACCAATACTTATCCCAAATCGGTCATTGACAAACACACCTAAAATTTCTGAACCGTCTAACACAGATCCATTTCTAATAGCAATGCCAATTCCTGCACCTAAAAATAAACCACCAAAAATGGCAATTAAAAGTTTATCGTCTGTTATGGTTTGAAAATTTTCAAAATGAATAAATAAGGCTAATGTAACAATACTAATAATCGACTTTACTACAATACGCTTAGATACAGTAAAATAGGCCATGATTAAAAACGGAATGCTCAGTCCGATTAATAAATACGAAATATTAATATCAAATTGAGTGTTCAGAAGAATGGCAATTCCTGTAACACCACCATCTAAGAAGCCGTTGGGTAATAAAAAGGCTTTTAAACCAATACTTGCCAAAATAACACCAAAAAGAATTTGAACATATTCATTAGTTAATTTTAAAATTGGCTTCATCTAGGTGTTGATTTATTACAAACGTAATTTTGGTAAATTTACAGTTTCGTTTAAAGATAAATATAAATACTGATTTATTGTTTTTACATAAGCATCCATATCCACCATTTTTAAAAAACGATACTACCAAAATCATTGTTGGTACCTTACCACCACCACGATTCTCTAAAGGGAATTTGTTAGAACAGGATGTTGACTTTTGTTATGGGAGTTATTACAATTCTCTATGGAAAAAAATAGAGGTAATCCATAACCTAAATTTAAGGTATGATAATTCTGAAGAGGCCGTTGAACAACGCAAGCAATTTCTTGTTCGGCACAAAATAGGTGTTTGTGATATTGTTGAAAGTGCAGAACGTCATAAAATTGATGCGTCAGATTTAGGTATGAAAAATATTGTGCTGCGAGATGTTATAGGTTATATAAAACAGTTTCCTAATATTGACACGATATTATTTACAGGAGGTAATAGTAAAAACGGACCAGAATTCTTTTTTAGAAAACATCTAAAAACATACGGATTAAAATTAGAACTCGTCAATAATGATGTGCCAAGGATTCATAAATTCACAATTCCTGTCAGGTCGAGCGAAGTCGAGACCTATATGAGAACAATCAAAACAGTTTCATTAACGTCAGGCTCAGGAGCAGCTAACATTTCTATAAGTAGAATGCCTTTGTACAAACAACTAAAGTCTAAAAACCCTGACTTTAATACCTTTGATTTTAGAGTTATACAGTATCGTGAGTTTTTATAAATACTTCTATTAAGGATTCATTTTACCTAAGTCATGAAAATTAGAGTACCTTAGGCCATTAATAAAAGAATGACGCTAAACGTATAGATTGTCATTTACAACCAATTTATATGTCATTTCAAAACCTAGGCTTATCTACAGCTTTGCTTAAAGCAATTAGCAAAAAGGGATATACAACGCCGAGTCCAATACAAGAAAAAGCCATTCCGCCAGTTTTAGAAGGTAGAGATGTTTTGGCTTCAGCTCAAACAGGAACAGGTAAAACTGCAGGTTTTACCTTGCCTTTATTACATTATTTATCCGAGAATCCTAAGACAAAATTTAGACCAATACGAGCTTTGATTTTAACGCCAACACGAGAGTTAGCTGCACAAGTCCATGAGAGCGTTAAGGATTATAGCGAATTTTTAAATATACGTAGCGCTGTGATTTTTGGAGGTGTCAATCAAAAACCGCAAGTGGCGAAAATTCGTCAAGGTATAGACATTTTAGTAGCAACTCCTGGTCGTTTGTTAGACCTTCAAAATCAGAACTTATTGTCTATAAAACGTGTTGAGGTTTTTATACTAGATGAAGCCGATAGAATGCTCGATATGGGTTTTCTTAGAGATATAGAACGTGTGATGAAATTGATGCCTAGCAAGCGTCAAAACCTCATGTTTTCAGCCACGTTTTCTAAAGATATAAGGAAGCTAGCTAATAGTATTTTAAATAATCCAGTACAAGTTGAAGCAACTCCTGAAAACTCTACTGTTGATGCTATTTCACAAAAAGTGTATCGTGTTGCTAAGGGCAAGAAAACAGGATTAATAATAAAACTTATTTCCGAAGGTCAATGGCAACAAGTGTTGGTGTTTACCAGAACGAAACATGGTGCAAACCGACTCACCAAGAAAATGGTGGCTTCAGGTATAAGTGCTGCAGCAATTCATGGTAATAAAAGTCAAGGTGCAAGAACCAAGGCATTAGCAGGATTTAAAACTGGTAAAGTTAGAGTGTTGGTAGCAACTGATATTGCTGCTCGAGGACTCGATATTCCTTTACTGCCTCACGTTGTTAATTTTGAATTGCCTAATATTTCTGAAGATTATGTACACAGAATAGGGCGAACTGGTAGAGCAGGAGCTAATGGACAAGCTTTGTCTTTAGTAAGTGCAGATGAAACGTCTTATTTAAAAGGGATTGAAAAATTGATTGATCAAAAGATTGAGGTAGAGATTATTGAGGGCTTTGAACCAGATCCTAATGCCTCAACAGAACCTATTAAGCAAGGTCAAGGTAGACAGCGAAATCAAAATCGTAATAGAAATTCTGCTTCTAGAAGTTCTTCTGGAGGGAACAAAAATTCTAACCGAAATAGAAATCGCAGGCGAAATACTAATTCTCGCAGATCTAATTAGATGTCTCAGATCAACAATCCTTTACATGGTGTAAAATTAGAGCAAATTATTAATGTGCTTGTGGCTCATTATGGTTGGGAATATATGGGTTATCAAATTTCTATTCGTTGCTTTACTAATGATCCTTCCGTAAAGTCGAGTTTAAAATTTTTAAGACGTACGCCTTGGGCAAGATCAAAAGTTGAAGCGATGTATTTAGATATGCTCAGTAAGAAGCAGAAACATTAATTAAACCAAACTGCATAACGTTGTCGTCGTAATTCTAAAGCTAAAGCTTTTTCCTTTTTTAAAGCCTCTTCTCTAGTTCTAATTGGTCCAATATGATTATAGAGACTTGGTCGTAAGTAAGAGCCATATTTTTCTACAATGTTAGAGGAGAGTTTATGCCCTTTTTTATTTCTATATGCGGTTTTATGTTGAAGAAATCTTTCCTTTGGCGTTTTACTCGTCATACCAACATATAAGCACTCTAATACACCATTAAATTGTAGATTTGCTTCACGAAATTTTCTGTTTTCAGTAAAGACACGTTTTGAAAGTTCTACAACGTAAATTTGATATGGCATTCTTATGTTTTAATTTTAGAAATTGTGATTCCTGTATTCTTTGGTGCATGATTTCTATCAGTAAGTGATAATTCAATTGCAGAAGTTATTAGTTGCTGCACATTACTATTTCGATAATCTTCAGGTTTCAGAATAGGAATATGCCGAATTAGTTTACCAGTTCCTTGAAGTAGTTTTGTCTCATCGTTAAGTAGCGTTCCTTTATTAAAACCAAGATTTAGATGATTGGTGTAAATTGGAATCATACAAAACGCATCACCTAATTTTTCTGAGGTTGAATATACTGACGTTAAAGCATGTGTGTGATATAAAAGCTCAATACTTTCAGGATAAAGCGACAAAATATAGTCTCTTAAACCAATATAGAGATCAATCAATTCTTGATCCTTGTATTTAAGGACATTTAAAAAATCTGCATGGATGTTTCTGTTATTCATTGTTAAGAATCATTCTTGTGAAATCTGAAATAGTGCCAAAATTATTATGGGTTAAATGCTTAATAAATGCACTACCAATAATGGCGCCTTTAGCGTGAGTCGTAGCCTGTTTAAAAGTCTCATTGTTGCTAATGCCAAAACCAACAATTTGAGGGTTGTTAAGGTTCATTTCAGCTATACGTTTAAAATAGCTTGTTTGGGCATCGCCAAAACCAGCTTGTCCTCCTGTGGTACTTGCTGAGCTTACCATATAGATAAAGCCGTTTGAGACGGAGTCTATATAGTGAATTCGCTCATAGCTTGTTTGAGGTGTTATTAAAAACACATTTATTAGACTATACTTCTCAAAAGTTGCCTTGTATTCTTCTGCATATACATCGACTGGTAAGTCAGGTAATATTAAGCCATCAATACCAATGTCTTGGCACTTTTTGCAAAAAGCTTCAACACCATATTGTAACACTGGATTAAAATAACCCATTATGATTAATGGAATAGAAACTGTTTTTCTGATATCCTTGATTTGGTCAAAAAGAACTTCAGTAGTCATGCCATTTTTTAGTGCTTTAGTAGAACTTGCTTGTATGGTTGGCCCATCTGCTAAAGGATCACTAAAGGGTAAGCCTATTTCAATCATGTCTACACCACTTTTTTCAAGGTCTTGTATGATTGAAACAGTATCATTTAGGTTTGGGTAACCTGCTGTAAAGTATATTGACAGTAGCTTTTTGTTTTCTTGAAGTTTTTTATTTATTCTGTTCATATTCTTAGTTGTCATTGTGAGGAGTGAAACGACGTGACAATCTCTTTTATGAGATTCCTACGCTTCGCTCAGAATGACATTATAATTTAAAGTACTTAATATAATTATCTAAATCCTTATCACCACGACCAGATAGACTAATTACAACCACATCTTCTGGCTTAAAGGTTTTATGTTCAAAAATAGCTAAAGCATGACTCGTTTCAATGGCAGGAATGATCCCTTCAAGTTGTGTTAACTCTAATCCTGCAACCATAGCTTCATCATCTGTAGCTGAATAGAATTCACCACGACCTGATGTATATAAATGTGAATGTAATGGTCCAACACCTGGATAATCTAACCCAGCAGAAATGGAATACGGTTCGGTAATCTGCCCATCGCTGGTTTGCATTAAAAGTGTTTTGCAGCCATGTATAATTCCTTCTTTACCAAGAACTGAAGTTGCTGCGCTTTCTCCTGAATTGATTCCTTTTCCAGCTGCTTCAACAGCAATAATACCAACAGCTTCATTATCTAAAAAATGATAATAGGTTCCTGCAGCATTACTACCACCACCTATACATGCAACCACATAGTCTGGATGTTCTCGACCTTCTTTTTCTTTTAATTGCCATTTAATTTCTTCTGAAATAACTGATTGAAATCGCGTCACCATATCTGGATAAGGATGAGGACCAATAGCAGAACCAATAATATAGTGTGTGTTTACAGGATTATTGATCCAGTCACGAATGGCTTCATTGGTAGCATCTTTTAGTGTTCTACTTCCAGACAATGCAGGACGAACTTCTGCTCCCAACATTTTCATTCGAGCAACATTTGGTGCTTGCCTTGCAATGTCAATCTCTCCCATATATACGATACACTCTAATCCCATTAAGGCACATACTGTAGCAGTTGCAACACCATGTTGACCAGCTCCAGTTTCAGCAATAATTCTAGTCTTACCAAGACGCTTCGCCATAAGTATTTGGCCAATTGTATTGTTCACTTTATGTGCTCCTGTATGATTAAGATCTTCACGCTTTAAATAGACCTTAGTATTGTATTTTTCTGAAAGACGTTTGGCAAAGTATAGAGGTGAAGGACGACCAACATAATCTTTTAATAGCTGATTAAATTCATCCTGAAAGGATGCTTCAGACATCACTTTTAAATAATTTTGACGTAACTCTTCTACATTTGGATACAGCATTTCTGGGATAAACGCACCTCCAAATTCGCCGTAATAGCCTTTTTCGTTAATGTTGTATGTTTTTTTCATGTTTTTTTGTCATCCTGAACTTGGTTCAGGATCTCATTTTATTTTCTTCTGTTCATAGTGGATTCCGCATCAAGTGCGGAATGACAAACTTGTTTTAATTTTTTTTAAATCTTCAATATTTTTCAATCCAGGTTCAATTTCAAACCTACTGTTAACATCAATAGCATAGCAATACGTTGCAGCTGTAGTTTCCTTAAATTTTTTAAGTTGTTCTAGTTCTTCAAGCCCAATGCCACCACTTAAAAAGAATGGTTTAGTGGAAGGATAATTCTGTAAAATTTTCCAATCAAAAGTATAGCCATTTCCTCCAGGAAGTTTTCCGTTGGTATCAAATAAGAAGTAGTCGCATACTTCTTCATAATTTGTTAGGATTGAAAAATCAAACTCGTTTTTAATTGAAAAAACTTTTATGACTGTTATTCCAGTGGTTTTTACTAATCGACAATATTCTGGTGTTTCATGACCATGCAATTGAACTGCGTTTAAACTATAGTTTTCAATTTGACCAACAACATATTCAATTGATTCATCTACAAAAACACCAACCTTTTGAATGTTTCCTGGTAAGGACGGAATAGCTTCATCAAAATGTCTTGACGATGGTTCATGAAATATAAACCCAAGATAATCTGGCTTTAGTTCGGCAACTTCAGCGATGTTATGTTTCATTCCGCAGACTTTTAGTTTCATTTTTTTGTCATTTCAACATGAGAAAAGCGATTGAGAAATTTTTTGATGAGATGTCTCGACTACGCTCGACATGATATTATAATTTATTTATAAATTCCTTTGCACTTTCTCCAGGATTGTCTGTTTTCATAAAATTCTCACCAATTAAAAAACCTTTATAGCCAAAAGGTTGCAAGGTTTTTATTGCGTTTACTGAACTGATTCCACTTTCAGAGACTTTCACGAAATCATCAGGAATCAAACTGCTCAACCTTTTGCTAGTTTCAAGACTCACTTCAAAGGTTTTTAGATTTCTATTATTCACTCCTAACATGTCTATTGAAGGCATTTTTGATTTCTTCAATTCTTCTTCGTTGTGTACTTCTAATAAAACATCTAACTGCAAGCTTTTTGCTAGCTCTGAAAATCGTTTAATTTCTTCACGCGAAAGTATTGCGGCAATGAGTAAAATGACATCTGCTCCGTAGGATTTTGCTTCAATAATCTGATATTCATCAATGAAGAATTCTTTTCTAAGAAGTGGTAAATCACATGCAGCTCTTGCCAGTATTAAGTCATCTAATGATCCTCCAAAATATTTACTATCTGTTAGCACAGACATGCCACAAACTCCAGCAGATTCATAACCTTTGGCAACATCTTGAACGTTTAAATTATTATTTATAGTTGCTTTTGAAGGCGATCTGCGTTTGTGTTCAGCAATAATTCCAGAACTACTTTTTCGGAGTTTATCTGCAAGTGAATTGGCAACTCGATTAAATAAAACAGATTGCTCCAATTGTGTAACAGGTATGAGTTGCTTTCTCAATGCAACTTCAGCTTTTTTATCGATGACTATTTTGCTTAGTATATCCATTAATTTGTGAGCTCTATTAATCTGTTTAAACATGATCTCGCCTTGCCACTTGCTAAGCTCTCAAGTGCCATTTCAAATCCTTCTTGATGTGAAATAGTATTAACCGTAGCAATGGCTAAGCCAGCATTTGCGCAAACCACATTATTCTGTGCTTCTGTACCATTACCTTCTATAATACCTTTAAATATTTTCGCTGCTTGAGCTACAGAGTCACCTCCAAAAATTTCTGATTGTTTGAGTGTTTTTAAATGTAAATCTGATGGTTCAAACATTAATTCACTTTGGTTAGTAATAATTTTAGTGTTTCCTGTTAATGAGATTTCATCATATCCATCTAAGGCATGAACAATACTGTAGTTTTTATCAGTGTTTTGATATAGATAACCGTACAATCGTTGTAATTCTAAATTAAAAACACCTACCATCTGGTTTTTAGGAAATGAAGGGTTTACCATAGGTCCCAACATATTAAAGAATGTTTTTACACCTAGTTCTCTACGAATTGGCGCAACATTTTTCATTGCTGGATGAAATAGTGGTGCGTGAAGTACACATATTCCTGCCTTGTCAATACATGTTTTTAAGGTATTATCATTATTGGTGAATTTGACACCTAATGCTTCCATAACGTTTGATGATCCAGATGCTGATGAAACGCCATAATTACCATGTTTAGCTACTTTCACACCAGCTCCAGCTGTAACAAATGAAGCTAATGTTGATATATTAAAAGTGTTTTTGCCATCACCTCCAGTTCCACAGAGATCAATTGTATTGAAATCAGATAAGTCTATGGCAATACAAAGGTCAAGAAGCGCATCGCGGAATCCTTGAAGTTCTTCAAGAGTAATACTTCGCATCATATAAACCGTTAAGAATGATGAAATCTGACTTTGGTTGTATTTACCTTCAGAAATATTCACCAAAACATTTCTGGCTTCTTCACTTGAGATGCTTTGGTGGTTAATTAGTCTATTTAGTAACTCTTTCATATTCATTTCCTGCGTAGGCAGGAATCTTATTTAGTTTTTCTGTTATTCATTTTTTGCTTGTCCAAAAAACGAATCAAAAAAGGACACCAAGCCAAGGAATTTTCAGTTTTGCAAACTGAAACCGATTTGAAAACTCCGCGTCGAACTCCGTTCTTCTGAATCTCGGAGCTTTTCTTCATCTATTCTGCGCCTTGGTTTTTCAATTCTGCGAATTGATTAGGGCTTGCATATTTCATTATTTTTTAATTTTCTCTAATCTCTAATCTCTAATCTCTAATCTCTAATCTCTAAT
>NZ_JAVRIA010000029.1:0-305 GCF_031846265.1 Microcosmobacter mediterraneus | reverse complement strand
GTTGCAGAAGACGAGCCAAGTGCAGAAGAAGTAGCAGCATATTACTCAGATAACTGTGGAGGCTTAGTTACAGTTCATAAAGAAGTAACGTTACAGACAGGAGAAGACTGTGGTCCTGATGGATGGCAGCGTTGGGTAAGATATACAGCCAAGGATGAGTGTGGTAATGAGGCAGCAAGCTTCAAGATCATTTACCAAGGATTTGATATGTCTGGTCCAGCTTTAGATAAAGATGAGAATGGTGTAGCAGTATGTTCTGAGCCAGCAATGACAATTACAACATCGCAAGGTGCAGATTGTCCAGT
>NZ_JAVRIA010000028.1:0-608 GCF_031846265.1 Microcosmobacter mediterraneus | reverse complement strand
ACATTCACAGCACCTGGAGATATGACTATCTATAGTGATGAGGAGTGTGTATATGATGCTTCATTAGAAGTAACAGGAGATGTAGAAGATGAGGCAGATAATTGTAATAATCAATTAGAAGCTATGTATTCAGATTCTATTGTAGACGGACAATGTGAAGGTGAGAAAATCATCACAAGAACATGGTCGTTAGCTGATAGTTGTGGAAACGAAGCAGAAGATCAGGTTCAGATTATCACTGTTAAGGATAATATAGCACCAACATTCACAGCGCCAGCAGATACTACTATCTATACTGATGCGCATTGTGAGTACGATGCTTCAGTTGAAGCAACTGGTGATGTAGAAGATGAGGCGGATAACTGTTCAACAGAAATCGAGGCTACATATTCAGATTCTATAGCAGATGGTCAATGTGAAGGTGAAAAAATTATCACAAGAACATGGTCATTAGTAGATAACTGTGACAATGCAGCAGAGGATCAAGTACAGATTATTACTGTAAAAGATAACATCGCTCCAGCTTTAGACAAAGATGAGAATGGTGTAGCAGTATGCTCTGAGCCAGCAATGACAATTACAACATCGCAAGGTGCAGATTGTCCAGC
>NZ_JAVRIA010000027.1:0-686 GCF_031846265.1 Microcosmobacter mediterraneus | reverse complement strand
ATCAACGACGTTTCAGATTTAACGGTGAATGCATGTGATTATGCAGATCAAGCCGCCTTAGATGCGGCATTTTCAAGTTGGTTAGATGGTTTTGGATTTAGTGGAGGCTGTGATCCAGAAGGTACAGATTTAAGCAATTTAACAGCTCCAGATTTATGTGGAGGTAACGATATGTCTGAGCCGTCAGTATGGATCAATGAGTTCCATTACGACAATCCAGGATCAGATGTTGGCGAGTTTGTAGAAGTTGCAGGAACAGCAGGTTTTGATTTAACAGGTTACAGTATTGTACTTTATAATGGTAATGGAGGAGCATCATACAATACTACTTCTTTATCAGGAAGTATTGATGATGAAGGCAGTAGTGGTTTTGGAGCAGTTTCTTTTGCAATATCTGGAATACAGAATGGTGAACCAGATGGTATTGCTTTGGTAAATGCTAGTAATGAAGCCATAGAATTTATTAGTTATGAAGGGTCTTTTACGGCAACTAATGGTCCAGCCAATGGAATGACATCGACAGATGTTGGGATATCAGAGCCAGGAGAAGATGATGAGTCTATACAATTAACAGGAATGGGCAGTACAGGTTCAGACTTTGCATGGTCAGGACCATCTGCAGAGAGTCCAGGCGATTTAAATGCAGGTCAAACTGTATTAAGCAGTGGAGGATCTGGTAACTCAGT
>NZ_JAVRIA010000026.1:0-757 GCF_031846265.1 Microcosmobacter mediterraneus | reverse complement strand
CTTTACAGTGCCAACAAGTATTACTTTAGAATGTGATCAAGATATTAATGATGTTGTTATTACAGGAGATGTAACAGACGAATCAGATAACTGTGATACAGGTTTAGAAGCCACCTTTACAGATAGTGTTGCAGATGGTGCTTGTGCAAACGAGTCTATCATCACAAGAACATGGACCTTAACAGATACATGTGGTAATACAACAACACAAGTACAAACTATTACTATAGAAGATACTACTGCACCGATTATTGATGCTGAAGCTAGAGACATTACTATAGAGTGTGATGGTTCTGGTAATGATGGTGCTATCCAAGCATGGTTAGACGATAATGGTGGTGCTACAGCAACAGATAATTGTGGAGATGTAACATGGACTAATGATTATTCTGGAGTAAATTCAGATTGTTCTACGCCTATTACAGTGACTTTTACAGCAACAGATGCATGTGGTAATACAGCGACAACATCAGCGACTTATGCTATAGAAGATACTACTGCTCCAACGATTACAGTTGAGGCTATGGATTTAACAGTAGAATGTGATGGCTCTGGGAACTTAAATGATTTAAACGAGTTTTTAAATTCTTTTGGAAGTGCAGAAGCTACTGATGATTGTTCAGCAGTAACTTGGACTAATGACTTTAGTGCATTAACTGCAGCATGTGGATCTACAGGATCAGCTACAGTAACATTTACTGCAACAGATAGCTGTGGAAATGAAGCAACAACTTCTGCTACATTTGCTATTGTAGAC
>NZ_JAVRIA010000025.1:0-868 GCF_031846265.1 Microcosmobacter mediterraneus | reverse complement strand
CACTGCACCAGCAGATCTTACCTTAGATTGTTCAGATGATACCTCAGTAGATGGTGAAGCAGGAAATGTAACAGATGAGGCAGATAACTGTACTATGGTATTAGATGCTACCTATAGTGATGAAGTAGTAGAGGGTAACTGCCCAGGAAACTACGTAATCTTAAGAACATGGTCATTAGTAGATGATTGTGATAATGCAGCAGACGATCAAGTACAGACTATTACAGTAACAGATATGACACCTCCATCAGTGGTGGAAGCGTTACCAGAGTACTTTAATGGTATCAATGATTGTAAGCCAACAGATTTATTAGCATATGGATTAAGTGAAGCAGAAGCTGCTAACCAAGATCCAAATGCAGGCACAGTTTACTTTGCAGATGATTGTAGTAATGTAGTTGTTACTAAGTCAGTGAAGTCAGAAGTAGGTGACGATTGTGGATGGGGAATCATCTTCAGTTACCTAGTAGCAGATGACTGTGGAAATGAGTTAGGTGAGTTTAAGATTGCTTATGGTGGTGGAGATCAAGATGCACCAGTATTAGATAATCCAGATAGTCCATTATTAGTAGGAACATCAGGATGGCAGTGTAAATCAGAAGCACCAGATTCTCCAAAAGTAGAGGAGTTATATGGATTATATTCTGATGACTGTGGCGATGTAACTATTAGTCATCCAGTAATAACAGAATCAGAGAGTAACTGTGATTGGTATATTACTTACACATATACAGTAGTAGATGATTGTGGAAACTATGCAGATAACATTGTTATTACGCATACAGGAGTTGATACAACACCACCATCGTTAGATGAGCCATTACCATACGATACGCATATTAATGGTATCGATGCATGTGCAGGATAT
>NZ_JAVRIA010000024.1:0-901 GCF_031846265.1 Microcosmobacter mediterraneus | reverse complement strand
GAGCCAAGTGATTACTGTACAAGATACACGTGCACCTGAGTTCACAGCACCTGGAGACCTTACGATCTACAGTGATGAGAACTGTGAGTTTGATGCATCTGTAGAAGTAACAGGAGATGTAGAAGATGAATCAGACAATTGTTCAGAAGAATTAGAAGCTACTTATTCAGACTTAGTTACTGATGGAGAGTGTGAGGGTGAGAAAATCATCACAAGAACATGGTCATTAGTAGATGAATGTAACAATGCAGCAGACGATCAAGTACAAGTTATTACTGTTAAGGATAACATTAAGCCAACATTTACTGCACCTGGAGATATTACTATATATTCAGATTCAAAATGTGAGTATGATGCTTCAGTAGAAGTAACAGGCGATGTAGAAGATGAAGCAGATAACTGTTCAACAGATATCGAAGCTACATATTCAGATTCAGTTGCTGATGGCGAGTGTGAAGGTGAAAAAATCATCACAAGAACATGGTCGTTAGTAGACGATTGTAATAATTCAGCAGACGATCAAGTACAAATTATAACTGTAGAAGATAACATTGCACCAACATTTAAAGCACCAGAAGATACTGTAATTTATACAGATGAAGCTTGTGCATATGATGCATCAGTAGAATTCACAGGAGATGTAACAGATGAAAATGATAATTGTACTGATAAACCAGAAGCTACATATTCAGATTCAGTTGCTGATGGTGAGTGTGAAGGTGAGAAAATCATCACAAGAACATGGTCATTAGTAGACGATTGTGGAAATGAGGCAGCAGATCAAATACAGATCATAACTGTAGAAGATAACATTGCACCAACATTTACAGCACCAGCAGATCTTACGATCTACAGTGACGATGAGTGTAAGTACGATGCTTCAGTAGAATTTACAGGCGAA
>NZ_JAVRIA010000023.1:0-1223 GCF_031846265.1 Microcosmobacter mediterraneus | reverse complement strand
CTGATGGTGTTATCGTGAAACTTGCTGTCTCAACTCCATTCTCACACAAATCACTTACATTATAGGTTACATCTACTGTACCACCTTCACATAAATCTGGTGCAGTATAAGTATCTGCAAATTGTCCGGATGCATCACAACCTCCACTAAAACCAAACTCTCCTAAGAACGCTGCAAACGCTAAATCTAAATCTACTTGTGTCTCATAATCACATGATAATGCTGTATCATCGTCTACCATAGTCACTTCTAATGTTGACTCAAAGGCCTTAACTGTGAATGTACACGTTATTGCTGGTGTTTTACCACAGTCATCTTCTGCTAAAATATTTACAGAAATCACCTGATCTTCCTCATTACACTGTGTTGGTGCTTGTAAGTTGACTACATCTACTGAATAAATCAGTTCTGCATTACAACCTCCTGTAGCAGTGAAGCTAAATAATGCTGTTTTCCATTCTGCAAATGCTGCTGATATCTCTGCATTTGTTGAACATCCATCGACTTCATTATCTGCAGAACAATCTCCTACTAATTCTAAATCATTAGAATAGGCTGGCACTGTAAATGTTGCTGTTACTGGTTCTAATGCACCACAATCATCTGCTGCATTTATATTTACCGTAACAACCTGTGCTTCTATATTACAATAACCATCTACTGATAATTCTGATAATACGTTATCGTATTCTACTCTAGGGTTACAACCTCCTGATGCTGTCATCGCTTCTAAATCTAAAATCCATTGGGCAAACTTCTCTGCTGGATCTTCACAGGCCATTGTTGTTACATCTGCTGGTGCTGCACTTAACATTAATGCATCTGCGGCTTGTACCTTAAAGGTCGATGTACAACTTACGCCTGGTGGATTTGGATTACAATCATCTGAGGCTACTAAAGTAAACGATAAGTTTACAGCTTCTCCACATTTGTAATCTGGTAATTCTGGTATATCTGCAATATTACTTGTTGGATTATCTCCATTATTTACTGCAAAGCCTGCTTTCCATAACTCATAAGCTGCTGCTATATCATCTGCACCTGTACAAGCATCTAAATCTACTGCTGTTGGGCAGTCTACTGTTAAACCTACAACGCCTGGTACAAAGAAGGTCGATGTACAACTCACGCCATTTGGATTACAACGATCTGTCGCTGTATATGTAAAACTTAAATTCACTTCTGTACCACAATCAAATTCTGGTAACATTGGTAACATATCT
>NZ_JAVRIA010000022.1:0-1580 GCF_031846265.1 Microcosmobacter mediterraneus | reverse complement strand
GCACATCAATAATAATGTTGAATGAAGTAGTACTATAACAACCTGTTGTATTATTTTCAACTCTTATAAATAATGTTCCTTGAGTACCAGAATAATTAGTATTTAAAGCATTATTTCCAGAATCAGCATCAGCTTGAGTTGTGTGGTAAGTAATTGACACATTAGAATCTGTTGTAACCTCTGCATCTATTGTAGTAAGATCAATATCTACAACACCATCTTGATCGTTATCACAGAGTATTAAATCAGCT
Source organism: Microcosmobacter mediterraneus (assembly GCF_031846265.1). Taxonomy (NCBI): domain Bacteria; kingdom Pseudomonadati; phylum Bacteroidota; class Flavobacteriia; order Flavobacteriales; family Flavobacteriaceae; genus Microcosmobacter; species Microcosmobacter mediterraneus. Next base: position 1,329 of record NZ_JAVRIA010000022.1, on the reverse strand, counting down.
GGTTGATTTATTACAGGTAAAGGATTAACTGTAATGTCAAATTGAGTTATCGCTCTACATCCTAAGAAACCATCAGAGACAGCATCATTATCTTCAACTCTTACATAAACTGTAGTAGAAGCTGTTACTAGAGGAGAGGAAACAGGATTTGTTGCATTATTTCTATCAGTTTCAGATGTATAAAAACTAACGTTAAAATCAGTATTACTTTGAGAACCTAAAATTTGTGCGGCTATAGTATCTAGATCAAAACTCTCGGTACCATCTCCACTTATATCATCACATATTTGAATATCAGCAACAGTATTTGCAGTTGGTAAATCGTAAAGCGTAATAACTACCTCTTGAGATAACGAATCATCTCCACAATCTTCATCAAATGCTTGAAAACTATATCTTCCTGATTCTGTAACAACGAGAGTTGAAGCAGTAGCACCTGGAATTGCTATGAAATCATCATACCATTGGAAACTATCAGCGAAAGGAGAATCAGCTTCTAAAGTTATTGACGTGAAGTCACATAATGGATTAGTGAAATCAACTTCAGTAGGATCATTAGTACTATCAATGAATACTTCATTACTAACTACTTCAGCATTTATTTCTGCGGTTATAGTTCCTCCACCAGTATTTGTTTGCGTAATTGTAATTGTACCAGGACCACCGTTAAAATTAGTAACTAATAAAACGTAAACTTCACCTGCAAGGGCATTATTAATAGTTAGATTTTCTGTGGATTGAATAGAATAACTACAGTCAACTATATTTCCAAATGGATAAAAATTAGGATCAAATGTATTGTTCGGACAATCTCCAGGTGTAGGACAACCTGTATCTAATCCACCACATGCTTCATCTAATGAATTGAAAGGTCCCCAAAGTACAAAATCAACATCAAGTCCGTTTCCATTATCATCAACTTGATCTATTTCAATTTCAATTAATCCAGATTCATCAATTTGAATAGTATTCCAAGTTGGGTTTGGTGCAGTAAATAAACATGCAATTTGTCCTGTGTCAGGGATACCAATAATATTTGAAGTTGTTAAACCTTCGTCTCCTGAGCAGAAATTCACGGAGTTTTCACAAATAATATTTGTTGGAGCCTCTCTAATACATAATTCAAAATCAATATTATCTGGATCAGAACCTCCTGTAAAAATTCTTACATAATAGGTGTTACCAACAGTAAGTTCTGTGGTTACACTTGCATCATCATCAGAACAATACAACTCTGTTAAGTTATCACAATCTACTCCTTCATAAACTGCATGATTTATATCAGGAAATCCTCCACTTAAATTATTTATAGAGATTATTTCTACCTCA
>NZ_JAVRIA010000021.1:0-1600 GCF_031846265.1 Microcosmobacter mediterraneus | reverse complement strand
GAATTTGATGTAGAGTTACCTGGAGATGAATCATACCAATGTATTGATGATGTTCCTAGTGCAATAGAAACAACTGCTACAGATAATTGTGATTCAGATGTAACAGTAGAATTTACTGAAACAATGTCTGGAGGTATTGTAACTGAATGTCCTATTGATGATGCAAGTAACCATACGATTTGGATCACTGGTATCAATCCATTGAATGCAGAAAATAAAAATTGGGAAGCTATCGGTGAGAACATGTTTGTAACTTATCCAAACGGAACAGCTAAACTTTCAGGTATGGTAGAGAACAAAGTTAACTCTGACCAGAAGTTTGAATACGTTGTTTGGTTAAAAGATAAACGTTCTTACGAAGAGTGGACAGCATTAACATACGATGGTGTTAACAACCGTGAAGAAAAGCTTAATGCAGGAACTTCAGTAGAAATCACAGACCAGTATTTAGGATGGGATTACTATGAAGTAGACGAGTCTAAAACAAACCAGTTAGTTGGCTTAGGTGACTACGAAGGTGATGTTTTAACAATCACTCACAAACCAGCAAACTTAAAGTGGGCTGTACAAGTTGGTGATAGAGCTAGTTTACAAAGTGAAGGTTATGGTTTATCTATGTGGATGTACCTTAACGGAACTGTAGATGGAGAACCTTACTCGTCTCATGGAGATATTAATATTTCATTAGGAGGAGATCAAGGTGGTGATTGTATAGAAACACAAACAAGCTGTGAAAAAACAATCACACGTACGTGGAGTGTAGTAGATGATTGTGAAAACTTAACAGAGCATATACAAGTAATCACTATCAATGACGATGTAGCACCAACTGTAGATTGTCCAAAAGATATCGAAGTTGATGCATTCAGTCAAGATGCTCCAGAAATCGATGGGTTCACAACCTTAGGTACATACAATAACAAGTATTATTACCTGTCAAATTCAACAGTTTTAGGATCAGAAGTTATAACAGTTTGTCAATCTAATGGAGGAAATCCTGTTACAGTAAATAACTCTGATGAGAACGAATGGATCAAAAATGCCGTATATGCAACACCAGGAAATAATAATATCCACTACTATATTGGATTAAATGATGGTGCGCAAGAAGGTGAATTTGTATGGGCAGATGGTGATGATTGTGAGTATAGAAACTGGTTTAATAACGAACCAAATGACTTTAATAACAATGAAGATTGTGTTGAAGTAGGTTTCTTCTCATCTGACAGATCTAAGTGGAATGATATATTCTGTACAACTGGACATAAATTTGTAATGGAAATTACTCCAGACTGTAAAGGTGTTGTAGTTAACTTTGAAACACCTAAAGGTGAGGATAACTGTGACGATAACCCAGAAGTTGTTCAGATTGATGGACCAGCTTCAGGATCAGAATTCCCTGTAGGAACTACTGAAGTTACATTTATGGTAATCGATGCTTGTGGTAATTCTTCAGAATGTTCATTCGAAGTAGTTGTTAACTGTCCAGATACTACTGATGAGTGTGAAGAATCTCAGCAACCAGCTAGAGTAGCTCAAGCTGAAGAGCAAGTTGAATTTAAAGCGTACCCAGTACCATTTAAAGACAACGTGACTATTG
>NZ_JAVRIA010000020.1:0-1747 GCF_031846265.1 Microcosmobacter mediterraneus | reverse complement strand
AGATTGTTACGTTGTCTTTAAATGGTACTGGGTACGCTTTAAATTCAACTTGCTCTACTCTTGCAGTTGCAGTTTCGTTCTTATGTGCTCCACCTAACTCAACATTACCTTGACGAGCTGTAGTTGGGTCGAAGCATTCTAAAGATAATTCATATGCTCCAATATCATTTGGACCATATCCTTTAACAACGATTTGATATACTTCGCCTACTTCACTTAAGAATACAGCAAAACCTGGTCCAAATAATTCACCACATGTATCATCTCCAAAACTAACTAATCCATTTGCATCATAAACAGAAACTAGTGTATCGAAGTTTGTATTCTCACACGTAGATGCTTCTACAAAATCTCCTGTACCAATAAATGTATAAACATTACCTGTACTAAAGTCATCAAAGTAACTTGGAGTTTCTCCTACTTCAACGTCTTCTTCTCCACCATCTGAAGTATCTCCTAAGATTACATCACCACAATCGATATCTCCCTCTGGTAAAGGCTCAACCACTTCCCAAGTGTAAGTTACACTACACTCACCTACATTACCACAACCATCATCTTTAGAGAATGTTCTTGTAACACCTAAGATTAACTCAGCAACTTCAAAATTAGTAACCGTTAAATGAGACGATCCAAATGCATCTCCTTGAATTACAAATCCTATTACATCTCCTGCAACACAGTTAACAGATACTTGTCCGTTTTGAGCTTGAGCTCCACCATCATTAGTAAGTTGTACTAGTTCTCCATTTACATAGAATGCAGGATCCCATTCAGCTGACTCGTCATAAAAGTCATCAGTATTCCAGTCCCAATCGAAACTATAGTTTCCATTTACTGGACATGTTGCTAATGCACTAACTTCTCCTCCTTCTGGATCACCATCAACTACAAGTGTAGTTGCATCTATTGTTACAGCTCCATCACCATCAGTACCTGAAATAGCCCAATTTTCTGGAGCAAAGTCTCCAGTAAATCCTACTATACTAGGTGCAGTTACTAACTCATCAGAGTATCCTACTGTATCTCCAGATCCCTGACAGTTATCTGTCCAAGTTCCTTTAGTAGCTAAACCATTGTTAGGTAAACCTTGATCATTTAACTGATCTTCAGTTAACTCCCCTAAATCAATAGTCTCACCACACTCAGCACCTGTAATAGATACTTCAGGAGCAGTATTATCGTAAACGATAAACTCACAAGTGAATGATTCTGGTGAATCGTTTCCACAAGCATCTTCTGCTACAAACGTCATGTATAAATAAGCTACACAATCAGAGCTAAACTCATCATTTCTACCTACTTTTGTAACTCTGTACTTAAGATCTTCTACTGCTGTACAGTTATCTGTGTAACATACTGGGATAAAGTTATTAGCATTTTCACCTAAATCTACACCTGCTACTGAGAACAAGTTATCTAAATCTAAGTAATCACCTACATTAAGCTCTACTGCTGCTGTTGCTGGGCAATCTGCTCCACCTTCAGTGTATAACTTCATTGGTGGCTCTTGACAATCGCCTTTAACTGGACCAGACATATCAAATCCTTGGTAAATGATCTTGAAGCTTGCTGCCTCATTGCCACACTCATCCTTGGCTGTATATCTTACCCAACGCTGCCATCCATCAGGACCACAGTCTTCTCCTGCTTGTAACGTTACTTCTTTATGAACTGTAACTAAGCCTCCACAGTTATCTGAGTAATATGCTGCTACTTCTTCTGCACTTGGCTCGTCTTCTGCAAT
>NZ_JAVRIA010000002.1:0-643066 GCF_031846265.1 Microcosmobacter mediterraneus | reverse complement strand
GATTAATTAGGTTAAAAATATTATGTTATAATCCTATGATTATAAGTTAGTTATTAACTTTAGGCTATTCAATAGAAGATAGAGGGCTTAAGAACCTTGAGAATCTTGATTTCTCAAAGGGAATCGAATATAAAAAAAAAGCCTTTCAACAGGCTATTAACAAGAATTTAATAGATTAACGGCTTTTTTTCACGACCAAAAGTAAAGGTCTTAAATATATCAGAAAATACGCTATTCTAAAATCATATAAACCGGAAAATGATCACTATAACCGCCTTTATATTTTTTACCTACATAAGTTCTAAAGGGTGTGCCTTTATACTTACCTCTGAACTGAGTTAAGTATTCTTCATCATAAACATCTGCTTCAAAAAATCGTAATTTAGAATTATCAGAGGATAAAAAATTGATAGAACACAATATTTGATCGAACATATTCCAATTAAAATCATAACTCTGACTTCCTTTTTCAGGTGACCAAATGGTTTCCATTGGGTTAAACAAACCATCGTTATTTACAAGATGCTTTAAACTGTCGTTATCTGGGTTATCATTAAAATCTCCCATAACAATAATTTGAGGATCATCATGGTCTTGTCTTAATTCTGCAATAATATCTGAAACATGTTTTGCTGCAGTAACACGTTTACTATTCGTAAGCACTTCGCCATCTCTACGAGAAGGCCAATGGTTAACTATAAAGTGAACTTCTTCCTCTTCCATTTTTCCAGAAACTAGTAAAATATCTCGTGTATAGTCACGTTCGCCATCATCATCTTTTAGATAAACTGTATACGTTTTAGAGGACGTTACAGTAAACACGTCTTCATTATAAATTAGTCCAACATCAATCCCTCTCTCATCCGAGGAATCATAATGCTCAATGCTATAATTAACATGTTCTAAATATTCAGAATTAATGAGTGCATTAATAACTTCTTTATTTTCTACTTCAGCTAAACCAACAATAGCAGGTAGAGCACCAACGGTATCTTTTCCTAATTTAGATATGGCTAAACCAAGCTTGTAAACTTTTCTATCAAATCGTTTATTCGTCCAGCGTTTTGCTGAGTTTGGTAAAAAGTCATTGTCATTAGTAAATGCATCGTCTACTGTATCAAAGAGGTTCTCTAAATTGTAAAAAGCAATACAGTATTTTTTATCACTATTAGAACGTTGGCTCATAAATAAGATTTAATGACGAAAATAGTAAATCCAACTCTATTCAATTGTGTAACTTTGCGCTTTCGAATACTTTATGATTGAAAAGAAAGACATATCCTTAGAAAAAACGGTACTTGTAGGTATCATTACCAAAGAACAAGACGACGTAAAATCTAAAGAATATTTAGATGAGCTTGAGTTTCTTACATATACTGCAGGTGGTGAGGTTCTTAAACGTTTTACTCAGAAAATGGTAATGCCAAATCCAAAGACCTTTATAGGTACTGGTAAAATGGAAGATGTGCGCCAATATGTTGAAGTGCATGAGGTAGGCACTGTTATTTTTGATGATGAACTCTCTCCTGCACAAGAACGAAATATTAGTAAAATTTTAAACTGTAAAGTTTTAGACAGAACCAACCTTATCCTCGATATTTTTGCCCAACGTGCACAAACCAGTTATGCTAGGACTCAAGTTGAATTAGCACAATGTGAATATTTATTACCTCGATTAAAAGGCATGTGGACACACCTGGAACGGCAAAAAGGTGGTATTGGAATGCGTGGTCCTGGTGAAACCGAAATTGAAACCGATAGACGTATTGTACGTGATAAAATTTCTTTATTAAAAAAGAAAATTAAGGCCATTGATAAGCAAATGGCAGTACAACGTGGCAATCGCGGTAAATTGGTTAGAGTAGCATTAGTGGGTTATACCAATGTTGGTAAATCTACACTAATGAATGTTATCAGTAAAAGTGAAGTTTTTGCCGAAAACAAACTCTTTGCAACCTTAGATACAACAGTTCGTAAAGTGGTTATTGGCAACTTGCCTTTTTTAATGAGTGACACTGTTGGGTTTATACGAAAACTACCAACGCAATTGGTGGAATCCTTTAAAAGTACATTAGATGAAGTACGTGAGGCAGATTTATTATTGCACGTTGTAGATATTTCTCACTCTAATTTTGAAGAACATATAGAGTCTGTTAACAATATACTTACAGATATAGAAAGTTTGGGTAAGCCTACGATTATGGTATTTAATAAGATTGACGCTTATAAACCAGAACCTTTTGACGATACCGATTTGATTGAAGAACGTACCTCAGCCCATTTCTCCATAGAAGAATGGCAACGTACCTGGATGCATAAGGTTGGTGATAAAGCTTTATTTATCTCTGCATTAAATAAGGAAAACTTAGACCGTTTTAGAAAACGTGTCTATAAAGAAGTGCGTAAAATACATGTGCAGCGTTTTCCTTATAACGAGTTTTTATATCCTGATGTTGAGGAGATTTAATCTTTAGATTTTATTTCTTTATCAATATCAGTAATGAGCTTCTCTAACGTTGGAATAGTTTCATTTAACCAGTTTAATCGTAATAATCTAAAGTTATATAATTGAACAAATGCGTTTTTAAACGTATCGTTTTCTCTTAAATCTTCAATATCTTTTGGCGTATTAATTTCTAATGTTTGGTGCTCTAACCATTGATCTACAATTGGTCCTGTTTTAAAATTCTCAAGTAACTCTTTCTTATAAATTGGAAAATACTCTTGATAAACCATTTGCTCTCTTTTGTGGACATTTGCAAAATCATACTCGTACATAAGTGTAATGCGCAATCGTAATGAGTCGTTGGAGATAATATTTTGCGAGCTATTTTCGAGATTTTTGTAGGTGGTATTAGCATTATTAAAAATATTACCACCGCTAAACCTTTCAACCCAATATCTCAGAGAATCTGTAATAGTAGTATTATGCTCTAAATGATTGAGTAATTTTTTTCCACAATTATTACTGTTGTCTATATAGTTATATATATCTGTAAGCTCTTTATAATTTTCTTTTAAATCTATATTCAATTGTTTTAAACTATTTACTTCATTGGCCTTTACCAATCTGTTAGTATTCCAGTTATTAATACTTAACGCAATCAAGATTCCAATAACCACAAGGATAATCTCGCCTATGGCGTATTTAAAGTAACGACCTGTTTTGTTTTCCATAACTAATTGTTGTCTTATATGTCTAAAGAATTTAATCATTGATAATAATCCATTTTTTCATTGATAAAATCTCTTAATTCTAAGTTGCTTTCTAGCAGTTTTTTTAGTCTACTTGTTACGCCATCGAGTTTTAGTTTTGCTTCGAATAATAGCTGTTGAAACTCGATAGTTTTAGCCAAAGCAATAAGTTTCTCAGCATTAATAAAGACAAAATCTTCATCAACAGGTTTATTATAAAGACGCTCTAATTCATAAAGTTCTTTTTCGCCAAGATAGATACGAATTCTATCTTCAATAACTTTTCGAAACTCCTTAAATGCAACCTCAGTCATTTTTTGTTCTAAATCGTAAGTATGAAGTCTTTCCTTAATACTTGCATTAGATATATTATCACTAATACTAGTGTAATCTTTATTTAGTACTTCGGCCATAGTCAAAAGTCTTCTCACATGGTGAGGTTTGTTGATAATAATGTCTTTACCAACAACACCTATTTCGTACAGTTGCTTATATACTTGCAATATATTCTCTCCTTCTTCTAGATTCAATACAAAACGCCTATTATCGGCTTCTAAATCATTTAATATGTTTTGAACTAGTTTTTTTTCTTCGATTAATTGTATTCTTTTCTGATTCCAATTATTAATGCTTAATGCTATTAGAATCCCAATCACCACAAGAATGATTTCACCAATGGCATATTTAAAGTATTTACCCATTTGGTTTTTTTGGATTAGTGAGCGACGTATATGGCGGAAGAATTTAATCATGCTTTATTTCTGAATGAATAAGCTTTATTATACTTTCTGCATTTTCAATTTGCTCAGTATATCTTCTAATAATTAAATTAAGCATAATGCTTTTTAATTCAATACTATTTACAATTTTAGGATTTTTCGCATAAGCTATTAATGGTTTATAGCCGAATTCTGAAGAAGGGTTTTTAAAGTCGAACTCTAATAGCAAAGGGCCAAATGTATTTCTGTTATAAGCATCTATACCTGCAGTAATGCTTTTTTCTTGTAAGGTTATATCTCTGTAATATAGAATTAGTTTATCGGACAATGAGTCATTGGTTACTATATTAAGCTTTCCAGTAGATTGTAAATTAATATAGGCAGTATTATTGCTGTTAAAGCGACTTAAATATTGAATATATGCTAAATGAGGTTGCAAATCTTTAGTGGTATAGGTCTTGTGGTTTTTTAAAATCATTAGAGAAGTGTCTAAGTGCTTTAAATGATTTGTATTATCATCAATTGCCTGATTATAAAGATTAATATCATCTTGAAGATTAGACTTTAACTTAATTATAAATTTCTGATACTCAAGGCTCTCTTTTCTTTTCTCATTCCAATTGTTAACCTGTAATGCAAGCAAAATACCGATCATTACTAGAATTATTTCGCCTATGGCGTATTTAAAGTATTTGGATGTTTTGTTTTCCATGAGTAAGTTTTTACGGATATGTCGGAAGAATTTAATCATTAGAATCAATATTAAACGTGCTTAGAATATTTTGCAACATATCTTTCGAAGAATTTATACTCTTTAACTTTGCTTCAACGTTACCTATTAAAAATCTTAAGTCTTTTTTTAAACTACTATCAGCCTTTAGTTGATTAACCACTTGAAGGGCATAATTTGTTTCCAAGCTTATAGTGCAGTTTTCAGGTAATGCCACTTCAATGCTTTCCCTTATTTTAATATAAATATCATCGCAGTTAGCTCGTATTTCGGACTGTACATCATCTGGCATTTTCCCTCTCAGGTTTGTTCTGTAATTGTTCGGAATTTTCATAACTTCAGTTTCTGTCCAGTCAGCTTCGTAGTATCGAATTATTGCCGTTTTAAACGTTTCGTTTTGTATGAGGTTTATTTGGCCAGATGCAATCAATTCTTGATAAGTGGACATGGCTGAATTTGGGTCTTGAAGTTGACTGGCTTGATACATGTCAATTAAAACCTCTAAAGGGTTATTATTTTGATTAGGCGAATTCTCAAAAACCTTAACAGCATTTTTTGCGTGAAACAACACTTGTTTATTGTAGCTTAAAACTGCATTTAAAATAGCTTCCTCTTCTTTTAAATCTTCTATAATTCTATCAGAATAGTCACTCTCAAGTTTTTGGTCTAGTCTAGAATTATTCCAGTTATTAACTTGAAGCGCAATTAGAATTCCAATAACTACGAGTAGAATTTCGCCAATAGCGTATTTAAAATATTTACCCATTTTATTATCACTCATAAGTTTGTAGCGTATTTGACGGAAGAATTTGATCATTCTATGAACGGAAGTACTTTTAGTTGGTTTCTAAAGTTACTGATTTATTTTGCAAAACATTATAAAAGCAAAAAAGCACCTCATAAAAGGTGCTTTTGAAAATTTATGTTGTTTGGTTTAGAACGCGTAGCTTAATCCAATAGTATAAAACGACTGTAATTTATTATCGGCAGCTTCTAAAGCAACGCCTTGGAAGTTTGCAGCTTCTTGCTTGTTGCTTCTTAAAGCAAAATCGAAACCTACACCAATCATTTTCCATAATGTGTAGCTAAATCCATTAGTCCATGTCCAGTTAGACAAGTCACCATCCTTATAACTTTGGAATGTTGTAAAGTTTGTTCTAAAGTTTACAGCACCAACTTGTCTTGTATAATCTGCAACAATTTTAGCACCCAATGACGAATCAAAAACTGCATCATTATCAGCAAAAACGATGTTGTAGTTTAATGGATGAATCACCACAATTAAATCTGTAAGTGGAGTCCATGTTGCACCAACACCAAGATCTAAATATCCAGGATCGTTAAAGTTATCTAATAAGGTTGTTCTGTATTCACCTAATGCAGATACAGCCCATTTATCACTTAATTTATAACCATATAAAGATGATAAGTTAAAGACATCTGTAGTTGGATTAAAGTCTGAATCGGCATCTGTTCCATTATCCTTATCGTCTAACTTTACCCAGTTTAAATTTGCAGTTAAAGCATTTCTCCAGAAATATTTGTCTTCAATTTTGTTTGCAAAAACATTGGCAGTAATTCCAATATTACCAGAAACGTTATTTGGTGTTCCTTGAGAAAACCAGTTGTTAAAGTTAGATAAGCTTCCTCCAATAGTACCAAAAGCACCGATTCGCCATCCTGGTAGTGCATCTATTTGGGCTTGTAAAGCATTTGCTTCGCCCTGAAATTTATCAGCCTCAGCCTGTTTTTCAGCTTTTTGAGCTTCTAATTCTTCTTTTGTTTGTGCATTGATAGTAAATACTCCGAAACAAAAAAGTAATAAAAATGTAATTTTTTTCATGTTGTTTAATTTAAAGTTGCAAAGATAGGTCTTGTTATTTGATAAACAAATACTCTTCTCAGGGATTTGACACTAATAAAAAATGAAAGTCACTAGAGTACCCAATTAAAAAATATTTTTAACAGATTTTTGTAAATGTGGAACTATTTCCTTCTCAAACCATGGGTTTTTACTGAGCCAAAATCGGTTTCTTGGACTTGGATGTGGCAATGGAAAATATAAAGGTAAATACCCTTTATAGTTAGCAACCGTTTCTGTTAAAGTGCGCTTTGCTTTATCTTTTAGATAATACTTCTGTGCATACATACCAATAAGAAGGATTAACTCTACGCTTTCCATCTTATCAAATAGTGGTTTATGCCATTGAGGTGCACATTCTGGTCTGGGAGGAAGATCACCACTTTTGCCTTTACCTGGATAGCAAAACCCCATAGGTACTATGGCAAACTTAGTTTCATCATAGAAATCCTGGTCTGAAACGTTAAGCCATTGTCGTAATTGCTTTCCACTAGCATCATCCCAAGGAATACCTGAGGCATGCACTTTAGTTCCTGGTGCTTGACCAATAATAACTATTTTAGATTTTTGATGTGCTGTTGCAATAGGTCGAGGGCCAAATGGTAAATGTTGCTCACAGATTTTGCATTGCCTAATGTTGTGAAGTAAGTCTTGCATTATTTTTTACCTTCAACCACAATAACAATCTCGCCTTTTGGTGGTTTGTTTGTATAATACTCTAAAACTGTTTTTACAGTGCCTCTTTGAGTTTCTTCGTAAAGCTTTGTTAACTCTCTAGACACTGATACTAACCTGTCTTCTCCAAAATACTCACAAAAATTGGCTAAGGTTTTTAAGAGTTTATGCGGACTCTCATAAAAGATCATAGTTCTGGTTTCTTCTGCCAAAAACTTTAGTCTTGTTTGTCGCCCTTTTTTTACAGGTAAAAACCCTTCAAAGACAAACTTATCGTTTGGTAAACCAGAGTTTACTAAAGCTGGTACAAAAGCCGTTGCTCCTGGTAAACATTCCACTGCAATATCTTCCTCTAAACAGGCTCTTGTAAGGAGAAATCCTGGATCTGAAATAGCTGGTGTTCCTGCATCGCTTATTAATGCTATTTGCAATCCAGACTTTAGTTTTTCAACAATACTTTTAACCGTTTTATGCTCGTTGTGCATATGATGGCTTTGCATAGAGGTCGAAATTTCAAAATGCTTCAAGAGTTTTCCTGAATTTCTAGTATCTTCAGCTAATATGAGATCTACTTCATTTAAAACATCAATGGCTCTAAATGTTATATCTTTTAGATTTCCGATTGGTGTTGGTACTAAGTATAATTTACTCATTAATCTCTAATTTCTTTTCCTAAAAAGTAAGATATTAAAAGAAAAGGTATGGTGTAAACTGAAAGCCCAATACCATGATCAGCAAAATAATGTGCAGCACTTGCTAAAAGTAAATCAAAGAAAAAACCTGCATAAGCCCATTCTGTTAACCATTTGCTGTAACGCCAGAGTAACATTACAATGCCTAATACTTTAGCGATTGCTAAAGGAATAACAAGGTAAGTAGGATAGTTAAAGCTTTCAAAAAAACCTTTTATCATTTCGGTTTTTGTAAAGTACATCGTTGCCGAATACAGCATAACACTGCATACTATGATAGTACTTACCCAATAACTAATTTTTCGGTAATTCATTATTAACTGAATTTCCCTTCAATAATCTCCATTAAACGTTCTTCGTAGTCCTCTTTACCATCCCAGTTATTGTAATCTGGTTTAACTATATTTTGAATTAATAGCTTAGCGTCTTGGAGTGTAGTTGATGTATTTATTTGAGATATAACACGATCATAATCTTCGTTCTTACCATCAAATAGATGTTTAATAAAGGCAATTTTATCATTAAGTCCTATTTGCAAACCATTACCTTTAAGTTTGTCATTCAAAGATTTTTTTTCCTCCTCCTCGCGTTTTTTTGCATCTTCAATAGGTTCAAATTCTGGTATTTTTGCAAAATCAGCAGTTATGTCTTCAAAATCGTTTTTATAGGCTCCATTAGGCTTTGTTGGCTCTTTAAATAATGTTTCTACTTGAGCTTCTTCTTGAGGCATATGTGCTACCATATCTTTAATTTTTTCCATTAAAGGTTGTGTTATCTCCTGCTCTTCCTTCTCATCTAAGTTAACATAGATCTTATCCTCTACTTCAATGTTATCACTTACTTTATTATTGAAAGCTGCATCCAACATGCCAAAAAATGAAGAGTTACTTCCAATGGTTGGTATGTCGTCTTCAAAATTTTCGTGAGCAAACTTTAAAACAGCTAATTTTTCTTGAAGAAGTGCTACCTCATCATACATCTTCTTTACATCTTCCTTACCTTTTAATTTTAGAACTCTATGCGCAATGCTTATAAGTTCTGATTCTAGTTTCTTCTTCATAATTTAAAAGATTAATATGCTAATACCTTTTGATTTTTATTAAATTTGCGTCACCTTTATAGAAACGAAATCTGTTTCGTTTTAGTCTTTAAAATTACAAAATGTTTCTCGAAAATACAGTAAATCATAAAGAACAATTTGGCTGGATAGAAGTTATCTGTGGCTCTATGTTTTCGGGAAAAACAGAAGAACTCATCAGACGCTTAAAACGAGCTCAGTTTGCTAGGCAAAAAGTAGAAATTTTTAAACCTGCTATAGATACGCGTTATAATGAAGATGAAGTGGTTTCTCATGACGATAATTCCATACGTTCTACGCCTGTACCAGCAGCTGCTAACATTCCTATTTTAGCAGATGGCTGTGATGTGGTTGGTATTGATGAGGCACAATTTTTTGATGATGAAATAGTGAGAGTATGTAATGATCTTGCTAATAAAGGTATTCGTGTTATTGTTGCTGGTTTAGACATGGATTTTAAAGGCAATCCTTTTGGGCCAATGCCATACTTAATGGCTACTGCTGAATATGTTACTAAAGTACATGCTATCTGTACTAAAACAGGAAATTTAGCTCAGTATAGTTACAGAAAAGCCAAAAGTGATGATTTGGTTTTATTGGGCGAAGTTGACGAATATGAACCACTCAGCAGAGCTGCATATTACAAAAGTATGCTCCGTGATAAAGTACGAAACATGAAAGTTAATGACGCTGAGGAGGTAATTTCTAAATCTCAAAAAGCATCTAATGGCTAAAGCCCAAGAAACTGTTTTAGAAATAAACTTGGGTGCGCTTACTCATAATTTTAACTACCTAAAATCTAAGTTACAACCCAATACTAAATTTTTAGCTGTTGTTAAGGCGTTTGCCTATGGTAGTGATGCCATTTGTATTGCTAAACATTTACAAAACTTACATGTAGATTATTTAGCAGTCGCTTACACCAAAGAAGGTATTGCCCTACGAGACGCAGGGATTACCTTACCAATTCTCGTATTACATCCTCAACCCATTAATTTCAAAAAAATTATTGAAGGTTGTTTAGAACCAAGTCTATACAGTCCAAAAATTCTTACCGAATTTATTTCAGTTGCAGAACAAGAAGTTCAAAATAATTATCCTGTACATATTAAGTTTAATACAGGATTAAACAGGCTTGGATTTTGGGAAAATGATATTGATTACATTGTTACAAAATTAAAAAACACCAATAGTATTATCGCTAAATCTTTGTTTTCGCATTTAGCTGCTAGTGAGGACAAAAACGAAGAACGTTTTACTAAAAATCAAATCAATACTTTTAAAACTCTAGTTACAGAGTTTAAAAGTAAAATAAATTACAGTCCTTGGACTCATTTATGTAATACATCTGGAGTAATTAATTATCCTGAAGCACATTTGGATATGGTACGCTGTGGTATTGGTCTTTATGGTTTTGGAAATTCAACTAAAGAAAATTCTAATTTAAAACCTATTGCTAATTTAAAGTCTGTGATTTCTCAAATTCACAAATTAGAACCTAATGAAACAGTTGGCTATAACAGAGCTTACACTGCTAAGCATTTCGAAAAAACTGCAACGATTCCTATTGGTCATGCAGATGGCATTGGTAGACAGTTTGGTAATGGTAAAGGTTATGTAATAATTAATAATAAAAAGGCCACTATTATTGGTAACATTTGTATGGATATGATCATGGTCAACATCACTGATATTGAGTGTAATGAAGGTGATGAAGTCATAGTTTTTGACAACTCACATAAAGCTAATGAGTTAGCCATCGCTGTAAATACCATATCGTATGAGATATTAACGTCTATTTCTCAACGCGTAAAACGCTCAATATTAAGTTGATACAAGTGTGCTTTTTTTAACGTAACATTTTGTTTATTTTAGTAACCTAACTATTAACTAAATTATTTTTATCATGATTAAAGAATTTAAAGAATTTATTACTGGCGGAAATGTAATAGAATTTGCCGTTGCCGTAATTATGGCTGGTGCTATTGGCGCAGTTGTTACAGGTTTTGTAAATAATATTGTTATGCCTTTTGTAGGCCATTTTACTGGTGGAACAGATTTTGCAGACAAAAAAATCATTTTAGATGAGGCCGTTGTAGACGCAGCTGGAACTGTTGTAACTCCCGAAAATGCAATTATGTGGGGAAGTTGGGTAAATACAATTATTAATTTAATTATCGTTGGTTTAGTAATGTTTATGATTGTAAAAGCCTATAACAAAACTAAAAAACCGGTTGAGGATGCTCCAGCAGGACCATCTGAAGTAGATTTACTTACAGAAATTAGAGATGCTCTAAAAAAATAGATATACGCTACACTACATATTTTAAACTAAACCGCTTCTCTTAAGAAGCGGTTGTTTTTTTTAAACAATCTTACTTACTTTTGTACTTCTAAATTTTTACTATGAAAATAGCAGTTGTTGGTGCCACAGGCTTAGTTGGAGAAGTAATGCTAAACGTTTTAGCAGAACGTAATTTCCCTGTGTCTGAATTAATCCCTGTAGCATCAGAAAGAAGTATTGGGAAAACAATTGAATTTAAAGGCAAGCCCTTTACTGTTCAAAGTATACAAACTGCTATTGATCAAAAACCAGATATAGCTTTGTTTTCAGCTGGAGGAAACACTTCAAAAGAATGGGCTCCAAAATTTGCTGAAGTTGGCACAACTGTTATTGACAACTCTTCTGCTTGGCGAATGGATTTAGACAAGAAATTAGTAGTCCCGGAGATTAATGCAAAAGCGCTAACCAAGAATGATAAAATTATAGCTAATCCTAATTGCTCAACGATTCAAATGGTTATGGTTTTAGCACCTTTACACAAACGCTATAAAATTAAGCGATTAGTGGTTTCTACATACCAATCAGTTTCAGGCACAGGTTTAAAAGCAGTACATCAATTAGACAATGAAATGGCTGGAATTAAAGGAGAAATGGCTTATCCTTATCCAATTCATCGCAACGCACTTCCACATTGTGATGTATTTGAAGAAAATGGTTACACCAAAGAAGAAATGAAGTTAGTCCGTGAAACGCAAAAGATACTAGATGATAAAACAATAGCAGTAACTGCAACAGCTGTTAGAATACCAACTGCTGGTGGTCACAGTGAATCTATTAACATAGAATTTAAAAGTGATTTTAAACTTAATGATATCAGAGACATCTTAGATAAAACTGAAGGTGTTGTTCTCCAAGATAACACAAATACTAATACCTATCCTATGCCAATACTTGCCCATGGTAAAGATGATGTGTTTGTTGGTAGAATAAGAAGAGATGGCTCCCAACCAAATTCTTTAAATCTTTGGATAGTGAGTGATAATTTAAGAAAGGGTGCTGCTACCAACGCTGTTCAAATAGCTGAATACCTTGTAACTAATAGTTTAATAGACGATTGATAACGCAGTTTATCGATTTTATTTTCTGATCATCAGAAAATTCTACCTTACGACTAATTAATTTCAACTTCAGTCCTTGTTTTTAGTATCTTCGAAGTCCAAATTTTACTATAAATGCTGAAAAGTTACTATAATTTAATTAGAGTTTTAGTGTCTTCGCTTTTTTTAGTTGGTTGTTCTAGTGATGATAGTACAAGTTACCAACCATTAAATGTAGATGCGCTAGATGATACTGCTCAGGTATTTCAAAATGCATCTATAACTATAGATGTGCTTTCTAATGATATTAATGTAATTGAAGAAGGCACTCTTAATGCAACTACTTCTGCAAATGCAACTATAGAAGTTTTGAATAATAATACGCCTTCAAACCCAAGTGATGATATGATTAGGTATATTCCTAATGGTATCTTCTTTGGTGAAGATTCGTTTCAATACACCATTTGTACTTCTGAACAAAATTGTGATACAGCAACAGTAACTGTAACCGTTACTGGAGTTTCACCAGTAAATTTTAATTTAGACAATATGCCTTACGATACTCTAGATGAGTACAACTTTTTTCAAGGAGACATGTCTGATTTAGATCCAGTTTTTGGTGTATTACCTTATGATTTAATAACACCTCTTTTCTCAGATTACGCAAGTAAAAAACGATTTGTTTGGATGCCATCTGGAGAAAAAGCAAGTTATGTGAATGACTATAGTATTTTAGATTTTCCGGTAGGAACAATCCTTATCAAATCTTTTTATTATGATAACGTACTTCCATCAAATACAAAACGTATTATGGAAACACGCTTACAAATAAAGAAAGAAAGTGGATGGGTTTTCGCTAATTATAAGTGGAATGATGTACAAACAGAAGCTATACTCGATTTAAATGGCAGTTCTGAGCCAATCGAATTTGAAATTGATGGCGTTATTAGAAATGTAAACTACTCTGTCCCAGCTGGCTCTCAATGCTTAACATGTCATAAATCTGATAACGATGTACCATTCCCAATAGGAATGAAACCTCAAAGTCTTAATAAAAATTACAATTACACTAATGGTTCAATGAATCAATTAGAAAAATTAGAAGAACAGGGTTATCTATCCTCTGGGTACCCAACTGATATTGTGAGCCATGTAGACTATACTGATGACACTCAATCCTTAGAGCTACGTGTTAGATCTTATTTAGATATTAATTGTGCACATTGTCACTCTGAAAACGGACACTGTAACTACAGACCTGTTAGATTTTCTTTTAAAGAATCTGGAGAGGACATTGCCAACTTAGGCGTATGTGTTGATGCGCATGAGGTATTTGACTCAGCTCTTACTAAAATCGTTGAGCCAGGAAATGCTGATCGTTCCATATTAGCGTATAGAATTAGTACAATAGAAGAATCATTAAGAATGCCATTACTTGCAAGACGCTTAAATCACGATAAAGGTATTGCCCTTGTAGAGGATTGGATAAATACTTTAAATACGAATTGCGATTAAATAAAATAATTATGAAAAAAACATTACTAGGATTATTAACCTCTGTTGCTGTTATCACAAGTATAACGGCTCAAACAGAAAATAGCTGTAATGCTGCAGAAGCATCTTCTACTATTGTAAAAGATGTTGTTTACAATGTAGGGACATTAGATGGTGAGTCATCTAATTTATTCTGTGAAGGGAACGGAAACAACGTGGATTTTGGGGAATGGGTCAAATACGTTGCTACTGCAGATGCTTTAGTAACTGTAAGTTCAGATTTAGATCAAAACACAGGTAAAGACACCAGAGTTCAAATTTATACAGGTTCTTGCGGAAGCCTTGTATGTGTTACAGGTGATGATGATGATGGTAGCGGTTACCTTTCAGTTGCAGAATTTAATTCTACGGCAGGAACTACATACTATATCGTTTGGGATGATCGTTGGAATAACAGTAGTGACTTCGATTTTATTTTAACCGAAGGTGCTCTCCCTCCTCCTCCTGCAGAATCTCCTATCTCATTTACTCAAACTGCTATTAGTGCTCCAGGAGCTTATGACTTAGGATTGGTGGATATGAATGGTGATTTCTTGGATGACCCTGTCTCTGTTAGCGGAAATAGAATTTACATTAATTACCAAGATGATTCTGAGCCTACTGGTTTTGAGTTTGTTGAAATTACTACAACTAATGCAGATTATCTACCTGGATGGAGTTTAACTATCGCTGATTATGATTCTAATGGATATAGTGATTTAATGTATGGTGCAGGTAGTGGTGTTACTTTAATGAGAGCTAATAGTGATGGTACTGGGTATACTGAAGTAAATCCTGTAGACGAAAATGGACAAGCACCTTTCCTTTTTTCACAGAGAGGAAATTTTGTAGATGTTAATAATGATGGTCATTTAGATGCCTTTATGTGTCATGATGTAGCTCCAAGTGTTACTTTTACTAATGATGGTAATAATAATCTCATTCGTGATAACTCTAATGGTTTAGGTGATTTCTCATCTGGTGGAAATTATGCCTCTATTTGGATTGACTATGATAATGATCTTGATATCGACATGTTTATGGCTAAATGTGGTGGATCTGGAGATAGACCAAAAAATCAATTATACAGAAACGACAGTGAGTTAATTGATGATGTTAAGAGAAATTTTTCTCAAGATTTTACAGAAGTTTCAAATGAACCAGGAGTAAACCTTTGGGACGATGTTCAGACTTGGTCATCAGCTTGGGGTGATTTTGATAATGATGGTGATATGGATGTTTATGTAGGTTCTAGTACAGGGAGTGACCACACATTAATGCGTAATGATGGCTTAATAGATCCAGTTGAGCCTGAAGGCGTAGAAGATACAGGTTTATTTCCTCAGTTTACTGATGTAACTATTGATCCTATTTCTGGAGTTAATTCTGGAATAACCTCAAATCAAACTATTGGACATGAAAGTATAGCTCATGATTTTGATAACGATGGTAACCTAGACATCTTTACTAATGGTTCAATTTTATTTGGTAATGGAGATATGACCTTTTCAAGAGTATCTGATCTAACTCTACCTTCTTCATATGGTGGAGCGATAGGAGACCTTAATAATGATGGCTATTTAGATTTCTTTGCTTCAGGTGCTATCTATACAAACAATAAAGAATCTGGTAACAATTGGGTGAAAATTGTAACCATAGGTAAATCTTATGAAGGCCTTCCAAACAGAAGTAATAGAAATGGAATTGGCGCTAGAGTTGTATTAGAAACTTCTTCTGGTAAGCAAATTAGAGATGTTAGAGCTGGTGATGGTTTCAAATATGCAAACACATTAAATACTCATTTTGGAATTGGTACAGAGGATGCGATAACTTCTATCACAGTATATTGGCCATCTGGACAGATTGATAAAATTGATAATCCAGCAATAAACTCTACAATCGTCATACCTGAAGGTGATTTTACACTTTCTGTTAATGAGTCACTAGTTGAAGATTTAATTTTATATCCTAATCCTACCAAAGATTTCTTAAACTTAAATACTACAATAGGATTGAGTGATGCAATTTACTCTGTGTTTGACCTTAATGGGAAACGTATTTTAAATGCTAGACTTAATTCTGAAACGAAAATTGATGTTACAGCGTTACAAGCTGGTCAATATATTTTAAGGATTATTTCTAATGATACCATTAGAACTCAGAAATTTGCTAAGTATTAATTAAACAATACATCTATCAAAAAACCCAAGACGATGTCTTGGGTTTTTTGTTGAACATATTTATTTTTAGTTACATTTTCATTAACCAAGATTTAACATCAACTTCGGCTTTAATTATGGTTTTTAAATCTTCAATCTTAACTCGTTGTTGCTCCATAGTATCTCTATGACGAATAGTAACGGTATTATTTTCTATAGTATCATGATCTACTGTAATACAAAATGGAGTACCATTAGCATCTTGTCTTCTGTAACGCCTACCAACAGCATCTTTTTCATCATAAGTTACATTAAAGTACCATTTTAAATCCTCTACGATACTTCGTGCTATTTCTGGTAAGCCATCTTTTTTAACTAAAGGCAGAACAGCTGCTTTAGTTGGTGCTAAAACCGCAGGTAATTTTAAAACAGTACGTGTTGTATTATTATCTAATTCTTCGTCTTGTAAAGCCCTTGAAAATACAGCTAAAAACATTCTATCTAAGCCAATAGAAGTTTCTAAAACATATGGTGTATAGCTAGCATTATCCTCATGATCAAAATATTGTAATTTCTTACCTGAGAATTCTTCATGTTGTTTTAAATCGAAATCTGTACGAGAATGAATACCTTCTAATTCTTTGAATCCAAATGGAAATTTAAACTCAATGTCTGATGCTGCATCAGCATAATGTGCTAGTTTCTCATGATCATGGAAACGATAATTCTCCTCTCCCATTCCTAAGGATAAATGCCACTTTAAACGTGTGTCTTTCCAATGCTCATACCATTCTTTTTGAGTACCAGGCTTTATGAAAAATTGCATCTCCATTTGTTCAAACTCTCGCATTCTAAAAATAAACTGTCTTGCAACAATCTCATTTCTGAACGCTTTTCCTGTTTGAGCAATCCCAAAAGGTATTTTCATTCGTCCAGTTTTTTGAACATTTAAAAAATTAACAAAAATACCTTGCGCAGTTTCTGGACGTAAATATAAATCTGTTGCATGCTCTGCTGAAGCTCCAAGTTTTGTTCCGAACATAAGATTAAACTGTTTTACATCAGTCCAATTCTTTGAACCTGTTAATGGATCAGCAATCTCTAGCTCTTCAATCAATGCTTTTACATCTTGTAAATCTTCTGCTTCTAAAGACTTTGCCATTCTGGTTAAGATAGTATCGATTTTATCTTGGTATCCTAAAACACGCGGATTAGTAGATATGAATTCATCTTTGTTAAAAGCGTCTCCAAAGCGTTTTTCTGCCTTTTTAACTTCTTTTTCAATCTTATTTTCAATCTTAGCACAATAATCTTCAATTAAAACATCTGCTCTATATCGCTTTTTAGAATCTTTATTATCAATCAAAGGATCATTAAATGCATCGACATGGCCAGACGCTTTCCAGGTCGTTGGGTGCATAAAAATTGCAGCATCTAAGCCAACAATATTATCATGCATTTGCACCATGGCTTTCCACCAATAATCTCTTATATTCTTTTTTAGCTCTACACCATTTTGAGCATAATCGTAAACTGCACTTAATCCGTCATAGATTTCACTACTCTGAAACACATAACCATACTCTTTAGCGTGTGCTATTACTTTTTTAAACTTGTCATCTTTATTTGCCATGCTGCAAAAATAAAAAACCGCTCTAATTAAATAGAACGGTTTAAAGTAAATTTATGGTTGGTTTTATTTTAATCTCACTTTTGTGCTCCCAAGCTTTTTGCCTTGATGGAAAACATTAACATAATAAGTACCTTTTAATAATGGCTTTTCAGTTTTTGTAGCCTTAATAGATTTGCAAATATCCAAAGTCTTATTGTTGTAATCTATTGTTGTTTTTAAACTATAAATAAGCGTAGAATTTCCAAATTTAATAGCACCTTTATCTGAAAGGACATTGTTATTAGGACTAACAATTTGTATATAGATATTCTTTTTTCCTGGCGTAGTTAAGCTATTTTTTGCTAAAGTAAAACACACATCAATAGCATTAGCTTTAGAAGCTTTCGTCGTTTCCACCTTACTACCTAATATAGAGTTGTAAGCTAAAGCTTTAAAAGAAGTTGCTGTAAGTTCCGAGGCAACGTCTATAGTAGAATTTAACTTAGAATTTTCTTTGCTTAACATTGCATTTTTATTCTGTTGAAGTGTAAGTGCGTTAGTCGTAATCTGTTTTTCAGAGACTAAATCTGTATTTACATCTTCTAGAGAATCTATGTTTGCAACAAGAGCCGAATTTTTACTTTTAAGCCTATTTAATTGCGCTCTGTATTTATTTATAACGGATAAATCACTATTCAATAAACTAAGTGAATCCAATGCTATTTCAGTATTTATTTTAGCGAATTCGAGTTGTGATGCTAGGTCTGAGTTGTTAATTTCTAATGCATCATATCTCGAGATTATTTGGGACAGTTCGCTTTCAACAAGTTTTTTTTCAGCTTCAAAAAACGCACGTTCTCGTTCAATGGATTGATAGTTTTTGTAGCTAAAAACTGATAAAACTGCAATGGCCATAATTAATGAACCAATAATTAATCTGTAGTTAAAAAATTGAGGGTTAACTATCATAATTAATTTTCATAATTTCAAAGCACAAAAATAGAAGCACCAAAACTGTAAATTCATTTTAATCGATGAAGTGATGATAAATTTGTTAAACTTGTTTTTTCCTAAGGTTTGCTATGCATGTACAAATATGCTTAGTGACAATGAGCAGTATATTTGTACCTCTTGTCGACAAGAGCTTCCTGTTACTAATTTCCACTTTGACAATTCTGAGGTCATAAAAAAGATTTTATACGGAAGGGTTTTATTAAAAAACGCAACTGCTCTTTTGCATTTTAACAAAAAAAGTAATGTTCAGCAATTATTGCATAACCTAAAATATAGAAACCATGAAACCATAGGAACTGTATTAGGACAATGGTTAGGTTATGAATTATCTACACTAGAGAGCTATAAATCTATAGATATTGTTATCCCTGTGCCTTTGCACAAGTCTAAACTTAAAACCAGAGGCTATAATCAGGTTGCAAAATTTGCTCAAGAAATCGCTAGAGCACTTGATGCTGAATATAGAGATGATGTTCTTACAAAAACTTTAGCCTCTAAAACACAGGTATTTAAAAATAGACTTAGTCGTTGGATAAATACCGAAGAGAAATTTAGTCTAAAAAGTACAGAAAACTTGCAACACAAGCACATTCTTTTAGTCGATGACATAATCACAACAGGTGCAACTATTGAAGCTTGTTCTAATCAGCTTTTTCAAATTAATAGCATAACATTAAGTGTAGCCACTATGGCAATTACAGATTGATTTTTACGTTAGAATCCTAAATAAATTGTTTCTTTGCTTTTCGGAATAATTTGAATCTATGTCAAAAAAGTTTCAAACTTTTAGTTTTATTATAATCCTTGCTATTTCTATCATAGGATGTGCTAATCGTGGTACACCTTCTGGTGGTGAAAAAGACACCATTCCTCCAGAAATTATTAGATCTGTACCAGAGAATTTTTCGACTGATTTCTCGGGAAATGAAATTAGAATTTATTTCGATGAATATATTAAACTTAAAAATATACAGAAGCAGCTTATTGTTTCTCCACCTATGGATCCTGCTCCAGAAATTATGCCTTTAAGTGCTGCGAGTAAGTATATTAAAATAACCATCAAAGATACGCTAGAGCCCAATACAACATATGCGCTTAATTTTGGACAAAGTGTTGTGGATAATAACGAAGAAAATCCATATCCATACTATCGTTACGTATTTTCTACTGGCGAAACTATAGATTCGCTCTCAGTAAAAGGAAGTGTTATGGACGCTGAAAGCAGAATAACAGATACTTTTATTTCTGTGATGCTTTATCCTGTTGATTCTACGTATAACGATTCAATAATTTATAAACAGAAACCAAAATATATTACCAACACTCTAGATAGTACTACAACGTTTAGTATTGATAATATTAAAGAAGGAAAATATTTGTTAGTTGCTCTAAAGGAAGAGAATAGCAACTTTACTTTTGATCCAAAAACAGATAAAATAGGATTCTATAAAGATTTTATTGATGTTCCTAAAGACACATTATATGAAATAAAACTTTTTAATGAAGTTGTCGATTTCAAAGGACTTAGGCCAAAACAAAGTGCTGGGCAAAAAATCGCTTTTCCGTATGAAGGAGATCCTGATAAACTTACTATTAATATTTTATCAGACACTCCAAATGATTTCTCTCACAGAATAACCAAGCAAGAAAATGCAGACACCTTGTATTATTGGTACAAACCAAAATTAGAATTAGATTCTACACAATTCATATTAAAAAAACACAATTACAATGATACCTTAAAACATCGCTTTAGATCTTTAGATAAAGATTCATTAACTGTAGTTGTTGAACCTCGTGGAACCTTAAAATACGATGAGCCTTTAAAAATAAAAGGATCAATTCCTTTTACTAAATTAGACAAAAGCTTAATTACCATTTTAGATCAAGATTCATTAAAGGTTGACTACTCTTTTAAACTTGATAGTTTAGATAATACCTACCATATAGACTTTAATAAAAAAGAAGCTTACAAATACAATGTAGAGATATTACCAAATGCTTTAGAAGATTTCTTCGGAAACACTAATGACACTATACAGCATTCTGTTAATACTAAAGAATATGCAGAATATTCAGATATTAGGCTTACTCTGGTAAATGCAGAATATCCTGTCATTGTTCAGTTAGTAGATAATAACGACAAAGTATTTTATGAAGACTATGTATCTGAAAATAGACCTATTGATTTTGAGCATATTACACCTAAAGATTATTATGTAAAGGTTATTTTTGATATTAACAAAAATGGAAAATGGGATTCTGGTAATTTCTTAAAACGTATTCCACCAGAACGAGTTAGCTATATGAAGGAATTTGCTGAAGCTAGAGCAAATTGGGCTCCACAAATTATATTTACGTTAGATTAAAAGTATCTCTATCCGTTAGAAATTGTAACTTTTCTCTGTATTTTAAAATATGACTTTTCTCTATAACTACGACCTCTGTATGTTCATCACCTTCTGGAATTGTATCTATGCGTTGTCCTAACACATCATACGCTGCAGAGTGACCAGTATACTCAAATCCATTACCATCTAAACCTACTCTATTAACTCCAATACAATAGCTCATATTCTCAATAGCTCTTGCTTTTAATAATGCAGACCATGCATCAACTCTTACCTTTGGCCAATTAGCAACATAAAATAATAAATCGTAATCTTGAGTATTGCGAGCCCAAACTGGAAAACGTAAATCGTAACAAATTAATGGGCATATCTTCCAATCTTTATAGTTAATAATAACCTTTTCGGTACCTGCTTTATACACTTTGTGTTCACCTGCCAAAGTAAATGTATGACGTTTATCGTAGGTAAATATTTTTCCTTTAGGAGTCACAAAAAGTAATCGGTTATAAAAGGTGTTATCTTCAGAAACAGCAATACTTCCAGTAATAGCTGAATTACATTTTTTGCTTAATTCTTTAAGCCAACTAACTGTTTCCCCTTGCATTGTTTCTACCACAGAGCTAGCATTCATAGTAAAACCAGAGGTGAACATTTCTGGGAGTACAATAATATCTACAGGCTCAGTTATAGCTTCTATTTTCTCTTTAAGGTTTATTCTATTTTGTATTGGGTTTTCCCAAACTAAATTTGTTTGTACTAAGCCAATTTTTAAAGTATTACTCATCCTCTAAAAATAAAAAAAATAGAGCACAAAAAAGCCATAAGTAGTTAACTCCTTATGGCTTTCTTGTAGTAAGCTCTATAAAAAATCTACATCTTCTTTTTAGATTTTACCACTTTTTCGGTAAGCTTCTCAATCTTTTCTATCCATTTTCTTTCATCTTCTGGAGACAGCTTACCTTTATTTTTTAGTTTTTCGTATTTTTTTTGAGCTTTAGCTAAAGCACTTGAGGATTTATCAAAATTCTTTTGAGCTTTTTCTTTTTTCTTTAATGCTTTTGCCGATTTTTTAGCTTCTTTCTCTGCTTTTTTTTGAGCTTTCTCAGCCTTCTTTAATTCTTTTTCTCTTTTCTTCTCTGCTTTTTCTTTAGCTTCTTTTAGCTCTTTGGTTTTAGTGATTTTTTGAGCACTTGCTAAAATAGCTGAACGATCTTCTACAGAAAGTGTCTCTGTAACATCCTGATCGTTTAAAAAGATCTTATCTTTTTTAACTTCGTATTGCTTACCATCTTTTTCTACCTGTTGTGCATTTAATAGTAATCCTAAACAAAGGCAAATTACAGTTGCTATAAGTTTCATTTATGTATGCGTTAATAATTTTATTGATTAGACACATAAAATTAATAAAAGTTACTTTATGATTATATACTACATAAAATCTCTGCGGCTTTTATTAATGTGTCTTCTGTTTTAGCAAAACAGAAACGTAGTACTTTATCATCTTTTTGCTGCTCATTAAAAATAGATAACGGAATCGAAGCTAATCCTTTATCTATCGTTAGGCGTTTTGCAAAATCTACATCGTACTCATTAGAAATACCTGAATATTCTAACACCTGAAAGTAGGTGCCTTGGGATGGTTTAAACTTAAATCTAGAATTAGAAATAAGACTTAAAAATAAATCGCGTTTTTGTTGAAAAAAAGAATTTAAGCCTAAATACGTTTCAGCATTTTGCATATAATCTGCAATACCTTTTTGCGAAGGATGATGTACCGAAAACACATTAAATTGATGCACTTTTCTAAATTCAGCCATCAAGTAATCTGGTGCACAACAGTAGCCTATTTTCCATCCTGTATTATGAAATGTTTTACCAAAAGAAGCTGTTATAAAACTACGTTGCTTTAAACTTTCAAATAAACAAACACTTTGATGCTGTTCATTATCAAAAATAATGTGTTCGTAGACCTCATCACTAAGTACAATAATATCAGTACCATTGGTTAGTTTTTGAAGCTCAAGCATATCGTCTTTAGACCAAATAGTTCCACTTGGGTTATGAGGTGTATTAATAATTATCATTTTGGTTTTAGAAGAAATCAACGATGCCACTTCTTGCCAATTTACAGTATAGTCAGGAGCAGATAACTGAACAGTAATTGCCTTACCTCCATTGATTTCTATATTGGGTTGATAACTATCATAAGCTGGTTTAAAAATAATAACCTCATCATTGGTTTTCACAAAGGCAGACACAATGGTATAAATAGCTTGTGTTGCGCCAGCTGTTATTGTTATTTCTGTTTCAGGATGGTATGAACTACTATAAAGTTTCTCGTACTTATGTGCTATGGCTAATCGTAAATCCAAATTCCCTGGCATAGGCGCATATTGATTGTAGCCATTATGCAAGGCATTAGTCACAAAATCATTAAGTTGTTCTGAACTTGGGTAATTAGGAAAGCCTTGAGACAGATTAATAGCATCATGCTTGTTGGCAAGCTGACTCATCACAGTAAAAATAGTGGTGCCAACATTAGGTAATTTGGATTGGTGTTGCATAGCGATAACCCATTTTTTGTGAGCTTTTTAAAGTCTAAACTTTAAACTAAGGTTAATTCTTCAGAAAAAAAGTTAAAAAAATCATTAAAAATAAAGATATCATAAACATAAGATAATTCTACTGTAAACTGTAATTATTTACTTGGTTAACTATTAATTAACCAATAATCAACCAATGAAAAAACAGTATTTTTTAGCAGCAATTTTCGTTTTGCTATATGCCTTTTCTTTCTCTCAAGAAGGCAATATTAAAGGAACTATAAGTGATGAACAAGGTCTAGTTGTGCCTTATGCAACGATAAGTATTCCAGATTTAAATAAAGGAACTGTATCCGATTCTGAAGGTAAATTTTTATTATTAAAAGTTCCAATAGGAAACCAAACCCTAAAAATTGAATATTTAGGTTATGGAAGCCAAGAGCTGTCAGTAGAAGTTAAAGAAGGCGAAACGGTTGAGGTAAAAATAGTTTTAAAACCTCAAGTTGAAGAATTAGACGGCGTTATTTTAACGGGTTTTGCAAGTGGGCAAGCCAAAGCGCTTAACACACAAAAAAATAAGCAAAACATTACAAACATTGTGTCTTCTGACCAGGTTGGTAAATTCCCAGACGCAAATATCGGTGATGCCGTTAAGCGTATTCCTGGTATTACTATGCAAGTGGACCAAGGTGAAGCAAGAAACGTTATTGTAAGAGGTTTAGCACCACAGTTAAATTCTGTAACATTAAACGGCTCACGTATTCCATCTGCTGAAGGTGATAATAGAAATATTCAAATGGATTTAATTCCTGCGGATATGATTCAGCAAATAGAAGTTAACAAGGCCGTAACACCAGATATGGATGGCGATGCACTCGGTGGCTCGGTAAATCTTGTAACTCGTACTGCACCAGAAGGCTTTAGAGTGTCTGCAACTGCTGGTTCTGGTGTTAGTTTTATAACGGACAAACGTATATTAAATGGGTCTTTTTTAGTGGGAGACAGAAGTAAAGACGGAAAATTTGGTTGGATGCTTTCAGCCTCAATAAATGATAACGATTTTGGTTCAGATAATATAGAATTTGAATGGGTAAACGAAGCTGAAAGTCCTGTAACAGATGAAGATATAGAGGTTTCACCTTTTGTCGAAGAACATGATATTAGAACCTATCTTGTACAACGTGTAAGACGTAGTTTTTCAGCAAATTTCGATTATAATTTTAATGCTAATAATTCTATCTTCTTAAAAACAATGTACAACTGGCGAGATGATAGAGAAAACCGTTACAGATTACGTTTTAGAAGTATTGAACCAATTTTTGAAGACGGGACAGAAAACATAAACGGTTACCAAGGTGAGATTAGAAGGCAAACCAAAGGAGGTTTAGATAATAATAGAAACCAAAACAGACGCCTTGAAGACCAGCGTATGCAAAATTATAGTTTAGGAGGTAATCATCTTTTTGGCACTGTAAAGATGGACTGGATGGCGTCTTATGCAAATGCTTCCGAAGAGCGATTAAACGAACGTTACATAGAGTATGAGTTAGAAGAGAATGATTCTGGAGACCCAATTCCTTTTAATGTAAATTTGTCTAACCCAGAATTTCCTGTAATTACAGCAGTAAATTCTAATGATGTTACTTTAGATAGATTTGAGTTAAATGAGATTACGGAAGAAAATCAGTTTACTGAAGAAAAAGACTTTAACATATTTGCCAATTTTGAATTACCAGCAGACTTTTTTGATAAAGGCGATGGGTTTGTAAAATTTGGTGGACGCTTAAAAATTAAAGACAAAAACAGAGATAATAATTTCTTTGAGTTTAGTCCACAGACTTCAGACTTTGATAATTTTAATGCTTTACCATTAACTAGCCAGACCGATTCTGACTTTTTAGCTGGTAGTCAATATGCGGCTGGTCAATACGTAGCGCCAGAGTTTTTAGGCCAATTAAACTTATCAAACGCTTCACAATTTGAAAGCGAATCTGTTGTAGATGAGTTTCTTGCTGGTAATTTTGAGGTTTCAGAAAATGTGTTTGCTGGTTATGTAATGGCCAATCAAAAACTCTCAGACAAGTTAACCGTATTAGCAGGTCTTAGATTAGAAAGCACCAAAACAGAAACTCAAGGCAATGAGGTGATTTTTGATGAGGATGGTGATTTTGATTCGGTCAATGTCATAAAAGAGGACAATACCTATACCAATATACTACCTGGCTTACATTTTAAGTACGACCTAAATGATAGAACCATAATTAGATTTGCATGGACAAACACATTGGCGAGACCAAACTATATAGATTTAGTACCGTTTAGAAATGTGGTTAATGAAGATGAAGAGCTTGTATTAGGTAACCCAAATCTCGATGCGACGACATCAATGAACTTTGACCTCATGGCAGAACATTACTTTAAAAATGTAGGTATAATCTCTGGAGGTACCTTTTATAAGAGTATTAATGATTTTATTTACGTTTTTCAGTTCGAAGATGCAGCTTCAGGTTTTGACGCGTTTCAGCCAAGAAATGGAGACTCTGCAAATATCTTTGGATTTGAGCTTGCTTTTCAACGACAGTTAGATTTCTTACCAGGTTTTGCAAAAAACTTCAATATTTACCTAAACTACACCTATCTTAACTCTACTGCAGATGGTGTTAGAAACGAAGATGGAGACGAGCGTACCGATTTAGATTTACCAGGCACAGCACCAAATATGTTTAATGGGTCGTTAGCTTATACCGATAAGAAATTCAACATACGATTATCTGCAAATTATTCTGATGCATACATCGACGAAATTGGCGGCAGTGCTTTTGAAGACCGTTACTATGACGAGCAGTTTTTATTAGATTTTAATGTAAGCTATGCCATAAATCCTAACTTAAGAATCTATGCCGATTTAAATAATATTACCGACCAACCGTTACGTTATTTTCAGGGTGTAAGTAATAGAACAATGCAAGCAGAATATTATGGAAGACGTTTAACCTTTGGATTAAAATATGATTTATTTAAAAGAAAATAAGCTCTACGTAATAGTTATTTTTCTTATGGTTTTTATGAGCTGCAAGAAAAATAGCCTTCCTGTTATAGAACCAGTTTTAAGAACAGAGCTAATACCTCATGATACCGATGACCCAGCAATTTGGGTTAACATATCTAATCCAGAAAATAGTATTGTTTTTGGCACAGATAAAGATGAAATTAATGGTGGTGTTTATGCCTTTAATTTAGATGGAAAAATAATCAAAGGAAAATCCATTACAAACATAAGTTACCCCAACAATGTTGATGTTGCGTACAATTTTAAGCTCAACGATTCTACCAAAACAGATGTCTTAGCGTTTACAGAACGTGGAAAAAATCAAATCCGTTTGTTTTCTGTGCCAGATATGAAAATGTTAGACAATGGTGGTTTTAAAGTCTTCGAAGACGAAACAGATATTGCATTTAAGAGACCAATGGGTATTGCGTTTTATACAGATGTTAAAACCGAATCTACCTATGTCATAGTGAGTAGAAAAGAAGGTTCTAAAACCAATTATTTATACCAATATGCAATTGAGTGTGATAGCACAGGAATACAATCAAAATTGGTTAGAAAATTTGGTGCGTTTAGTGGTAAAAAAGAGATTGAAGCTATTGCTGT
Organism: Microcosmobacter mediterraneus; assembly: GCF_031846265.1. Taxonomy (NCBI): domain Bacteria; kingdom Pseudomonadati; phylum Bacteroidota; class Flavobacteriia; order Flavobacteriales; family Flavobacteriaceae; genus Microcosmobacter; species Microcosmobacter mediterraneus. The sequence goes on along the minus strand of NZ_JAVRIA010000002.1, from coordinate 615,868 downwards.
AGATGAAGAATTGGGTTTTGTCTATTACTCAGACGAAGGTCATTGTGTCAGAAAATATTATGCCAATCCTGATAAAGGAAATGAGGAAATAGCGTGTTTTGGCGCAGATTATTTTAGAGACGATATCGAAGGTATTGCTATTGTAAAATATGAAAACAACTCAGGGTTTTTAGTAGTCTCAGACCAGCAAAATCATAGTTTTTCAATATTTGATAGAAACACTAACGCATTTATTAAAGCCATAAATCTGGGAACGGTAGAAACAGATGGTTGTGAGGTTACCACAGTTAATTTAGGAAGTAAATTCCCAAATGGATTGTTTGTCTCAATGACCGATTCTAAAGAGTTTTTATTTCATGAACTAGGAAATCTTAATCTTAGCAAGGATTAAATTTCATATTTTTTTAAAGTTGATTGAGCCCTTTCTAGAAATAGAAAGGGTTTTTTATTTCAAAATATCATCTATAATCTTCAGATGATGCGTCGTATGAAGTTGTAAAAACCTAATCGTCCTTGGTTTGTTAAGCACACCAAAAATAAAGTGTTTAAAATGTGCATTCCAATCTGCGGTTTTTAACTTTTCAAGATTTTGAAATGCTATTTCTAGTTGTTGATTAATAGTTTCTATCGCTATAACCTCTGGTGATTTTACAACTTTTGGAGCTCTTACTTTTCCTCTTGGGAAATACCCTAAGGTAAAAAATAATAAGCGCCATTTATTAAACTTGCTTACATAATCCTTGGGATTAGACTCTAAGAATGTTTTAGAGACTAGGTTAAAAACTCGTAACGAATGGTCTATTTGCCATGCCACATCAGAGTTAGATACTGAATGCTTTCGCTGGTTTTTCTTGTTCTTATAACTTGCCAATTCTTCTAAAAGAGGTCGAAGTGTTTCGGGTTTTCGATTAATCATGCTCTAAGCTAAGTAAATTTTAGCAATAAAAACCCTTACATTTCTGTAAGGGTTTTTTATTATAATTAAGATTCTTCGCTTGAGCTCTGAATGACATTAGTATCTGTAATACTCAGGTTTATAAGGGCCTTCTTGTTTTACACCAATATAATCGGCCTGGTCTTTTCTAAGCTCAGTCAATTCTACACCAATTTTAGCTAAATGTAGTTTAGCTACTTTTTCATCTAGGTGTTTTGGTAACATATAAACTTCGTTCTTATAGTTTTCTATATTATTCCAAAGTTCTATTTGCGCTAAAGTTTGGTTTGTAAACGAGTTACTCATCACAAAACTTGGATGGCCTGTTGCACAACCAAGGTTTACTAAACGACCTTCAGCAAGGATAATAATATCCTTTCCGTTAACTGTATATTTATCAACCTGAGGCTTAATCTCTACTTTAGTGTCGCCATAGTTATCATTTAACCAAGCCATGTCAATTTCATTATCAAAATGACCAATGTTGCAAACAATAGCTTTGTCTTTTAAGGCTTCAAAATGCTTCCCTTGGACAATGTCTTTATTTCCAGTCGTTGTGATTACAATATCAGTATTACCTATAACTGTCTCTAGCTTCTTAACTTCAAAACCATCCATGGCTGCTTGTAATGCACAAATAGGATCAATTTCGGTAACGGTTACAATACTTCCAGCGCCTTTAAAAGATGCAGCAGTTCCCTTACCAACATCACCATAACCACAAACTGTTACACGTTTACCTGCTAACATAATATCAGTTGCACGACGAATAGCGTCTACTGCACTTTCTTTACAACCATATTTATTATCAAATTTAGATTTTGTTACAGAATCATTAATATTTATTGCTGGCATAGGTAACGTTCCGTTTTCCATACGCTCATATAATCTATGAACACCTGTTGTTGTCTCTTCAGATAAACCTTTAATTCCTGGAACTAATTCTGGGTATTTATCTAAGACCATATTGGTTAAATCACCACCATCATCTAAAATCATGTTTAATGGCTTTCTGTCTTCGCCAAAGAATAACGTTTGCTCAATACACCAATCAAATTCTTCTTCATTCATCCCTTTCCAAGCATAAACCGGAATTCCAGCATCTGCAATTGCAGCAGCAGCCTGATCTTGTGTTGAAAAGATGTTACATGAACTCCAAGTTACATCAGCTCCTAGAGCTTTTAAGGTTTCAATTAAAACAGCTGTTTGGATGGTCATGTGAAGACATCCAGCAATACGAGCGCCTTTAAGAGGTTGTGAATCGCCATATTCTTCTCTTAAACTCATTAGTCCTGGCATTTCTGCTTCAGCTAATTCAATCTCTTTTCTTCCCCAAGCCGCTAAAGACATGTCCTTTACTTTGTAAGGTACGTAAGTCATAGTTTTACTCATTTCTATATTTTTCTAAATGTTTAAAATTTTACCTTTGGCTTTAGACCATAAATTTGGTTAAATTAGCTTATATAAAACTTACAAGTCTGCCAAAAAGCGGTGCAAAGATAATCATTAACTTTCAGAATATTAAATGCCACTCTATAAAACGCTCAATCCCAACTCACAAACTTGCGTTAAAATCTGGAAGATTACAGAATCTTATGACGATTTACTTAAACCTTTAGATTTAAAACCAAATAGTTTAGAGCGTGTTTTAGGTATGAAAAGCGAGTTGCACCAACGTGGTTTTTTAAGCGTAAGGCATTTACTTAGAGATTTTGGATATACAGATCAAGATTTATTTTATGATGATAATGGAAAACCACATTTAAAAGATGAAAAATACATATCCATAACACATTCTTTTACGTTTTCTGGTGTTATAATAAGCGACAAACCTATTGGAATTGATATAGAAATGCAACGCGACAAAATTGGCATCATTGCTAAAAAATTTGTGGATTATGAGTTTAATTATCTCAAAAAAGACTCTAAAGATTACATTAGAAAGCTCACAGTCATTTGGGGAATTAAGGAATCACTTTATAAGCTTTTTGCCACTCCAGGTATGTTGTTTAAAGAGCACTTTTTAGTTATTCCATTTGCTCTAAAAGATGAAAAAACTATAGCTTGGATAGATTACAATGATAAAAAATACAGATATAATACAGCTTTTCTTGAGTTCGAAGGGTTTACTTGTGCTTATGTTATTCCTTAAATGAGTAAACTTTTACAATATATAATTAATGCCAAAAAAGAAGATAAAAAACTTCTTGCGGTACTTATAGATCCTGATAAAATTGAGCTTAAAAACATTTCTAATGTTGTTAATAAAGTAAATCGGTCAGTTGTTACTCATATTTTTGTAGGTGGTAGTGAAGTTGCTACTGGTCTTACAGAACTTGTCGTAAATGAAATAAAAAAGCATACCAAGTTACCTGTTATTTTATTCCCAGGAGATACCATTCAAATTACCAACAAAGCAGATGGTCTTTTGTTTCTATCGCTTATTTCTGGTCGTAATGCAGAGTATCTTATTGGCAAACATGTAGAAGCTGCTTCAAAATTATCTGACACCAAGTTAGAAGTTATTCCAACAGGTTATATCCTTATTGAAAACGGAAAGCAAACAGCAGTTGAGCGCGTTAGTGAGACAAAACCATTACAGCGAAACAATATTGATCTCATTATTGATACTGCAAAAGCTGGAGAGCTCTTAGGAATGCAACTCATATATTTAGAAGCTGGAAGTGGTGCTACTCAGCCTATTGAAGGCTCAATAATTTCTAAAGTTAAACAACACCTTAACATTCCACTCATTGTAGGAGGAGGTATTAGAAGCAAAAAGCAATTACAAGATGCTTATGATGCTGGTGCAGATCTTGTAGTAATTGGTACTGCTTTTGAAAACGATGAATTATTTTTTGACACCTTATCATGACAGAAATTATTGATTTTTTTATCGACGCTTATAAAGAAGCTCCAACGCATCTTATTGTTCTAGAAGTTATTGCTTTTGTTTTTGGAATTTTAAGTGTTTGGTTTGCCAAAAAAGCAAACATTTGGGTTTATCCAACAGGGATTATTTGCACAGTTATAACTGTTTATTTGCTCTATATCAATGAATATTTTGGCGACATGATGATGAATTTCTACTATTCCATAATGAGTATTTATGGTTGGTGGAACTGGTCTCGTAAAAAAGAAGGTGATTACATTGTTCCAATTTCAAGAACCAATAAAAAAGAAAAAATCATTGGCTTAATCATGTTTGTAATGACTATGGTTGTTACTTATCTCGTTTACAAAAGTTATGATTATAGTTTAGAAATTCCAAATTACATAGATATAGTAACTTCAGGTATATTTTTTACTGCAATGTGGTTTATGGCTAATAAAAAATTAGAAAATTGGATCTTATGGATTATTGCTAACCTCATTACCATACCTCTTTATGCTTATCGTGGATTGGGCATGTTATCTTTGCAATACATAATATTTACTATTTTGGCTATACAAGGCTATATTGAATGGAAGAAAAGCTTAAACAACAACCTGCAAACTGTATAAGAGTCGTTTTATTTGGGCCTGAGTCTACAGGTAAGACAACTCTTGCGCGTCAATTAGCCAGGCACTATAATTCTGTTTGGGTGCCAGAATATGCACGAGAGTATCTTCAAAACAAATGGAATAACGAACGTAAGACTTGTGAACCTCATGATTTATTGCCTATTGCTATAGGGCAAATGGCTCTAGAAAATAATTCTGCTCAAAAAACAGATTCTGTTCTAATCTGTGATACAGATCTATTAGAAACTAAGGTGTATTCTGAGGTATATTACTCAGGGAATTGCGACCCTTTAATTGAAAAATATGCATTAAAAAACTTTTATGAACTTTATTTTTTAACCTATATTGACACGCCTTGGGAAGCAGATGATTTGAGAGATAAACCAAATGAAAGAGAAGCTATGTTTAACGCTTTTGAAGATACTTTAATAAAGTATCAAAAACCCTATGTGTTGTTAAAGGGATCAAAAAAAGAACGGCTTAAATTAGCTACTCATCATATAGATAAATTATTAGATAAAAATTAATGAGTTTTACCGAAAAGGATATACGACAAATAGAAGCTAAAGGATTAACTCTTAAAAAAGTTGAAGCACAAATTGGTCTTTTTGAATCTGGCATTCCATTTACTAATATTGCTGAAGCTGCAAGAATAGACAACGGAATTTTAAAACTCAACGAAGCACTTATTGAGGATTCAATTTCACATTTCGAGAAAGAAAAGAATAATGTATTGTTGTTAAAATTTGTTCCTGCTTCTGGTGCAGCTACAAGAATGTTTAAGTTTTTATTTAAATTTCTAAAAGAATATAATACTCAAAAAGAGTCTATTAATTCTCATATAAACAAAAACAAGTTAAAAGACTTGTCCTTGTTTTTAGTTGGTTTAGAAAAATTTCCGTTTTATAAGTTGGTTTTAGAGCAATTAGAATCTAAAGGCATAAGTTTTGAAAAACTATCTACAAGTGATAAAGCATGGCACTTTGTAAGTGCAATGCTAGATAAAGATAAGCTTAATTTCGCAAACTCACCTAAAGGGTTGTTGCCATTTCATGAGTATAAAAACAATCATATTTCTACAGCTTTTGAAGAGCATTTGTACGAAGCTGCTCTCTATGCATCTGATGATAATAATGCGAAGCTTCACTTTACTATTTCAGAACGATTTAAGGATACATTTGACAAAGAATTTAGGCGTATTGAAGAGTACGTAGAGAAAAAAACAGGTGTCTCTTTTGATATTTCTTTTTCTTACCAACACGAATCAACAGATACTATAGCTGTTACCCTAAAAAATAAGCCTTTTAGAGACGATAATGAGTCCTTACTCTTTAGACCATCTGGTCATGGCGCATTAATTAAAAACCTAAATGAATTAGATGCTGATATTATTTTTATAAAGAATATAGATAATGTGGTTGTAAAAAAGTACAAAGAAGACGTTGCAAAATACAAAAAGGTATTAGCAGGGATTCTTTTAAAATTACAGAATAAAACATTTCAGTTTTTGCGAAATCTAGAAAACGAACGAATCACTGAAGATGAACTCATTACAATAGCAGAATTTTTAACAAGGGAGTTAAGTGTTAAAATTTCTCATGAATTCGAAAAATATTCAGACAAATATAAAATCGAGTATTTAAAAGCTAAACTAAACAGGCCAATTCGTATCTGTGGAATGGTAAAAAATGAAGGTGAACCAGGAGGAGGACCATTTTGGGTAAAGGATCAAAGTTGGAATCAATCACTTCAAATTGTTGAATCTGCTCAGATTAATCAAAAGGACAAAATTCAAAAAAACATCTTAAAAAATGCTACCCATTTTAATCCAGTAGATTTGGTTTGTGGTGTGAAAAATTATAAAGGCGAGAAATTTAACTTAGAGAACTTTGTAGATCATAAAGCTGCTTTTATCACTATGAAAACAAAAGTGGGTAAAGATCTAAAAGCCTTAGAATTGCCTGGTCTATGGAATGGAAGTATGGCATATTGGAATACTATTTTCGTAGAAGTCCCAATCATTACTTTTAATCCTGTAAAAACGGTTAACGACCTTCTAAAAGCACAACACCAAATAACTTAATGCAAATTATTAGTCAACTTATATCAGAATTATCTTTTAAAGCTATACGTAGTTCTGGTAAAGGTGGGCAGCACGTTAATAAAGTAAGTTCAAAAGTTGAATTAAGCTTCAATATTAATGCTTCTCAAGTATTATCAGAGGAAGAAAAAGAGCGCCTTACATTAACACTCCAGTCGCGTATTACTCAAGAAGGGCTTATTATACTTCAATGTGACGAAACTAGAAGTCAGCATAGAAATAAAACTTTGGTTATTCAGCGTTTTATTAAGCTTATTGAGGACGGGCTTATCGTAATGAAAAAAAGGAAGTCTACAAAAATCCCAAAAGCAGTTAAAGAGAAACGTCTAAAAAACAAGCGTTTTAATTCCGAAAAGAAATCATCTAGGAAAAAACCTGATATTGATTGATTTTATTTATCATCATCGTAATATTGCAATATTACGATGATGTTTAAACGATAAAAACTACTTACTTTATAATAGCTATTTCATTTTTGGTTATTACTTTTGCATCGTTCTCAAAAAAGGGGTGCCTATTGAGTTCAAGGTTTACAATTTAAGATCCAAAGTCGTTTTAAGAAGCTCTTTGAATTTTGAATATGAAACTTTAAACTTAAAAAGCTGAGATCATACCCATTGAACCTGAGCAGGTAATGCTGCTAAGGAAATCAGAAATGTAAACTGTCATTGCGTGGATGAAGATTTAATAAATCTGAAGACGTGGCAATCTCTTAAAACATTTCATCAAAATTTTAATATTAAAGAATAATGACCTCTTTTTATTCGATTATTGTATTTAATCGTAATGAAAAAAATAATTTATACTCTTGTAATCTGTTTAGTAGCAACTTTTGCACATTCACAAGAAAAACAACAAGACTCCACAAAAACCGAAAAGCTCGATGAAGTTTTAGTCAAAGCTGTTAGAGTTAATGCCAAATCACCTATTACACACACTAACCTTACTAAAAAGGAGATTGCAAAACGTAATTTGGGTCAAGACATTCCTATCCTACTTAATTTCTTACCTTCGGTAGTAACAACAACAGATGCTGGAGCTGGTATTGGTTACACAGGAATACGTGTTAGAGGTGTAAGTGCACAATCAACTAATATTACGATAAACGGAATACCTTACAACGATGCCGAATCCTTAGGAACATTTTGGGTTAACTTAGGAGACTTTGCCTCTTCAGTAGAAAGCTTGCAACTACAACGAGGTGTAGGAACTTCAACCAATGGCTCAGGAGCTTTTGGTGCTAGTATTAATGTGCTAACAGATGCTGTCTCTAAAGAAGCTTCTGGAGAAATATCAAACTCTTTTGGTAGTTTTAACACTAGAAAACATACAGTAAAGTTCAGCACAGGCTTAATGAATAATCACTTTGAAATTGCTGGACGCTTATCCAATATTGTTTCAGATGGTTATATAGATCGTGCCTCTACAGATCTTAAATCTTACTTTTTACAAGGTTCATATATAGATGACAATACACTTATTAAAGCTATAACATTTGGTGGAAAAGAAGTGACCTATCAATCTTGGTTTGGAATCGATGCTGAAACACTTAAAAATGATAGAACATTTAATCCAGCAGGAATTTATACTGATGATAATGGCAATATCCAATTTTATGATAACGAAGTAGATAATTATAACCAAGACCATTACCAATTACATTGGAATCAACGTTATAGTTCTCATTGGTCAACAACAGTTGGACTAAACTATACCTATGGTCGTGGTTATTTTGAACAGTTTAGAGAAGATGATGATTTTGAAACCTATGGCTTAGAGGAATTAACAGTTGATGGCGAAACTGTAAATACGACTGACCTCATTAGAAGACGCTGGTTGGATAACGATTTTTACGTTATAAATGCTACAGCAAACTACAAAAACAATATGCTCGATATGATTTTTGGAGGTTCCTACAGTCATTATGACGGCGATCATTTTGGCGAAGTTATTTGGGCAGAATTTGCGAGTCAATCAGAGATTAGAGATCGTTATTACGATGGCAATAGTATTAAAAACGACTTCTCAGTATTTACAAAAGCTAATTATAGACTTAATGAAAAAATTAGTCTTTATGGCGATCTACAACTACGTAATGTAACTTATGAAACCACAGGAACGAGTTCAGATATTGTGCCGTTTGAAGTGGATAAAAATTTCACATTCTTCAATCCAAAAGCAGGAATTACTTATGAACTCAATGATAAAAACAACTTTTATTTCTCCTACGCAAGAGCCAATAGAGAACCTAACAGAACGGATTTTGAAACCAATCCAAACATTGAGCCTGAGCAACTCAACGATTTTGAGCTAGGCTGGAGACATAAAAAAAATAACTTTAGCTTTAATGCTAACCTCTACTATATGCTATATAATGAGCAATTGGTGCTTTCTGGTGAACTTGATGATGTAGGTAATCCCATCAGAACTAATAGTGGAGAGAGTTATCGTTTAGGATTAGAATTAGAAACCGTTATTCCAGTAACTTCTAAATTAACCTTACAAACAAATGCTACACTAAGTTCAAATAAAAACAATGAGACTATAATACCTTTCGATGGTGAATTAGTTAATCTTGGTAAAACTGATATTTCTTTTTCACCAGAATTTATAGCGGCTAACGCTATAGTGTTTCAGCCTACTAAAAATTTACAACTATCATTATTAAGTAAATTTGTAGGTGAGCAGTATATGAGTAATACAGAAGCCGAATTGTCAAAATTAGATAGTTTTTTTACTAATGATTTCAACATCACTTACACCATGTCATTCAGAGGGAATGGCGTAACCGAAGAATCTCATACAACAACATTTTTTAATTCTATAGTGTTTACAGCTTTGGTCAATAATATCTTTAATGAGAAATTTGTGTCCAACGGTTATTATTTTACGTATGATGATGATTTCACCAATCCAGGGACTATTACAACCATTGAAGGTGCAGGATTTTATCCACAGGCTACAACCAACTTTTTAGTTGGTCTTACTTTGAATTTTTAATTTGTAATAAGAAACGTATTACTACCTGAAGGCGAAACACGATACTCTTTTAGACCACAAGCTAAATTTCCATTTTCTAAAGGTGCACCTGTAAAAAGGCTATAGGTATTCGCATCTTGGCAACCACAAGTAGCTTCAGAACCTGTAATAGAAAGTAGAGAACAACTGGTTGGTGCATGATTAGGATCTGCAGCGTCCCAAGCTCTTAAACCTGTACCAACATTAGTTACTATTATACCAGCATTACCTTGGTTAGGAATATAAACCGAATTACTTATAAACTGAAGTTGGCTAAATTGAGGTAAGTTTAGATTTACAGTGGCATTTACAGCAGCATCAAATAAAAAATTACAGTTATTTACACGGTCATTCTTGGAGCAATTCTGTAATAAAAGAATTGCAGTAAAAACTATGCTTATTTTTTTCATAATTATTTCTTTTCTTAGCAAGCGCAATGTACTAAAATAAAATAGTGCATTAAATATTTTGTATATTTGTACTCTAATCTCGTTTCAACGAGATTTTTTGTGTTTATATATAAACGCTCTATTATTAAAACGAAAAAGTTATGAGTAAGGTATCTTATTATACCGAAGAAGGTTTAAAAAAACTCAGAGAAGAATTAAGTCAACTTAAAGATGTTGAACGTGTTAAAGCCTCAAAAGCTATTGCAGAAGCAAGAGATAAAGGTGATTTAAGTGAAAACGCAGAATACGATGCTGCTAAAGAAGCCCAAGGGATGTTAGAAATGCGTATTGCTAAATTAGAAGAAGCTTTAGCTGGTGCAAGACTATTAGACGAATCTCAATTAGATACGTCTAAAGCTTTAGCTTTATCTAAAGTGAAGATAAAAAATCAGACTAATGGCATGGAAATGACCTATACCTTGGTTGCAGATGGCGAAGCCGATTTAGCTAGTGGTAAAATTTCTGTAAATTCTCCAATAGGTAAGGGTCTTTTAGGAAAGTCTGTTGGTGATGTTGCCGAAATACAAGTGCCAAGTGGTGTTATGAAATTTGATATTCTAGAGATTACTAGATAACATAAACCTATAAATTATTCTAAAAAGATTCCTATACTCTAGGAATCTTTTTTACTTTTATAGAAACCTAATAGATAACCAATGCCATCTATTTTTACCAAAATTATTAATGGTGAAATTCCTTGCTACAAAGTAGCAGAAACAGATGACTTCCTCGCCTTTTTGGATATTAATCCAAATGCCATTGGGCATACACTTTGCATTCCTAAAAAGGAAGTTAATAAACTATTAGATTTAGATGAAGAGTCTTATAAAGGCTTAATGCTTTTCTCAAGAAAAGTAGGGATTGCCATAGAAAAGTCAATACCATGTAAACGGGTTGGCATGACTGTTATCGGTTTAGAAGTCCCTCATGTACACGTGCATCTTATTCCACTAAACTCCATGGAAGATGCAAGATTTACATCTAAACAATTACTTTCTTCCAAAGATTTTGAAGCTACTGCTAAAGCAATAAGTTCTAATTTATAAATCAACTTTCTTTAAAGAAATCTGCATTGTTGTACCTTTTCCTATCTCTGATTGTAGCACTTTAATACGTCCATTATGGTAATCTTCAATGATCCGTTTTGCTAATGATAATCCAAGTCCCCAACCTCTTTTTTTACTGGTAAAGCCAGGCTCAAAAATTTTAGAGAACTGACTCTTAGAAATACCTTTACCATTATCTGTAACATTAATTTTTACAAACTTCTCTGTATCCAACATCTCTAACTTTAGCTTACCTTTCCCCTTCATAGCATCAATGGCATTTTTAACTAAATTCTCAATAGTCCAGCTATAGAGTTGCTTATTCAAATTAACCTGAATGTGGTCATTTGGCAGTATCAATTCAAATTCTATAAGTTTTGAGGATCTAGATTTTAAATAATCATAGGTCTCTTTTGTTTCAGCTACAATATCTAAGGTCTCTAACTTAGGTATAGATCCTATTTTACTAAAACGATCTGTAATCATCTGTAGCCTTGAAATATCCTTTTCAATTTCTTGTATGTAGTCGCTATTTACATGCTCTGATTTCAAAATTTCAGCCCAACCAACTAAGGATGATAAAGGTGTCCCTATTTGATGAGCGGTCTCTTTGGCCATGCCAGTCCAGAGTTTATTCTGTTCTGCATTTTTTGAGCTTCTGTAAAAGAAATAGACCACACCTGCAAACAATAAAATGATAAGTATTAAGGCTAAAGGATAGTATTTAAGTTTATTTAATAGTGGTGAGTTTCCATAGTAAATTGTACTCTTTACCTTACCTTTATATGAGATTTCAATGGGTTGATTTTCGCTTTCATATTTTGAAATTAATCGCTTAATTTCCATGGAATCTTTAGCGATTTCATCATCAATGTTATTTATACCATAACTCCCATCATCATTTAATACTATCATTGGTGTGGTAGTATTATTAGAGATTATCTCTAAAGGTAATTCTCCAATATCAGCATTGAGGTCAGTGACATTATTAATTTCTTTATGAGCAAAAGACCAATTCTGAACTTTAAGACGTTCCTCAGCTTTAAATTTTTGAAAAAATGAGTACGTATTCCAAAGAATCAATGAAATAATAATAAATGAGGCTATAATAATAAGCCATCTTGTTGCATTTCTGTTAAGAGAAAGTGTCATTAACCATAGTTTTCAATCCTAAATATAATGCTATTCTTATAATTTTATTGCACATTACATGGAGTGCTTACTAATTAGCTATATATTAAAACATTAACCACAAGATCACTTATAACTTTAGACGTTTAAAACTTTTAACTTTAGACACTAAACAATACCTTTGTACATAAATAAAATTTTAGATGGTATCACTAGATCCAAAAGACCTATCTACAGGTAAACTTCATGGTTATTTACTGAGTTCTGTTGCGCCAAGACCTATTGCCTTTGCCAGTACAATAGATGCCAAAGGTAACCCTAACTTATCGCCTTTTAGTTTCTTTAATGTTTTTAGTGCTAAACCTCCTGTTTTAATTTTTTCGCCTGCCAGACGTGTAAGAGATAATACAACCAAACATACATTAGTAAATGCTGAACAGACAAAAGAAGTGGTTATCAATGTTGTAAATTATGATATTGTACACCAAATGTCTTTAAGTAGTACAGAATACGGAGAAGGTGTTAATGAGTTTGACAAAGCTGGACTTACTATGCTAAAATCTGATATCGTAAAACCTTTTAGAGTAGCAGAATCTCCTATTCAGTTAGAGTGTAAAGTAAATAATATTATTTCATTAGGAACTGAGGGTGGCGCAGGAAATTTAGTGATTTGTGAAGTGGTGAAACTTCATATCAGTGAAGATGTTTTAAACAGTGATGGTATCATAGACCAAGAAGAATTAGACTTAGTAGCGAGAGCTGGCGGAAGTTATTACAGTAGAGCAAAAGCTGGTTTTTTTGAAATCCCAAAACCACTTAGAACTCTAGGTATTGGTGTAGACAATATGCCTAAACATGTTAGAAATAGCATGATTTTAACTGGTAACAACTTAGGAATGCTTGGCAATGTTGAAAAGCTCCCATCTAAAAAAGACATAGAAGAATTTATAAAAGATGTCAGTGAACGTTATCCTGATATTAAAACAGCATCTCATAGAGAAAAACATAAAATTGCCAGAAACTATCTCAGTTATGGTGATGTTGAAAGTGCTTGGAAATTATTATTAAGCTAACTATTAAGAATAAATACATAACAATGGAAATACAAGGAAAAGTAAAAGTGATTGGTGAAACTCAAACCTTTGGAAGCAATGGGTTTAGAAAACGTGAAATTGTAATAACAACAGAGGAGCAATATCCTCAACACATTATGGTAGAGTTTGTACAAGATAAAACTGATTTATTAAACAACTACCAAGTTGGTCAAAATGTAAAAATAAGTATTAACCTTAGAGGTAGAGAATGGGTTAATCCACAAGGTGAAACAAAATACTTTAACTCTATACAAGGTTGGCGTATTGAAAATTTACAATCCGAAGCACAACCAGAAGGCATGCCACCAGTACCTCCTGCTGAAGCCTTTGAACCTGTTTCTAATCTTAATGAAGAAGAGCACGACGATTTACCGTTTTAGCAAAAATAAATATGAGTAACGCTGAACAAATCGTAAATAGAGTTGCTAAAAGCCCTCTTAGAGTTATTGATTTAGAGGATTTTTATCCTTCTGGTTCACGTATATTATTTGACATAAAAGATTGGCTATACGAAGGTTTTGTTCTACGTGAAAAGGACTTTAGAAATCAAATAACATCTCACAATTGGTTACAATACCAAGATGCTTACATTGCTCTAACCTGCTCATCTGATGCTATTGTGCCTATTTGGGCTTATATGCTAATAACTTTAGAATTAGAGCCTTTTGCTAAATCTGTCATTATTGGCGACTTAGAAGCATTGGAAACTCGTATATTTCAAAGTATCATAGCAGATTTAGATATTGATGCATATAAAAATGCACCTGTGATTATTAAAGGTTGTTCTAATAAACCGATTCCAAAAAGTGCTTACTTAATGCTTACTAATAGACTAAAACCTTTTGTGAAATCTATAATGTATGGAGAGGCTTGCTCAGCTGTTCCGCTTTTTAAAAAGAAGGCATAAAAAAAGAGACTTGTTAGCCTCTTTTTTTATGATATTAAATTAAGTTAATCTAATCTTGGTATACGTAAAACCTGACCTGGATAAATTAAATTTGGATCTTTAAGCATTGGCTGATTGGCTTCAAAAATAAGTGTATACTTCATTGGATCACCATAGTAATGCTTTGCAATTTTACTTAACGAATCGCCACTAACCACAGTATGAAATTGCGCTTCAGGTTCAGTGTGTTCAACAGTCATGTTATCTTCTACAGAGGCAACTCCTGTAGAATTTCCTAAAACTAATACCACCTTCTCTTTTGTTGCTTGGTCATGTGCTTCTCCAGAAACAGAGACTCTGTCGTCGTCTACAAAAACTGTTAATCCCTCTACATCTAAGCTTAGATCTCTAATGGTTTCTTCTAAGCGTCTCGCCATAGCGGCTTCTTCAGCAAGTTCATTAGCCTCTGCCGCAGCCTTTTTTGCGACTAACTCTTCCTCTTCGTTTTTACCTCCAAAGATAGACTCACCTGCAAGTTTAATAAATGAAAATATACTCATAGTTTTAATGTGTTTTTAAGTTAGAAATTGTTTCTGTATAAAGTTGAGTAAAATTAATTATAATTACAAAATATTATAGTAATAAGAATTAGTTCTACTATAAAATAAGACACATTAGAAGGCTCAAGGTCACTATTTTAAAGAAGAAACGCTCACAATAAACTTTCGTTTAAATGAGCGTTCTTTGAAACTAAATAACCAACCAAAATTTAGCCTCTACTATTTTCTCTAGGATTATCCTTTTTAACGGTTTTTTGTTTACGCTTCTTAGGTTTATCCTTAAATTCTTTTACTTCACCATCAGTATTAGATTCTCTTAGATATTGAATATATCCTCTTCCTGTAAATTCATAAATCGTACCAGAAGATGCATGATATAACTCTATCGTTACATCATTAATAACGCTGAGTTGAAAGATTTCATTATCAAAGAAATCATAATCTAATGTTAATGTTTTTAAGTACATATTATTTGAGACATTTCCAACGCCATAAACTCCTGTAAAATCCCAAATTATATTGTTAATATTAATTGGAGGTACATCTTGCGAGCTTCTAAAAGTTGAGTCGTTTCCTCCTGGTAAAAACTGTAAGTAGTTTTCATTATCAAACTCATTTAAAACTCCCATTTCACTAGTATATGTTTTCTCCCAAGCTTCATATTCCTGTAAGAAATAATGGATATTATCATAGAATATAAAATCGTAATCAAAATTATGAGTTTGATAACCATGTAAAAAATACGATGTGTCGTTATATGGATTGTACAGCTCTATAGTATTGGCATCTAACTGATAGACATCAAAGGTTTCATAACCATCAATGACATGATCTACATCTAAAATCATATTGTAAGTATCATAATTGCCAACTGGTATTCCCAGACCATTTCCCTGAAGACCAAAACCTACTAAATTGTTATTAGCATATAACGTACCATTTCTAAACGATAATGTAAATGCAATTTGTAAAAAAGGTGTTTCGCCAAAACCAGTAGTTTGGTTAATATCTACATACCATAAATCATGAGATTCTAAGAGTTGATTTAGAGTAATCCCTTGATTTGGATTAATATCATCTACAATAACTTCTGTGTAGCACGAGGTCAATAATGTTGCGGTTAGTGCAAATCCTAAAAGTAATTTCAAAGTTCTCATAAGCCTTAGTTTTTCGATTAATGATGTCTAAAATTTAATCGTTTCATAGATTTCATTTATAGAGTTATTATACTTAATCCAAAAGCTGTGCCAAAAAATTAATCAGCTCTTTATCAGCACATTAAATGACTTATATTTTATGTATTTTTGAATGAACAAACCCTCTAAAATATGAGTTCGTATAAATATGCTGTTTTTGGATCTGGAAGTTGGGCTACTGCCATTGTAAAAATGCTTTGCGAAAACAAATCTCAGATTGGTTGGTATATGCGTAGCGTTTATACCAAAGAGCATTTATTAAAAGAACAGCATAATCCCAGTTACTTGAGTTCGGTTGAATTTAATTTAGAACAATTAAAACTAAGTAACGATATTAATGAGATTGCCAAATGGGCTGATGTTCTTATTTTTGTGATTCCTTCGGCTTTTATTTATTCTGAATTAGAAAAATTAACTATTGATATATCTAATAAAATAATGGTTTCTGCTGTAAAAGGTATTATACCAGAAACAGGGTTGTTAGTTGGCGAACATTTTCATGATGTATATAATATTGCGTTTGAAAATATAGGTGTTATTGCTGGACCATGTCATGCAGAAGAAGTTGCCTTAGAACGCTTATCTTATCTCACCATTTCTTGTGCAGATCCAGAAAAAGCACAAGCTATAGCTGACGCATTATCTAGCTCATATATTAAAACTAAAATAAGTGACGATATCATTGGTACTGAATACGCTGTGATGCTCAAAAATATTTATGCTATTGCTGCTGGTATTGCACACGGCTTGGGTTATGGTGATAATTTTCAGAGTGTATTAATGAGTAATGCCATACGAGAAATGAAGCGCTTCATTAAAAAAATGCATAAAATGAAACGTAACATCAATAACTCAGCTTATTTAGGAGATTTACTGGTAACTGGTTATTCTGTATTTTCTAGAAATAGAATGTTTGGTAATATGATAGGTAAAGGTTACACAGTAAAGTCCGCTCAAATGGAAATGAATATGGTTGCTGAAGGTTACTATGCTACAAAAAGTGCACATTTACTTAATGAAAAAAATGAGAAGAAAACGCAATTACCTATCATAAATGCGGTGTATGCTATTTTATACGACGGGAAAAATCCTAAAAAAGTATTTAAGAAATTAACAGATAAGTTGGATTGATAAACGGCTGATTTTTGTTTATTTAACCAAAACCCCTTTTACTCCCATTAAAGGGATATTCTGTAATGCTTTTTTATTGATCGTGTTTTCTCTAAACAAGTAGGTCTTATCAAACATAGAATTGCCTTCAAAAAAAGAGACTTTAAATTCGTTGTTAAGTGCAAGTAAGTCGTCTTGTAAAAACTCAATCTTAGCATATGATTTTGCAGGTAACCTTTCTAATTTATGACGCATTATAGACGTTTCTTTATATTGATCATAACCTCTTACAATTATAAGAACAATATCTAAATCTACATCTTTGGTGTTAATAATATAGGCATTCCAATCATGAGTTTTATAGGTGTCATTAAACTCATTAACTGCTGCAATATATACATCGTTAACTTCTGGTATTAATATGTCTTTTTTCAAGACTTAAAACGAAGATTTAAACTGTTTTAAAAAACGCACATCATTTTCACTTAGTAATCTAATATCACTAATCTGATGAAGCAATAAGGCAATACGATCTATTCCCATGCCAAAAGCAAAACCAGAATACTCTGAAGAATCTATACCACAATTTTCTAGAACATTAGGATCTACCATGCCACAACCCATAATTTCTAACCAACCTGTTCCTTTAGTCATTTTATAATCGGTTTCTGTCTCAAGTCCCCAATACACATCGACCTCAGCACTTGGTTCTGTAAACGGAAAGTACGATGGTCGTAATCTAATTTTTGACTTTCCAAACATTTCTGTAGTGAAGTATTGTAATGTTTGCTTAAGATCTGCAAAGCTTACATCCTTATCAATATATAATCCTTCTACTTGATGAAAAAAGCAATGAGAACGAGCAGAAATCGCTTCATTTCTATAAACGCGACCAGGAGAAATTGTACGTATTGGTGGCTTATTGTTTTCCATATAACGCACTTGTACAGAACTTGTGTGTGTACGTAATAATATATCTGGATCTGTTTGAATAAAAAACGTATCCTGCATATCACGTGCAGGATGATATTCTGGTAAGTTTAAGGCTGTAAAGTTATGCCAATCGTCTTCTATTTCTGGACCTTCGCTAACATTAAAGCCTATTCTGGAAAAGATATCGATTATTTGATTTTTAACAATAGAAATAGGATGACGAGAACCAATAGCAGTTGGTGCTCCAGGACGTGTTAAATCACCATATACACCTTGTTCCTCTTGTGCACCCTCTAGCTCTTCCTTAAGTGTATTTACTTTATTTTGAGCTGTTGTTTTAAGCGCATTAATAGCTTGACCAAATTCTTTTTTCTGATCATTAGCAACATTTTTAAACTCAGCAAAAAAGTCATTTAAAAGGCCTTTTTTTCCTAAATACTTAATTCTAAATGCTTCAACCTCTTCTTTAGATTGTGCTTTAAATGCTTCTGCTTCAGTAATAAGTTCTTTAATCTTATCTATCATATTCTAGCTCAAAAATGAATGGCAAATTTAATAATTATTAGTCTATATACTCGTTTTCAACAAAGTAATTTACTATGGCTTCCTTCATTAGTACACTTTGTTCGCCAGCCTTTAAATGTGGTAATTGTGCTTTAACTTTATAATGTGGCCAACCATCTTCATCAACAAAGTTTAATTCATAAAAACCATATGGTGTTAAAAGCTTACAGATAGCAATATGCATTAAATCTAACTTATGATCTTTTTTAAATGTTCTATCTAACTGTCCTAATTCTTGTACACCAATTAAGTAGATAATAGCATCTAAATCTAATACATCACCATCAGCAAATTGATTGGATAGTTTTTCAACTACCTGTTCCCAACGCTCTTTTAATTTCTCATCTCTTGCCATGGCTTTATTTTAATATAATAAGCTTATATGATGCAAATTTAAGTACTTATAAAATATAGAACGTATAAAGCCGTTATAAATACAACTAAACACCTAAAAAAGTTATATGACTCTTCACTACGCTTAACATTAGGAGAATTCCTATACATTTGTAGAAATCTTGGTTTGTATGACAGTTATTGATATTGTAATTGGAGCACTCTTGCTCTTTGGTCTTATTCGTGGTCTTTTTAAAGGTTTATTTGTTGAAGTCGCCTCTCTTTTAGCACTTGTGCTTGGCGTTTATGGTGCTATCCATTTCAGCAATTTTGCTGCTGATTTTTTGCAAAACAGAACAGATTGGACCGAAAAAACCATTAATATTACAGCATTTGCAATCACCTTTGCAATTATAGTTTTAGCAATTAGCCTAGCAGGAAAGGCTCTAACTAAGCTTGCAGATTTTGCTTCACTTGGTATTTTAAATAAGCTTCTAGGTGCTGTTTTTGGTGCTTTAAAAATAGGATTAATCTTAAGTGTACTACTCATTGTATTTGATAGAATGAATAACACTTTGCCTTTTCTAGAAAAAGAAGACCTTGAAGATTCTGTGCTTTACAGTCCTGTAAAATCAATAGCACCATTGATTTTTCCTAGCATTTTAAATGAAGAAGATTCTTCAGAGTCTGATACTTAAGTATAAAAAAGCCACTTATATTACGAGAAACTCAATAACCAAGTGGCTTTAAAGATATAGTATTGTATTTAAGATTTTATAGCATTTCTACTTTACCTGAATGTAAATTATAAACACCTCCTACAATTTGTATTTCTCCATTGTCTTCCATTTCCTTTAAAATTGGAGATTTTTCTCTGATACGTTGTATTGTTAATTTTACATTATTAGCCACTGTTGCAGCAACAAATGCCTTGTTAGTTGAGTTAGCTTCTCCTTCAACTTCTTCTGCAGACATATGAACAGCTGGCATAATGTTATTTAATAAGGCTGTAATATTTCCTAATTCTACACCATCACATGCTGCTTTGACTGCTCCGCATGCTTCATGGCCTAAAACTAATACAAGCTTACTCCCTGCAACTTTACAGGAATATTCCATACTACCAAGTATATCTACATTTTCAAAATTTCCGGCAACTCTGGCTACAAAAATATCACCTATAGCTTGGTCTAAAACCGTTTCTACTGGTACTCTAGAGTCTATACAAGATAATACCACTGCTTTTGGATATTGACCTGTAGTAGTTTGATTAACCAAAGCACTATTATCTACAGCCTGTATCTTTCCACCTGTAAACCTAGTATTACCATCGAGCAAATCTTGTAATACTGCGCTTGGTGTTAATGCAGCTTGCATTTCTTTATTTATTGCTATACTTTTCATTTGTTTATTTATTATTGTGTTATTACTCACTATTTAGTTTTAATGTTGAGTTCTATTCTGTTGGTTTTTTAAGCTTAAAAAACTCAATAAAGCTGTCTGGATTTTCAATAATTCCTCTTTCAGAAATAAGTTTAATATCTATATTACGTTCTCTTGCCTTAAATGCAAAATCTTCTAAAATTTCTATAATATCATTATCTAAATATCTCGTTTTTCTTACATCAAGCTCTAAAAACGAATTCTCAGGTAATTGATCTAATTCTTTTAAAATTGAAGCTTTATTAAAGAAGGTTACTTCTTCAGCTAGAGTCATTTTTATTTTCCCATCATCTACGTTCTCGCCTTCCTTATGTAAGAAATGAGAGTTTCCAAAACTTTTATAAAGTACAATAAAAATACCTACGGCCAGTCCAAGTCCAATTCCCCATAAGAGATCAATAAATACGATACCAACTATAGTTGTAATAAAAGGAACAAATTGCATCCATCCAGAATCGTACATTGCCTTAAATGTAGAAGGCTTGGCTAATTTGTAGCCTACTATAAATAATATAGCAGCAAGAACAGAAAGTGGAATAAGATTAAGTACAGTAGGAATTGTCACTATAGAAATTAAAAGAAAAAACCCATGAATAACAGCTGATGCTTTGCTTTTACCACCAGATTGAATATTTGCAGAACTTCTAACAATTACTTGAGTTACTGGTAATCCACCAATTAAACCTGACACTATATTTCCAGATCCTTGTGCAAATAATTCTCTGTTGGTAGGTGTGACATTTTTATTTGGATCTAATTTATCCGTCGCTTCTACACATAATAAGGTTTCTAAAGACGCTACCAAACCAATAGTAAATGCTGTTATATAAATCTTTGGATTAGTTAATGCTGAGAAATCAGGGAAAGTAAGTAAATCCTTTAATCCAGATAATCCATCAGGAATAGGTACAGACACCAAATGGTCTTTACTTAATTCTAAACCAGAGTCTTTAGTTAAAAAATAATATACAATACCTATAACAACTGCAACTAAAGGACCTTGTACAAGCTGAAAAAACTTACCTTTTTTGCTTAGTACATTTCCCCATAATAGAAGTATGGCCATAGCAATTACAGCTATTATTGTAGCACCATAATCAAAATTCCCACTAATTAAGGCATTGATTACTTTCAATAATTCAGTCAGTGTATTTTCACCATCGACTTGCAAAAAGGCAAAGTCACCTTCTGGATTTTTATCTATTCCGAAAAAGTATGGGATTTCTTTTAAGATGATGACAATACCAATTCCTGTAAGCATACCTTTTATTACTGAAGACGGAAAATAATAGCCAATAATTCCAGCTTTAAAAACACCAAGAATTATTTGAAATACACCAGCTAAAACTACAGCTACCAGAAAATTTTCATAACCAAGGTTCCCAATTGCTGTTGCTACGATTACTGCTAAACCAGCTGCTGGTCCACTGACTCCTATTTTAGAACCAGAAGCAGCACCTACAATTATACCACCAACAATTCCAGCTATTAAACCTGTAATTGGTTCGGCACCAGAGGCTACTGAAATACCTAAACATAATGGCAGTGCGACAAAGAATACGACTATACTCGCTGGCAAGTCATTTTTTAAATTTTTAAACATAAACTATACTTTTTTATCGATGAAATCGATACTGAAATTAAATTGAATATAAAACTTGAATTGCACTTATGTGCGATAATAAATGTTACGAAATACGTTCTGGTGGAGGTGAATTAAGCTCCTTAATTGTAGATGAATATAATTTCGAATAATATTCAAATTCAGATAAAGAATATTGATCTATAAAATCTGAACGTGTAATTGAATCTTGTAAAAGTTTAACCTCAACATCTTTTAAAGACTCTTTACCTTCTTTTTCTTCCTCTTCACCATCTGAGAAAATAGATAACTCATAATCACAATCTAATATTGTAATAATTGTTGGCGCTGTTGTAAAACCCAATAGGGCTAAAGAAAACAACAAAGAAGCAAAGAATTTAGTCATCGATATAAGTTAATTATGACAAATATAAACGAAATTTTGTTAAACAAATATTAAAGATTCTTTCACAAAATAAGTTTGCTTTTAATCGATAAATATTACTTGGAATTTTATTTGCTCCAAAATTTTAACCCTTATATCTAAAATAAGTACTGGTTTTTGTTATAACACATTAGAATTTATTTATTTGACAACCAAATTTTACTATTATGAAAGCCTCAAAAATCTTTGCACTATCAATAGTTCTTACGCTTTTTTCATGTAACAACGATGATAATTATGTTCCTATATCTAGTATAGATTTAGCTTTAGAGGACGCATTAATGCTTGCCTCCAATAATCAAGGTAAATCGTTTTTTATGCTGCCAGAGAGTGATAACTATATAGAGATTCCTCAAGATATTAATAATCCTATAACACCTCAAAAGGTAGAATTAGGTCAATTACTTTTTCATGAAACTGGTTTAGGAAAAAATCCTATGTTAGATGAAGGTATGGAAACTTATTCTTGCGCAAGTTGCCATCATGCAGATGCTGGTTTCCAAGCTGGTAAGCGACAAGGTATTGGTGATGGTGGAATGGGTTTTGGTTTATTTGGCGAAACGCGTGATATAAATCCGTTATATACTCCAGATATGTTGGATGTTCAACCTATTAAATCTCCAACAGCACTAAATAGTGCTTATCAAAAATTAATGCTTTGGAATGGTCAATTTGGTGCAACAGATCAAAATATTGGAACTGAAGCACAATGGACAGTTGGCACACCAAAAGAAACTAATAATTTAGGATTTGAAGGCGTTGAGATACAAGCAATTGCTGGTCTTGGTGTGCATAGAATGGTCGTAGATGAGCAAATTGTTACCGATTTAGGTTATAAAGCTATGTTTGATGCTGCATTCCCAGAAATAGATCCTTCAGAACGTTATACTTTAACTACTGCTGGCTTAGCTATTGCAGCTTATGAAAGAACCTTACTAGCTAACGAAGCTCCTTTTCAACAATGGTTAGCAGGTGATTATACAGCAATGTCTGAAGAAGCTAAACAAGGTGCTGTATTGTTTTTTGATAAAGCGCAATGTGTATCTTGTCATAGTGGTCCATCATTAGGTGCTATGGAATTTGCAGCGATTGGTGTTAAAGACTTGGAAGGTTCTGATATTTTTACTACAGTAGACGAAGCTACTCAAAAAGGTAGAGGTGGTTTTACACTAAATACTGAAGATGATTATAAATTTAAAGTACCTCAACTATATAGTATAAAGTACAATGGTTTTTATGGTCATGGTTCTTCTTTTAACTCTATTAAATCTATAATAGAATATAAAAATGCTGGCGTTAAAGAAAATGCTGCTGTTCCAGATTCTGCTTTAGACTCTAGGTTTTTACCTCTTGGGCTTACTGAGCAAGACATTAATTTGTTAGCTATTTTTATTGAAGAGGCTTTAGATGATAATAATCTTAATCGTTATACACCAAGTTCTGTGATGTCTGGTAATTGTTTTCCAAACAATGACACTACATCTCAAAATGATTTAGGTTGTAACTAGTTATTTGTGTATTAAAACTCTATGCGTTTGATATCTTCAGAAGATATCCAACCCGTTTCACCATCTGATAATTTAATCTTGTCCCAATCATCAAAAGATTCTAATACTTTGATTTTAGTGCCTTCGTGTAATCTAAATAAATCGGAACTTGTAGAATTTGGATCGCTCTTTACTATACTCTCTGTGGCAAAAACTATAGCAGATGTATCATTTTTTACAAGCTCAGACTTTTTAAATGCCAATGCTAGAGATACTAATACTAAAAACAAACACAATGTACTAGCAATAAATGCAATTCGTTTCTTAGTGGTATTATATGCAAAATAATACAGTAAAAAGAAAAGTACAAAACCAATAACAAAACCTACAGATAATTTTGCCCATTGATCAAATGAAAATTTATTTACTACCGATTTAAAGAGCTTACTAAATCCTACCTCAGGACTATTATCTATGGCATCAATGGTCATATTACGCGCAAATGCCAAATTATTTTCTACCTCTTTATCGCTAGGCGAAAGGATTAGTGCTTTTTCATAATTATAAATACTAGAAGCGATATTGTTGAGTTTATAATGCGCATTACCTAAATTAAAATACAACTCTGAAGAGTGTTTGTCACTATCAATAACTTTTTGATAAATCTCAATAGCATCCTCGTACTTTCCCTGATTATACAAATCATTCCCTCTTTGAAACAAGGTTTCATTTTGACTGTAAATAATACTAGTAGTAAAAAAAACCACAGTGATAAGAATCTGTTTAATATGAATTTTTTTTAGTTCTAACATTACTTATCTCATTTGTTTATCTATGGATGAAATTGTTGATGCAGACTTCTCATAATCATGATTCATGGTAACTTGTGTTATTGGTGTATATCTAGCCAACTCACAATTTTCTAGAATCGCGATAAAATTTGAAATTGTAGTCTCATCAACTCCTTTTTCATTTAATAGCACCTTGATTTTATCTTTGCTAAACTCACTAGTTTCTATATGCAACTTTGCTTTAAGATAATTATGAAGTGCTTTCTCTAAAGCAACATAAAAAGATTCTTTTTTACCTAGTTCAGATTTAGCTTTACTTAAATATTTTTTAGCTAAACGATCAGCTTTTCTTATGCGATTACCTTTAACATCTGCATCTCGTTCAGCTTTTTTCTTTCTTACAAAAATAGCTATCGGAATAATTAAAAAAGGAACTAATAGTAATGCCCAAAACAAGTTACTTTTAAAAAAGTAGCTTGGTTTAACAGGTGTGAATTTTGTTTTCGTTTTAATAAATGCAAACTGATTACTTATTGTAGGTACTGATTGCTTTTTAGTATTTTCAACAACCGTTTGATTTTCTGTATTAACTGGTCCGCCTAAAACATCAATGATAATTTCATCTGAGCTTAATGTTTTGTAGTTTTTAGTGTTTAAATCAAAATAGGAAAACGTCATTTTTGGTAATGGATATTTTCCTTTGTATTGCGGAACAACAGTATAACTTTCGCTTTTGCTACCAGACATGCCAGAAAGTAAAGTTCTGACTCTATCATTTTTTTCTGGTTCATAAACTTCAAGTGAACTTGGCAAAACTGGTGTTGGGAGTTCAAATAATTTTAAATTTCCTTTTCCTGAAACTTCGACTTTAAGCTGAAACGATTCTGAGGCTTCTAATTCTTTTTTAGATGTGGATACATTAAATTTAAAATCGCCTACTGCTCCAGTGAAATTATCAGGTTTCCCTTGTTCTGGTAGAGGTTTCACATTTAGTGTTCTACTACCAGCCGATACAATTTTATGTACCTGACTCATTATACGAGTACCAAAAAGATCACGACGATTTGTAGGTACTTCAACAGTAATATCTAAACTTAAAGGCTCAATCTCTAACTTACCTGTTTTTTGTGGGTAAAGTACTGTGCGTTTTAAAACAACATACCTATAATCTTCGCCTTTGTAAGTAGCATTTTGTTCTTTATACGATTTTATTTCTATGTCTTGACTCCAAAAATCATTATACCTTGGATTGTCTACTTCTCTCCAATTACTTACACCTGTTGTTGGCGACACATAGAGTTTGTAAACTACTGTTACAGGTTCGTTTAAGTAAGGTTTAGAGTTAGACACCTCAGCAACTAAATGAACCGTTTCTGATGCAATATACTCTGCATTATTACCATCCTTTGGTTTATCAACAGCTTTAGTCACTGTTACTGTTACAGGAATCGTTTTATAAACATTCCCTTCTATTTCTATAGTAGCTTGTTTAATTGTAAATGTTCCTCGTTTTTTCGGTGCTAAAAAATAGGTGTATGTTTTTTTAAAAGAACGCTTACCATTTAACCAAGAATTACTTACAGAAGTGTTAGGACCTCCTACAACAGTGAAATTAGAGAAGCTAGGTGGATTAAAATTATCACCATCTTTATTCATCTCAAAGTCAATTCTTAGCCTTTCATTAATACCAAGTTTCTTTTTACTGACTTTGGCTTCAAACTTTATTTGAGCATAAGATGTTGTTGATGCAATCAACATCAAAAAGAAAAAAACATATGAAATCGCCTTCATTTTCATAACTTCAAATTAGATTCATTAACATGAAATCTTACTGCTGTATCTACCAATCTTTATCAGTTTTTACTTTAGCTCCTTTTTGTTTTTTTGCGTTTATTTTTTCTTGAACTTTTTGTTCCTTATCGTTCATGGCTTGCAACAAGTTTTTTATTTGTTGCTTCGATAGCTTACCTGGTTGAGGTTTAGGTTTTTGTTGCTTTTTTTCTTTATCGCCTTTACCTTTTTCATTCTCTTGTTTCTGTTTTTCGTCTTTAGGCTTTCCGTTTTCATCTTCCTTTTCTTCCCCTTCTTTTTTGTCGTCTTCGCCTTGGTCTTTATTTTCTTTTTTCTCGTCGCCTTGGTCGTCTTTTTTCTGCTCGTCTTCTTTATTTTGTTCTTGCTCGTCCTTCTTTTTATCTTCATCTTCTCCTCCTCCATCTTGGTTTTTTGCACACTCTTTTGCCATAGCTAAGTTATAGCGAGATTCATCGTCTGATGGATTGTTTCTAAGTGCATTTTTAAAGGCTTCAACAGCTTCTTTGCAAAGCTCGTTTTGCATTAAAATATTACCAATATTATGATATGCTCTATGTTTTTCTTCTTTAGTTGAAGCTAAACGTGCGGCTTGTTGATGGCGTATCAGAGATTCTTCTAACTTCCCTTCTTTATAATAAGAATGTGCTAAGTTGTATGGCGCAGCAACAGCTTTTTTTGATTCTGAAATAGCTTTTCTGTATTCCATTTCAGCAGAGACAAAATCTTCAGAGACTAATTTATTAGCTTCAAAAACATAGTTTGTTGCTTTTTTCTGAGCTTTTAAATCTTTTTTATCATCTTCTTGGGAAAAAGATAAGCTGCTAAAAATCAATGCTATAATTGCAAAAAATATTTTCATTTTTATTGTTGTCATCTTCTTTAGCAATATATTAAACTCAAAAATGATATCGTTTTAATGTTTTCATAAAATTTGACTTCAAGTTTAATGAATAGAAGCTCCTTTGTACTAACATTGCTATAAATTTTCATTGAATAGATTAAGGCGTTTTAACCACGCAGTCTTTCGTTCTAATAAAAATATGTCTGCAAATAGGAGCAAAATTGCAAATCCTAAAAACCATTGAAACTGTGATTTAAAATCAGCAAATTGTTTGGCTTCAAACTCTTTCTTATCCATCCTAATAAGAACTTCTTTTATAGACTCCACTACATTAGTTGTGCTTTTACCATTTATGTAAGCACCATTGGCTTCATTAGCTATATTTTTTAAAGTCTCTTCATTAAGTTTTGTAATTACCGTTTCGCCATTGCTATCTTTCTTGTAATTAAGTATTACACCATTTCTCTTAATAGGAATTGGACCGCCTTTAACATCACCAACACCTATCGTGAAAATTCTTATCCCTTCTTCACTGGCTTCCTCTGCAACATCAGCTGCTACCTCGCTATGATCTTCACCATCAGAAATAATAATAAGTACTCTACTCGTTTGCTCATCATCATTATAAAACGTTTTGGCTAATTCTATGGCTTCGTTAATCGCTGTACCTTGTGATGATAGCATATCTGTATTCATGTTTTGTAAAAACATCTTAGCAGACGCATAATCTGTTGTAATTGGTAATTGAGGAAACGCTTTTCCTGCGTATGCGATGATACCAATTCTATCACTCACCAAATTATTGATAATCTGGGTCATGAGTTGTTTAGATTTATCTAATCTATTTGGTGCAATATCTTCGGCCAACATACTCTTGGAAACATCTAGAGCAAATACAATATCCACACCTTGGCTTCTAATAGTCTCTAACTTGGTACCTATTTTAGGATTCACCAAGCCTATAATTAAACATGCAAAAGCTAAACTGAGTACTAAAACTTTAATTGTTGATTTTAAAACAGATTTATTAGGACTTAAACGTTCTAATATCTCTGAATTAGCAAAACGCTTTTGTGCTCTTTTTTTCCAGAACTGTAATAGCATAAATACCATTAGTATTACTGGAATTATAATAAAAGCCCAAAACCATATTTTTTCTTCTAACTGATACATCTATACAAAACTTCTAAAAATGGTAAATCGAAGTAAAAACTCAAATAGTAATAATAAACCAGCTAATAAAACTAACGGTCTATATTTTTCTTCGTAATTATAAAACTTAAATTCTTCAATTTCAGTCTTTTCTAGTTTATTAATTTCTTCATAAATCTGAGCTAATTTTTTATTATTTGTTGCTCTAAAATATTTACCATTGGTAACCTCTGCAATTTCCTTTAAAAGCTCTTCGTCTATTTCTACTTGGACTCTGCTGTAGTGAAAATCGCCGTTTTGCTTTACTGCAACTGGTGATAACGCCATACCATTGGTTCCTAAGCCAATAGTATATACTTTAATACCAAATTCTACAGCCAAATCTGAAGCGATTTTTGGATCTATCTCTCCAGAGTTATTAACACCATCAGTAAGTAGAATAATTATTTTACTCAGTGCCTTACTATCTTTTAATCTGTTTACAGAAGTAGCTAATCCCATTCCTATAGCTGTGCCACTTTCAATGATTCTATTATAACGAACATCTCCTAAAGATCTAAGAACAATAGCCTTATCTGTAGTTATTGGTGTTTTCGTAAAAGCTTCACCAGCATATTCTACCAAACCAATACGATCATTTGGTCTTCCTTTAATAAATTCTGAAGCTACATTTTTTAGGGCTTCTAAACGATTAGGCTTTAAATCTTTTGCCAACATACTTGCCGAAACATCTATTGCCATTACAATATCAATTCCTTTTGTAGTCTTTGTTTTAGAACTTACATCTACAGTTCTTGGTCTTGCAATAGCAATTATAAGAGCTGCCAGAGCTAGTAATCTTAAAACAAATAAAAGATGTCTTAGTTTTGGTAGGATAGAACTCCCTACTTTAAACCCTTTTAAGCTCGAGATTTTAAGTTCGGCTGTTTGTCTTTTATATTTTAAAATATACCATAGTATTGCTAATGGTATTAACAAGAATAACCAGAAAAGTTCTTTATTTAAAAATTCGTACTGTTCTAACATTAATTGTTTTGTTTTGGAGCTTCTTGTTTTTCTTGTACTTCTATGGATGCTTCCACTCTATCTATAATATCTTCTAAATAATCATCATCTGTTCTCCAAGTTAAATATACTTGTTGAAGCACATTACCATTATCAGAAATAAAAGTATATAAAGCATATTTCCCTTTTTCTAATTCTTCGGAATTGGTTAAGGGGAAATCAGCAGATCCAGCTGTTTTGATTCCTTCTCCACCATTTGGTGTTGAAAATTTATCACTCTTGGTAATGATGTTTTTTGCACCTTTTTCTTCCATTAATGCTAACATAGCTTCTATGTAAACATTCGGGTCTATTTTAGGTGGCTGTGCATTTTGAACTTGACCTTGTAGATTTTGCTGCAACGCTTTTTTACGTTGTGTTTTACTAACAATTCCTAAAGGACTGGTTAAGTCACCAAAACCAAACTCAGCAACTTCAATTTTATCTTTAAAATCCTCTGGAACTTCTAATTCAAGACGTTTTAATACTTGCGGAGTTTCAATAATTATTGATGGGAAACCATACTCACTCCTTACCCATTTCCCTTCTAACAGAGTTTTGCTTTCGTTACCAACAATAGTGTCTTTTACGTAATTAAAACCATATTTAAGTCCAAAACCAATAAAAGTTGCAATCAATAGAAGTAAAGAGATAGCTATTGTTAATAGTACTTTACGTCGTTTCTTTTTATGTTCTTGTTGTTGTTTATATTCTTCATTTAATAATTTTTCTTCTTCGGAAGGCTCTGGTAACGTTTGCTTTATTTCATCTAATTCTTTGTCAATTGTATCTTTATCAAAACGTGCTAATTCAAAATCTGGAGTTGACTTAGCAAATTTCACTAAATCGGCACGTTTAAAAATAGAGTCAATATTTTTTATGGTATCAGCACTAATATCTAATTGATTACCTTCTCTTAGTAAATTTAATCTATCTACAAGTTCATTCGTAGTACTTTCTAAGGCACGATTGTATACTTTTTCATCAATATATTTTCGGATGGCTAAGGTGAGCTGGGAATAGTATTTTTTAATTTCACCTGACTCTAAATAATTACTCTCAGCTACATTTTTTACGGCTAATTTTGCGCGCTCGTATGGTGGTAATAAGGCTACTTTTTCTTCTTCGGTTAAGGGTTTTACTCGCCAAATAAACCAATACAATAAAAATGCTACAAGTGCTACAGCTAAAATAATTAAGAGCAACCATAACCACCAATTACTACTTTGTTTTTCAACTTCAATAATTGGTTTAATATCATAAAGCCCTTGTTTTGTGGTATCTACAACGACGTTATTAACTTCTACACTTACAGAATCTGTTAGGATAACTTTATCACCAACAACTATTTTTTGCTGAGGAATACTATATCGACCAGAATCAAACTGAGTAAGTCCGTATTTTTTAATGAGTTTATATCTGGCATCTTTTTTTGTGGTATCAATATCAAAAGATTCTATAACTTCTAAAGGTGAAAACGTCTGACCTTTAGGAAAAATTACAACTTTAGTTGTATCCGTTTCTACTTGGACTTTAAAGGTGATTTGTTCACCAATTTTTATTGAGGTCGTGTCTATGGAAGACGTTACCTGCGAAAAAGAAAAGTATGAGACTAGAAAAAAGAAAATAAATACACATAATGAAGCTTTAGGTTTAAAACCTAAAACTTTATTAAGGTTTTTAAATCTAAAATTATTAGTCATAAATATTAGTCGTTTTATCATCTTCGTTTAAAGTATCCTAATAGTTTTTTTACATAGCTTTCTCCAACTCTACAGTCAATGATTCCTGCTCCAGATTTTGTGAAACTATTTTTATAATAGTCAACTTTGTCCTTGTAAAATGCTTCGTAATTACGTCTTACTTTTTTTGATGTTGTATTCACTAAAAGAAGCTCACCTGTTTCTTCGTCTTGCATCTGCACAACACCAATATTTGGAATGGATTCTTCGTGCTTATCATAGACACGTATTCCTGTTACATCATGTCTGCCAGAGGCAATTTTTAAAGTCTGCTCATAATCCTGGGCTATAAAATCGCTCATTAAAAACACAATGGCTTTTTTCTTCATAACATTAGACAAAAATTTTAAAGCTTCAGCAATATCTGTTTTATTACTATTAGGCTGAAACTCTATGAGTTCTCTAATAATCCTAAGAACATGAGATCTTCCTTTTTTTGGAGGAATATATAATTCTATCTCATCTGAAAACAATATAAGTCCTATTTTATCATTGTTCTGGGTTGCAGAAAAAGCAAGTGTTGCTGCAATTTCGGTGATAATTTCATTTTTAAATTGTTGCTCAGTACCAAAGAGTTCTGATCCTGAAACATCGACCATAAGCATCATGGTTAACTCACGCTCTTCTTCAAAAACTTTTATGTAAGGCTCATTATAACGCGCAGTAACATTCCAATCTATATTTCTAACATCATCACCATATTGGTATTGTCTTACCTCAGAAAAGGTCATACCTCTACCTTTAAATGTTGAATGATATTCGCCACCAAAAATGTGATCTGACAAACGACGTGTCTTAATCTCAATTTTACGAACTTTCTTTAGTAATTCTTTAGTATCCATTTTTCTGCTTTGTCATTCCGCACTTGATGCGGAATCTATCAAATTAGATTTGTTAAAAATATTCATGAGATTTCTGCCCTCGCAGGAATGACAATACTATGGTACTTCAATAACATTAACAATTTTATTAATGATATCCTCTGAGGTTACATTTTCTGCTTCTGCCTCATAAGTTATGCCTATTCTGTGTCTTAAAACATCGTGAACAACTGCTCTAACATCTTCTGGTATTACATAACCTCTGCGTTTAATAAAAGCATAGCATTTTGCTGCTGTAGCCAAATTAATACTTCCACGTGGCGATGCACCAAAAGAAATTAATGGCTGCAAATCAGATAATTTATATTGGTCTGGATAACGTGTAGCGAAAACAATATCTAAAATATATTTCTCTATCTTTTCATCCATGTAAACTTCTCTCACAGCCTCTTGTGCTTTTAGAATCTGTTCTACAGAAACTACAGGATTAACCTTATCGAAAGCACCTTTTAAATTTGCTCTAACAATTAATTGTTCCTCAGCTAATTTTGGATAATCGATTACAGTTTTTAGCATAAAACGGTCTACTTGAGCTTCTGGTAAAGGATACGTTCCTTCTTGCTCAACAGGGTTTTGAGTAGCCATAACTAAAAATGGTTTATCTAAAATAAAGGTTTCATCTCCGATAGTTACTTGTTTCTCTTGCATAGCCTCTAACAAAGCAGACTGCACTTTAGCTGGAGCTCTATTAATCTCATCTGCAAGAACGAAGTTGGCAAAAATAGGCCCCTTTTTTATTGAGAAATCATTTTCTTTAATATTATAGATTAAAGTACCAACCACATCTGCTGGTAATAAATCTGGAGTAAATTGAATTCGGCTAAAACTACCATCAACAGCCTGAGATAAGGTATTAATGGCCAAAGTTTTTGCTAAACCCGGAACACCTTCTAGTAAAATATGACCTTGTCCTAACAAACCAATCAGCAATCGTTCAACCATATGTTTTTGTCCAACAATAACCTTGTTCATTTCTAAGGTTAATAAGTCTACAAAAGCACTTTCCTTTTCTATTTTCTCATTAATCGATTTAATATCAATTGTACCTGTTTCTTCCATATTTTAAAAAATTTTGAGCCTCCAATTTAGGTTCGTTTTTTAAGAGATGCAAATTGTTAAAATTATTCTTGTATTGCTGTTAACAATTGGTTAAAAATTCAGTATTTAAAATAGGTTTAAGAGTTTTTTGTTTTCTATTTTTAATCTCGAAATTTAAATTATGAAGAATAGAAATTATTCCAAAATCATTTCTGGAACCATGACTTGGGGACAATGGGGAAAAGCATTAGATACAAATGGCATGGTTTCTTTAATTAATCATTGCTTAGAATTAGGTATTACAACTTTTGATCACGCCGATATTTATGGAGGTTACACCACTGAAAAAGAATTTGGTAAAGCATTGACAAATAGCAATATAGATAGATCAGAAATACAACTAATCTCTAAGTGTGGCATTCAGTATATGGCTGAAAATCGTACTAATAAAGTAAAACACTATAACTATAGTAAAGACTATATAATTTGGTCTGTTGAAGAGTCACTAAAACATTTAGAAACAGATTATTTAGACCTACTATTACTTCATAGACCAAGTCCATTAATGGATGCCAACATTATAGCAGAAGCTGTAGCTATTTTAAAAAAAGACGGTAAAATCATTGACTTTGGTGTTTCAAACTTTACGCCTTCGCAAATAGAAATGATTAGTTTGCGTTCAGATATAGATGTCAATCAGATTGAGTTTTCACTTACTCAACATAGTGCTATGCACGATGGAACACTAGACTATATGAAAACTTGCGGCATTAAACCAATGGCTTGGTCGCCATTAGGAAACGTTTTTAGAGACGATACTGAGCAAACCAGACGTATACATAAACAATTGGGTGAATTACTAGACAAGTATAATGCAACTGAAGATCAGCTATTATTAGCTTGGATACTTAAGCATCCTGCTAACATTTCCCCAGTTATTGGTACAACTATTACTAAACGACTATCACAAGCTATGGAGGCTTGCAAAATTGAGTTAGAGTTAGAAGATTGGTTTTTAATATTAGTGGCTTGTCAAGGTCATAAAGTTCCTTAATAATTTAATTATGAGTAAAACAGTATTAATAACAGGAGCCACTAGTGGTATTGGTAAAGCAACGGCTTATGAGTTAGCCAAACATGGCTATAAACTTATACTTTGTGGACGACGACAACATCGCTTAGATTCTATTTCTAAAGACCTATTAAAACTAACTAAAGTAACAACCTTAAACTTTGATGTTAGAGATAATGATGCTATACTAAAATCAATTAATAATCTTCCTGAAGATTATAAACATATTGAAATATTAATAAATAATGCTGGTAATGCTCATGGTCTTGATCCTGTAGATACTGCCTCTTTAGATGATTGGGATGCAATGATAGATATTAATGTAAAAGGATTACTATACGTTAGTAAAGCCATTATTCCACAAATGAAAGATAGAACATCTGGTCATATTATTAATATTGGTTCCTCTGCTGGTAAAGAAGTCTATCCTAAAGGTAATGTATATTGTGCAAGTAAACATGCTGTCTTGGCTGTAACAGAAGGTATGCGTATTGATTTGAATCCTTACGATATTAAAGTTTCTGCTATTAATCCAGGTTTAGTTGAAACCGAATTTTCCGAGGTTCGTTTTAAAGGTGATGCTAAAGCAGATAATGTTTACAAAGGTTATAAAGCGTTGCAGGCAGAAGACATTGCAGAAATTATTCACTTCTGCATAAGTAGGCCTTCACATGTTAATATGGCTGATGTTTTAGTGTTTCCTCAAGCACAGGCAAACTCAACAATAGTTAAAAAATCATTATAAATTAAGAAGATTCCTGCCTTAAAGGAATGACAATTATGATTAATAAACGTTTACTTATCAAGAATCTTTTGGCTCACAATGATGAGAACAGTTTCTATGATAAAAAACGAAAAATAAACATTAGCGAAAAAGAAGGTAAGGCTAAATTTTTGAAACATATTTGCGCACTGTCTAATAGCAACCCAAAAAACAACTCTTACATCGTGGTTGGTGTCCAAGATGAAGACAATAAAATTATTGGTGTTGATTTTTTTGATGACAGTAAAATTCAAAACCTAATTAATGCGTATTTAGAAAATCCACCAATTGTTCAGTACGAGAATATTCCTTTTCCACACCTTCCCGATCATAAGGTTGTTGGTTTAGTAACCATTAGAGCTATTGAAAAACTAACCTCGCTCAGAAAAAATATTTGGAAATATTATGGAGGCTCTGTGTTTTTTAGAGACGGAAGCATGAGTATGCCAAAAGTTTTCGATATTAAAATTGAAGACGTTAATTCTAAAATAGTCGCAGCTATTGAAGCGCATGCTCAAAATAATATTCAGTACACTTTAGATGCCGTATTTGAATTCATGGAAAAGCGACAAGATTTTAATCCTCAGTATAAAGTCTTTAAAGAGTATTTTGTGGTGTGTTGGTCTGGTTTAAAAAAGATGATAAAAAACGAAACACTTTATTCAAGAGTAGATATAGAACTCATTAACGAACAAGTTCGTTTATTTTTTTCAACCTTAGACGAGGTCAGTATTAGTTATAATAATGATTCTTTTGAAATTGTTGAGTATGTGAGTTTAGGACTTCAAAACTCTTTTGAGTATCTTGAACTTGAACAGACCATTATTAAATTTGATGATAATGCTAATTACCAAATAGACACTCAATTATTATTTAAGCCTCCACAGTTTAATAAACGATCATTATATCATATTCTCAATGCCAATAACGCTTTATTAGAAAAAATAAAGAAAGGATTAAAGCTAACAAAAAATGAATTGGTGGATGTTAATAACCTTCCAGCTACCTATTTGATATGCTATTTAAACAATTTTAATGATGCTTTAGATAAGCTTCACGAAGCAAAACCTTATTTAAAAACACATCATAAAGCAGCTTATGTAGCCTATAAAGAAGCTGTAAGAATTTTACGAAAAGTAAAGTATAGTTAATCCAATAATCCACAGCTACCAACTATACAATTTTTCTTACCAATTATACTATTATCAACGTTGATTACATTAATTATCCTCAAATTTACTTCGCTATTAATCAATGGGATAAATCTTGATTGGATCAACTTATGTTGTATTCGTCAAGATTTTTTTCATTCTGCAAAATCTTATCCAAAAAAAAATAAACAGCACGATAAACGACCTTAAAAAACGACTAAATACCACCTGTTGTTTTTTGTAGATTTTTTATGCTTTTTGTAGGTTTTTTTAGAATCCTTAAAACTTAATAGCGATGTTTGTACTGCTATTAATCAATAAAACAAATCTTGTAAAGTTGGCGACGGTCAGTTGAGCAAGATTTTTTTTGTTCTACACTTAAATGAAGTTTAGATAATTAAATTCTTTATTTAATATTTCTCTATCATCCACTTCTAACCATTTATTTAAGACTGTTGCGTAGATTGTTCTAAAATCAATTTCAAACTTAATGTCTCCATTATCATCAAGATCGTTTAGTTTAGTAAGTTCATTGTAGAATCCTGGTGTTTTTAAATCTTCGCCTAAGATAAATACATTATTTGCTGTACCATGATCTGTTCCATTAGCTGCATTCTGAGCTACTCGTCTTCCAAATTCTGAAAAGGTTAAAATAAGTGTATCTCTAAAGGTGTCTTGAGATTTTAAATCCTCTACAAAAGCTTCAATAGCTTCTGCATAAATTCCGAGCAAACGCTTTTGTGTTCCTTGCTGGTTAGCATGTGTATCAAAACCTCCCAAAGAGGCATAATATACTGATGTGTCTAAACCAGAATTAATAAATTGAGCTGTCGTTTTTAACTGCTTGCCAAATGAATGTTGCGGATAATCTGCAGTACCTAACTTTATTTTTGTTTTTTCGTAAATATACTGGGCAGAAGATTTGGCTTGAATAAGCGTTTTATACAAATAACCTAAGTTATGCTCACTTAAATGCGCATCATTATAATGTTCAGCAATATCTGATAAAAAAGGATCTTTACCTGTTCTGTAAAGTACCCTATGATCTTTAGTTGCAATACCTCTATGATGCTTACCTTTCATTGCCAAGGATAAAGTTTCATTTACCTCTATAGCATTGTAAGCTTTTTTAGCATGCATATCCAAGTACCTACCAATCCAACCTGTTTTTAAATATGAATTAGAATCACTAGCTGTTTGCCAAATATCCATGGATCTAAAATGAGATCGATTAGGATTTGGATAACCAACATTATTTACAATACTTAGGTAGCCATCATCATATAATCGTTGTAAAGGCTCCAAGCTCTCATGAAAACCTAGCGTGCCATTAATTTTAATAATGTTCTTAGCAATACCAAGACTTGGTCTAGCCTTGTAATAAAAATCATTAGTGTAAGGAATTATAGTATTTAGTCCATCATTCCCACCAGACAATTGCACAATAACTAATCGTTTAAATCCTTTGGTTCTAAATGTTGCGCCTTCCAAGGCTTTAACAAAGCTAGGCACCATAAATGCGCTACTAGCTAGGGCTGAATTTTTTAAAAATTGTCTTCTCTCCATAACTAGCACATTTGGTATTCTGGTATAGACATCAATTGCACGCAAAAATCTCGTTGTGACACTTTACTCAATGAGTCTAAATATTGTCGTGTTCCTTCACTTAATCTAGAATTGATGAGGTTGTCTCTTAATGTTGTATTAGAATAATGACCATAAGATTTGAAAAAGTAATCCCAACTAGCTTTTACTTTAAAAGGTAATTTGTTTTTATTTTTCTTAGTGTAATAGTCTCTAAAAGCATCATTAAAATCACCTTTAGCTTTATAAGGAATTTGAGCATGATTCAATAATAAAGAAGGTAAACGCAAACGAACCATAATGGTGTTGACATCAATCCAAGAGCTACCACCTTCCCAGCCAGCAACATTAGGTGGTTTTAGCAATACTTGTCCTAACAAATATTGAATTTTAAAGATGTCTTTTTCATCTTCAAACTCTACAGGTATAGTCTTATATATTCCTGCTAAAAGATCTATTGGAGATTTTATTTTTGTGCCTATATTATTATTATCATAAAACCAATTAGACATAAATACAAAACGCATTAATTTAGCGATATTATAATTCCCATAAAACACCTCAACCATTTGGTTAATATGCTCCTTTACCAGATTTTGATTAACAAAATAACAATAAATCTTTTCACAGATAAAACGTGCGCATTGTTTTTCCTTTAAAATTATATCAATAATATCGTTACCATCAAAACCTCCCGATCTGCCTAGAAAAAATTTAACACCATAATCATGTTGGTAGGCTCTAAAGAAAAACTTCCCTTCAAAATTATGTCCATGACCTGTAAATGCTCTCGCACATTCTTTAATATCATTTTCAGAATAATGCCCTATTCCTAAGGTGAAAAGTTCTAATAACTCCCTTGCAAAATTCTCATTTGGGCTACTTTTTTTATTTTGGTTGTTATTAAGATACCTTATCATAGCAGCAGATTTAGAAACTGCTCTAATGAAATCTCCAAAATCTCCAAGAGCATGCTTGCGTAAAACATTGATAAACTGCTGCATATACACTGGACTTGAATCTTCACAAGAAAAATGATTGGCCCAAAACAAAGTCATACGCTCTGTTAAGTCACCATTATTCATTAAACTATTAATCCAAGCTGTATTAAGCTTTCTTATCTTTTCCCTATTTATAGCTGCAAGGTTCTTACGTAAGTTTTTATCATTTTTAAACTGCATAAAGCTAACGCCATCATAATGAGAAAGATCAATTTTAATAGGCTTAACCTTCCTTGTTGATTTGAGTAATTCGACAACAACTTCTTTTCTGGAATAATTTTGAATCGCATACTGTTGTTTTGGAAGTATACCAAAACAAGCTCTCCAATATAAATGTTGTATGTGTTTGCTATGCATAATGATTAGACCTTATTACTTAATTAAGGTTTAATTAAATACGTCAAAAGTCATTCCAAAAGATGTTAAGAAAAAAAGCCGTTTCTAAAGAAACGACTTTTTATATCATTATAGTATAAATAAATTAAACTCCTCCATCTAATTCTTCTTGCCAGTCCCAAAGCTTTTGCCACTGACCTTCGTATGCCAAACGTGCTTGTTCTGGCCAAGTTCCTGGCTTATGGATTTTATAACGCTCTCCTCCACTATCTAAAACAGATTGGCATTTTTCTTGACTGCATTGAGATAGTTCTCTCCAAGTATGCACACCATGATTATGAAATAACTCTTGAATTTTTGGGCCAATCCCTTCAACAATAGTTAAATCATTCTCTTTAATTTTCTTGCCAAATATTGCCTTAGCTGCATCAGCATCAAAAGCAATAGCTGTAGCACCTGCTGCAAAAGATGATGCTAAGTTTGCAGATTTACTTGCACGACAAGCCTCTAAATCGGCTTCTAACTGAGCAACTCTATCATTGTTTCCTTCTCCTCCTAATAATCTTCCTAGTAAATATCCCAATAAAGCTGAAATCAATCCTGTAAGTATTGGAATTAATAAACATGTATTCATAATTTTATATTTTAATAAGTTTTAGTTTAGTTAATGGTTACGACTGTACGTCTATTTTTAGTTTTACCTTCTTCTGTTGTATTATCAGCAATTGGTTCTGTTTGGCCTTTTGAAGATGTTACAATATTGCCACTTAAAATACCATTTCTGATTAGATAATTTTTAGCAAAATCTGCACGTTGTTGACCAAGCACAACATTATTGGCGGCATCACCAGTATTGTCTGTATGACCAACTACTTGAACTTTTACTCCCATTTTATCAACACATCGAGAGATGTCTGCAATTTTTTGGCGTTGCTCTACAGTAAGGTTTATCGCTGCTTCTCCAGTATTAAAATACAATACTAATGGATTTGCTTTAATAGCCTCGCAAGAAGCTTTAAGTGCATCGCCATCTGCAGTATTCCCTTCTACTCGAGTACTAATTCCAAAATCTAAAGGCCCAAAGAATACATTGTCTGCATTAGGCACTAAATCGTCATTTAATTTTCCGTAAGTATTAATTAGTCGAGACGAAACTCCTTTAGAAATAAAATGATTCTTAACAGCGTTAGCTCTTGCTAATCCTAAATTTGGAAACGCAGAATTATTAGTTTCTTCACTGGTATAATATCCTGTGATATTTAATCGCTTAAGATTGTTAGTGTCTAAATAATCTTTTAATTGTATAATACCATCGTTAACGTTTCCAGAAATAGAATCAAGGAGACTAAACTGAGAAGCATTAAAGTTAAAATTATCATCAATGTTTAAAGAAAAATCACCATTATCATCCTTAAATGCAAAAGGGTTTACTGTGGTTTTTTTTGTTTCAACAAAATTGTTGTCTACTACTGTCTCTTCTATTTTGTCTTTGCGATCGCAAGAATCTTCTTTGCAACAACCACAACAGAATTTCCAATACAAAAATGTTCCGAGAATAATAGTGAGCAAAATACCTAAGAGGTAAGTCGTTTTTTTACTCATGTGTTAGTGTTTTAAGTTAATAGTTTACCATAAATATGAAACACGAATAAAAAAAAAGTCACATTTTTAAAAATGTGACTTTTCTATTAAATGATAAATTTAATTACAAATCAAACTTAATACCTTGTGCTAAAGGCAATTCATCTGAATAATTTATAGTATTCGTCTGTCTTCTCATGTACACTTTCCAAGCATCAGATCCAGACTCACGTCCACCACCTGTTTCTTTTTCTCCTCCAAAAGCGCCACCAATTTCTGCTCCAGAAGTTCCTATGTTTACATTAGCAATACCACAATCTGATCCAGCATATGATAAGAACTTCTCGGCTTCTTTCATTTCGGCTGTCATTATAGACGATGATAAACCTTGAGCAACTCCGTTTTGCATAGTAATTGCATTTTCAACATCTCCTAAATACTTCATTAAGTATAAAATTGGAGCAAATGTTTCATGCTGAACGATTTCAAAATGATTTTCAGCTTCAATAATAGCTGGCTTAACGTAACAACCACTTTCGTACCCTTCTCCTTCTAAAACACCACCTTCAACTAATACCTTCCCTCCTTCTGCTTTAGCTTTTTCAATAGCAGCTAAGTAAGTATTAACAGCATCTTTATCAATTAATGGTCCTACATGATTATTTTCATCTAAAGGATTACCAATTCTAATTTGTCCGTAAGCTCCGACAATTGCATCACGTACTTTATCGTAAACCGATTCATGAATAATTAATCGACGTGTACTAGTACAACGTTGACCACAAGTTCCAACAGCGCCAAATACAGCACCAGGAACCACAACTTTTAAATCGGCAGTTGGAGTAATAATAATAGCATTGTTTCCTCCCAATTCTAATAGCGATTTCCCAAAACGTTCAGCTACAGTAGCTCCGACTATACGTCCCATTCTTGTAGAACCTGTAGCAGAAACTAAAGGAATACGTGTATCTGTTGTGATATACTCTCCAACTCTATAATCGCCATTTACAATACAAGAAATACCCTCTGGTAAATCGTTTGCTTTTAAAACTTCTGCAATAATGTTTTGACAAGCTACAGAACATAAAGGGGCTTTCTCAGAACCTTTCCAAACACAAACATCACCACAAATCCATGCCAATGCTGTATTCCAAGCCCAAACTGCTACAGGGAAGTTAAAAGCAGAAATTATACCTACAACACCTATTGGGTGCCATTGCTCACGCATAACGTGTCCTGGTCTTTCAGATGGAATAACTTGTCCGTTTAACTGACGAGATAAACCAACAGCAAAATCACAGATGTCAATCATTTCCTGAACCTCACCTAAACCTTCTTGGTAAGATTTTCCCATTTCGTAAGAGACTAATTTTCCTAGAGGCTCTTTTAAGTCTCTTAATTTATTACCAAACTGACGCACAACTTCTCCTCGCTGAGGTGCAGGAACAGCTCTCCAAGTTGTAAAAGCATTTGTTGCAGCGTTCATTACTTTATCGTAATCTTCTCTTGTAGTAGTTTTTACTTTCCCGATTAATTTACCATCAACAGGAGAGTAACTTTCAATAATCTCTCCATTAGAAAAATTATGAGAACCTGTAGATGTTCCGTTGTTTATATCCTTAACTCCTAATTGCTTAAGCGCTTCCTGGATTCCGAAATCAGTTGCAACTGCTTCCATATATATTTTAATTTTAAAAATTAGTATAATTCGTCGCGAAGATACTAAATTAGTAGAGTTCTTTATTAGAAATAACTCTTAAAACATTACCTTTAGAATTCATTCTTTATTACCTCATTTATTATGAAAAATTTCATCTTTTCTGTTTTATGCATCAGTCTTTTATGGTCTTGTAAAAAAGACTCTACTCCAGAAGACATAAGATCTAATTCACAAGAAGAAACTGCCATAAAGAAGCCTGAATTTGCTATCATTATTCATGGAGGTGCTGGAACCATTTTGAAAAAAAATATGACTCCAGAAAAAGAAGCCGCCTACAAAGCGAAACTGGAAGAGGCTATTAGAGTTGGTTATAATGTACTTAAAAACGGAGGCTCAAGTTTAGATGCAGTAACCAAAACCATTAATGTTATGGAAGACTCTCCATTGTTTAATGCTGGAAAAGGTGCTGTATTCACAAATGCTGAAACCAATGAATTAGATGCCTCAATAATGGATGGCCAATCTCTAGATGCTGGAGCATCTGCAGGAACAACTAATGTAAAGAATCCCATTAATTTAGCAAGAACTATTATGGAAGATTCACCACATGTAATGCTGGCAAGTTCTGGTGCAGAACAGTTTGCGAAAGAACGTGGTTTAGAGATTGTAGATCCTTCATATTTTTATACTGAAAATAGAATGGAATCTTTAAAACGCGTAAAAGCTGTGATGGAAACCGAAACAAATACTAATTTAAAATCTGCATTTTATGATCACGACATTAAAGATTCAAAATTTGGAACTGTTGGTTGCGCAGCTTTAGATAGAAATGGAAATCTTGCCGCTGGCACCTCTACAGGTGGAATGACCAATAAACGTTGGGGACGCGTTGGCGATGCACCAATTATAGGTTCTGGCACTTATGCCAATAATGCTACATGTGCAGTATCTAGCACAGGTTGGGGCGAATTTTTTATACGTGCTCAAGTTGCGCATGATATCTCTGCATTAATGGATTACAAAGGTGTGAGCTTAAAAGAGGCTTCAAAACTAGTTTTGGATAAGGTTAAAGCTTTAGGTGGTAATGGTGGAATCGTCGCAGTCGATAAACATGGCAATATGGTTGCTGAGTTTAATACTGCTGGTATGTACAGAGCAACAATGAACGATAAGGGTGAGTTGGAAATTGGCATTTATGAGCAATAACCCTTCCCTTTTTAAGAGAAGGAATTCTCCTCCATGAAAGAGAGGAGTGGGTTCTGACCTAAAAGGTTAGAAGTCGAGGTGGTTTATTTTTGTAACATTTCACTATCTTCATACACTTATAATTAACCAACCTCAACGACTACCATCAACCTAATTTGCTTTCAAATAGAAAGTGAATGATTACATTTTTTAGACGACTCCGTCAAAAACTTCTTTCCGAAAATAAATTTTCGAAATATCTTATGTATGCCATTGGTGAAATTATCCTTGTAGTGATTGGAATTTTGATAGCTCTACAGGTTAACAATTGGAATGAAAAAAGAAAAGCTAAAGCTAAATTTACAAATACGATAGAACAGGTTTATAATGCATTAGATAGCGATTACAATTATTTTTCAAGATCTCATTTTAATCTAGGTTATCAAATGAAACTTATAGACAGTCTCATTTATCACCCTCTAAAGGTCAATAGAGAACTACTTCCGTTTTATGTGTTTTATTCACAGATTAAACCAAGTGATCAATTTAAATCTGAGGTTAATTTTTACTTAGATAATTTAGAATTTGACACCAATAATCTAAAGGAAAGTAACTTAATCAAAAACATATCATCATATGGTTCTCAAGTTCAGACCGATTATTTTAATGATAATGAAGCTAATTTTATAGCGCCCTTTTTAAAGGAGATTAACGTTGCCAATCCAGTTTTAATATTTGGTTTTTCGGCATTAAATAATTTTTCATCAGTAAATAATTCATTCTTTAATATTCAGCACCAAGAGCAAATGCTGGAGTTAATACAAACCGAATCTTTTAGAAATGCGCTTATTTCAACAAACAGGCAAAATGAGTTAATACTGATTTTTATTTCGGACTACATGGACGATAT
This sequence comes from Microcosmobacter mediterraneus, assembly GCF_031846265.1. NCBI lineage: Bacteria > Pseudomonadati > Bacteroidota > Flavobacteriia > Flavobacteriales > Flavobacteriaceae > Microcosmobacter > Microcosmobacter mediterraneus. The sequence continues at coordinate 571,508 of NZ_JAVRIA010000002.1, read as the reverse complement.
TTATTACAATATGAAATCGGTTAAAGACTATGAACCAGGTGTGAAATTATTTTATAATAATGTTGGTGTTTTAGGTTCGGCTACAACCAATGGTTGGGAAAAAAGTATTCCAATGACACTTATAGATGCTAAACTAAATATTTGGGAGATAAAAATAGTATTGAAAGAAGGCGGTGTAAAATTTAGAACCAACGAAAGCTGGACAACTAATTGGGGAGGCGAGACTTTTCCAAAAGGAGAATGCATTTATTTTGGAGATAACATTGAAGTAAAAGAAGCTGGTTATTACCATATTAGACTAGATTTATTGAAAAAAAACTATCAATTTATACCTATTGAGAATGATTAAATTCTCTCGTAAAATCCGTCAATACCTCCTCATGGAAAACAAAACAGGAAAATACTTTAAATATGCTATTGGTGAAATTATCCTTGTGGTTATAGGGATTTTGATAGCTCTACAGATTAATAATTGGAATGAGCATAAAAAAGAAAGAGCCCAAGAAAAAGAACTGCTTGAGCAATTACAATCAGAGTTTCAAAGTAATCTAGAGCAATTAGACCAAAAGATTGAGATTAGAAAAAAAATGGTTGCATCTTGCCTTAAACTACTTTATTATGTGGACAATCCCGAAAAGAGACAAGCAGATAGTATATTAAGTAATCTAGGGTACACATTTCTGGCACCTACTTTTGATCCTATTGTTAACGATATAAATAGTTCTGGTAGAATACAATTACTAAAAAACCCTGAGCTAAAAGAAAAGCTATCACGTTGGACTAGCGAAATCATTCAAGTTACAGAAGAAGAACAAGTGTGGTTAACTTACAGAAATAACCATTATACTCCCATAATATTAAAACACCATGTATTCAGAAAGATGGTAAATAAATATTGGGAAAACAATATTATAGAAAATTTTCATTTAGATGATGGTACAAAAACACAATTTTTCTTGGGTAAATCAAAATCTGCAACAAGCTTAGATGATCTAATAGACGATCCACAATTTGAAACTCATATGGCTCAATGCGCCTCATTTGCTAAACTTACCAATAGCCAATCCTTTAGCTTACGAAACAGAATAACAGGACTATTAGACTTAATTAATAACGAATTAGATAAGCTAGATGATTAAGATTTTTAGAAAAATACGATATAACCTCATGGAAACAGGAAAAACAGGCAAATACTTTAAATATGCCATTGGCGAGATTATCCTTGTAATGATAGGAATACTTCTTGCTTTACAAGTCAATAATTGGAACAACAATCGCATCGATGCTAAACGTGAGGCCAATTATATAAAAAACATTGAGCGCGACCTTAATAATCAGCTAAAAGCCATTCAAACACAAATAGACTTTGAAGCTGAAGTAGCGGATAATTGTAAACTAGCTCTTAAATCCTATAACGACACTAATGCATTAAAAATAGATAGCACATTTGCCGTTGCCTTAGGATCCATATCTACAAGAAGAACTTTTCTTAATCCTAATCCTGCTTATATAGAGCTTATTTCCTCAGGTAATATTGAGCTTCTAAAAAATGAAACCTTTAAAGATAAGCTCATTAATTATTACGAAGAGTTAGAGCGCATTGAAAAAGTAATTGACGGCAATAATTCATTGTATACAGACCAAGAATTTATACCGACTGCACTTAAATTTGGTGTCATGGATGCTAGTGAAGACTGGAAAAATATTTTTAGAAGTTATAGGAGACAATATAGTAGTCCAAACCCCTTAACCAAGGAAAATATGAAGCGTTTATTAGGCATAAGTGCTAGAGTACTTCAAAATGAAGAAAACGAGTTGTTATTTATTAACCACTTAGCATCTAGGGAAGGGTATGCAATGGTCCATATTTTACTCTTAACAGAATTTAAAATTCAAACACAAAAATTATTAGAAGCTATTAAAGACTATTAAATGATTAAATTCTTTAGACATATTCGTCAAAACTTGCTCATGGAAAATAAAACAGGTAAATACTTTAAATACGCCATTGGCGAAATCATCTTAGTCGTTCTAGGAATACTTATTGCGCTACAGATTAATAATTGGAATGAAACACAAAAAGGCAACAAACTTGCTAAAAATTATGCAATAGGCTTAGTTAGAGACCTATCTCTAGATACCTCGCAATTGAATAATTATATAAAATTCCATGAACGAACTATCTCTGGATTAAATGCGCTAATTAGACATAAAGACAAAGATTTAAATAATACTAGCGTCAACGATTCTGTATATAAGCTATTTCGTTTAAATTGCTTGAATATTGCTGAATTTGAAAGTAATCAAAACACTCTCACACAAATAAAAAATACTGGAGATTTAGTTTTATTTGATGAGCAAATTAGAGATAGTATTATAGTTAATGAATTATCCTACAATTCGGTTCTAAGTCAAGGTCGGTTTTATAAAAATGCCTATGATGATAATATGGAACTCTCAAAAAAGGTTTTTGACTATACTGTGTTTATTGATACAACGTATTTTATACTAAAAAACAATACTAGATTATACACTGGGAAACAATTTCCAAAAGCTAATTACGACCATGGTTTAAAACAACTATTATTTAATGAGATAACAATTTTGAAAGGAGTTTCAGAACTTTATTTAGCTGGTGAATTAAAACCGCACCTAAAGAATACAGAACGAATAATTAATTTCCTATCAAAAACTTATGATTTAAAATCAGAATCCCAGTATTAAAAGAAGTATGATTAAATTCTTTAGACATATACGTAAATCGTTAATTGAAAAAAAACAAATGGGAAAATACTTTAAATACGCTATTGGTGAAATAATACTCGTTGTTATTGGTATTCTCATTGCGCTACAGATTAATAATTGGAATCAGCAACAAAAAGAAAATGTATTTGAAAGAAAAGTTCTGAATGAAATTTTATCTGATACTGAAGAAGACATTAAACAAATGAAAATTGCCATTAAAAGTATAAATGAAAGCGATTTATCTTATAAATACATAATAAACGCTTTTGATAAAAATTTAGCTTATACAGACTCAATGGATACTCATTTTGCATATGCATTAAGGTTTTGGTCATTATCTCCAAATTCGACCGCTTTTGAAACCGCTAAAACAGAAGGATTATATTTTATTAAAAATGATTCTATAAGATTTAACTTGGCAAAAGTGAATACCTATTGGTATGATTATGTTAAAGTATTGGAAAGTAGATGGCAAGATTACAATACGACTATTGTTCAACCGTATTGTCTATCGTTATTCGATTACTACAATTTAAATAAAATGAAGCCTACAAATTATGAAAAGTTAAAAAAAGACACTACTTATAAAGGTATTCTAAAATCATTGAAAGCAATGAAAATTAGATATGTAGAGACTTTAAATGTTCGCCTTAATTTGGTAAGCGAATTAAACGAAAAACTTAAAGATGAATTAGATGATTAAATTCTTCCGTCATATTCGTCAAAACTTACTTATGGAAAATAAAACAGGTAAATACTTTAAATACGCTATAGGAGAAATTATCCTGGTCGTTATAGGAATCCTGATAGCACTACAGATTAATAATTGGAATACAGATCAAGGAAATAGTAAAAAAGAAGAACAGTACCTCAATAATTTAGTGATTGATCTCAATGATCAAATACAAGTGATCGATGTACAAATAAACAGCGAACAAGGTTTTTGTTCTAACAGTAAGATTATACTAGACGCTTTTAATAACACTAGAGTGTTTGTGTTCGATTCTACTATACTTAAGGCTGCTAATATGCTTCAAGATCGTAGAACGTTTAAAATTGTAAACCCAACCTACACAGAATTAATTAATACTGGAGACATGAAGCTTATCAGCAATGAATCTTTTAGAAACAGACTTGTCTCGTATTATCAAGAAATAGATCGTATTAAAGAGGTTATAAAGCTTAATAATAGTTATTTTATTGATACAGAACTTGGTCCCAAAATAAGAACGTTAGTTCCTACTTATTGGGCAGAACCAGCTAACTATGATTACTATACAAAAAATGCCATGCCTTATGAAGGTGGTATATCAGTTGAAAAAATTAGTGCTTTAATGCAGATTACACAAAATAAGCTTAAAGATAAAAACACATTACTACAATTTATTAATTTGGTTGCAAGCCGTTACGATTATGGCTGGTTTCACACACAAATTATGCTAACCAAAAAGACCGAAACACAACAACTACTGGATGAATTAAACAAGCTAATTCAATAGGTCTTATCAGTTCGAGTCGTTATTAAACATTATTAATATTTAAAATACAACTTCTCGATACAATTTCAACAAGTTGAAATCACTCGAAGTGACAAAAACCTATCATCAACTATGAATATGCTCTGTCAGAATAGTATCGAGAACTACTATAAAAACTAGCCCTCTACCAATTTTAAGAACAATTTAACAACACCTAAAAATCTAAACCTAAAAACCTCAGCGTATCTATTTTAACAAGAATAGGCCTACCTCTTGATGTTTCAATCAGTTCTCAAGAACCTGTCGTCCGACAGTTAGAAAAGAGACTAAGTATTAATTTAAAATCCACAATATTATGATTTTTAGAATTTTAGTAGTGGCATGCTTCGCTCTTAGCGTAGCGCAAGCCCAAGACATTCAGTACGTTTTTGCAGAAAACGGATTAGTAGTAAGAGAAAAACCAAATCAAGGCGCAGTTAAAGTAGGTTTATTAGATTATGGTACAGCAGTAGAAATTATTGAGCACACCAATTTGTCTTTAGATATTAAAGACAATAGCGGAAAAATCACTGGCCAATGGGTTAAGATAAAAGGCAGAACAACAGACGAGTTTTTTGAAGAAGGTTATGTCTTTAATGGCTACTTAACCGAACGTGAAATTCATAGTCCTTTAAAAATAAAATTTGATGCCTTTACAGTCTTCGTAGATGAACTGGCTAAAGACTCCTCTTTAAAAAATGCAGAACTAAATGACGACACTACACCTATTTTTAAAATAGAGCAAGGTGTATCACCAGAAAATAGATACCTTAAAGTAAAACATCATCAAAACTACAGAACTATCGAGGTGTTTCAACGTCATAGAAATAGTATTGTCGTCACTCAAGGAAAGGAAAATAAACTAATCGATTACCAGCATTACAACTCTAGCTGGAGACCACTAAAAATGTTACCATCTTCTGGTAACATCTTTAAAACCATTACATTCTCTAAAAAAGAGTATAAGCGGTTTGGTAAGATTAACAAACAAGAGTTAAACATGTTTATTAAAACGCAATGTTGCACAGATTGTAATACACTTACATCAGAAACCAAAGCTCTAAAGAATATTCCATATACCATCATGCCAAGTCAAATACAACTCAAAGTAGTAATGACCGATATTGATGGTTACAAGACTGAGAAAATTATCATTTTTGAATTACCTTTAGAAGGATAATGGTTTACAACTTAACAACATAATACAGTACTATTCTTATGATGCACAACAGAAAGCTATTCGTTTTTGCCATACTCTTAGCATTTGCGATCTCGTGTAAAAAACAAGTTACAGAAACCGACAATATCTTTAGGTTTAGAGATTATATAAGTTATACTACTTCTGGGAGAGTTTCAGTTGTAGAACCTATAAAAATCACCTTAGCTAATCCTATTGAGAGTTTAAATCTAGAAAACGATTTACCTTCAGATATACTTAAAATAAAACCTCATGTTTCTGGTAAACTCGTTGCTGTAAACAAACATAGCTTACAATTTACACCAGACGAAGCTTTAGATGCAGATACAGAATATGCTGTAGTTGTTAATCTTGGAAAGCTTTACGATGCAATTCCTAAAGATTACAAAACCTATACCTTTCAGTTTAAAACCATAACACCTAATTTTAATATTGTTACCAATGCCTTGCAATCCTATTCTAAAGAATGGCAATATATAGACGCTGTTATGCGCTCTGCAGATGTCATCTCTTTAGAGGATGCAAAGCAATTAGTCTCAGCATCACAAAACGGGAACTCCTTAAATATGGTTTGGAATGAAGGTTACGAACGTTCTAAATATTTTGAATTTAAAATAGACAGTATTAAACGTAACACTGAAGATAGCAAGATAACAGTTGCTTGGAACGGGAAAAAAATAAGTGCAGATAATAAAGGGTCTAATGCCATTACAATTCCTGGAAAAAACAACTTTATAATTACCAAAACAGAAGTATTTCAATCACCAGAACAATATTTACTACTCAATTTCTCAGACCCATTACAAGAGCAGCAAAATTTTGATGGCTTGGTGAGTATTCAAAATACCCAATCACCACAATTTATTGTAGAAGGGAATGTGCTAAAAGTGTATCCAAACTCTAAATTAGTTGGTAACCTGCAAGTTGATGTTTTTCAAGGCATAAAAAATTCTGAAGGGTTTAAGCTAAAAGTCCCTTTTTCAGAATTGGTCACTTTCGAGGATATTAAACCACAAGTACGTTTGCTAAGCAGCGGTTCTATTTTACCCAACTCCAAAGACCTTAATTTTAATTTTGAAGCGGTTAACCTTAGCGCAGTTGATGTAAGAATCATAAAGATTTTTGAAGATAATGTATTGCAATTCCTTCAGAATAATAACCTCAACAGCAACAACAGACGAAACATTAGACAAGTTGGTCGTCGTATAGCTAAACAGAAAATTGAGCTTCAAGAACCCTCAGAAAATACTGGGAAGTGGAAAGCATATAGTATTGATTTGTCTAAGTTTTTTACTGCAGATCCTGGTGCTATTTATCGTGTTGAACTCAGCATAAAAAAAGACTACTCGCTTTATAATTGTGACGTTAGTGCCAACATAACTAATTCCGAAGATAATGAAGATTACTATGAAGATGAGTATTACGAAGAGGACTATTATGATTATACAGAGCAGTCTACAGCAGACGAAGATCTTCTTGAAGAACAGTATTGGGATAATCTAAGCTACAGTTACAGAAATAACAGGTATTACAATTGGCGATATCGTGATAATCCATGTCATGACGCCTTTTATAATGACAACAGAACCATTAGCCAAAATCTCATCGCTTCCAACCTTGGAGTTATTGCTAAAAAAGGTGGTGCTAACGACTATTACTTTGCCATTACAAATGTGCTCAATACAAAGCCAGAAGCTAATGCCAAAATAACGCTTTACAACTATCAACAACAAGAATTAGCTTCGGCTATAACAGATAATGAAGGCTTAGCACAACTAGATATTACTAAGCATGCAGCTTTTGCTATTGTTAAGAAAAGTAACCAAACCAGTTACGTAAAACTTAGTGATGGTAGTGCGCTATCATTAAGTAAATTTGATGTATCTGGTCAGCGCTTGCAGCGTGGCCTTAAAGGTTACCTTTATGGCGAACGTGGTGTATGGCGACCTGGAGATTCGTTACATCTTACATTTATTTTAAATGACAATGCTAATAAATTACCGAAAAATCATCCTGTAAAATTAGAAGTAACAGATCCTGCTGGTAAATTGGTTTACAAAAAAGTAACGCCAGATAACACCAATAATTTCTTCGCCTTCTCAGTACCTACAACACCAGAAAGTAAAACCGGAAACTACAATGCTAAAGTGTCTGTTGGTGGCGCAACGTTTTATAAAACCTTAAAAGTAGAAACTGTAAAGCCAAACCGATTAAAAATAAAAATTGATTTTGAAGACGAGATTCTAACGGCTAATAAAAACTTAGAAGGAATACTTGATGTTAAATGGTTACATGGTGCACCAGCTAAAAACATTAAAGCTGAAATTAAAGCGAAGTTCAGTAATTCGTATTCCGGATTTAAGAATTATAAGGACTATATATTTAGAGATCCAACTCGAAAATTTAATTCGGAAGACGTCACCATTTTTGAAAATTCCGTAAATGAAGAAGGCATAGCAGATGTCAATACAGCGTTAACTATTGGTAAAAATGCACCAGGATTATTAAACGTACAGTTTTTAGTCAGAGCTTTTGAAAATGGTGGCGATTTCTCAATGGACGCCTTTACAAAAACTTATGCACCTTACGATAGCTTTGTTGGATTGCGTTCACCAAAACGCAGAGCCTATGGTTCTTATTTTACAGATGAAGACCAGGAGTTCGATATTGTAGTGGTTGATAAAAACGGTAAACCACTTAAACGAGAAGGTTTAGAGGTGAAAATTTACAAAGTTCAATGGCGTTGGTGGTGGAATTCCTCCTACGACGATTTGGCTTCTTATGTATCTAATTCCTATCATCAACCCTTCAAAAATTTTAAGCTAGATACAGATAGTAACGGAAAAGCCAATTTTACAGTTAATGTTCCAGATGCTGAAAAAGGACGTTATCTCATTAGAGTTTATGATCCTAAAAGTGGTCATGCCACAGGAACCACAGCGTACTTTTACAAATATTGGTGGCAAAATGCTTCTGCTCAAAACAGTGAAAACGCCAAAATGCTCATCTTTTCAGCAGATAAAGAACGCTATAATGTTGGTGATAATGCTGTAATAACCTTCCCTTCAGGACATGAAGGTAGAGCATTAATAAGTATAGAAAATGGTTCGGAAGTATTAGAACATCGTTGGGTAAAAACGGTTAAAGGCGAAACCAAAGTCAACATTCCTATTTTACCAGAAATGGCGCCTAATATCTTTGTCAATATTTCGCTTTTGCAGCCACATGCGGTTACTGCAAACGATTTACCTATTCGCTTATATGGTGTTATTCCATTACTGGTTGAAGATCCTAAAACAAAATTAGAGCCAGAAATTAGCATGCCTAAAACCTTAAGACCTAAAGAAGACTTTAAGGTTAGAGTCTCGGAAAAGAACAATAAATCCATGACCTACACTATTGCTGTTGTAGAAGAAGGCTTATTAGATCTTACACGCTTTAAAACACCAAATGCTTGGAACGAGTTTTATAAACGTGAGGCTCTAGGTGTAAAAACTTGGGATGTTTTTGATGATATTATCGGAGCCTATGGCGGAAGCATTGATCAGGTATTTGCTATTGGAGGTGATGGTAGTGCTGCTAGTGGCAAAAAGAAAAAAGCAAACCGCTTTAAACCAGTTGTTACCTACTTAGGGCCCTTTACATTAAACGCTGGTGAAGACAAATCTCATACTATTAAAATGCCAAATTATATAGGTTCAGTAAGAACCATGGTTATTGCTGGTAATACTGTTACAGATGCCTATGGAAGTACAGAAGAGACAACACCAGTAAAAAAACCGCTCATGGTGTTAGCCACCTTACCACGTAAATTAAGTCCTGGCGAAAAGGTAACTTTGCCAGTTACAGTATTTGCCACAGAAAAGCACATTAAAACTGTAGATATTAGCCTAAAATTATCTGATGGCATTAAGGTTATTGGCACTTCTACCAAGACCTTAAATTTTGCCAAACCTGATGAAAAAATGGTCTTCTTTGAGCTCGATGTTACCAAAGCAAAAGGGATTAACACGGTTGAAGTTATATCTAAAGGACATGGTGAAACTTCATCTTATAAAGTAGAACTAGATGTTATAAACCCTAATCCAATATCCTCAAAAGTTATAGAGTTAACCTTAAACCCAAATGCTACGGAAACCTTCAATTTTGAAACTTTTGGCGTAACTGGAACTAACGCTGCAACAGTAGAATTCTCAACCATGCCACCGATGGATTTCTCGCGTCGTTTACAATATTTGGTGCAATATCCTCATGGATGTGTGGAGCAAACGACGTCTAGTGTATTTCCGCAGTTGTATCTCATGGATATTTTCGATTTGCCAGCTGACAAAAAGCAAGATATTCAGAGTAATATAACCAATGGCATAAAACGTTTAGGCAACTTCCAAAGAACAAATGGAGGCATGAGCTATTGGATGGGAGAAGTTAATGTTAATGATTGGGGAACAAGTTATGCAGGCCATTTTATGATCGAAGCAGAAAAGAAAGGCTATGTTTTACCATTAACATTTAAGAGTAATTGGTTATCCTATCAGAAAGAAGCTTCACGTAAATGGCGACCAAGTTATCGTCATTACAACTCAGATTTAGCGCAGGCTTACCGACTCTATACTTTAGCCTTAGCAGGACAGCCAGACCTCGCTGCAATGAATCGTTTACGAGAATTTACAGAGTTGTCTAACGAAGCTAAATGGCGATTGGCAGCAGCTTATGCTTTAGCAGGGCAACAAGAAGCAAGTAATGCAATTTCGCAAACTGCCAATGTAGAATTTAAACCTCCAAACTCCAACTATTACACTTATGGTTCTATAAACAGAAATAGAGCTATGGCATTAGAGACGATGGTTATAACCAAAGATAATCGTCAACGTGAATTAGCAAAGGTTATCGCTAAAGCGCTATCAGACAACCGTTGGATGAGTACACAAACCACAGCCTATAGCCTACTCGCAATGGCTAAAATGGTCGAAGCCAATGGTGGAAAAACCTTGCATTTAGAGTTTACCAATGCTGGACAAACTTCAGCAATTAAAACCAAAAGTGCCATTGCACAACGCGATCTTGTTATAAAAGAAGGTACTAATACTATAACGCTTACCAATAAGGAAGCAAATGTTGTCTATGCTCGTGTTCTGAATTCTGGGAAATTACCACTTGGCAAAGAACTTACAGAACAACGAGGATTAAGCGTCTATGTGGAGTATAAAGATTTAAAAGGTAATAAAATTGATGTTACTAAATTGCAACAAGGACAAGATTTTGTAGCTAGTATTACCATTTACAATTTAAAGAATAGTCCTATTAAAGACGTGGCATTAACACAAATTTTCCCGTCTGGTTGGGAAATTGTGAACACACGCTTTACTGATTTTGGAAGCACAGTAACAAGCACTGCACGTTATACAGATATTAGAGACGATCGTGTTAATTTCTATTTCGATCTATATAAAAAGAGCACTAAACAAGGGACTAAAACCTTTAATGTGATGCTTAATGCAGCGTATCTTGGTACTTACTATTTACCAGGAATTCAAGCAGAAGCCATGTACGATAATGAGTATCTTGTAAGAGGAAAAGGACAATGGATAACTATTGAAAAATAATAAATGAATTCAAGCTTTAAACCATATTACGCAGTAATATTTACATCAAAACAGGCAGGTTCAACTGAAGGATATTCTAAAATGTCAGAGGAAATGGAAGAGCTAGCTAAACAGCAAAAAGGCTATTTAGGTATTGAAAGTGCTAAAAGTCAACTAGGCATTACCATTAGCTATTGGGAGAATTTAGAATCCATTAGAAACTGGAAAGAACAATCTGATCATCTTATAGCTCAACAAAAAGGACGTTCGGACTGGTACAGTTGGTATCATGTTAGAATTTGTAAAGTTGAACGTGAGTATGAGTTCAACAAAAAAATAATTAATTAAAAAAACTCCTTCCCTAAAATAGGGAAGGTGGATTTGATTTCAGAATAGAAATCAAAGACGGAAGGGTAAACACATGAAATTAATAAGCTATATAAAACATCACAAAATAAAATCAGCTACAATAGCTGTGCTTCTTATTGCCTATTATTTCTGTTTACCTCATCATTTATTCTCTGATCCAACCTCTACAGTTATTGCTAGTAAAGACAATGAGCTTCTTGGTGCATTAATTGCTGATGATGGTCAATGGCGTTTTCCTGTTAATGATAGCGTCCCAGAAAAATTTAAACAGTGTATCGTTCATTTTGAAGATGAATACTTCTATAAACATCCTGGATTTAATCCAGTATCAATAGTAAAAGCCTTAAAGGAAAACTTAAGCTCTGGTCATGTTAAACGTGGTGGAAGTACACTTACACAACAAGTCATCCGATTATCTAGAAAAGGTAAATCTAGAACCTACTTTGAGAAAGTTATTGAACTTATTTTAGCTACACGTTTGGAATTTAGAGCCTCTAAAGATGAGATCCTTGCACATTATGCAAGTCATGCACCATTTGGAGGTAATGTTGTGGGCTTAGACGCAGCAGCATGGCGTTATTTTAATAGGCCTGCAAAAGATCTGTCTTGGTCTGAAAGTGCAACACTAGCTGTTTTACCAAATGCGCCTAGTCTTATATATCCTGGTAAAAATCAAGAACGCTTGCTTAAAAAACGAAACAGATTACTAAAAAAATTATTAACGAAAGGTGTTATAGACTCATTAACGTATAACTTATCTGTAGTGGAATCACTTCCGCAAAAACCATATCCTTTACCACAAATTGCGCCTCACTTATTGCAGCGCATTACGCAAACTCATAAAGGTAGCTATGTCGCCACAACACTTAATAAAACATTGCAAGAGGATATCAATGCTATAGTTGCCCAACATCATAAATTACTCAAGCAAAATGAGATTCACAATATGGCTGTCTTAGTTTTAGAAGTAAACACCAAAAATGTACTAGCCTATGTTGGCAACTCACCTACAGATAGAACGCATCAAAATCAAGTAGATATTATTAATAAACCACGCAGCACTGGCAGTATTTTAAAACCCTTTTTATATGCTGCTATGTTAGATGCTGGAGATTTGTTACCAAATACCTTAGTGGCAGATGTGCCAACGCAGTTTGGTAATTATAATCCTGAGAATTTTAATAAAGAATTTGATGGTGCTGTACCATCAAGTAAAGCTTTGTCAAGGTCACTAAATGTTCCATCTGTAAAATTACTTCAAAAATTTGGACTCGATCGTTTTCATCATTATTTAAAAGACTTGAATTTAAAAGATATTCGTTATAACGCTAACCATTATGGTTTGTCTCTAATTCTTGGAGGTGCCGAAAGTAACTTATGGGATTTATCTAAAAGCTATATGAATATGGCTTCTACTCTAAACCACTACAGTGAAAGTTCTAGCGAATACTTCAAAGATGAATTTATAGAACCTAGTTTCTTCTATTCTGAGAAGTCTTCAAAAGATGAAAAACAACAAGAGACAATAATATTTGACGCGGCTTCAATCTACCTCACCTTTGAGAGCCTAAAAAATGTCAATAGACCTGAAGGTGATGAGAACTGGGAATTCTATGATGACTCTAAACAAATCGCTTGGAAAACAGGAACCAGTTTTGGTTTTAGAGATGCATGGTCTATTGGTATTACTAAAGATTATGTAGTTGGCGTTTGGGTAGGTAATGCAGATGGTGAAGGGCGACCTGGATTGGTTGGTGTGCAAACTGCTGCTCCTGTAATGTTTGATGTGTTTGATTTATTACCTAACAGTGATTGGTTTGCAAAACCTTATGATGAAATGAGCGAGGTCTCCATTTGTAGTGAAAGTGGATTTAGAGCCAATCCTTATTGTGAGAACGCTACATTAGAGTACATCCAAAAAAGTGGTTTAAAAACAGCACCTTGTCCTTATCACGTTTTGATGCATTTAGATGCTTCCGAAACCTATCAGGTAAATACCTCTTGCGAAGACGTGACTACTATTAAAAATAAATCATGGTTTGTTTTACCACCTTTAATGGCTCATTATTACAAACGTAAAAATCCATTTTATAAAGTGCTACCACCTCGTCGTGAGGACTGCTATAGTAATGAACAAAACGTTATAGACTTTATTTATCCTAAAGCTAATTCTACCATTTTTTTGCCTAAAGATTTTGATGGTACAACTAATGAACTCATTTTAAAGTTAGCTCATTCTAAACCTGAAGAAGATGTCTTTTGGTACTTAGATAATACGTTTTTAGGTACTACAAAAGATATCCATGATTTAGCCATATTACCAGAAGAAGGCGAACATATTATTTATGTTTTAGATGCTGATGGTAATGAAGCTAAACGAAAGATTACCATAACAAATTAAAAAAGCACCTCAAAAAATGAGATGCTTTTTTTAGTATTTATAAGAATCTTGCTTACACAGGAATTTGTTTACCCTTCACAACTAGCACATTCTTTCTTTTGTTTGAATTTCTGTGCTGCGTTCATACTGTGTTGATAGTACAACGACTTTACACCTAGTTGCCATGCTGTAACATAGATTTTATTAATGTCTTTAACTGGCATATCTGGATGTACCATAATGTTTAAAGATTGCCCTTGATCGATATGATTTTGTCTGTTGGCTGCTTGATAAATGATCGTCATTTGATCTATTTCAGAGTAGGTTTTAAACACATCTTTTTCAAGATCTGTAAGACCTTCTAAATGTTGAACCGAACCATCATAATCGCGTATGCTCTTCCAAATTTCTGGTGTATCCATTCCTTTTTCTACTAATAGCGCTTTTAAGAACGGATTCTTGATCGTTGTTTTTATTTTTGCGATATCTTTTACATAACTGTTAGACCAGATTGGCTCAATACCTTGTGATACTTGCCCTAAGATAAAAGCTGAAGATGTTGTTGGCGCTACAGCATTTAGCGTTGCATTACGTCTACCATGACCTTTTAATACCTCTGGCTCACCAAACATTTCTGCTAACTCCTCTGATGCTTTAACAGATTTTTCTTTAATAGTTTTAAAAATTTCACTGTTAAGATTATAGGCTTCAGCACTATCAAATGGTAACATTTTAGATTGTAACAATGAATGCCATCCTAGAGCTCCCATACCTAAAGCTCTATTTTCTTTAGCAAAATTATACGCTTTCTCCATAAACATAAAGGTCTGTTGATCGTCTCGATCTGGAGAGTCTCTGTATACCTCTAGCTTCGTTACAAATTCTTCTAGTACAGCATCTAAGAAATAGATCATCGTTTCTACTGCATCTGTATTTTTCCACTTATCGTAGTGTAATAAGTTTATTGAAGATAGTACACAAACAAACGACCATCTGTCGTTTGTTGGTAACATAATTTCTGAACATAAGTTACTTGCGTAAATCTCGTGCTTATTTTCTTGATACACTTCTGGCGCGGTGTTGTTAGCATTATCCTTAAAGAAGATATAAGGGTAGCCTATTTCGCCTCTACGTTGTAATACTTTTGCCCAAATAGCACGTTTATCAGTATCACCATCAATCATGTCTTGCATCCACTCATTACCAACAGTAACACCATGTGTTAGCTCCTGGATTGGATTACCTTCAGTACCAATTTCTAAAAACTCATGTATATCATTATGTTCTATTGGTAGGTATGGAGAAAAACGACCGCGTCTTACAGAACCTTGACTAACAACATCAACCATTTTTTCAAACAATTGCATAATATGTACAGCACCTGAAGATTCACCATTATTTTTTACTGGTGCTCCTCTGTGACGTAATTTACCAAAGTAACCAGAAGTACCACCTCCTAATTTAGACATCATTCCAACTTCTGATTGTGTGTAAAGGATATCTCCCATGTCATCAGAAATGTGTGAACCGAAACAACTAATAGGTAGACCACGTTTTTTACCAAAGTTAGACCACACTGGTGATGCTAATGAGTAAAACCCTTCTGCCATGTAACCATAAAACTTATCTGCAAACCCAGGAATCTTTAAGATTTTTTCTGCATTGTTGGCTATTTCTCTAATTCTTGCTTCTGGTGTGGTGCCTTCTGTAAGATAACCTGAGGATAAAAATTTACGACTATGGTCTGTTAACCATTTAATTTCGGGCTCAGTGTTGGCCTCTTTAATGGCTTCTTTTCTGGCTTTTAATAATTGATCTTGTGGAGAAGTTGTTGTAGTTTGAGGGTTAACTACGTTTTTTTCGAGGTTTAAGTTAGTGTTTTCGTTCATGGTTTAAAATAAGTCGTCGCTAGTTATACTTTTAGTTCTTTTGCTGTAGTTGATAGAGCGTTTCACGAAGAAATCGCCATGTTTGGTCCCAATAATTTCATCATCAAACCATTCGGTTTGTTCTAGTAGGCTGTTATCAATATCAAATACTTTTTCAATACCGATACTTTCTAATGAATTATTAAATCTATTTTTTATGAATTCGTTAATTACGTTTTTAGGAAGGAAATCTAATTCACCTGCTTCAAAAATCCAGTCGATAATTCTGCTTTCAGATTCAAAAGCTTCTTCGCACATTACTTTTACAATGGTTTTGTACTCATCACCAAACCAAGTTGGGTTTTCGTCTTTAATAATTCTGATAATATCAATTCCGAAATCACCATGTATTTGTTCTTCTTTAGAGGTTGCTTCCACTACGTTAGAAACACCCTTTAGCATGTTCTTGTGTTTATTAAATGCCATGATAATTAAGAACTGTGAAAACAATGACACGTGCTCTATAAACAGTGAGAACAGTAAAATAGATTCCGCATACTCTTTATTATCTTCGCTTTTTGCATTTTTTAAAGCAGATTCTAAATAATGAACTCGTCTCATTATGACAGGATTTTTCTTTAGTCTTTTAAACTCATTATTAAGACCAAGAATTTCTAATAAATGAGAATAGGCATCATGATGACGTACCTCACTTTCTGCAAAGGTTGCTCCTACTGCTCCAATTTCTGGTTTTGGCATTTTGTGATAAATATCTCCCCAAAATGATTTTACCGCAACTTCTATCTGAGAAATTGCTAACATGGTATTTTTTATAGCATTTTGCTCAACAATGGTTAAGCGCGTTTTAAAATCTTGGATATCACTGGTAAAATTAAATTCTGAATGTATCCAATACGAGTGTCGTATAGCATCAACATAGTCGTTAAGGGCAGGATACTCATAAGGTTTTAAATTAATACGCTTTTCAAAAATATTAGTCTTTCTGTTTCTGGCTTGCTCATCTCTGTATAAGATGTATGCTTTAGCTACATCCAAAAACTGGCTATCCATTAATTTAATCTCAACAAGATCTTGAACTTCTTCTACAGTTGGTACGTATTTATAATCTTTACTTTTTCTATCTAATAAATCTTGCAGCACATTAACAGCAATAGTATTAGCATCTTCTTTTGTCCCATTACCTACAGACATCATCGCTTTTTCAACAGCATTAGAAATTTTATTTAAAACAAACGGACTTGTTTCGTAATCTCTTTTTATAATCTCTGTAATCTCTAATTGCGTCGTTTCCATGAGTTGTCTTTAAATTTTGAGGCTAAAGAGTTTATAGAATGGTAAAAATCATTCTAGATTTCTATAGCAGATACTGTAAAATGTGTTATTGTTTTCTTTAAAAGAAATAAAAAGAGGCCTGAATTTTAAAAAATGCTTTTATAAGCTAATTTTAACTTTGATACCAAAAGTCATTTTTTATTTTGCCCTGAGCAAAGATTACTAATTGTGCTTAAAATTAAAAGACAATGTCATAAACGTTGTCAACAAGTTTTTAACAAAATTTTTGGAATGAATTTTGATCTACGCGAAACAAAAATTAGTTTATATTACTGTATATCAGAACTTTAATCGAAAATCGAAGATTATTTAAAAAGTAAGAAAAAACCTGTTAAATGTTCTCGTAATTACCTAAAATACTACGCTTTTAGTGTATGATTTTGTTTAGCTTATATACAAATAAAAAGAGAGCTGAAACAGCTCTCTTTCCCCAATAATTAACTAAACTAACTAAAACTATTTAAATAAAACTCTTAGGTTTTGAACTAAAACTTAAATTCAAATTATCAAGATAGTTTACTGACTTTTTTCTATTAATAGCTAATAAATTATAAGTGAGTCCCCACGATCACTTTACATAATATACTTTGGTCAGTACTAAATGAATTACAAATATCTCAATTACTTTGGGTGAATAATTCATATTTGTATGGTTGGTTATAAAAGTTGTATAACTGGATGACCCATTTTTATATTCTTATTCTTAAGATATTGAAGATTCTCATTCTACACATAAAAACAAACCTACTATACATAAAAAACAGTTGCCCAACCTAATATTATTATATTTGAATTGATTATGAGTATCAAAGCAGTAATAGTAGACGACGAGCCTAAAGCAATCCAAAGTTTATCCTGGGAGCTTAGCAATTTTAGTAGTGAAATTGAAGTTGTCGCCACGTTTTCTAATCCAGAAGAAGCTATACTATATCTTAACAACAACCAACCAGACTGTTTGTTTTTAGATATCCAAATGCCTTCTATGGATGGTTTTCAGTTTCTAGATAAGTTGCATAATACAGAGTTTGCTGTCATTATAACCACTGCGTATAATGAATATGCCATGAAAGCTCTTAAACATGAAGCTATAGACTATCTTCTAAAACCTATAGATTCTGACGATCTTAAACTCACTATTTCAAAAATTAAAAAATTCAATGATCGATTGGTGAATTCTACAAAAATTGTTGATGCTTTAGAGAATTTTAATTCAAAATTTGGCAAAAAGAAAATCACTATTAATACAGACGGGAAACTGATTTTTATTGACATTGATGACATTATATTGGTAGAGTCTGATGGTAATTACAGTACTTTAATACTAGAAAATAACCAAAAAATTGTTGTTACTAAAAAGCTTAAGGAAGTTAATGGTATTTTGCCAGATCATTACTTTTTCAGAATTCATAATTCTTTTATTATTAATCTAAATAAAATTAAAGCCTTTATTAAAAATGAAGGTTATGTTATAATGTCTTCTAATCATAAAATCCCTGTGGCTAGACAACGAAAATCTGACTTCTTAGAAAAATTGTAAATGACTCAGGTTCTAAAACGACATATTGCACTTATTCTCTTCCAATTTTTTGCAATGTTATCTTTTGCTCAGAATGATGATGCTTTTAACTCTTCAGTTAATACCTTATTAGAAGCATCAACAAATTCTTACGAGGAAATAGATGCGGTTTTAGGAGACTTTAAAAGAGATAGCACTAAAATGTTAAGTCTATTGGATATGGCCAAGACTAACAAAAAATTAAACTTACAGAGTTATGCGCAAAATGCTCTAGGAATTATACATAGAGATATATCTAATTATGAGAGAGCCATAGATTATCATAAAAATGCAGAAGACCTTGCAAAACAAAACGACAATATAGAGCTGCAGGTTATTAGTCTAAATATGCTTGGCGTTGTGTATAGAAGAATGGATGTTGTTAAGCCTGCATTAGATTATCACTCTGAAGCGTTAGAGCTTGCCAATACAGTTGATAACAAAAGTAAGCGCCTAAAATTAAGCATTGCTGTATCTCAAAACAGTATGGGAAATATTTACCTAGCGCTTAAACAATATGACCTTGCTATTGAACAATTTAATAAATCTCTAATTATTGAAATTGAAGAAGAAAACAAACTTGGCCTTGCTATTAATTACCACAATATAGGTTATGCTCAAGAATCTAAAGGTAATTTAGAGGATGCGCTAATCAACTACCAGCGATCATTGGAGTATAACAACCAAATTGACTCTGATCTTGGCCGAATTATTTGTCATAATAGTATTGGTGAAATCTATATTCAACAAGGACAATATAAAGAAGCTGAGTTACTTATTGAAGATGCTCTAGAAAAGGCCTTGCTTTTAGGAGATCAGTACTATATATCATCGACCTATCTTAATTTAGGTCGCCTAAAATTAGAAAATAACACACTAAATAAGGCAAAACAATACCTTGATCTCGGATTAAAAACTGCAACTCAATACAACCTAAAATCTTCAATAGTTGAAGCCAACAAACTCTTATCAGACTTTAATACTAGAAAAGGAAATGACAAATTAGCATTTAATCATTATAAAGCAGCTATTTCTACTGAAAATACTATAGCTAATGAGCGAAATGTTCAGTATGCTAATGATATTATACTTCAGCACGAAACGGAAGCTAAAAATAGGGAGATTGAAGTCTTAGCCGATAAGTTAGAACAAAATAAAAAAGTGTTTTGGTATGCTTTGCTTACTTTAGTATTTTTTGCAGCAGTAATTATTGCCTATAACCGAACTCAACAATTAAAAAAAGAAAAACAGATTCTTACTTTAGAGCAAGATATGCTTCGCAGCCAGATGAATCCGCATTTTATTTTTAATTCTCTCAACTCTATAAAACTTTATATCATTAACAATGAGAAAGAAAATGCAGTCTACTATCTCAACAAATTCTCTAAGTTAATTCGAAAAATACTTGTCGCTTCTACTGAGAAAGTTATTAGTTTAAAAGATGAGTTAGACACTATGGAGTTATATATTAATATCGAAAATATTAGATTCTCAAACGCTATCCAATTTTCTATTGATATTGATGAAAATGTTGATGCAAATGGTATTAAATTACCGTCTTTGGTCTTACAACCATTTTTGGAAAACGCTTTGTGGCATGGATTATCCACTAAAAAAGAGGATAAGCAAATTCATTTAAAAGTAATGTCAGAGAACGACTATGTGACTATTTCTATAACCGATAATGGTGTTGGACGAAAAGAAGCTCAGCGTATTAAAAAAGCTAAAATATTAAAACAAAAATCTATTGGAATAGAAATCACCAAAGCAAGGTTGGCAAACTTTTCTAAAGACTTTTTTGGTGATTATAATTTAGATATAGTAGACTTGGTAGATGCTTCAGGAAACGCTTTAGGAACAAGAGTTAATCTAAAGATTCCTTTAATGCAAATAAATCTTAAAACGGCTTAGCATTATTTGGTTATCTATTTTTATCTGCTGCAATTTTCTCGAGTTCCATATACCAATCCTCTCCAAACTTTCTTATTAGTGCTTCTTTTACAAATTTGTAAACAGGCACTTGTAATTCTTTGCCTAGAGTACACGCATCATCGCACAATTGCCATTTATGATAGTTAACAGCAGAAAACTCGGTGTAGTCCTTTACACGAATTGGATATAAGTGGCAAGATACTGGCTTTTTCCAACTAATATCGCCTTGGTTATAAGCTTCTTCAATACCGCAAAGTGCTGTTTTTTTATCGTCAAAAATAACGTAAGCACATTCTGCATTATTGATCAAAGGAGTTTCCAAGTCACCATCATCTGAGGTTACAAAAACACCTTGCGCTTCGATAGCTTTAACACCTTCTTTTCTTAAATACGGTTTTACTTTAGGATAAATATCTTCTAAAATTTTAGTCTCTTCATTATCTAAGGGAGCTCCTGCATCACCATGTATACAACAAGCACCTTTACATGCTGAGAGATTACAAACAAAATCTTTATCGATTATATCTTCTGAAACTATAGTCTTTCCTAGTTGAAACATAAATTACTATTTCTAATACTAAGTAAAAATAGTTAAACTTTACTGTAATTTAATATTGAATATCTGCAATTAAGTCCCATCTTTGCGGCGAAATTAAAACCTAAGCATAATGCAGTTAGATCCAAAGGAAATATTTACGGCTTTTATGGTCTTATTTGCCGTAATAGATATCATTGGAAATATACCAATAATAATAGATTTAAGAAAAAAAGCTGGTCACATTCAAAGTGAAAAAGCCTCATTAATTGCTGGTGTAATTATGGTGGTGTTTTTATTTGTTGGACAGAGTTTATTATCTCTTATTGGCATTGATGTAAACTCCTTCGCAGTCGCTGGAGCATTTATACTTTTCTTTATTGCGCTAGAAATGATATTAGGTATCACACTTTACAAAGATGATGAAGAAGGTAGTATTACAGCGTCAGTTTTCCCATTAGCTTTTCCGCTTATTGCAGGACCAGGAAGTCTTACAACATTGCTGTCTTTGAGAGCTGAATTTCAGACTCAAAATATTATCATAGCCATTATTATAAATGTTATATTCATTTATTTGGTCTTAAAAACGTCTGCTAGAATAGAGCGTTTTATTGGTAAAAATGGAATTAGTATCATACGTAAAGTTTTTGGTGTAATTTTGCTTGCTATAGCCGTAAAATTATTTGCAACCAATATAAAAGCCATGTTAATTTAATTGTATGAAACTATTTAATATCATCTTTACATTAGTAGCAATTGCGCTTATTGTATTTAATACTACAAAAATAAATTTTAATGCGCCTTTTAAGGGAGATAGTATGGTTGCTATTATTACTATTGTAGCAGGTTTATGTGCTATTTTAGTAGTTCAAATTCTAATGATCTCTAGACGAATAGAGGAAAAGTCTAAAGGGAAATAATGGATTATGACGTTTTAATTATTGGTGGTGGAGCAGCAGGTATGTCTTGTGCCTTAGTCTTAGGCTCTGCAGTAAATAAACCCTTTGCTGAAAATAAAAAGATAGGTATTATATTACATCAAAAAACATCACATTTACAAAATGCCATATTTAATAACGTACTTGGCTTAGAACCTGGTACAACTGGTGCTTCTATCCTAGAAAATGGCCCAAAACAGTTACAACATCTTTATCCTCATGTTAACCAAATTTTAAAGGAAAAAGTAATCGCTATAGATCAGACAACTGATGGTTTTTTAATACGTACTAACAAGACTAATTATACCTCAAAAATTGCTGTAGTTGCTGTTGGTTATACAAATCTATTAAATATAAAAGGTTTAGAAGCTTATATAGAATCTCATCCTAGAGCTAATAGCGAAAAAAACAGGATTTGGTTAAAAAATACAGACCACATAATTACTGAAAATCTTTACGTTGCCGGAACATTAGCAGGTTGGCGTAGTCAGTTTGCCATAGCCTCTGGAAGTGGTGCACAAGTAGCAACAGATATTTTAACCCTTTGGAATGATGGAAAGCATACCAAAATACATGATAAGATTTAACTATTCGCCCTTATTCAACAACAACACCTCTTCAATCATGTCATCTGAGCTATTTAGAATTTGATGATACGCTTCATCTCCAAATAATTGCTGCCCAAGAGCGGCTTTAATCATAAGTTTTATCTGGTCATGGTAAGCTACAAAACTAACTCGTGTACGCTCTCTGAAATTGAGATAATCTTGAAATCTAATAACAACATCGTCACTAACCTCAAAGTGCTTCATAAAATCCTCTTTAGATACATCTTGGTAAACGTCTCTATCTTTGTCGAGTTCTTCAAATACAAAATAACTAATATAACCACGTTCTTCTATATAACTTAAGGTTTCATTCTGTACACTTGTATCTAAAGGCACAAAAATATCTGGTATTATACCTCCTCCTCCATAGACCACTTTACCTTGTGGTGTAACAAAACGCAAAGAGTCGGCAACTTTAATATTTTCGTCATTACTTAACTCACCTGATCTTAAACGTTTATAATAGTCTTCGTAATAGCGCTTATTACCATTATCATATGGTCTTTGAATGGAACGTCCTGTTGGTGTATAATATCTAGACACTGTTAAACGCACAGCACTTCCATCTCCCAAAGCCATTTCGCGTTGTACTAACCCTTTTCCATAAGAGCGTCTACCAACTATAGTTCCTTTATCGTTATCTTGAAGTGCACCTGCAACAATTTCACTTGCAGAGGCAGAATTCTCATTCATAAGAACATAGATATCACCTTCTTCAAAATCACCTCGTTGAGTAGCGTAGCTTTTTTCGATCTTGCCTTTTTTATTTTTTGTGAATAAAATAAGCTTATCGTCCTCTAAAAACTCATCAATGATTTGTTCAGCTACACCAATATATCCTCCAAGGTTATCTCTTAAGTCTAAAGCTAATTTTGTAGCGCCTTGATTTTGTAGCTTAGTCAAAGCTTTTTTAAATTCTTTGTATGATGATTCTGCAAATCTATTGAGTTTGATGTAGCCCAAATGATCCGTAACCATATAAGCTGCCTCAACACTTTTAATAGGAATATCTGAGCGTTTTATATCAAAGCTAAGCAATTCTTTTTCGCCTTTTCGTCTTACTTTAAGGTTAACTTTGGTGTTACGCTCGCCTTTAAGTTTCTTAACAATATCATCATTAGACCATTGTCTGCCAAAAATAGAATCACCATTAGCCATTACAATTCGGTCTCCAGATTTAATACCAGCTTTAAAACTTGGGCCTCCTTCTGTTGGTCTTATAACAACAATGGTATCTTTATAAGTGTAGAAATTTATACCTATACCTACAAAATCACCTTTCATATTCTCAGTAACCCGTTGTAAATCTTCTTTAGGAATATAAGTAGAATGTGGATCTAAGTTATCAAGGATTCCATTTACAGTAACATCAACTATACTATCTGTATTAACTTCATCAACATACTCATGATCGATGTAATCAATTAATCTATTAAGCTTGTCTTTTTTACTATTATTCCCAAATAATTTATCTGAGGAATCTGTGAAATTTAACTTTCCTCCTATGAGAATTCCTATAGCAGCGGCAATGCCAATACAAAGTGGTATATATTTTTTGTGATCTGCTGCCATTATGCTTTTAAATCTTCAATTATTTGTAAATCAATGCCTGCCTTTTCTAAAAATCGTAATCCAGAATCATCCTTATAGGCTTCACTATATACAACTCTGATTATTCCTGCCTGATGAATTAATTTACTACATTCTTTACAAGGTGACAAGGTAATATACAACGTTGAACCTTTACACGATTGTGTAGATGCTGCTACTTTTAAAATAGCATTAGCTTCTGCATGCAAAACATACCATTTAGTGTATCCTTCATCATCTTCACAGTAATTTTCAAATCCTGTTGGTGTTCCATTATAACCATCAGAAATTATCATACGATCTTTTACAATTAACGCACCTACTTGCTTGCGTTTGCAATGCGATAATTTTCCCCATTCTTTCGCAATCCTTAAATAGGCTTTATCGTAACGTAATTGTTTGTCTTTAGACATGTGATGTATTGAATTAACGAATATAGTTGGTTAGTGTTGTTTATACAATGTGTTTGAAGTTAAAGTTTTACCAATATGTAATGAAAAATCTAAAGAATTTTAAGATAAGAGATCACTCCCAAGAATCATAGGAATACATAACCCAACAACAATTGCAGAAACTACCATAATCCAATCGCGTTTAGAGAACCTGAAGATAGTTTGCCCTAAAAAGCCTAAAAATAAAACTACAAATACAATGATAACTTGAGCAATTTCAATACCTAATGCAAACTCAATTAATAGTACAAGTTTGTTGTCTGATTCTCCTGCAAACATTGCAAATTCTCTGGCAAAACCTAATCCATGTACCAACCCAAAAAATAAAGTTGAAAGTCCTATAAGATTTATATTCTGATTCTTAGACGTTTTACCAGCTGTAAATACATTATACAGGGCAACAGCTAAAATAGTAACAGGAATTAAAAACTCTACGACTTCGCCATTAACACTGACTACTCCATAGGCTGCTAAGACAAGTGATAAAGTATGTCCAAATGTAAATAAAGACACTAAAATTAGTACACGTTTCCAATCTTTATAGAGATAAGGTATAGCAAGCACCATTAAAAAAAGTACATGATCGTATCCATTAGGATCTAGAACATGGTTGATGCCATATTTTATATTAAACCAAAATTCGTCAAGCATAGCGTGTGGTTTGGGTTTAATTCAAAATTACAATTTAAACCCAATAATTAAAAATAAACTCTAAAGGAAAGATTTGGTGTAATACCTAGTGAGCGTTGAATAGTCTCATTAACCACATCATTATTAATACGATAGAAATTATTTATTTGATTTTCTCTGTCTAATAGATTCCAAATAGAAAGACCAATATTAGCCTTAGTTGTTTGTCCTAAATAAAAATCATAGGTGGCTGAAACATCTAATCGTAAATAATCTCTTACACTAGATGTATTTGTAGGACCAAAATTTACAGCGTTATTAATAATATCATTATTTGGAACTGGCCTTGTGGTTGGATTACCAGAATGCCAATTTAAACCAGACGAAATCTTTAATTGGTTTTTACTATACGCTGCTCCAAAAGCAATAGCATGTGTAATATCTAAATTACTGGGAAACGGATTGGACTCCAAACTATTGAATGTATAATTATTAGACATATAAGCATAACTTAACCAAGTATTAAAGGTCTTAAACTGTTTACGCAATAACATGTCTAAACCCTTAACATCGTAACTTCCATTAGCTCTAATAAATTGATATTGATTTTGAAATCCTTGGCTTTGAGAAGTAATACCATCTATAAACTTGTAATACCCATCTAAACTTAGTAACCATCCTTTTTTACTAAAACTAAGTCCTGTTGAAATTTGTTTACTTCTAAGTATAGGAATATCTATATCATTAGAAAGCTGCCATCGTCGCTTTTCTACACCTAAAAAATCATTCTGAAAATTAATAATCTGTGATGTATTTTGATGTTTAAATTCCGCAAGGACTTCTAACGAAAAATGATCTGATAAGCGTTGGTTAAAACTTAAACGAGGTTCTAGAATAGATTTTTTTAACTTACCAATATAATTGTATCTAAGACCACCATTTAAAGAGGTGTTTTTATTTGGTGATTTGTAATTTACCTCAGAGTACAATCCATGTGTTCTTACAACTTCAGAAATTAGAATTCTAAATACAGGTAAATCAACGTCATCTAAATTAGTGATTTGTGTTTCAACAAACTGATAACCATTTAATAGATTTAAATGTTCACTAATAGCATAGTTTGTGTTAAGTTTAATACTGGTTTCAGAAATTTTATTTTCTTGAAGAAACCGCTGAGAATCTAAAATATTTACATTGATAGATTTAAGCTTATAATCCGTTTCATATACATGAATATCTGAACTAAAATTAGTATTCCATTGTCTTTTATAGTGAATAGCTGCTGCAATACTATTCTGACTTAAACTACTTTCTTTAGATGTTGATTGCACATCAATTAGAGCAGATTCGTTAAACTTTAATTGATTGGCAACATTAATGAAGTTAACGCGTAGTTCATCCTTATCACTTATGTTGTAAATCCACCTAAGAGAGGTGTCATAAAAATTAAATTCCTGATCAGAATTAACTATGCTCGTCGTGCTTACAAGTTCTGTGTCTTGAGAAATTCTATCAAAATACGCTTTATAAAGTGGTGTTTGTACAATATCACTTATAGATTTACGAGCTGCAACCTGAATGGAGGATTTAGAACTTAATGCTACATCTACAAAACCATTGACATCAATTAAGTTAACACCTATGTTACCTTTAAATTCAGTATTAACTTTCTCTGCTGTTTCCATTAAAATGGAACCAGAAACACCATCTGTGTAATCCGAACCAGTTCCGTTTTTTTTTAGATAAACGCGTTCGGTAATCTGAGGATTATACATGGATATTAGACCAAAAAAATGTCCAGACTGATACATTTTTATACCATCCCAAAGTATAAGATTTTGATCATTAGTTCCACCTCTAATGTTAATATTAGAAACAGTTTCGTTACTACTAATAATTCCTGGGAAAGCCTGTACTGCTTGGAGCACATCTGTATCGATAAGACCTGGAAGTATATCAAAATTTTTAAAATCTATCTTAAAGGATCCATCATTTATTTTAGTGATTCCGTTAACTATATAATTAGATAATACTATTTCTGAGAGTACCTCAATATCGGGTTGTAAAAATACATCAGAACATTTGGTTTGCTTAAAATCTTTTAAAGACTGCTCCATGGTTTTGTAACCAATATGCCTAATCTCTATGATATTATTTTCATTAGCTACAGTGATATTAAAAAACCCATTATCATCAGTAATTGTTGATATATTTAAGCTTTTAATTGTCGCAAAAGGAATTGGAGTATTGGTGTCTTTATCTCTTAAATAACCACATAAAGACAAATCGTTTTTAACCTGAATGAGGACTACGTTCTCACTCATTTTTATAAATACTAAACCGGTTTCATTTTGTAAATACTGAAGAATGGTATCAAGTGATTGTGATTGTTTAGGCGTTGTAATAACAATATCCTTAACAGCGTCTTCCGCATAATTAAAGTTGATAGCAAATTGTTCTTCTATTTGAACTAAAACCGTTTTAAGCGATTGTTGATCTTGTGCATTTAATTTAAAACAGAAAAAAACACAGATAGATGTGAGCAGAAAAGTCTTTCTAATCTTTATTCCCATTAATGATAACTTGCTTAGTTTTACTTAACTCAAAGCTCATGTTCATTGGTAAGGTTACAGATTTGAGCGCATCCTCAAGATTGTTATGTGTAAAGGATCCTGTAAATAATCTATTAGTATCAATATTAAGAGACGTTATTTCTATAGTATACTGACGCTCTATTTCTTGTAAAACTTCGGACAGTGGAATTGCATTAAAAGTACTTCTGTTTTCTGTCCAGTCAGGAACAGTAGAAAACGTCTTAGCCGTTTTAAAGTTATTATTAAGCAATAGAAAGCTATCGCCAGCATTAAGACGTTTTTCGTTTGTTGGAGTTGTAACTTTTACAATACCTTCATAACAAGTAACTTCAAAATAGTTAAGGCGTTGTTTAACGTTAAACTCAGTACCTACTACTGTAACAGTACCATCATCTGTAATAACATCGAATGTGCTGCCTTTGGTGACTTTAAAATACGCTTCACCTTTTAATTGAAGCGCTCTTTTCTCTGACCATGTTTTTTTATTATATGTTAACTCAGATAATGCATTTAATTTAACTGAGGATTGATCTGGTAAGGACAGTTCTATTTTTTCACTTGCAAGTGTCTTAATCTCAATTTCATTTTTTTGAAAAATAGTAAAAAATAAACCTAAGGAAATTAAAAATACTGCTGCGATTTTAAATAAAGGGGTTTCCCAAATCCTAGGTTTAGGATTAAGATCAGTAGAATTTAAATATGAATTTTCAAAACTCATAAAATCATTAACTTCAGAAAAATTAGAGGCTTTAAAATGTTTGGCACCTTCAACAATAGCCTTATTTAATGAGGCATCATCAAGCCTATCAAATGCTGTTTGTTCAGCATCTGTTAGTGTGTTAGATAACCATTTTTCTAATAATTCTTCGGTGTTCATAATCTCTTCTGTTACCTATATAACAACTAACTTTTAAAATCTCCTGATTATTTTAATTTGAATCCTTCTAATTGGTCTTTTAAAATTTTAAAAGCTGAATAAATTCTATATTCTACAACCTTTTTTGTAACACCTAATTCTTCAGCAATTTGAGCATGTGTTTTCCCTTCTGCTTTACTTAATAAAAAAGCCACGCGTTGTTCTTCGGTTAAGCTACTTAAAACACGTTGGTATCGTTGTAAAAATTCATCTTGTTCTAAAAGAAATTCTGGTGTTTCGTTAGTATGGCCTTTATGGTCTCTTTTTTCGTAATTTAAAACTACTTTTTGGTGCTTTATATCGTTTAACACCATATTATTAGCAACTGTAAATAAAAACGATTTTGCCTTAGACACTGATACTTTTTTACAATTATTCCAAAGCTTTACAAACGCATCCTGTGCTTTATCGTTGGGACTGTATTGTGCTCCAAACTTGTAATACAAAAAGTCATGTAAGTCTTTTGCGTATTTATTATAAATACGTTCAAAAATTCTTTTTTCGCAAACGGAATGGTGTAGGTCTTCTGACAAGGTTTATTTTTAAGATGCCTAAAGGTAAATAAATATTTTTTTAAATAATTTCAGGAGATTTTAAAAGTTAGTTGTTTAATGTATATAAAAGCGATTTTTTACGCGTTTAAAATGATAAATCATATAAAAACCAACATATTACCACTTTTCCTTGTAGTATTGTGCTTAGCATCTTGTAGGAAAGAAGAAATAGAAATTATTCAACCTCCAAAAGATAATGCCATTGTTTCAGGCTCAATTGTTGCAAATATGTTGCAGCGTCTGCCTTTAAATGATGGATCCATAGATAATATTATAGATCAAGGTAACTGTATATCTATACAATGGCCAATAAATGTTACTGTAAATGGACATGACATTACTATTGAGTCCATTAATGATTTAGACACAGTTGAAGATATATTAGATCTTTTTGATGATGATCTAGATGATGTAGATATTGTATATCCTATCACTGTAATTACTACTGAATTTAATACACTCCAAGTTGAAAACCAATCGCAACTAAACGCCATTAGGTCTAATTGCAATGGCGAAAATATTTTTGATGAAGATATTGAATGCATAGATTTTGACTATCCTATTACAACATCTGTTTTTAATACTATTAGTGAAGCACTAGACACTTACACATTTTTTAATGATCAAGAGTTTCATACCTTCATAAGTACCATAACTACTGAGGATATAATTAGCCTAGAGTTGCCTGTAAACGTTTTTCTGTATGATAATTCTACGATACAAGTTACCACTGTTGATGAATTAGAAACTACTATTGAGAACAATTTAGATACCTGTGATGAAGATGATGATTACAATTACAACGATGATGATTGTAATGACTGTACAGTTACTCAATTGGAAACTCTTTTAGCCAACTGTTCCCTTTGGACAGTTGATAATTTAGAACGTAACGTTAATGATGAAGATTATTATGTTGGTTATGAGTTCTCATTTTCATCTGATGGTACTATGGTTGCTGATTATGCTATTTGGTCTTATCCAGGAACATGGCAAGCTAGTGGCTCTGGCAATAACATAATAGTTACGATAGATGTCCCAAGTCTACCAGATTGCAATAATGATTGGATTTTACATGAGATTACAACAGACAATGATCAAACAAAATTTGATTTGAATCTTGGTGATGATAAAATACGCTATGTCGCCACTTGTGATAGTTTCGATGATACTATTTTAACTTCAACATTATTAACTGGTAGTTGGGAAGTTTCATATTATTTTGATGATTCTGATCTTACCTCTGATTTTAACGTGTTTACTCTAAATTTTTTGAGCAATGGCTCACTTGAAGTCGAAGATTCAGTCATTACATATTATGGTTGGTGGTCTACCTTACCAGGAGAGGAAGAAGACTTAGAATTAAACATAAATTTTGGTGATCCAATAGCACCTTTATTTAGATTAATTGAAGATTGGGAAGTCGTAAGTATTAGCGCTACAACAATTATGTTAAGAGAAATTGATTTAGGTGATGGAACCGAAGATTTTTTAACTCTTGAAAAACTATAATAACCGTGAAATTAAGTCTATGAAAAAGAAGAATTTCACACCTTGGATTGCTGTTTTAGATAAGGTTCTCTAAAACAGTAATCCTTATTATCAGGTAAAATGAAGAAGAAACTATATATAGCATTAGTAGTCCTAATAATTGCAGCAATTATTGGCTATAATTATATCTATAAAGACCATAGAGATATTGAAAATGAAGCCTCAGCATTTATGGTTACAACAAAAGAAATAGCTGAAGAGTTTTTAGAAAACTCCACCACTGCTGAAGAAATTTATTTAGATAAAGTAATAGAGGTTCTTGGCGTAATTACAGAATCTAATCCAAGTGATATTACTATAGATAATACATTATTTTGTCAATTAAATTCCACAAATACCTTAAAAGTTAAGGATTCAATTCAATTAAAAGGACGAGTTATTGGTTATGATGATTTGCTGGAGCAAATAAAGCTTGATCAATGCTATATTATTAACAATTAAAATCAATTAAAATGAAAAACAATTACACTTTAAAAATGCTGATGACATGTCTAATGTTTTCAGTGGTATGTACACTTTTAAATGCGCAAGTGCGTATTGTAAAAGTTGACCCAGCAACTAATTCAGTAACGTTAAAAAACTTTGGCTCACAACAACCCGTTGACAACTATTGGTTTTGCGCTCAGATCTCATATGGAAGAATTGGTTTAATGACAGTTACTGAAGGCGATTTAGACCTTTCAAATGGTGAGGAAGTTACTGTGACAAGTTCTGTAAATTTAGCTGCCGCTTCAGATTTAGGTTTATTTAACTCTAGTAGTTTTGGATCAGATACTGCAATGCAAGATTTTCTGCAATGGAATGGAAGTTTTCCGTTTCCGGCTGGTAGAGAAGATGTTGCTGTAACTAAAGGTATATGGTCTGCAGGAGATAATGTTCAGGTCACTCCTCCTTATGAATATATTGGTAATGGTGCTCAAAACGGTTCTGCATTTTGGGAAACACTATTAGGTGTCAATGATTTTGAAATTTCTGCCTTTAATGTTTATCCAAATCCTGCCACATCAAATTTAACCTTAGAGTTTTCTCAAGGACTATCAGATGCAACAATAGAAGTATTTAATTTACTCGGAAAACGTGTCTATAATTCTGTTGTCGATTCAGAATCTAGAGACTTAGATATCTCAGATTGGTCTGCAGGTGTGTACATAATTAAGATTAGTTCTGGCGAAAGCTCGCAAGTAAAACGCTTTGTAAAACAATAGTTTAATAATGAAACATTTTATCTGTATTCTATTTTGTTTGCCATTTGTATTGTACTCGCAAGACGATTTGTTAAGCGAAATAGATACAGATTCTATAATTGAGAATAATATCTCAGCTGTTTTTAAAGGATTAAAAATAGTCAACTTTGAGTCTACAAAGTTAGTTGCTAAAAAGGAACTAACTTTTGTAGTTGCTCACAGGTTTGGAAGTTTAGAAAACGGTTTTGATACTTTCTTTGGTCTAGATGACGCTGTTACTAGGCTTAATTTTATTTATGGAATTTCGGATAATTTCAACGTGAGCATATCTAGAAGTTCATTTCAAAAAATCTATGAGTCTAGTATTAAATATAAGTTAGTTACTCAAAAAACTAACGGTTTCCCTGTAACGTTAGTAGGTTATAATTCCATTCTTATTAATACTGCTTTAGATCAAAATAATTTACCTAAACTTGAGTTCAAACATCGTTTAGGTTATACTGCACAACTCCTAATCTCTAGAAAAATAAATAAAAATCTATCTTTAGAATTAGCGCCAACTTTTTTCCACGATAATTTTGTAGCCATAGATAGTCAAGATAATTCACAATTTGCTATTGGTTTTGGTGGAAGACATAAATTAAGTAAGCGTTGGTCTTTAAATATTGATTATGGTTTTCATCTCAATAGAGCTTCAGATTCACCTTTTAAAAACCCATTATCTATTGGTTTTGATTTAGAAACAGGTGGTCATGTGTTCCAGTTGCATTTCACAAATGCTCAAGGCATGAATACCAATACATTCTTAGGTCAATCGTCAGGAGACTGGAGCGATGGAGACATCTTTTTTGGATTTAATTTAAGTAGAGTATTTTAATTATGAAAGCAACCTATTTTCTCCTAATCGTAGTAATATTAACGTTTGGCTGTACCAATGTTAGTGAAATAGATTTAATAGACGACACACCTCCTCCTGAGCTTGTAACTTATAATAATACAGTAAAAGCTATAATAGATAATAACTGTATCCTCTGTCATAGTAATCCACCAGTAAACGGAGCGCCAATGTCTTTAACAACGTTTGATGATGTAAAAATCGCTGTTGAAATGAGAGGGTTAATTGAAAGAATATCTTCTGAAGATTTAGCATTTTTAATGCCTTTTGGTGGTCCAAGGCTACCTCAAAATCTTATTGACGCAGTAATCGAATGGCAAGAAAACGGACTTCTTGAAGACTAAAAAACAAACTATGAAAACTATTTTTTATATTCTATTATGTGTTAACTTAACTGTAATAGCACAAACTAAATACATTACAAAAACTGGCACCTTAAATTTTGAAGCTTCTGTACCTTCTTTTGAAGAAGTTGCTGCAAAAAATAATTCGGTCACTGCTATTCTAAATACTGACAACGGCGAATTTGCAGCTTTGGCTTTCGTTAAAGCATTTAGATTTAAAAATGCTTTGATGGAGGAACATTTTAATGAAAACTATGCTGAATCAGATACTTTCCCAAAAGCTACCTTTAGAGGAAAAATAGAAGGGTTTGACCTCCAAAGTGATAATACATCTTATCCCATTTCTGGTGAGCTTACTTTCCATGGTAAAACAAAAACCTATCAGAATTTAAAACTATATATTACAAAAAAAGGAGAAGCCATAATCTTAAAAGGAAATTTCAAAGTCCTTGTATCTGACTTCGCCATAGAGATTCCAAAAATTGTTAGAAATAAACTATCTGAAGAGGTAGACGTTACATTTAATTTTGAACTCCTAGAGAAGTAAAAAAGGTTAAATATTAATATTCAACCTTTTTAGTACTCAAGGTGGGAATCGAACCCACACTTCCGAAGAAACTGGATTTTGAATCCAGCGCGTCTACCAATTCCGCCACTTGAGCAAATTAGGACAGCAAAATTAAAAAAATAATCCCTGCAACCAACTAAAAATAAAGGGTTTTTGCTTTTAAAACTCAAATAAATTCCTAAATTTGCACCTCATTTAAAATAAGGTAGATCATTACCATTTTAAACCATAATAAATAAATGCCACATTCTAATCCGGAAGCTAAGATTTTTACATGCTCACAAAGCAATGCTTTGGCTGAAAAAATAGCAGAAGTTTATGGAGTACCTCTTGGTAACGTCATTACATCGACCTACAGTGATGGTGAGTTTCAACCATCTTATGAGGAGTCTATAAGAGGACGTCGCATTTTTATTATTGGTTCCACAAATCCAGAGCCAAGAAATTTAATGGAATTATTGTTAATGATTGATGCTGCAAAACGTGCTTCGGCAAGGCATATTACAGCAGTAATGCCATATTTTGGTTGGGCAAGACAAGATCGTAAAGATAAACCTAGAGTGCCAATTGCTGCAAAACTTGTTGCAAAAATGCTAGAGGCAGCAGGAGCAACTCGTATTATCACAATGGATTTACATGCTGATCAAATACAAGGATTTTTTGAAAAACCAGTAGATCATTTATTTGCATCAACTATATTTTTACCATACTTACAAGCTTTAAACTTAGATAAGTTAACAATTGCCTCTCCAGATATGGGAGGATCTAAACGCGCTTATGCGTATTCTAAAGCATTACAAAGTGATGTAGTAATTTGTTATAAGCAACGTGCCAAAGCAAACGTTATTTCTCACATGGAACTAATTGGTGATGTACAAGGTAAAAATGTAGTACTTGTAGATGATATGGTTGATACTGCAGGAACTTTAACCAAAGCTGCTGATTTAATGATAGAACGCGGAGCTCTTAGTGTTCGTGCAATTTGTACGCATCCTGTGTTATCTGGTAGTGCTTATGAAAGATTAGAAAATTCGAAGTTAGAAGAGTTAATCGTAACCGATTCAATTCCTTCTAAACCTTCAAGTAAAATAAAAGTTTTAAGTTGTGCCGATTTATTTGCTAGTGTAATGTATAATGTACACCACAACGAATCAATCAGTTCAAAATTTATAATGTAGCTTCAACAGACTCGGCTACCTAAAAAAGAATACTAAATAAATTAATATTAATAAACACAAATGAAATCAATTACAATTAACGGATCTCAAAGAGAAAGCGTGGGCAAAAAAGCAACAAAAGCCTTACGTAATGCTGGTCAGGTTCCTTGCGTATTATACGGAGGAGACAAGCCAATGCATTTCTCTGCACCAGAATTGGCTTTCTCTAAACTTGTATATACGCCTAATGCGCATACAGTTGTGATTGCCTTAGATAATGGTGAAACTTTAAGAGCAGTAATGCAAGACATTCAGTTTCATCCTGTAACCGATAGAATCTTACACATAGATTTTTATCAATTGTTCGACGACAAACCAGTAACTATGAATATTCCTGTAAGATTAGAAGGAAACTCTCCAGGTGTTAGAAATGGTGGACGTTTATTATTTAGAAAGCGTAAATTAGCTATTAAGGCCTTGCCTGATAATTTACCTGACTTCTTTGAGGTAGATATTTCTAAATTAAAAATTGGAATGAATATCTCTGTAGAGGAATTGAAAAAAGATGAATTCACGATTTTACATCCAGACAGTCAAGTTGTTGTACAAGTTAAAACTGCTCGTACTGCTGTCCTTGATGAAGAAGATGAAGATGAAGATGATGGTGAAACTACTGAAGGTGCTGAAGCTACTGCTCCAGCAGAAGGAGGAGATGCACCTGCAGCAGATGCTAATCAAGAATAATATGAGTTTAATACAATAAAAAAAGTCCTGATATTTAATCAGGACTTTTTTGTTTTTATAAGGTACCTCTTTTGGCTTGTTCTCGTTCGATAGATTCAAAGAGTGCTTTAAAATTTCCTGCACCAAAACCCTGAGCTCCCATTCTTTGTATAATTTCAAAGAATAAAGTTGGCCTATCTTCTACTGGTTTAGTAAAAATTTGAAGTAGATAACCTTCTTCATCTGCATCGACTAATATAGATAGTTTTTGAAGCTCTTTTATATCTTCTTTCATCATATCCATATGAACACCTAATCGTCTAGGAATATCATCATAATACGCTTGTGGTGGTGGTGGTAAAAATTCTACGCCTCTTGCTTTTAATTTCGCAACGGTTTTAATGATATCATCTGTTGCCACAGCAATATGTTGCACACCTGAATCTTCGTAAAAATCTAGATATTCTTCAATTTGAGATTTTTTTGCTGCTTTAGCTGGCTCGTTAATAGGGAACTTAATACGTCCATTACCATTACTCATTACTTTACTCATTAATGCGGAGTATTCCGTATGAATTTGTTTATCATCAAATGATAAAAAGTTTACAAATCCCATGACGTCTTCATACCATTTTACCCAAGTATTCATTTGTCCCCAACCAACATTTCCTACCATATGATCTATGTACTTTAAGCCAACAGGTACTGGATTGTAATCACTTTTCCATTCCACAAAACCAGGCATAAAAACACCAGTATAGTTTTTACGTTCTACAAACATATGTACTGTTTCTCCATAGGTATAAATTCCTGCTCTAACAACCTCACCATATTCGTCTTTCTCAACAATAGGCTCCATGTAAGATTTTGCACCTCTTTTTGTTGTTTCTTCATAAGATTTACAAGCATCATCAACCCATAATGCAACAACTTTAACACCATCACCATGCTTAACAATATGATTATTAATTGGTGACTTACTATTTAGTGGTGTTGTAAGAACTAATCTAATTTTATCTTGCTTTAATACATAGCTTACACTATCTCTTGAGCCAGTTTCTAATCCTTTATAAGCATAGGACTGAAATCCAAATGCGGTTTTATAAAAGTGCGCTGATTGTTTAGCATTTCCGACGTAAAACTCCACATAATCGGTTCCTAATAAGGGTAAAAAATCTTGAGCTCCTTCAAATATTTTTTCTAGGCCATAATCGACACTTTTTACTTCTTTTGCCATTATTATTTATTTTATAGAGTCGTTTTCACGTTCTCTAATGTTATCAATATTTACTGAATCTATATGAATGGTATCGCGTTCAATTTCATTGGTGTCTTCAGAGGAATCATCTTCCCATTCTTCATACTCATAATAATCGTGGTTATTTCTTTGCGCCTGTTTAAACGCTTCAGAAAATACTGTGGTTAAAACAGCACCATAGAAGATGTAATATGCAATCCAAAATAGTGAGACTAATCCACTAAGGCAAAGCCCTACAATACTCAATACTCTTCCTGTAGAGACATTACTTTTACTACGAACGTCATAAGCATTAGGATCTAGTTGATACTCACGCATACTCTTATTAGCACTCACTAATCCTATGATACTTAATATAACTGCTACAAATGCAATTGGCCCACAACAAAAACCAAGGACTGTTATACACAAGGCTATAATTCCTAAAGTCATGGCAGATGGATCTGCAGGTAATTTATTATAATTCATCAATTAATTTTTAGTTATTCTAACCAAGATTTGTAATAATCTTCGTCTGCTATTTTTAATGCTTCTTCAGTTATTTGCAATGGTTTAAATGTATCTACCATCACTGCTAATTCATCTGTTTTTACTTGCCCAATACTACGCTCTGTTGCTCCAGGATGTGGGCCATGAGGTATACCTGCTGGATGCAAACTAATATGTCCTGCATCAATATCATTTCTGCTCATAAAATCGCCATCAACATAATATAAAACCTCGTCACTATCTATGTTGCTATGATTGTATGGTGCAGGAATTGAGTCTGGATGATAATCGTACAAACGTGGTACAAAACTACATACTACAAAGGCATCAGTCTCAAAGGTTTGATGCACAGGTGGTGGCTGATGTATACGACCAGTTATAGGTTCAAAATCGTGAATAGAAAATGCATATGGATAATTGTAACCATCATAGCCAATCACATCGAAAGGATGTGAAGCGTATATCATTTCAAAAATATCATCTTGTTTCTTTACGTTTATTAAAAACTCTCCAGATTCATTATAGGTTTCTAACTCTTGAGGTTGTCTAATATCTCGTTCACAAAAAGGTGAATGCTCTAACAATTGACCAAACCAATTACGATAACGCTTTGGAGTGTATATTGGCCTTCTAGATTCTACAATAAACAATCTATTATCTTCAGTATCAAAATCTATTTTATAAATAATTCCTCTAGGAACCAACAAATAATCACCATATTTAAAATCTAAATTACCTAAATGTGTTCTTAGTTTACCAGAACCTTTGTGAATAAAAATTAATTCGTCTGCATCTGTGTTTTTATAAAAATAATCTTTTGTAGATTGCTTTGGAGCAGCTAAAATTATGGTGCAATCACTATTGGTAAGTATAGCTTTTCTACTCTTTAAATAATCATTTTCTGGTTGTACCTGAAAACCTCTAAGTCTGTAAGATTGAATATGGTTTGCTTTAGCAATTTTTGGTGCAACACTATATTGTTTTTTTATGCTTTTTACCTGTGTTGGCCGTTGCTGGTGATATGAATTTGTTGACATACCATCAAAGCCAATGGTGCCAAATAGCTGTTCGGCATATAAGCTTCCGTCTGGTTTTCTAAATTGTGTATGGCGTTTAGGAGGTATTTGTCCTAATTTATGATAAAATGGCATTTAAAAATATTTAAAAATTGATTTATTTATACAACAATCTGTATAATACTAACTGTTTTTAAAGGTACAAAAAAAGCGAGTTTATTCTGGGTTTCTTTTGATAAGAACGTGTAGTAATAATTTTAAATATTTCCAGAAACTAATCATGCATCAAAGTTAAATAAAATCATTAAAACCAAAATCCAAGATTAAAGACCCAAATACTCTGTTTAGTTTCTCCAGAGAATGTCCATTTAGCTTCTATTGGACCCAAAAAAGTATCGATAGCGTAACCCAAAGCATAACCCGAATAATCTGGTGATGTTGCCCATTCTCCTGTTTCAAAAATACCACTTTCAACATTAGCAAAATTAGCACTAGCAATGATATGATGGTTTTTAAATATTTCGTAATCTAAATCTGTA
Source organism: Microcosmobacter mediterraneus (assembly GCF_031846265.1). Lineage (NCBI taxonomy): Bacteria > Pseudomonadati > Bacteroidota > Flavobacteriia > Flavobacteriales > Flavobacteriaceae > Microcosmobacter > Microcosmobacter mediterraneus. The sequence goes on along the minus strand of NZ_JAVRIA010000002.1, from coordinate 532,468 downwards.
TAAGCTTTAACAAAACTATTACCTGGAATGGCTAAAAAATCGTATCCATAGAATGGAATGTAATTATTAATAAAGTCATTTCCGTAACCTCCTAAAGCAAAATCTAAAGATTTAGTGTCGTCATTTCCTATTTTGAATCCTCCAGCTGTTCCAACTTTAGCATGAAGCTTATTGGCTATACCAAAGGCAAAGGCAAAATCTCCTTTGGCAATTGAAAATTTAGAAAAACTATTATTAAAGTCTGATGAAGAGAGATACAAATGAAAATCACAATCTAACAGAAATCCACGTTTAGGAAAATATCTGTCTGTAAACGAATCTAATTTTAGTTGACCATAAGTACTTATAAAATCTGATTTTTCAAAAATGGTTTCATTCTCAGTAGAATTTTGAGTAAGTAAGGTTTCTGTAGAAATTTTTAAACGCTTATGCTCCAAACCTAATGTTAGAAGAAAATCTTGCTTAAATAATGTTTGAAGGAAAAACTGATTTGTAATGTCATTAACATCGGCATCTATGACATTTACCTGAAAATTCTGAACTACATTCTGATCTAAAAACAATAAAGGGCTTACACCTTTATCAAAATTATTATAACGCGACGAGAGGCCTACGCTCCAATGAAAACCTTTATCGATATAATATTCAAAATTATAACGAACATTATCACCTATTATAAAATCTAAAGATGCTACGTCGTTATTAAATAAAAATCTATTTCGAGTTAAATTAATTAAGGCTGAACTTTTATATAAGTCATCGTAATGAATACCTAGTTTTAGAAATGTTCTGTTGTTAGTTTCTTTAATTTGTCCGATTAAATCAAATGCGTCTCCATTTGGAACTAGCTCGTAATCAAACATATCAAAATTATTGGTTGCCATAAGGTTATTTACACCTCTATTAAAATCATAATAGCTTATTGTCTCACCTTTTTTAATTTTTAATTTACCTGAGATGTAGGAGTAGGTATATTTTTCATTTCCATTAATTACAATATTATTAAAGGTTATACTATCTACAGCTTTGATTCTGTTTTTAATTTTATGAATAGGCTGTTCGTTACTCACTAATTTTGAGAGTTCGCCAACTTTAAATTGAGCAGCTTTTAAACCCTCTTCAATGATGTTACTTATTTCACTAAAGGAAATAACAGTATATTTTTTTATATCTGGTTTTATATAGACATCTGTTAATTGAGCTTTATCCTTCATATCATTAATAGTTCTAAAATTATTAATTTGAAGTAAAATATCTGTTGCTGCTTTTAAATTATCTTTATCTCTTAATCCGTCTTGTACATCAACTCCGATAATAATATCCATGCCTTTAGATCTAAGGCGCTTTACAGGGTAGTTATTGGTTATTCCTCCATCAAGTAAAACTTTTTCGTCTATAATCACTGGTTGAAATAAAGAAGGGAACGCACCACTGGCTGAAACCGCTTTCGGCAGATTGCCAGAATCTAATATCACTTCTTCTCCAGTTTCAATATTTGTTGCTATACAGAAAAATGGGATTGGGAGTTTGCTAAAATCTTTTATCCCATTAACATGGAGCATAGTTTTAGACAATAGATTAAATACGTTTTGTCCTCTTGAGAGAGATCGTGGTAGGCTTATTTCAAAATCATCAAAAGGAATCGATAAGGCATAACGTTCAGACTGATCGCGCTCATAAAAAGTCTTAGCTTCTCTAGGCAACTTATCATTAATAACCTCATCAAAATCCACATTTCTAAACAGTGAATCTATCTGAATACCTGAGTAACCTGAAGCATATAACGATCCTACAATTGCTCCCATACTTGTACCAGCAATATAATCTATCTTAACACCTAAACTATCTATGACTTTTAAAGCTCCTATATGTGCAAATCCTTTTGCTCCTCCTCCACTTAAAACTAAACCTATTTTTGGATTCTCATTTTTAGTATCTTGAGAAAAACACTTAATATGTATAACAAAACAAAGGATTATAAGAAGTAGGTTTTTCATTCTTTGTTATAGTAATTTATAATTTTTTGAGCTCTAGAGTTTCCGATAACCTCTGTTAACTCCGTTTTTGTGGCTTTTGAAATTCGTTTTACAGATTTAAACTGCTTCATAAGTTCAACAATGGTTTGTTCTCCTATGCCTGGAATATTCTCTAACTCGGTTTGTAGTGCACCTTTACTACGTCTGTTTCGGTGATGTTCAATTCCAAAACGATGTGCTTCATTACGCAACTGCTGAATAATTTTTAATGTTTCACTTTTCTTGTCTAAATATAATGGAATTGGGTCATCTGGATAAAATAATTCTTCTAAACGTTTTGCAATTCCGATGATAGCTATTTTTCCTCTTAAATTTAACACCTCTAAACTTTTTAAGGCTGAAGACAGTTGTCCTTTACCTCCATCTATTATTATTAGTTGAGGTAAGTTTTGTTCCTCATCTAATAAACGTTTATAACGTCTATAAACCACCTCTTCCATCGATGCAAAATCATCTGGTCCTTCTACAGTTTTAATATTAAAATGACGATAATCTCTTTTACTAGGTTTTCCATTTTTAAAAACCACACAGGCAGCTACAGGGTTGGTGCCTTGGATATTAGAATTATCAAAACATTCTATATGCCTTGGCTCTTCAGTTAATCTTAAATCGGCTTTCATTTGAGCCATAATCCTATTAGCATGTCTATCTGGATCTGTAATTTTAATTTGTTTTAAACGATCCATTCTGTAGTACATTGCATTTCGTTTAGATAAGTCTAAAATGTGTTTTTTATCACCTAATTTAGGGATCGTAATCTTTAAGTTTTCTCCTAAATCTAATGGTATTGGCAAATAGACTTCTTTAGATTGCGAGTTAAATCGTTGACGTATTTCGGTAACACCTAATGTAAGGAGTTCCTCTTCAGTTTCATCTAATTTTTTCTTAATCTCTAGCGTGTGCGATCTAATAATTGAGCCATAAGCCAATTGTAAAAAATTAATGTAGCCATAACTCTCATCACTAACTATAGAAAACACATCGACGTTGCTTATTTTAGGATTAACTACTGTAGATTTAGCTTGATAATTTTCTAAAACCTCTATTTTCTCTTTAATACGCTGCGCATCTTCAAACTGCATACTTTCTGCAAAGTTTTTCATTTGCGTTTTAAATTGCTGAAGTGAACTTTTAAAATTACCCTTCAAAATATCTCTTATCGACTCAATGTTCTTATGATAGCTAGCTTCTGTTTCCAAGCCTTCGCAGGCACCTTTACAATTTCCTAAATGATATTCTAAACAAACCTTGTATTTCCTTGAATTTATTTTTTGTTCTGAAAGATGATAATTACATGTTCGTAATTGATATAACCCTTTTATTAATTCTAATAAGGTTTTAACTGTTTTCATGCTAGTGTAAGGTCCAAAATATTCTGAGCCATCTTTAAATACTCGTCGTGTAGAAAACACTCTAGGAAAACGTTCTTTTTTTATACAAATCCAAGGATAAGATTTATCGTCCTTTAGAAGAACATTATAGCGTGGTTGGTATTTTTTTATAAGATTATTTTCTAACAGCAATGCATCTGTCTCTGTATTGACAACTATATGCTTAATACTTGCAATCTTTTTTACCAGAACTTTGGTTTTACCATAATCATGTTGCTTAGTAAAATATGAGCTAACACGCTTTTTTATGTTCTTTGCTTTTCCAACGTATAATATTTTTTCCTCACTATCAAAATATTGATAAACTCCAGGCTGATTTGGAAGTGATTTTATTTGTACGTCTAGTGCTGAGCTACTCATATAATCAAAGGTATGTAAAAGTTTTTAGTCGCAGAACGCAGTTAGTAGTAGTTCATAGTTTTCATTTTCAACTTCCTTCTTCGGTTTCGATTTCAAATTCAATTATACTTCTTAACTTTAGCATTTTAAGAATTAATATGAACATTGTTATCCTATCAAGAAATGAGAACTTATATTCTACAAAACGACTTGTAGAGGAGGCTGATAATAGAGGCCACGATATAGAAGTTATTGATCCTTTAAAATGTGATTTAATTATTGAAAAGGAAAAGCCAACCATATACTACAAAGATCGTTATTTAGACTATGTCGATGCCATTATTCCAAGAATTGGTGCATCTGTTACCTTTTTTGGTTGTGCTGTTGTACGACAGTTTGAAATGATGAATATTTTCACCACTGTTACTTCTGATGCTATCATAAGATCCAGAGACAAATTACGCAGTTTCCAGCGCTTATCTAAAGCAGGAATTGGTATGCCAAAAACGGTGTTTACTAATTACTCTAGAGATGTTGAAGAAGTTATTGAGCGTGTTGGTGGAACACCTGTGATTATAAAATTACTTGAAGGTACACAAGGTTTAGGTGTTGTTTTAGCCGAAACAAAAAACGCTGCCGAATCTGTATTAGAAGCATTTAACGGATTACAAGCTAGAGCACTAGTGCAGGAATATATTGGTGAAGCCAAAGGTTCTGATCTCAGAGCACTAATTGTAGATGGGCAAGTCGTTGGTGCAATGAAAAGACAAGGTAAAGAAGGTGAGTTTAGATCTAATTTACACAGAGGTGGTTCTGCAGATTATATAAAATTATCTGAACCCGAACTTAAACTTGCTATAAAAGCAGCTAGAGCTTTAAAACTTCCTGTTTGTGGTGTAGATATGCTACAATCTAACAGAGGTCCTTTACTCATGGAAGTTAATTCAACACCAGGATTAGAAGGTATTGAGCGTGCTACTCAAAAGAATATTGCTAGAGCAATTATCACCTTTATTGAGAGAAACAGAAAGTAAGTAAAAAATGAAAAAACTGCTTTTGCAGTAAGTAAAAAGATTCCCGTTTTCACGGGAAATAAATATGAGTGAAAAAGAAGTATTAGAAATTCTAGGAGAAAAGGTTGCTTTAGGAGAAAGCAAAACTGTAAAGTTTAATGTTGCTAAGTTGCACACTCAAAACAAAATTGATGTTCCTGTAATTATTGAACGTTCTAAAAACCCTGGCCCAACAGTTTTAATAACAGCAGGTATACATGGCGATGAAATTAATGGTGTAGAAATCGTAAGACAAATTATTGCTAAAGGTATTAATAAACCAAAAAAGGGTACCATTATCTGTATTCCAGTAATTAATGTGTTTGGATTTATTCATATGGATCGAGAGTTTCCAGATGGTCGTGACCTTAATCGCGTTTTTCCTGGAAGTAAAAGTGGTTCTTTAGCCAGTAGAGTTGCTCACAAACTCATGTCTGAAATTGTACCACATGCTGATTTGATTATGGATTTTCATACTGGTGGAGCTGATCGATTTAATGCTGCTCAAATAAGGATTGTAAAAGGGGAAGTAGTACTCGACGAATTAGCTAATATTTTTGGTCCTCCTTTTGTGTTTTATTCAAAGAACTTAAATAAATCCTTTAGAAACACCTGTTATAAACGTGGTATTCCTATGTTGCTTTTTGAAGGTGGGAAATCGTTTCATATAGATTCAACAATTACAAATACTGCTGTAAATGGTGCTAAACGAGTTCTCAATCATCTCGATATGTTGACTAAGAAATTTAAAGTCTCAAAGCCAAAAAAACCATGTGTATACATTTCTGAGAGTAAATGGATTAGAGCTAATTATTCTGGCATGTTTAAAGCTTCTGTTAAACTGAATGCTATAGTAAAAAAAGGTGACGTCATTGGTCATATAACTGACCCTTATGGTAGTTTTAATCATTTTGTGAAAGCGCCAAATGATGGTTATATTTTTAATATTAACCATTCTCCTTTGGTCTACCAAGGTGATGCTATATTTCACATTTCAACTAAGCTTGAAAAATGACAAAAGCTGAGCTTAGGAAAAAATACAAATTGATGAGAAAAGAGCTTTCTCAAACTCAAATCGAAGATTATAGCCTAGCCATTGCCAATCAATTATTGCAACTAAACATTTGGGATTGGAGCTTTTATCATTTGTTTTTAACTATCGAAGAACAGAAAGAAATCAATACAGAATATGTCTTAAATATACTTGCAGGAAAAGACAAAAACAGTGTTGTTTCTAAAAGTAATTTTTCAGATTTTAGTATGACGCATGTTCTATTAACTGATGCCACAAAACTAAAAAAAAACAGCTATAATATTCCCGAACCTATTGATGGCATCGAAATTCTACCTCAGCAATTAGATGTTGTTTTTATTCCGCTTTTAGCATTCGATAAAACTGGAAATAGAGTTGGCTATGGCAAAGGATTTTATGATAGATTTCTCGCTGAATGTAACCCTGAAACTTTAAAAATTGGCTTATCTTTTTTTGAGGCTGAAGATCTAAAAATTGAGGCGTTAAAAAATGATATTAAACTAAATTATTGTGTAACTCCTCTGACATTACATCAGTTTTAAGGTCTTTATCAGTTTTTGAAAAAATCTTTTTATTAAAAAAAAGGAGTATTCCAATCCCTGTACTTATAGCAACATCTGCAACATTAAAAACAGGATCGAAAAAACTAAAGATTTTACCTCCAAAAAAAGGAATCCATTCTGGCAAAACACCACTCCAAATCGGAAAATAAAACATATCTACAACCTTACCATGAAATAGACTATCATAGCCTCCTTCTACAGGCAAAAATTTGGCAACTGTTAGATAGCTTTCACCAAATAAAACACCGTAAAACATAGAATCAATAATATTACCCAAGGCACCTGCAAAAATTAATGCTACTGCAATAATAAGTGTTTTAGATTGTTTGTTTTTAATACTTCTGTGGAGCCAAAAACCAATACCTGTTACAGCTACTATTCTAAATAATGTAAGTATTAGTTTTGCTGTTCTATCTGAAATAAAAGAAACGAAATCACTAATTTTTGTTCCCCAAGCCATACCATCATTTTCTACAAAGTGAATATGAAACCAATCAAAGACATATTCACTTTCACTCAGCATAAAATTGGTTTTTATATATACCTTAGATATCTGATCTACTATAAGTATAAAAGCAATAAATAAAAGTGTTTTCTTTAGAGACATGTTATAGCTTCTAATTTCAAAAATAGGTTAATTAGAGTTTACATTATAATCCGAAGGTAAAGCATCGCCTAAGCGTTGGTTTCCCATTTCCAAACTAAATAAAACACCTTCAATTGGCGAATAGTTTCCATATTTATCCACATAAAAAAAATCTGTGATTAATTGAATACTAGATTGTACATCTTTATCAAACAATATAGTAAGCTTGTTTTTAAATGTTACTTTTCTCCAATCGCTTTCTTCTAGGTTCGTTACTGTAATGTGTTCCCAAGGATTTACTATAAACTTATCACGGAAAATTTGATAACCTTCGTTTTCTAAATTTTTAGCATACAAAGCTCTCATAAAATGCTGTACGGAACCTTTGTATGCTTTTTTACGATTTTTTATTATCTTCTTTTTTTGAGAATCTTCTAAATTTTTAAAAAACGTAGTACCAGAAAACGTCACACCATTAACACTAAATTGCTGTTTTATAAGATCTGCATATCTAAAATAGATATCAAAATCAATAATATCATATTCTAAGATATATTGTAATTTTTTATTTCTGATAATAATTGGTGCCCTTGCGTTTGCTGACAAGACTTTTTCTTCTCTATTATATCGTAAAATTAAATCGCCTTCATTAAGAATTTTACAAGACGATGCAAATTCTGAAGAGCCTAAAAATTCTTTTCTAAAAAGTCTTAGCTTTTGTCGTCTGGTTAAACCATCATCATAATTAATAACAACTTCACCTAAATTATCAATAGATTCCTCTAACAGAATGTTTAGATTATCATTGTTCTTATAATTACCTATGATAACATCTTTGTAGCCTAAAAAAGAAATAATTAATGGTGATTTAATTTCTTCTTTAAACGGAATACTAAACTCACCTTTAGGATTTGTTGAGGTTCCTATTGTGGTATTATCAAAATATATCGAAGCGCTTTCAATAGCCTGTTTTGTAGTTTTATCTAAAACAGTTCCTGTTATTTGCTGAGCATTTAAAACAAAACAACAACATAAAACAATAATGCAAAGCCATTTATTTATCATGGTTACCAGAAAATTTGCGTTCTAACTCTGCCTGAAACTCTTCCATAACAGGTCTAACAGTACTTTCTGGCAAGTCTGCAATTTTAATATACATTAAACCATCCACAGCATTATTAAATAATGGATCAACATTAAATGCTACCAATTTAGCATTCTGCTTAATGTATTTTTTTAGTAGAACAGGTAAACGTAATGCTCCTGGTTCTACTTCATCAATAATCTTATCAAATTTATTTAAATCGGCTTCAGTTTCATCAAATACAAAATCTTTATCTGCATCTTTAAGCTTTACCTTAAACTCTTTTTTAGGGTGTACGTACTGGGCAACATAAGGATCATAATAGTGAGATTTCATAAACTCAATCATTAAACTTTTAGAAAAGTTAGAAAACTGATTACTTATACTAACGCCTCCTATTAAAAATTTATGTTCAGGGAAACGTAACGTTGTATGTACTATGCCTTTCCAGAGTAAAAACAAAGGCATTGGTTTTTGTTGGTATTCACTGATAATAAACGCACGACCCATTTCAATAGACTGACTCATCATAGTATAAAGCTCTGGCTCAAACCTAAATAAATCCTGAAGGTAAAATCCATCGATGCCAAAACGTTCATAAATCTTTGATCCTAATCCCATTCTGTAAGCGCCTGCCAAAACCTTTTTGTCATCATCCCAAAGAAACATATGATGATAATACGTATCAAACTTATCCAAGTCAATAGCTTCATTAGTACCTTCTCCTACTTCTCTAAAAGTTATTTCTCTTAGTCTTCCTATTTCTCTTAAAATATTAGGTATCTCTTCTGCAGGAGCCAAATACACCTCGTAGTTTTTACTTTTTAGAAGTCTAAAATCTTTCTTTTTAAGAGTTTCTACTTCCTTAACCATAAGATCGGTTTTCACAGGAGTAACAATACGCTTAGGTATTTTAGGCGCTTTTAATGACGATTGTATATTTTTTAAGATTTTTTCTTTAGGTTCAAAAGCATGTGACAACATGTAAGTTTTTTGTCTTAAAAAAGATGAAAATTCTTTAAGTTCTCCATGCTCTTTTTGATCTTTAACTGAGATTGGTCGTCCTACTCTAACCTTTATTATTCTGCGCTTTTGTGTTAACAACTCAGAAGGTAATTTAGCTGTTCTTAGCGTATCACTAATCTTTGATAATCTATAGAAAAAACGACTGTTTTTAGCATGAAAGTAAATAGGAACAATAGGCACTTCGGCTTTCTGTATTAACTTAATCGCAGCATCTTCCCAAGGTTTATCTACCATTAGCTTTCCATCTTTATAAGTAGATACTTCTCCTGCTGGAAAAACACCCAAAGGATGCCCTTCTCTTAAATGTAAAATGGCATTTTTAAAGCCTGTTATGCTAGATTTTACATCTTTACGATCTTCAAAAGGATTTACTGGCATAATATAAGGCTTTAACGGCTCAATACGATGCAATAAAAAATTAGCTATTATTTTGAAATCGTTGCGTTGCTCTAGCATTAATTTTAAGAGCAAAATACCATCTATTCCGCCCAAGGGATGATTAGAAATGGTTATATAAGCACCATCTTTAGGTAAGCGTTTTAGATCCTCATCAGGAATCTCGAACTTAATCTGAAAATCATCGAGTAATCCATTTAAAAAATCAACATCAGACAAATGTTTGTTGCGCTTATAAATTCTATTAATGGTCGATATTTTGAGCACTTTCATAAGCAGCCAGCCAAAAAAAGTACCTATAAAACCATACTTATCTGCATGTATAGCTTTTGCAACTTCTTTAGCAGTAACGAGTCCTTTATTATCCTTTTTTGGCATCTAACAAATGTAATAAATTGTTTATTGGGTAACGACCTGCACAGTTTCTTGGGTTAATTGTTTCAGCAACACGGTTTTACCAGTTTCTATAGTTTCAATAGATTTTTGATTATAGTGTCTTATAGTATAAAGACTCACATTTTGATGAACTGTTACTTTAAATTTTGCTTTTAAATGCTGAACAAGCTTCTCTAGGTTATCGTAAAGGTTATCTATACATACTGAAAAACTAATAGCAGAATTTTGAATAACATCGACTTTCATTTTATAATGATGTAATAAATTAAATATTTCACTAATGTTTTCCTCTACAATGTATGAGAAATCTAAGGATGATAATGAAATTAAAACCTGATTTTTCTTAACGATAAAACAAGGTGTTTTAGGATCAATAGTTTTACCCTTACTAACACAAGTTCCTTTACCTTTTGGGTTAAGAAAAGACTTTACGTAGAGCGGAATTTCTTTTCCTTGAAGGGGTTGTAATGTTTTGGGATGAATTACTGAAGCTCCATAAAATGCAAGCTCTATAGCTTCTCTGTAGGATATTTGATGTATGAGTTGTGTATGTTCAAAATGTCTAGGATCTGCATTGAGTACTCCATCTACATCTTTCCAAATGGTTACGCTTTGTGCATTTAAGCAATAGGCAAAAATCGCAGCTGTATAATCGCTCCCTTCGCGTCCTAATGTGGTAGAAAAATTGTTAGGATCACTACCAATAAACCCTTGAGTGATATGTAATGTTTTGGTGTTAAAATTATCAGCTATTAATTGTTGCGTTTGTTTCCAATCAACATTAGCTCTTCGATAATACTCATCTGTTTTTATAAAATCTCTAACATCAATCCAAGAGTTCTTTATCGCTACATGATTAAGGTATTCACTTATTACAGTTGTAGATACTAACTCGCCAAAACATATTGTTTGATCGTAAACAAAATTGTAGTCTGGTGATTTATTCCTGTCTAGAAAGTTTTCAAGCTCTAGAAATAAGGTTCTGATTTTTTTAAATACTTGGTGACTTTCGTTTTCAAAAAGATCCAACAATATTTCATTGTGATACTTAAGTATATCTTGGATAGAGCTTTTTAACTCTTTCTTGTTATTAAAATAATTAGCGATAACATGCTCTAAGGCGTTGGTTGTTTTACCCATTGCAGATACAATAACCAAAGTATTATTGTAACCTACCTCATTGAGTACTCTTGCTAAATTTTTTACACCTTCTGCATCCTTTACTGATGCACCACCAAACTTAAATACTTGCATAGTTACTTCTTGCGTAAAGCAGAAATCGTTTAATTAATATTTGTAATATATTGCTTTATACCTTGCTCATTTAATTGCACAACATCCCAATCTCTAAGTACCTTAGCTCCTTTTTTCTCGTAAAACGAAATTGCAGGTTCGTTCCAATCTAACACTTCCCAGCTTATACGTTTTACACCTTTGCTGTGACCAAATTTAACAACTTCATCCAAAAGTAAACCACCTATACCTAATCCTCTTTTAGACTCACTAACAATTAAATCTTCTAGATGCAAGGCCTCACCTTTCCATGTTGAATATCTTGGATATACTAAAGCAATGCCTTCAATTTTTGAGTTAACCTCAGCAACAAAACAGTTAAATTTTGGTTGGCTTCCAAAACCATCTTGTTGTAAATCTTTAACCGTAAGTTCTACTTCATTTGGCTCTTTTTCGTAATCTGCTAGTTCTTGTATAAGATCAAGAACTCGAGGTATGTCTTCTATGGTCGCTTTGCGAATAATTGTACTCATTAATTGAACCTCAAAGATAGTTATAAGATGCATACAGATAACATTTTATTATCAATACGAAATCGTTGTAGTTTGATAAAAAATACGATATTTGCGGCACGTATATTTAAAATTTATGTCTCAGAAAAATCAAACGCTTGGTGAATTTATCATTGAAAACCAATCATCTTTTAAATACACTTCTGGAGAATTATCTCGATTAATAAACTCTATTAGGCTTGCTGCAAAAGTAGTTAACCACGAAGTTAATAAAGCAGGGTTAGTAGATATTATTGGTGCTGCAGGTGATACTAATATACAAGGTGAAGATCAGCAAAAGTTGGATGTTTATGCTAATGATAAATTTATACAAACGATGACCAAAAGAAATATCGTTTGTGGTATTGCTAGTGAAGAGGAAGATGATTTTATAGCTATTAATAGTCAAGATGAAAACAATCAAAACAAATATGTGGTTTTAATTGACCCTTTAGATGGTTCTTCTAACATTGATGTTAATGTTTCTGTTGGTACTATTTTCTCGGTTTTTAGACGTGTTACACCTGTTGGTACACCTGTAACTATAGAAGATTTTCTTCAAAAAGGCAATAAACAAGTAGCTGCTGGTTATGTGGTTTATGGTACGTCAACAATGTTGGTTTATACAACTGGTGATGGTGTTAACGGATTTACTTTAAACCCAGCAATTGGTACATTTTACTTATCACATCCAAACATGCAATTCCCGGAAGACGGTCGAATTTATTCTGTAAATGAAGGTAATTATATTCACTTTCCGCAAGGAATTAAAAACTATATTAAATATTGTCAAGAGGAAGAAGGTGATAGACCTTACACAAGCCGTTATATTGGTTCTTTGGTATCGGATTTTCATAGAAATATGATAAAAGGTGGTATCTATATGTACCCAAAAAGTTCTAAAGCAAACAATGGTAAACTTCGTTTATTATATGAATGTAACCCTATGGCTTTTTTGGCGGAACAAGCTAATGGAAAAGCAAGTGATGGATTTGTAAGAATTATGGATGTAGAACCTACAGAGCTTCATCAACGAGTACCATTTATTTGCGGTAGTAAAAATATGGTGGAAAAAGCCGAAGAATTTATGCAAAAAGCTGAATGAAATAAATAAAAAAACGATTGGCACTTAGATAACCTCAGTGACCAATCGTTTTTTTATATTATAAAGAATCAATTATTGATTCATTCTTTTCATTTTATCTGTAAACTCATCCAAATCAACTTCATAATGTACCAATGTTAAAGCTTTATCTGCTATATACTTTACATTATCTTGATTAAATCCAAGACCAATACATAACTTTTCTAATAAACCTACTTGGTTAGTTCCTTCTATATGATCTGCCCAAACCATACGTGCTAAATCATATAAACGTTCTAAACGTTTATCGTAAGAATGTGGTGCATTGATTGGATGGCTGTTATAATCTTTTAATATTTCTTTGTAATCTGTTTCTGTAATATCTAAGCGTGTAGCTAAACGATCTAAGAATTCTTTTTCAGCATCATTAATAACTCCATCACTCATCGCTACTCTAACAATAGCCGCAAAATGATCCTCATTTCGCTTTTTAAATCCGCTTTCGAATAAATCTGAAATTGACATATTTTGTTTTTAATTTTAACTGCTACAAAGATAATTTTTATAAAGGGTTTTTTCAATTTTCTAGGATACAAAATTTTATATTTGCACTCTCAATATAAAATACGTGAGCAAAACACTTTTATCGCAAACGTATGCTCAGGCTTTGCAAATGCAAAATCTGCAGAATGCTATTGGCAATTCTGAACCCTTCGACAACGCTCAGGGCAAGAATAAACTCCATTTAAAAGGTCTTGTTGGCTCGGCATTATCCATTGTACTTTCTCAAAGTTTTAAAACAGCAGAAAAACCTTTTCTAATAATTCTAAACGATAAAGAAGAAGCCGCTTTTTATCTCAACGATTTAGAACAACTATTAGATGCTAAAAATGTATTATTTTATCCTGGTAGCTATAGAAGGCCATACCAAATTGAAGAAACAGATAATGCAAATGTTTTATTACGAGCAGAAGTTTTAAACCGAATTAATTCTAGAAAAAAACCTGCAATAATTGTAACCTATCCTGATGCACTTTTTGAAAAAGTAGTAACACGAAAAGAACTTGAGCGTAATACACTTAAAATTTCTTTAAACGACAATCTCTCTATCGATTTTGTTAACGAGGTATTGTTTGATTATAATTTTAAGCGTGTAGATTTTGTAACAGAACCTGGAGAATTTTCGGTTCGAGGAGGTATTGTAGATGTGTTTTCGTTTTCTCATGATGAGCCTTATCGTATTGAATTTTTTGGAGATGAAATTGATAGTATTAGAACGTTCGATGTAGAAACTCAACTGTCTACAGAAAAGATTAAAAAAATCAACATTATTCCTAATGTTGCTAATAAATTTTTAGAAGAAAGTAGACAAAGTTTTTTTAAATATATAGCACAAAAAACTATCCTATTTACTAAAAATACAGAGCTATTATTTTCTAGAGTTGATACATTATTTGAAAAAGCTTCAAAAACATTTTTAACTCTATCTGAAGATATAAAACATGCTTCACCAGAGGAACTGTTTTGTAATTCAGAATTATTAAAAAGGCAATTGTTAGATTTTAATGTTGTGGAGTTTGGCACGTCTCAATTACTGAGCGCTGAGGCTCTCGAAGCGCCAAAAAAGCATCTGTCGACCAATGACATTTCGAGAGCCTCAGAGTCTAGGATAACCTTCAACACGAAACCTCAACCAGCTTTTAATAAGCAATTTAATTTATTAAGAGAAACCTTAAATTCTTATCACAAAAAAGGCTACCAAAATTATATTGCTTGTGTCAGTGAGCAACAAGCTAAACGCTTCCATGATATTTTCGCTTCGAGTGACATCAGCGACCAAAAAGTGCATTATAAAACCATAGTGCTTTCACTTTATAAAGGCTTTATTGATGATGACAATAAAATTGTTTGTTTTACAGATCATCAAATCTTTGAGCGTTACCATAAATTTCATTTAAAAAATGGTTATGCAAAAAAGCAAGCTATCACCTTAAAGGAATTAACCCATTTAGAAATTGGAGATTATGTAACTCACATAGATCATGGTATAGGCAAATTTGGTGGACTTCAAAAAATTGATGTCGAAGGTAAAAAGCAAGAAGCTATTAAATTGGTGTATGGAGAACGTGATGTGTTATATCTCAGCATTCATTCCTTACACAAAATCACCAAGTTTAACGGCAAAGATGGAAAGCCTCCTAAAGTCTATAAATTAGGCAGTAAAGCTTGGAAAACACTAAAACAAAAAACCAAATCTAGAGTTAAAGAAATTGCCTTTAACCTCATTAAACTTTATGCAAAACGTCGTTTAAAAAAAGGCTTTCAATATGCGCCAGATAGTTATTTGCAACATGAGTTAGAAGCCTCTTTTATATATGAAGATACACCAGATCAAATCACCTCAACAGCAGATATAAAAGCAGATATGGAGAGTGAGCAACCTATGGATCGTTTGGTGTGTGGCGATGTAGGTTTTGGGAAAACCGAAGTGGCTATTAGAGCAGCCTTTAAGGCTGTAGATAATGGTAAGCAGGTAGCTATATTGGTGCCAACGACCATTTTAGCTTATCAGCATTCAAGAACTTTTAAAGATCGTCTAAAAGATTTCCCAGTAACAGTTGATTACCTTAATAGATTTCGTACAGCAAAACAAAAACGCGAAACTTTAGAAGGCTTAGAAAAGGGTTCTGTAGATATTATTATAGGAACACATCAACTCGTTAATAAGAATGTGAAATTTAAAGACCTTGGCTTGTTAATTGTTGACGAAGAGCAAAAGTTCGGTGTTGCAGTTAAAGAAAAATTAAAGACTATTAAAGAAAATGTAGATGTTTTAACGCTTACAGCTACACCTATACCAAGAACCTTACAGTTTAGCCTTATGGCTGCCAGGGATTTATCTGTTATCACTACACCTCCACCCAATCGATATCCTATAGAAAGTCATGTTATTCGATTTAATGAAGAAACTATAAGAGATGCTGTGAGTTATGAGATTCAACGAGGAGGACAGATCTTTTTTATTCATAATAGAATAGAAAATATAAAAGAAGTTGCTGGCATGATTCAGCGTTTAGTGCCAGATGCAAAAATTGGCATTGGTCATGGTCAATTAGATGGCAAAAAACTAGAGCAATTAATGCTGAGCTTTATTAATGGGGAGTTTGATGTTTTAGTGAGTACCACTATTGTAGAAAGCGGTCTAGATGTGCCTAACGCTAACACCATTTTTATTAATAACGCTAATAATTTTGGTCTTAGTGATCTACACCAAATGCGAGGACGCGTAGGAAGAAGCAATAAAAAGGCCTTCTGTTATTTTATTACACCTGAGTATTCTGCAATGACCAATGATGCCAGAAAACGTATCACTGCCTTAGAGCAGTTTACAGAACTTGGAAGCGGTTTTAATATAGCTATGAAAGATTTAGAAATACGAGGTGCAGGTGATTTACTAGGAGGTGAGCAGAGTGGCTTTATCAATGAAATAGGATTCGATACCTACCAAAAAATTCTTAGCGAAGCCATAGAAGAACTTAAAGAAAATGAGTTTAAAGATTTGTATAAAGATGATGATAAAAACAATAAAACCTTTGTAAAAGATATTACCATAGATTCAGATTTCGAAATTCTTTTCCCAGACGATTACGTTAACAATATTACTGAACGTCTCAATTTATATACGCAGTTAAATGCTTTAAAAACAGAGGAGGCTTTAAAAGAGTTTGAAATAAACTTACTGGATAGATTTGGCGAAATCCCACCACAAGTAGAAGATCTTTTAAATAGCGTACGTTTAAAATGGATAGCGACAAAACTTGGCTTGGAGAAACTTATTTTAAAACAACATAAAATGGTTGGTTATTTTATTAGTGATCAACAGAGTTCATTTTACCAAAGCATTAATTTTAGTAGAGTTATACAATTTGTACAACAGAATCCTGCAATATGTAGAATGAAAGAAAAACAAACACGCCAAGGCTTACGATTATTACTTACTTTTGAAAGGATTAATTCCGTTGAAAGTGCGCTTAAGGCTTTAGAGCAAATTTTGGCGTAATAATTGCCACTAATTAAAAAAACAGATGAAAAACATAGTTTTACTTTTTAGTCTAATCTCTTATCTCGGGTTTTCTCAGCATACCATTAGTGGAACATTTTCTCCAGTAGAGGAGTATACCTATGCTTTTTTATACAAAGCGGAACCAGATGGAGCAGTATATATAGATAAAGGTAAACTAGATGACAATGGAAACTTTTCTATTGCTCTAGATTCTACCTATCCAACTGGGATTTATAAAATTGTATATGCCATCCCACCAGAAGAAAATAATTTTGATTTTATCTATAATGGTAAAGAAAATATTATCTTTAATTTTAGTTTAGAAAAAGGGTTAGAGTTTACCGAATCTCAGGAGAATAAATTATGGACCTCTTATACAAAAAGTATAGAAATGGTGAACCTTACCATTAGTAACTTTTACCAAAAAGAAAGTGCAGATGAAAAAGCTTACATCGACATCTTTAAAACGCTAAAAGATACGCAAAATGCTTACGAAGAATCTACTAATGGTTTATTAGTCTCAGAATTTATCAAAGCAAACAGATCTTACATTCCTGAAGGTCTTGAGGATATCTCAACGTATTCTTCAAACCTTAAAAATTATTACTTAAAGCATATTGATTTTTCAAGTCCGTTATTACAAAGTTCTGATTTTTTATTAGATCGTATTATGGGTTATGTGTTTGGTATTGCTCCAAATGCAGATAATACAACTTATAAACTATTGGTAGACGAATTAGCAGAAGCCATAGGAGATAATTTATCGATCAAAACATCATTATTAAGTTTAGTTTGGCAAAGATTTGTTACCATTAAAAACGAAGAACTTGGTTTGTATATGATCGATACACATTTATTAGAATTGGCAAAAAATGCCAATGACCAGTTACTTGTTGAGAGTTTATCTTCCTTTAAAAGTAGTGCTTTAGGAGTTAAGGCTGCCGATTTTTCATTAACTACTACAGTAAATGGAGAAAAAGTCACCTCAACGCTTCATGAGCTCAAAGATTCCGAACAGTATTTACTTGTTTTTTGGAGTAGTACTTGTGGTCACTGTCTTGAGGAACTTCCGCAATTCATGGCTTTTATGAAAGATAAACCCAATACTAAAATTATTGCCTTTGCTTTAGAAGATGACCCTACAAACTGGCAAAAAGAAATTATAAATTTTCCCGATTTTACACATGTTATCGGTCTACAAAAATGGGATAACCCTATGGCTAACGCCTACAATGTAAAAGCAACGCCAAGTTATTTTATTTTAGATAAAAATAAGATTATCGTTGGCAAGCCAGAGCAATTAGAAGATCTTAAGATGATGCTTAAATAAGTCAAAGTAAAATACAATACTTTGATATCTAAACAACTACACACGCACTAAAGTGCAATGTTAATTTAATGTTTTGTGTTAATGAAACAAGGCTAGGTTTCATAACATTTACCTAACAGTTATATCACTAATCTTTAACGTCTCACTAACCTAAACTTTACACTATTACAGTTTCTTTGCGACATCAAATTATTAAACTGATTATTCTAAAATTTTACTCATGAAAAAATTAATTATTACTGTATTAGTAGCTTCGGCTTTAGTATTTACAGGATGTTTTAAGGACGACGATACTCCAATAGTTATCGAAGAAACTACAATCATCAACAACAACAACTCTGGTGGTGGCGAAGAAGAATGCCCAATAATAGCAGTGACAGGACAAATTGCTGAAAGTACAACTTGGACAGCAGATAATATTTACCAATTAAACCAAAAAGTAGTTGTGCCAGATGGTGTTACTTTAACTATCAATCCTGGTACAATAATTAAAGGATCTGCTGGTACAGGTTCTTTAGCTTCTGCACTTATTGTAGCAAGAGGTGGAACATTAAACGCACAAGGAACTGCAGACCAACCAATTATTTTCACTTCTACTAGTGATAATATCACTTGTGGTCAAGTATCCGGAACTAATTTAGATGAAAATGACAGAGGACTTTGGGGAGGATTAATAGTTTTAGGTAATGCACCTTGTTCTTTCTCAGGAGATATTCCAGAAGCACAGATAGAAGGAATTCCGGCAGACGATATATTTGGTTTGTATGGTGGTACCGATCCTATGGATAGTTCAGGAGCTATGAGCTACCTTTCTATTCGTCATGGTGGTGCTCTAATTGGTGAAGGAAACGAAATCAACGGATTAACTTTAGGTGGTGTAGGAAACGGAACTTTAATAGATAATATAGAAGTTATTGCTAACGTAGATGACGGGATCGAATTCTTTGGTGGTACTGTAGATGCTTCTAATCTTTTAGTTTGGGCTCAAGGAGACGATGCTATCGATATTGATCAGGCTTATTCCGGAACAATTGATAATGCAGTTGTTGTACTTGGTGATATTTCTGACCATGCTTTCGAAATTGATGGCCCAGAAGGTTCAGCACCAGCAGGTAGTGAAGGTTCATTTATTTTAAGAAATGCGACTATTATAGGTAACGCTACCACTTCTAATGGTGAGTATGCAGATTACAGGAGTAGAGCTCGTGGTCTTACAGAAAACGTTTATGCTTTAGGTTTTCCTAGTGGCAAAGATGTTGAGTTAGATAGAAACAACGTATCTCAGAACTTCCTTGACGGTTTATTAACGTTTGGTACTTGGGAAATTGTAGGATTTGACAATTCTATTTTTGTTGAAAAAGTAGGTTGTATTGATTTTTGTGATGATGAGGATGATACAAACGATGTTGACGAAGACCAAATTATTCTTGGCCCAACATTTACAGAAAGAGCTGCAGATTGGGCAAGCCAAGTTACAGAAGGTGCCAACACTGTTGGAGCTATGACTTCAAATTTAGCTTGGACGTATGCAAATACTGCAGGCGGATTAGGTTTTTAAAATCACTATTTAATACTTAAACCCAACGCTTACAAGGTAGGCGTTGGGTTACATAAAACTTTATATGAAAAATATACAGAAAGTTCTATCTTTTGTTTTCTTTCTCATTGTAAGCTTATCGTTTTCTCAAGGTAAGGTTGCAGGTACAGTTATAGATGGTGAGTTCAGTGAACCAATGGCATTTGCTAATATTTTAGTAAAGGACACCACTACTGGTACATCATCTGACTTTGATGGGAAATATGAACTAGAGCTAGAAGAAGGTACATATACACTAGTATTCTCTTTTATAGGTTATAGCACTCAAGAAATTACAGGTGTTGTGATAAAATCTGGAGAAGTCACTACAATAGACGTAATACTTGAGACCAACTCACTAGATACAGTAGTTATTACTACAACAACTAAAAGAAATACCGAGAATGCTGTTTTAAATATTCAGAAAAAATCTGCTGTGGTTTTAGATGGTTTATCAGCACAAGCCATAAAAAGTACTGGAGCTGGTGACCTCGCCAATGCTGTAAAAAGTATTCCTGGTGTTGCCATACAAGGTAATAAATATGTCTATGTTCGTGGTTTAGGAGATCGCTATACAAAATCCATACTTAATGGTATAGATATTCCAGGTCTAGATCCTGACAGAAATACCATACAAATGGATCTATTTCCTACCAGTATCTTGGATAATGTCATTGTAGTTAAGTCGGCTTCAGCAGAATATCCAGCAGATTTTACTGGTGGTATCGTGGATATTGTAACTAAGGATTTTCCTTCTAAAGCAGAATATTCTATCTCATTAGGTACTGGTTACAACCCAGATATGCACTTTAATGATAATTATCTTACTTCAGAAGGAAGTGATACAGATTTACTTGGATTTGATGATGGCACACGTAACTTGCCAATTAACAGATACCAACCAATTCCCGGAACATTTGAGAATAAATTATTACTTAATTCTTTAACAAGTCGATTCTTAAACGAATTACGTGCTAAACAAGAAATGAGTGGTATGAATTTTGGTTTAGGTTTTACTCTTGGAAACCAATACGATATTGGTGATGATAAAATTGGTTACCAAGCTTCTTTGTCTTATAAGAATGAAACTACATTTTATGAAAATAGAGAAGATGGTCTTTTCGTAAAAAATAATTCGGATTTTTCTGAAAATGACCTTAATTTTACTCTAGCTTCAAGAGGTTCAGAGGGTATTAATAATATCATTTTAAATGGTATGTTAGGTTTAACTTACAAGACAGATAAGTCTAAGTTTAAAGCTAATTTACTTCACATTCAAAATGGTGAATCTACTGCTGGTTTTTTCAATCAAGTAATTTCACA
Organism: Microcosmobacter mediterraneus; assembly: GCF_031846265.1. NCBI lineage: Bacteria > Pseudomonadati > Bacteroidota > Flavobacteriia > Flavobacteriales > Flavobacteriaceae > Microcosmobacter > Microcosmobacter mediterraneus. The sequence continues at coordinate 511,406 of NZ_JAVRIA010000002.1, read as the reverse complement.
AGATGGCGTAGGTGGTGGATTAGAGCCATTAACCAAAGACGCAATTACTTATACTGAACGATCTATTACAAATTTATTACTTACAGGAAAGCATAGGTTAAGTAACGAAGCTAATGCATTTAACTTAGAATGGAAATTATCGCCAACATTTGCCAAGGTGATGGATAAAGCTCATAGAATTACACCTTTGCAACGTGCAGATAATGGTGAGTTTTTTGTGAGTCCTTCTGCTGCTACCTTCCCAATTCAGTTATGGAGAAATCTAATAGAAGAAAGTTGGGCTGGTAAAGTAGATATTGATAAAACAGTTGAAATTTTTGGCAGACCAGCTAAAATTAAATTTGGTGGCGCTTACACTTATAAATTTAGGGATTTTAGTACAGATGATTACACGTTTAATATTAGAAATGATGACTCATTCATAGCTGATGGTAATGTTAATAATTTATTAGCTCCTCAGAATTTATGGACACCTACTTCAGATGCAGGAACGCATTTAATTAATATCGATACATTTAACCCTATCGATGCTTATGAAGGTGAGCAGCATATTGGTGCAACATATTTTTCTGCAGAATTTAATGTAACCGAAAAATTTAAGTCAGTATTAGGATTGAGAACAGAGTTTTTTAACTCATTCTATACTGGCACCAATGGTACCGTAGATTTTGATAGAGACTTAATCTTAGATGAATTTGATTTTTTCCCTTCTGCTAACTTAATATATGCATTAACAGAAGATTCAAATTTAAGATCATCTTTTTCTAGAACAACAGCAAGACCATCATTTAAAGAAGCTTCAGTGTCTAGAATTTTCAACCCAATTCTTAATACTTTATTTATTGGTAATATAGATTTGGTACCAACATACGTAAATAACTTTGATTTAAGATACGAAAGGTTTGGTGAAAATGGACAAATGATAGCAATTAGTGGATTTTACAAAGATTTTACAGACCCAATTGAGCAATCCTTCTTTCAGCAAGCGCCTTCACAATTAACAGTAGCAAACTTAGGTGATGCTATTGTATATGGCGCAGAGTTTGAGTTTAGACAGCGTTTAGGCTTTATTCTTGAAAGTTTAGATAATCTTAAACTTGTTACTAATGTATCTGTAACCAAATCAGAATTAACAATGTCTGATGATGAATTCTCTAGTCGTTCATTAGCTGCTAGAGATGGTGAAACTATTGAACGTGAAAGAGATTTACAAGGTCAAGCACCTTACGTTATCAATGTTGGTTTAGATTACAACAATCCAGATATAGGATTACAAACTGGATTATTTTTTAATGTGCAAGGTGAAACTCTTGAAGTTGTAGGTATTGGATTAGTTCCAGATGTTTACACACAACCTTTTAATAGTTTAAACTTTACACTTAATAAATCTTTTGGAGAAAAGAGAAACTCATCAATAGATTTAAAAGTTTCCAACATACTTGGAGCAACGCGTCTAAGTGAATATGTATCTTTTGGTACAAACAACCAAACGTTCTCACTTAGAGAACCTGGAACAGAAATATCACTTGGTTATTCTTTTAAGTTTTAGAATAAATACACAGTTAGTTAGTTTAAAAAAAGGCTTCCGAAATGGAAGCCTTTTTTATTCGGAATATAGATTTCTTAATTAACTGCTACTTTGGTTTTATTACTCCAATTGTTGACATTTACTATTTTAGAATTAATATAATCAACTTCTTTTAGAGTATCCTCGATCCAGAAAAACCATTTACCAACTTTTTTACCATTGTTGTAGTTACCAACTGCTAGTTTATTACCAGTAATGTCGTAACTGGTCCAAACACCTTCAGGTTTCCCTTCAGCATTAAAAGTGCCTTCTTGAGAAAGAACACCATTATCATAATGGTATTTTACCTTAGTAAAATCACCTTCTTTTTCTATTGTAACATTGTCTTTTTTAGTAGATTCTGTATTTTGACTGTAGGCTAAAACAGAACAAAACACTAATACTATACATAATATCTTTTTCATAATCTCTTTGGGTTTGTTAATAATTACATAACAAACATAACTATTATTTTACAATTTTCAAACATTTACATAACATTAAATTAACATTAAATATTTATTTAATTGATTTACAAGTGTTTAAATATTACGTATGAATAACATTTTAGCATATCTTAAATTTGTAATTCAAGAATCTTAGCTTGCACTTAATAATGAACTTAAAACTATTTTTTATAACACTGGTATTACTATGTGCGTTTCAAAATTCATTTGGTCAATCCAAAAACGAAAAAGAGGAACGCATTAAAATTTCTGAGTTTCCTAAAAAAGCTATACAAACCATTAAAACTCTTCCTGATACATGTAAACGTCTAAAATTTTATAAAGAGACAGATAATGAAAAGCTCAGTTATGAAATAAAATTTAAATACAATAACATACACTACAGCTTAGAATTTTCAGAAGATGGTATTATTGAGGATATAGAGTTAACTACCAAATTTAAGCGAATTAATAAGACTTCTCAAAATAAAATTAAGTCGTATTTAACATCATCTTTTAGCAAACACAAGATTATTAAAATTCAAAAGCAATACCTCTACACGACAAAAAATAATGCTCCAGAGTTTTTGCTTAATGTGCTATCTCAAAACATTACAATTGCACCAAATTTTGAGATCATAATCGATGTAAAATCTAATAGAAAAAGATCATTAGTAGAAGCCACCTTTAACAACTCTGGTGAATTGATAAGCTACAGAACCTTAAAACCTTCATCTTACGAGCATGTTTTGTACTAAATCATTTTTAGTCTTTCTTATAACTTTTGCTTGTCTAAACCTTTATGCTCAAGAAAATTTTGAAAGCTTAGGTGAGACAGCGTTATCTCTTAATCATTCTGTTAATACTAACTATAAAATCAACTTTGCTGTAAGGTCTAGGTATTATTTATATCAGGATGATAATTTTAATTTTGAAAATAGGCAGCTAGATGTTGTTCATTTTTCAACCTTAAATCTAGATTACAATAACAGCTTTAGTCTAGGAATTCAATACCGATTTAGAGAAACTATTGATGGAGGAAGTAATGAACTTCGTCTTACACAACAATATAACTATACTAAAAATAATAATGCTTTAAGGTTTGGACATCGTTTGCGATTTGAACAGCGATTTTTAGATAACATAATCATTATTCGTACTCGTTATCGGTTTGCCCTAGATTTTCCTTTAAATGGACAAAAAATAGACATTGGTGAAACTTACATAGTTAGTTCTGCGGAATTTCTAGTGAGTAAGAGTGCTAAAATAAAACCTCAACTAGATCAAAGAACCACAGTACAATTGGGCTGGTTTTTCTCTGAAAAGTTAAAGTTTCAATTTGGCTTTGAATATCGTTTTGAAGAATTTAATCGTAATACAGAAGAAAAGTTATTTGTACTAAGTTCTTTAATACTTAAAGTATAATCCTAACAAATAAAATTTAAATTAGAGCAAAAAAGCCTTTAAAAATAACGTTTAGATAACGTATCATTAAAAATAAAAAAAGTATTTTGCGCTCAATTTTAGCTAACCAATTACATGGAAAATCTTTATATCTATATGCTAGCTGCATTAGCCTTTTTAGCTGTTGCAGATTTAGTGGTTGGTGTAAGTAACGATGCTGTAAATTTTTTAAACTCTGCTATAGGATCTAAAGCCGTATCATTTAAAACCATAATGATCGTTGCTAGTATTGGTGTGGCTGTTGGTGCAATGACATCTAGTGGTATGATGGAAGTTGCACGTAAAGGTATTTTTAATCCTGGAGAGTTTATGTTTGATGAAATTATGGTCATTTTTATGGCTGTAATGCTCACCGATATTTTACTCTTAGATTTCTTCAACACCTTAGGCCTACCTACCTCAACTACGGTTTCCATTGTTTTTGAATTATTAGGCGCTTCTGTTGCTTTAGCTTTAATTAAAATATACAGTGATAGCAATCAGTCTATTACAGACCTAACACATTATATTAACGACTCAAAAGCACTAGAAATAATTTTAGGAATCCTATTGTCTGTTGTCGTAGCATTTACTGTTGGTGCCATTATTCAATATGTATCTCGATTGTTGTTATCCTTTAAGTTTGAGGAAAAACCTATTGAGTATAGTGCTTTATTTAGTGGATTTGCCATTACCTCAATCATGTATTTTATCATTGTAAAAGGTTTAAAAAATGCGGCTTTTATGCCACCCTCAATTAAAGAATTTTTAAGTGCTAATCCTCTTACTTTTATTGGTTTAAGTTTTCTAATCTTTACTATAATATCCTATTTAGCTATAAAGTTTTTTAATGCAAAAATTTATACCCTTATCATTATTGTAGGAACCTTTGCTTTAGCAGTTGCTTTTGCTGGTAATGATTTGGTTAACTTTATTGGTGTGCCAATAGCTGCCTACAATTCTTACGAAGTTTGGTCTACAAGTGGTATAGAAGCTTCTAATTATGCTATGACTGCTCTTGGAGAGCCTGTACAAACTGAATCTTACTTACTTTTAATAGCTGGTTTAATTATGGTGTTAACGCTTTGGTTTTCTAGTAAAGCTAAGGCGGTTGTAAAAACTTCAGTTGATTTATCTAGACAAGACGAAGTTAAAGAACGTTTTGAACCAAATTTTCTATCTAGAAATATTGTAAGACTAACTATTGGCCTTAACGAAAATATAAATAATTTACTGCCAGAATCTTTTAAAAACTGGTCTAATAATCAGTTTGTAAAACCAAATGTAATAGCTAAAGCTCAAGATAAACCAGCGTTTGATTTGGTTAGAGCTGCTGTAAATTTAATGGTTGCTAGTGTACTTATTTCTATTGCAACCTCTATGAAATTACCACTATCTACAACGTATGTAACCTTTATGGTTGCCATGGGAACATCCTTAGCAGATAGAGCTTGGGGAAGTGAAAGCGCAGTCTATAGAGTTGCTGGTGTTCTTAATGTTATAGGAGGTTGGTTCTTTACAGCGTTTAGTGCCTTTGTTGCAGCATCCATAATGGCATGCATCCTTTATTATGGTAAAGGTTATGCACTTACAGGTCTTCTGGTATTTGCGATAGTTTTATTATCTAGAAATTATATGTCTCACCGAAAAAACTCAAAAGTTTTAAGAGAAGAAGACAAGTTAGAAAAGGCTGAAAGTAGTTCCACTCAAGGTGTTATACACGAAAGTGCATCTAACATTGCCAACGTTGTAAAACGTGGTAATAGAATTTACACATCAGCTATTAATGGTTTAGCTGTTCAAGATTTAAAATTATTAAAAAAGAACAGTAAGCAGATTGAAAAACTCTCAAATGAAATAGATGAATTAAGAGATAACATCTTCTATTTTATTAGAAATTTAGAGGAGCCTAGCATATCTGCTAGTAACTTTTATATCAACATCCTTGGGTATTTACAAGACATGACCCAATCCTTAGAATACATCTCTAAAACTAGTCATAAACACGTTAATAACAATCATAAAAAATTAAAGTTTAGCCAAATAAAGGAATTGAAAGATTTAGATGAGCATTTAGAATTGCTATTTCTTTCAACTCAAGCAGCTTTTGAGTCTCGCTCTTTTGAAAAAATCGGTGTTGTACTCAACGACAAGGCTAAAGTATTTAATTTAGTACAAGAGAAGATACAAAAGCAAGTAGAACGTACAAGAACTGAAGAATCTAGCCCTAAAAACACAACCTTATATTTTGGTTTGTTATTAGAAACAAAAGATCTGTTAACAGCTACCATGAATCTTCTAGAAGAATATCATTCTGCTCACGATAGTTCTATAGAACCAGCAACCATTACAACACCAGAAGAAGAATAAACAAAGTAAAGCCACCTACTCTAAAAAGTGTATTAGGTTCTGGTAATCGTAGTAATCCCATAAAATAATGATGAGGTTATGTATAAAATGAATAATTATACCTAACCATAATGTTTTGTATTTAGATCTCAGATAACCCAACAAAAGTCCAAAAGGGAATATCCACAAAAAAGAAATTAAAGAAAAATGTACCAGAGCAAATAAAAAAGCTGTGCCAACAATAGTCATTCGTTCGGAAACAATTTTTTGAAGCTGGTTAAACAAAAACCCTCTAAAAGCGAGCTCCTCAAAAATAGGTGGTAAAATGGCCACAAAGAAAATAGCCCAAGGTAAAGGGTTGTCTAAATATAAATAACTTTCAAAATAACTATAATCACTATCGCCAAATAAAATAGTATTCATGGCATTAACGAAATAATACACTACAATACTAGAGAGAATTGGTATAATAAAAGTCCAAGCCCAAATATTACCAGATAGTTTTGGCACTTTGTAGGTCTTTAATATAGCCTTCCAGTCAAATAATGAAAATCCTATAACTAAACTCGCAAAGGCTAACTCTATTACTAACTCTTTTACTAAGCTAGACTCCAACCGCTCGTTAATTAAATAAACAGCTAATGCAAAAAGCAGAAACGTAATAAAAAAAACAATAACTAGGTTTAAAGCTATATTTCTTTTTTCAACCTTTGTCGATTGAATTGACGCGCCACAAAATCCACAGAAATTAACAGCTTTTACAAACTGTTTGTGGCATTGTTTACATTCAATATTAGTATGCATAGCTTATTTTTTTTATAGAAGATGCTGAGTAAATACCTTTAGCTAAAAATGCAATTATAATCACCTTAAAAATAATACCTCTAACAATGGTACCTGGATCTGAAACTGCCGAAACGATGATAATAGTAAGGTATAAAAACAAACCTAGTAATAACGAGATTAAGGGTTTTTGAGTAGACCAATATGCTAATACTAAATAAATAATACTTTGTATTGTGCTTATGGTAAAAAGCGCACTACCTAATTCGCCTGAAAAAGAAAAAAGTCCAAACAAAAATGTAATAGCAGACATAACATAAAGCGTATTTCTGGCATTTTTTATTTTCCTTTTAGCCTCTTCATTAGTCCTGTCTTTATCTCTAATTCTCTTCTCATAAAGCGCTAAATCTTTTACAGTACCATTATGAGGAAAACCACAGTATGTACAATACACGTATTCTTCTGAAACTATTTCAGAACAATGATTACAAGATGAAGGGAATAGTTGAAGTTCTATGATCTCGTTCATATAATATTTAGAATGAAGGCTAGGTAAATATAAAATTTTAGAACTAAGTATTTGGATGTATTTTTGCAAAAACACAACGTATCATGAAAATCATTCTATTATTTTGTATCTGTTCAATCTCATTTGCACAAGAAATAACAGGAAAGGAGTTATTAGAGAAAGCAATCCAATATCACGATCCAGACAATAATTGGTCTCGTTTTAATGGAACATTATTAGTAACCATGGAGACTCCAAACTCATCTCATAGATATAGTAGAATACAGATAAATCTTCCTGAGGCTTATTTTAATGTCAAAGCCTCAAAAGATAGCAAAACAACAGAGTATACTTTAGATAAACAAAAATGCTCTATAGCGCTAAACGGAAAATCTAATCTTACAGACGCTGAGCTAAAAACAAATAATTTAAGTTGTGAAAGAGCTAATCTTTACAAAAATTATTACACCTATCTCTATGGTTTACCTATGAAATTAAAGGATCCAGGAACACTAATCAATCCAAAAGTAGAGAAGAAAACATTTAAAGGACAGGACTATTTAGTTCTAAATGTATCTTATGAAGATAATATTGGTACTGATATTTGGTACTTTTATTTCAACCCAGAAACCTACGCTTTGGAAGTCTATCAGTTTTATAAAACTGATGACGATGGAAGCTTAAAAAAAGACAGTGGAGAATATATTTTACTGAGTGATGTAGAGATAATTAACAATATTAAAATACCTAAAATTCGCAAATGGTACTATAATAAAGATAATGGCTATTTAGGGACTGATATCTTAAAACAATAAGTTTGTTAAAATCAGTTAAGCCCTTTAATAAGCACTGATATTGTAGTATTTTTAACTTCAATCAAAATAAATAATTCTTCACTTTATGAAAAAACTAATCCATTTGTTGTTAATGCTATTAATCATTACAGCATGCAAAGAAACCGAAACAGATTATATTGTGGAACGTAACATTAAAGTAGATTATCCAGACACCAGAACTGTTGATACAGTAACTACTTACTTTGGTACAGAAGTAAAAGACCCTTACAGATGGTTAGAAGATGACAGAAGTTCTGAAACAGAAGATTGGGTAAAGCAACAAAATCAAGCAACTTTTGGATATTTAGATAGTATTCCTTACCGAAAAGAGCTCAAAGAACGTTTGGAGAAAATGTGGAATTACGAAAAGGTAAGCTCACCATTTAAAGAGGGAGACTACACGTACTTCTATAAAAATAACGGACTCCAAAATCAATATGTTATTTATAGAACTCATGAAAAACAAGATGGAGAGGAAGAAGTTTTTCTAGATCCTAATACCTTTAACGAAGAGGGTACTATCTCATTAGGAGGATTAAGTTTTTCAAAAAACGGAAAAATAGCAGCCTATTCAATTTCTGAAGCTGGAAGTGACTGGAGAAAGATCATAGTTATGAATGCAGAAACTAAAGAAATTGTTGAAGACACATTAATAGACGTTAAGTTTAGTGGTGTTTCTTGGTTAAAAAATGAAGGTTTCTATTACTCTAGCTACGATAAACCAAAAGGGAGTGAGCTTTCTGCAAAAACAGATCAGCATAAGCTTTACTATCACAAACTTGGAACTTCTCAAAAAGACGATACATTAGTTTTTGGAGGAACTCCTGAAGAAAAGCATCGTTATGTTGGTGGTTATGTTTCTGAAGATGGAAACTATTTATTTGTTAGTGCTAGTGTATCTACTTCTGGTAATAAATTATTTATGAAAGATTTGTCAAATCCATCTAATCCATTAGTGCCAATAATAAATACAGTTGAAAGTGACACCTATGTTATTGATAATATTGGAAGTAAATTGTACTTGGTAACCAATCTTGACGCACCAAATCAAAAAATAGTTACAGTAGATGCATTGAATCCAACTCAAGATAATTGGGTGGATTTTATTCCAGAAACTGAACATGTTCTCAGTCCATCTAGAGGTGGTGGTTATTTTTTTACAGAGTATATGGTTGACGCAGTGTCTAAAGTATTACAATACGACTATGATGGTAAACTTATTAGAGAAATTAAACTCCCGGGAATTGGAAATGCAGGAGGATTTGGTGGCAAAAAAGATGAAAAAACCGATTATTATTCTTTTACAAATTATAATACACCTTCTAGTATTTATAAATATAATGTAGAGACTGGTGAGTCAGAATTATACTGGAAACCCTCTATAGATTTTAATAGTAACGATTACGAGAGTAAGCAAGTATTCTATACGTCTAAAGATGGTACTAAAGTTCCGATGATTATCACACACAAAAAAGGCATTGAACTCAATGGAAAAAACCCTACGATTCTTTATGGTTATGGTGGTTTTAATATTAGTTTAAATCCTTCATTTAGCATTGCTAATTCTGTTTGGATGGAGCAAGGTGGAGTCTACGCTGTACCTAATTTAAGAGGTGGTGGTGAGTATGGTAAAGAGTGGCATAAAGCAGGAACTCAATTACAAAAACAAAACGTATTTGACGATTTTATTGCTGCAGCAGAATATCTAATATCAGAAAATTATACATCACCAAAATTTTTAGCCATTAGAGGAGGGTCTAATGGAGGTTTATTAGTTGGCGCAACAATGACACAACGACCAGACTTAATGAGTGTGGCACTGCCAGCTGTTGGAGTTTTAGATATGCTACGTTACCACACTTTTACTGCTGGAGCTGGTTGGGCATACGATTACGGAACTGCAGAACAGAGTAAAGAAATGTTTGAATATCTAAAAGGCTATTCTCCAGTTCACAATGTAAAAGAAGGTGTTGAATATCCTGCAACTTTAGTAACCACAGGAGATCATGATGATCGTGTAGTACCAGCACACAGCTTTAAATTTGCTGCTGAGTTACAGTCTAAGCAAATGGGTAATAACCCAACACTAATTAGAATAGAAGTAGATGCAGGTCATGGTGCTGGCACACCTGTAAGCAAAACCATAGAGCAATATGCTGATATCTTTGGTTTTACTCTGTTTAATATGGGTTACGACGTGCTACCAACTAAAACAAAAGAAAAGGTAAAGGGCTAAGTTTCTCAAGTTGAGATATTTAGTTTTTTATTACCTTTAACTGCTTAAAAAAACTAATTACCGCTATGAAAAAACAACTACTATTAATTTTAGGCTTGTGTATATCCTCTATTGGGATGTCTCAAGATGAATGTGCTAGTGCAATTGCTATTACTGCTGGTTTACATACTGTAGATGCAGTAAATGGAAATGAAATTCCCAGCCCAATCTGTGCTGAAAACGGAAATGGAGCTTCAGCAGGAGAATGGTATACCTATACTCCAAGTGAAGATTATAATATCACAATAACTTCAGACCTTCAACAAAATTCTGGAGGCGATACACGTTTTCATGTATATACTGGAAATTGTGGTGCCTTAGCTTGCCATGCTGGTGATGATGATGGTGGAAATATTGGTAATGGCTACTTGTCTTATGAAGCATTTAATGTTACAGGCGGAACAACCTATTATATTGCTTGGGATAATAATTGGCAATCTGGAGGTTTTGATTTTGAACTTATCGAAAATGATCCTATCCAACCACCTCCACCTCCACCAGTTACATTTACATCGCAAGGTATTTCCACTTCAGGATCTTCACTTGCTGTTGTAGATATGAATGGTGATTTTTTAGATGATCTTGTTTCAATTAGCTCTACCAATGTTAATGTTAATTTTCAAGAAAGTACAGGTGGTTTTGAAGTAAGAAACATTACCACACCACCTGCTGCATATACACCAAGTTGGAGTATGGCTGCTGGCGATTTTAATGCAGATGGTTACAACGATTTACTCTACGGAAATGGAAGTGGCGTTACATTTATGAGAACAGTAGTTAACTCAGGAACAAATACTAATTCTGATCCTTATGATGACCTAGCTGGTTTTGATGAATTGCATACCAACGACTATGTTTTTTCTCAGCGCTCTAACTTTGCTGATATAGATAACGACGGAAATCTTGATGGGTTTGTTTGTCATGATGTTGCACCAAACGTTTATTATCTTAATGATGGTAGTGGTAATTTAGAATTCCATCAATCAGACGATCCAGACGCTCCAGTATCTTTAGGTGTGTATTCTTCTGGTGGAAATTATGGCTCTATTTGGATTGATTATGATAATGACAGAGATTTAGACATGTTCATCGCTAAATGTGGAGGCGGACCAGAACGAAGTGCTAATGAAATGCATACCAATGATGGAAGTGGAAATTACTCTCAAAACGCGCAAGATTTAAATCTTTATGACTCAATGCAAACATGGTCATCAGCTTGGGGAGATTTTGATAATGATGGTGATATGGATGTTTTTGTAGGCGCTAGTAGTGGGTCTCATAAGCTCATGAGAAATGATAATGGCATGTTTGTTAATGCAACAACTGGTTCTGGTATTAGTGCATTAACTGATACATCTATAGAAACTGTTACTCACGATTTAGATAACGATGGTAATTTAGATGTTATTTCTGGCGGAAATGTTCTCTTAGGAAATGGTGATCTAACATTTACAGTTTACGAAGGACTCTTACCTCTTGGAGGAGGAGCTTACGGAGATGTTAATAATGATGGATTTATTGATGGTTTTAATGGTACACTTTACCTTAACGATACCAATGCAAATAATTGGATTAAAATACATACCGTTGGGACTGTTAGTAATAAAAATGGTATAGGTGCAAGAGTCGAAGTTCATACAGCATCAGGAGTTAGAATTAGAGATGTTAGAAGTGGTGATGGCTTTAGATATATGAGTTCGTTAAATACACATGTTGGATTAGGTAGTGATGCTACAATAGATCAGATTATTATTTATTGGCCTTCCGGAATTGTTGATACCGTAAACAATCCTGATGTTAATACACCTATTACGGTAGTAGAAGGTGATACTTTAGGTATTGTTGATGAAGCTCTAGCAGATTTAATTATACATCCAAACCCAGTAAAGGATATACTTACTATCGCTACAACTGCTCAACTTACAGATTACATTGCTACTATTTTTGACATTAATGGTAAAAGAGTAATGAATAGCAAATTAGATTCAGAGCAATTAAATGTATCTGATTTACAATCTGGTGTCTACTTTTTAAGACTCGAAGCCGAGGGTAAATCTATAAAACGAAAATTCATTAAGCAGTAGAATTTACGATATAATATATTTTAAAACCGCTCAAAATATTGAGCGGTTTTTTTATACTATTTTTGGATTATGCTTCAAATAAAAGATATTTCATTTAGTTACAACGTAAATAAAGTTATTGAACTAAATTCATTACAAGTAAATCTAGGTAAAACTCTTGCAGTTATTGGCGAAAGTGGTTCAGGGAAAAGCACACTATTAAAACTAATTTATGGTCAATATGATTTACCTAAAGGTGAGATTTTCTGGAAAGACACTCAAATACTAGGTCCTGCTTTTAATCTCGTTATCGGTTATGATTTTATGAAGTATGTGGCGCAAGAATTTGAATTAATGCCCTACATCACTGTACAAGAAACCATTGGGCAATATCTTTCAAGTTTTTATAAAGAAAAAAAACAAAAACGCATAGAAGAATTACTCAAAATTGTAGAGCTTACTAACTTTTCTCAAACTAAAATACAGTTTTTAAGTGGTGGACAAAAACAGCGTGTTGCTTTAGCAAAAGCGTTGGCCAAAGAGCCTGAAATCTTATTGTTAGATGAACCCTTTAGTCATATAGATAATTTTAAAAAACAATCTCTTCGCAGAAGTCTCTTTAGTTATCTTAAACAAAAAAAAATCACTTCTATTGTTGCTACGCATGATAAAGATGATGTTCTTGGTTTTGCGGATAATATGTTGGTTTTACATAAAGGAAAACAGCTCGATTACAATACACCACAAGACCTATATCATAATCCTAAGCATCCGCTTATTGCTTCTTTTTTTGGTGAGTATAACATTATTGATAATAAGATAGTTTATGCGCATCAAATCAAAGTGATAGACAAATCAGAATTGAAAGCTAAGGTTAAGAACTCCTATTTTAAAGGACATTATTTTCTAATTGAAGCGGAGTTAGATGAAGAAAAAATTGTTTTTACTAGTGAATATAAGTTAGATAATGAACGTTCTGTTAATCTTAAAATAAAAACTTAATCACTTATCAAAGGCCTTCAAAAGTGCAGGCAAGTAAAAAATATCTGTTATCAGAGCAATTGCTACTGTTACTGCACATAAAATTCCGAAATCACTAACCGAAGGTGTAGCACTAGACGCGATAATTAAAAATCCACCAACTAAAGCTATCGTTGTTGAGAACAAAGCACTACCTGTATAGTGCATAGCATTATCTATTCTAGATTCTGGAGATCCAGTAATGGTTTTACTTCGTCTGTATTTATAAACTAAATGAATCGTATCATCCATGGCTATACCTAACATTATCGGTGTTATCATAGCAGTAGACACATCAAGTGGAATATCCAATAAACTCATTACAATGGCTAATATAGCTAGAGGTAAAATATTAGGAATTAATACTAATAATGTTGTTCTTAAGCTTCTTATAAAAATCAATAGACATAAAAACGCCACAAAAAACGCCGCAAAAAACGACTTAAACTGCGTCTCTAAAATGAAATGGTTTAACTGTGCAAAAACAACAGCAAATCCGTTTATTTTTAATTGAAATTTATCCGTATTAAATGTAGATTGAAAATCCTGCTTTACATCTGCTAAAACTTGTTCTAATTCTAAAGTAGTCATTTCTCGTAAACTCAATGTAATACCTGCTGTAGACATATCTTCAGAAAATAATTTAAAGAAACTATTATCTGCATTATCAACTGATGCTAAGGTGTTTTTTATTCGTGTTTCTGACACATTACTTTGAAACAATACAGGAGATCGTTTTTCTAAAAACGATTTAATATTTACAACCGAAACTGGCGCAGTAATTAATGGGTTTTCTTGTAGTTTATTTTGAAACTGTTCTAATTGTTTTAAAGCTTCTTTGCTTAAAATAACGTCGCCATTTACCGTTGAAATATTTAGTTGTAACCTAGAGCTTCCTTGTAATTGTTTTTCAACAATCCGCAAGTCTTCTTTAGCTTCGCCTTCTGCTAATAAATCTAAGGATCTTGTATCAATTTTAACCTGAGTTACCGAATATAAACCAAACAGTAATAGCGAAGTAAACCCAATTATAATTCGCGATTTATATTTTGATGTAAAGCTATTTAGCCAATCGACAAATCTAGACTGACTCATCAACTTAAATGATAATAAAGGCTTAGCATTCTTAAAATTTAAGGTCATAAAACTAAAGCCAATAATTGTAATAGCATAGACCAAAATAAAACTGAGTAATAATCCAATACAGGTGAAAATTCCCATATTCTTAAACGCTGGTAGTGGTGACAAATACAAGGCAAAATAACCTACAAACGTGGTTAGTGTTGTATAGAAACAGGGTGTAAAACTTTTACGTATGGCAAGCGTTAATAGATCAACTTTAGAAAGTGATGCATCTCTAAGACCTTCTTTATGATAAATATTAATGATATGTACAGCATCACTTACGCTATAAACCATTAAAATGGTTGGGATAAGCATTGAAATCATATTCAAGGCAAAACCCATAGAAGAAATAATTCCGAATAATAAGCTTACAGGAATGGCTACAGATAACAAAGCTATAAAAAGGTAACGTTTACTTGGTAATAGAAACAATAATAATACTGTGATAACTAAAACAGTAAGAACACCAAACAGTAAACTTTCTTTGTAAATACCTTTGCTGTAGGCTTCATTTAAAACTGGTGGCCCTGTAAGATGGTAATCTTCAAAGTGAGTGTTTATTACTGTTGTAATCTCACCTAGAATGGCTTTACGCTGAGTTTCTATAGTAGGAGTTGGATTAAGTTGAATGTAAAAAAATAGATTCTTATAATTTTCTGAAACCAATTGAGCCGTTACATTTGGCAATTTTGAAAACAGACTTTTTAATCCTTTTTCGCTTCGCTCAGAATTATATAGATTATCAAATCTAATCGTATTATTAGCGTATATAGGATATTTAGCTTTAGCTAAACTAAAAGATGTATTTACATAAGGAAGCGCATCAATATCTTCTGTTAAGGCTTGGAGTTTCTGCATTTCAGTTTCTGAAATGGCATTTTCAACAGGTAACATGGCAATATAAATCTCATCAGATCCAAATTTTTCCTGGAAATCGATGTAAGCCTTATAACTTGGATCGTCTTCTAAAAACCATATCGTTAACGAGTTATCAATTCTAAGTTTATTGAGCGTTTGATAACCAGCTAAACCCATTAAAACTGCTAGAGTTACAATAATAATAACTCTAAATTTTATAATGAATTGAATGCTTTTTTTTAGGTTTTTCATAGCAGATTTTACAGCACTTTTATAACTGTAAAGATACTGTTTCTAAAGCTAAAAGTATCTCCTTTAGTCTTTCCTAATAATTCCTTAGCTATTGGTGTTACAACAGAAATAGCAAAATAATTAGTGTTATCAATTTCAAATTCACCAGCACTAATACTGATAAAATAATGCTGTTTTGAAGTAAAAACAATACTGCCTAATCCTACACGCTTGTGCTTAGATTTATAATCTACTTTCTGAAGTATTTCTTGTAATTTCTGAACTTCTGCCAACTGTTGTCCTGCCTTCTCTCTCTCGAGCTGAAGCATAGCTCTGCCAGTTTCGTGCTTGTCACCTGCACTACTTTTAGTTTCTGATTCTAATGCTTTTTGAATTTCAAAAATTGTGTTTCTAATAGTTTCTAGTCTTTTATTGAGCAACGCTTGACAATGGTTATAGAGTTGTTGTTTAATAGAGAGGTTCTTCATTTCGCTTTGCTCATTCTAATAACATTATACTAAATCAGCTAATTCCTTACCTACTAAACTACCAATAGCAATTCCCATTCCTCCTAATCTAACTCCACAAAACACATGATTAGAAAGCTGTTTTAAAACTGGATTTTTTTGGTTTCCGATTCCCATAATACCACTCCATCGCTGATCGATTTCATAGTTGGTATTTGGAAGAATTGTTGAGCTTAAGAGCTCTTCAAGTGCGCTTTGAATTAATTCAGTTTGCCCAAAATCTGTAGTCTCTTCTCCATCAAAATCAAGATTA
Source organism: Microcosmobacter mediterraneus (assembly GCF_031846265.1). Taxonomy (NCBI): domain Bacteria; kingdom Pseudomonadati; phylum Bacteroidota; class Flavobacteriia; order Flavobacteriales; family Flavobacteriaceae; genus Microcosmobacter; species Microcosmobacter mediterraneus. Next base: position 495,122 of record NZ_JAVRIA010000002.1, on the reverse strand, counting down.
CGACCTCCACCTAAAAGAATACGATTATCAATATTTCTAAAATAGTAATACCCTCTATCTAAGTGAAATGTGCCTTTGATGTGCAAATTTTCAATTGGTTTTGTAATCAAGACCTGAGCTCTGGCTGGCTTTACATTTTCATCAAGCAACTTTAATGCAAAACCGTTTGTGGCAATGAGTAATTTCGAGGTCAAAAATTCGAATCTTTTAGTTTTTACTTTGACAAAAGTATTATTTTCAAAATACGATTCAACATTAATATTATTCAATATTTTAATACCCTTTGACTGTACTTTTTGGAGTAATGATTCCATCATTCTCCCAGTGTCTATCTGACCTTCAAACTGATTAAAAATATAATTTGACTTAATTCTATTAAAACCGAATGTATTATCAGTTAAACTGTAAATATTAGCACCAAATAAGGGGTTTAAAAGTGCATTAATTCTAGATAAATTAGATAAACAGGTATTGAATAATTCATCATTTTCAGAAAATAATTCATAGCTTCCTAAAGCTTTATAATCAATGTTTTTGTCTCCAAGTGTGGTTCGTAATAACTTTAAACCTTCAATCCGCATTTTCACCAAATTAATTACCTCTTCCTCTGAATGTGATTTGAGATCTTCACATAGTTCACTAAGACTACCAAAACAAGCAAAGCCAGCATTTTTAGTACTCGCTCCCTGAGGAAGTATACCTTTTTCAAGAATCAAAATTTTAGAAACTGGAAATCGCTCTTTGAGCTGTAATGCACAATTAAGGCCTACAATTCCACTACCAACAATAGTAAAATCAACATTAGATAACCAGGTTTTTATTTCCCAATACGATAGATTCATTATGAATTAAAATAAGACCCTAAAAATACCTCGAATAATAAATAAAAAATAGCTTAATATTTAAAACAAAACTTTTATCTTTGCAGCGCGAAAAACTAAGGGTTTTTTCACATAATTTTTAAGCAAAACAATAAAGATAAAGGTAATGTCAAAAGTTACAGGTAAAGTTGCACAAATAGTAGGCCCAGTTATCGATGTTGAATTCGGTTCTGGAGCTGAACTTCCAAAGATTTACGATTCGTTAGAAATTAACAACCAAGATGGTTCTAAATTAGTACTAGAAGTACAATCTCACATTGGTGAAGATACAGTACGTACTATTGCTATGGATTCGTCTGATGGTTTAAGTAGAGGAACCGAAGTTCATGCTACTGGTGCTCCGATTCAAATGCCAATTGGAGAAGATGTTTATGGACGTCTATTCAATGTTATTGGTGATGCAATTGACGGATTAGGTGATTTACCTAAAGCTGGTGATGCTGGTTTACCAATTCACAGACAAGCGCCTAAGTTTGAAGATTTATCGACATCAACTGAAGTTTTATTTACTGGTATCAAAGTAATTGATCTTATAGAGCCTTATGCTAAGGGTGGTAAGATTGGATTATTTGGTGGTGCTGGTGTTGGTAAAACAGTATTGATTCAAGAATTGATTAACAATATTGCTAAAGGACATGGTGGACTTTCGGTATTCGCAGGAGTAGGTGAAAGAACACGTGAAGGAAACGATTTACTTCGTGAGATGTTAGAATCAGGTATTATCAAGTATGGTGATGATTTTATGCATTCTATGGAAGAAGGTGGTTGGGATCTTAAAAAAGTAGATAAGTCTGCAATGAAAGATTCTAAAGCAACTTTCGTGTTCGGACAAATGAACGAACCTCCTGGAGCTCGTGCTCGTGTGGCATTATCTGGTTTAACAATTGCAGAATATTTCCGTGATGGTGCTGGTGACGGACAAGGAAAAGATGTATTATTCTTCGTAGATAATATCTTCCGTTTTACACAAGCTGGTTCTGAAGTATCTGCTTTACTTGGTCGTATGCCTTCTGCGGTAGGTTACCAACCTACATTAGCAACAGAAATGGGTGCGATGCAAGAGCGTATTACGTCTACCAAAAAAGGTTCTATTACATCAGTACAAGCGGTTTACGTACCTGCAGATGATTTAACGGATCCTGCACCTGCAACAACATTTGCTCACTTAGATGCAACAACTGTATTATCTCGTAAAATTGCCGAGCTTGGTATTTATCCTGCTGTGGACCCTTTAGATTCTACATCTAGAATTCTTACTGCAGATATCTTAGGAGATGAGCATTATGACTGTGCACAACGTGTAAAAGAGTTGTTACAGCGTTATAAAGAATTACAAGATATTATTGCCATCTTAGGTATGGAAGAATTATCTGAAGAAGATAAAATGGCTGTAGGTAGAGCGAGACGTGTTCAACGTTTCTTATCTCAACCATTCCACGTAGCTGAACAGTTTACAGGTATACCAGGTGTATTAGTAGATATTAAAGAAACGATTAAAGGATTTAACATGATCATGGATGGTGAATTAGACCACCTACCAGAAGCAGCGTTTAACCTTAAAGGTTCTATTGAAGAAGCTGTCGAAGCTGGAGAGAAAATGTTAGCTGAAGCGTAAATCGGTAAGCAGTAATAGTAAATAGTAGTAAGTGACTACTAGATACTAAATACTGATTACTAAATACTATAAAACTATGTATTTAGAAATTGTATCACCAGAAGCCACATTATTTAAAGGAGACGTAGATTCTATAGCTGTTCCTGGAGTAAATGGTGAATTTGAAATGCTTACAGATCATGCACCAATAGTATCATTATTAAAAGCTGGTCATGTTAAGATATATGGAACTATTCAATTAGATGAAGAGGTTGAAGATAAATTCACTAAAGGTGATGACAGAGGTATATGGTTGACTATTAACTCTGGTACCTTAGAGATGAAAGACAATAAAGTAATTGTATTAGCTGACTAATAAATTACTTTCACAATAAAAAAACCGTTTTAAGATTTAAAACGGTTTTTTTATTAATTAAGATTACGCTTTTTAATAAAGAATCGCTTCAATAACTCAGAAGCTTCTTCAGCTAAAACACCACCAATCATTTTAGTTTTAGGATGTAGTTTAGTTTTAAGCGCAATACAACCACGTTCTTCATCTCTTGCTCCGTAAACAATTTTTGAGATCTGACTCCAATATAAAGCTCCTGCACACATCTGACAAGGTTCAAGAGTTACATATAATGTGCAGTTATGAAGATATTTGCCTCCTAAAAAATTAGCAGCTGCAGTAATTGCTTGCATCTCTGCATGTGCTGTAACATCATTAAGTAATTCTGTTAAATTATGACCTCTCGCAATAATCCTATCTTCTATAACAATAACAGCTCCAACTGGGACTTCGTCTTTATCAAAAGCTAGTTCTGCTTCTTGCATTGCTTTTTTCATAAAATAAGTATCATCGTAAGGGTTTAGCATACATTCAATTTATATTTGCAACTCGTACATTTGTACAAATATGAGTAAAATATTAGACCATATCAATTTTCCTACGGATTTACGCAGGCTATCTGTTGAAGAGTTAACACAACTAGCTCAAGAACTTCGCGAATTTATAATCAATATTGTAGCTACCAAAGAAGGACACTTAGGAGCTAGTCTTGGTGTTGTAGAATTAACGATTGCCTTACATTATGTTTTCAATACACCTAAAGATTTATTAATTTGGGATGTTGGTCATCAAGCTTATGGTCATAAAATATTAACTGGCAGGAAAGAGGTGTTTCATACCAATAGGCAACTTGGAGGCATCAGTGGTTTTCCTAAACGAAGCGAAAGTGAATACGATACATTTGGTGTAGGACACTCCTCTACTTCCATTTCTGCTGCATTAGGAATGGCTATTGCTTCTCAATTAAAAGGGGAAGATAATCATCATATTGCAGTAATTGGTGATGCTTCCATTGCTAGCGGAATGGCTTTTGAAGGATTAAATCATGCAGGAGTTACCAAAGCAAATCTATTAGTGATTCTTAATGATAATGCCATTGGAATTGACCCAAGTGTTGGCGCATTAAAACAATATCTTACAAACGTTAAAACAGGAACTCAACAACAAGATAATATTTTTGAGGCTTTAAATTTTGACTATTCTGGTCCAATTGATGGCCACGACTTACCTAAAATTATTACAGAACTAGAACGCCTAAAAACTGTAAAAGGCCCAAAATTTCTTCATGTCATAACCACCAAAGGGAAAGGTCTAAAACAGGCAGAGGAACATCAAGTAAAATATCATTCTCCGGGAAAATTTAATGCTGTTACAGGTGAATTAATTATTAAGTCTAACTTACACCAGCCACCAAAATTCCAAGATGTTTTTGGGTATACTATTGTTGAATTAGCAAAACAAAATGAAAAAATTATTGGTATAACTCCAGCGATGCCAACTGGAAGTTCATTAAAATATATGATGGATGAACTCCCAAAACGTGCTTTTGATGTTGGTATTGCAGAACAACATGCTGTAACTCTAGCAGCAGGAATGGCAACACAAGGATTAATTCCGTTTTGTAATATTTATTCTACATTTTTACAACGCGCTTATGACCAAGTTATTCACGATGTTGCTTTGCAGAACCTTCCAGTAATTTTTTGTTTAGATAGAGCTGGTTTAGTAGGCCAAGATGGTGCTACGCACCATGGTGTATTTGACTTGGTCTATTTAAGATGTATTCCTAATCTTATTTTGTTTTCGCCTAGAAATGAAATAGAATTACGAAACATAATGTATACAGCTCAACTAGGTTTACAACATCCAATAGCCATTCGTTATCCAAGAGGACGAGGAACGCTTTTAAACTGGGAACAAGATTTCAAATCTATTGCTATAGGTACAGGAATCTGTTTAAAGAAAGGGGCTAAAAAAGCTGTTCTTAGTATTGGGTCTATCTCTGAAAATGTTTCAAAAGCATTAGATCTTATGACTAAAAAACAATCTTTGGAAATTAGTCATTACGATATGCGATTTATAAAGCCATTAGATGAGAAGTTACTCCATACTATTTTTGAGACCTATGATTCTGTTTTTACTATAGAAGATGGTGTAATTAATGGTGGCTTTGGAAGTGCTATTTTGGAATTTGCTGCTAAAAACAACTATAAAACTTCAATAAAAGTACTCGGAATTGATGATGATTTTGTGCATCATGGCACTATACAAGAACTACAGCAACAATGTAAGTTAGATCCAGAACATTTAAAAAACTGGTTTTTAAATTAATCTTCCTCTTGATCTGTAGTTGCTAAATCTGGCTGATTGTTTGCATCGTATACCTCAACTTGTTGTAATTGAGTATCAGGATTCTTACTGTTGGTGATATCTTCCATCATAAGAAATAAGGCAACTGCTACTAGGAGTATAACAAAAGCTCCGATAATGTTTTTTTTCATTTTGGTAGAATATAGACAATAAATTTAGAACAAATACCGATTAAAAACAAATTTTATCGATAAAGTGTAAATTTAAAAAACTAAAAGCAGAGGGTTACTTTCCAGTTTCTGTTAATTAAAATTAAGATTTACATCTCTTTTGCCTTATTCTTGTAAGAAAAGTTATCACCAATTCTATTAACAAAAATTAGTCTAAACCATTAAGTTTTCTGTATGACAGTGTCATTAATGAATCTGAGAGACTTGCTATATAACTGCACATTGCCATTAAATTTTCATACATATTATTAGACGCAGATATTTCTAATGCTTTAAAATAATTTTGAATGAGATCATCTTTAACAGTCATCTGCTCATTATTCAAATTTGAAATAGCGCTAGATAGTGTGTCTAAAACAAAAGCAATAGCTGTAAACCCAAAAAGTTCTTTTTCTAACACTTCTTTAGACTTATATATCTTTTCAATACTAATCTTAATGATATCATTTATTTGAGCCTTATACTGACTTAAATCGAGTAGGCTCTTATCAAATTCTCCATTAAGAATAGCTTCTTCGTTTTTCATGAAAATATCAACAGCCTCAGTAATTAGTGTGTTAATGGCTAATGCTCTCAAATAACTTACTCTATCTTTTGTGTCTCTAAGTTGATTGTATTTGGAAGAATTAATAGAATGCCTAACAAGGTTTATTAAATACTCCAAAGCATATTCTTCTTGGATAAGCCCTAAATTAATCCCATCTTCAAAATCAATTATAGTATAGCAAATATCATCTGCAGCTTCTACTAAAAACGTTAATGGATGTCTAGAGAAGCTTAAATCTTGTATAGATCGTTTGAGTAAACCTAATTCTTCGGCAATTTCAATAAAACTATCTTTTTCTCTTTGAAAAAAACCATATTTTTTATCTGCTATATGGCTTGTTGGTTTCTTAGGTAGTGACTCTTTTGGATATTTCATAAAAGCACCAAGAGTAGCATAGCTTAATCGTAAACCTCCTTCTCGTCCTGCTCTACTTTCTGTTAGAATTTTAAATCCATTAGCATTGCCTTCAAAATCACATAAATCTTGATATTCTTTAGCTGTAAGTTGTGATTTAAACCGTTGTCCTTCTCCTGTTTTAAAGAATTCGCCAATAGCACTTTCGCCTGAATGTCCAAAGGGTGGATTACCAATATCATGAGCTAAAGATGCTGCAGCCACTATAGCTCCAAAATCGTTAGCTTGATAACCCAATGAATCTTTTAAATGTGGATGCTTTTCTAATACTCTTTGGCCTACTTTTCTACCTAATGATCTACCTACTACGCTAACTTCTAAACTATGGGTTAAACGTGTGTGAACAAAATCTGTTTTAGATAATGGAATAACCTGTGTTTTATCTTGAAGGCTTCTAAATTCTGAAGAAAAAATAATACGATCATAATCGACCTCAAAACCTAATCTAGTTTCATCTTGTTCTTTACGTATTCTTTTGTGTGTATCTCCAAATCGTTTTAACGATAATAAATCTTCCCAATTCATTTAAGTCAAGTAAATTAAAGTGACATTTCAGGAATATCTCCTTCAATAATAAGACGTGCTTCTGTAGCATCATCAATATCTTGTACAGAAACTCCTGGAGCACGTTCTAATAATTTAAACCCGTCTTTTGTAACTTCCATTACAGCCAAATTTGTAACTACTTTTTTTACACATCCAACTCCTGTTAAAGGTAAGGTGCATTGCTTAAGCAATTTAGATTGTCCTCGTTTATTAGTGTGCATCATTGCCACAATTATATTCTCAGCACTGGCTACTAAATCCATAGCTCCTCCCATACCTTTAACCATTCGTCCTGGAATTTTCCAATTGGCAATATCTCCATTTTCTGCAACTTCCATTGCGCCTAAAATAGTAAGATCTACATGCTTTCCTCGTATCATAGAAAAACTCATGGTTGAGTCAAAAAAAGAAGCACCTGGTAACGTCGTTATGGTTTGCTTACCAGCATTTATAATATCAGCATCTTCTTCGCCTTCAAATGGAAAAGGACCCATTCCTAACACACCATTTTCGCTTTGAAATTCTACTTCTATATCATTTCTTACAAAGTTGGCAACTAGAGTAGGAATTCCTATTCCTAGGTTTACGTAGTAACCATCTTTTACTTCTTTTGCTATTCGCTTAGCAATTCCGTTCTTATCTAACATTATTCTTTAGGTCTAACAGTTCGTTGCTCTATTCTCTTTTCATATTGTGCACCTTTAAAAATGCGCTGTACAAATATTCCCGGTATATGAATTTGATTAGGATCTAGCTCACCAACAGGAACTAGTTCTTCTACCTCAGCTACAGTAATTTTAGCAGCGCCACACATATTAGGGTTAAAATTACGTGCAGTTCCTTTAAAAATTAAATTCCCAGCAGCATCTCCTTTCCATGCCTTGATAAAGCCAAAATCAGCATCAAAAGCTTTTTCTAAAACATACATTTTTCCATTAAATTCTCTGGTCTCTTTTCCTTCTGCTACTTCAGTTCCATAACCTGCAGGTGTATAAAAAGCAGGAAAACCAGCTTGTGCTGCTCTACAGCGTTCAGCTAAAGTTCCTTGCGGAATAAGTTCAACCTCTAATTCACCACTAAGCATCTGACGTTCAAATTCATCATTTTCACCAACATAAGAAGAAATCATTTTCTTAATTTGACGTTGTTGTAACAACAAACCTAAACCAAAATCATCGACACCTGCATTATTAGATACACAGGTTAATCCTGTAACTCCAAGTGTTACCAATTTAGCTATACTATTTTCAGGGATTCCACTTAATCCAAATCCTCCAAACATAAAGGTCATATTATCATCTACACCCTTTAACGCTTCGGAAACATTTGGCACAACTTTACTAATCATGCTTATTTTTTTGAGAAGGAAAATTACGAAATAAAAAAGCCATTCTAAAACGAATGGCTTTCAAAATATCTTTAAAAATCAATATCGTCCATGCCATCATCTAAGTCATCATCTATACCTTCATTTGGATTAGAGACATACTCATCACAATTTACTTCAATTGATAAATTTGTTGGTCTTTCAAAATCGTCTTTAGAAACATTCAATGCTTCATCTGCATAGCATGCTTTCATAAATAAAGCCCAAATGGGTAAGGCTACTGATGCACCTTGACCATAAGATGTTCTTGAAAAATGAGCTGCTCTATCTTCAGCACCTACCCAAACTCCTGTAACGAGGTTTGGCACCATTCCCATAAACCAACCATCACTCTGATTTTGAGTGGTTCCTGTTTTACCAGCAATTGGATTGGTTAACTCATAAGGATATCCAGTAATAATCTCTTTATACAAATCTTGGTTAGCTCTCCATCTATCTCTTAATCGACTTCCAGATCCAGCCTCAACTACACCTTGCATTAAATTAACGGTTACATAGGCTACTTCTTCACTTAATACGTCTCTACTCTCTGGCACAAACTGAAATAATACTGTTCCGTTTTTATCTTCTATTCTTGTAACCATTACTGGCTTATTATAAACTCCTTTATTTGCAAATGTTGAATAGGCTGCTACCATTTCATAGACGCTAAGATCTGGAGTTCCTAAAGCAATAGAAGGTACCGCTAAAATATCTTGTTCTACACCTAGTTTTTTTGCTAAATCTATAACAGGCTGTGGTCCAATTTTATCCATTAGCCTTGCTGTAATTGTATTTGTTGAATTAGCTAAAGCATTCTTAAGTGTTTTAAAGCCGCCATATTTATTACCATCATTTTTTGGTGTCCATGGTTCTGGATTTCCGTATTTATTAGCTTCTATTGTAATTTGTGTATTTGGCAATGTATCGCAAGGTGATAATTGTAGCTGATCTATAGCAGCTGCATATACAAAGGGTTTAAAAGTTGAACCAACTTGACGTTTCCCAGTTTTAACATGATCATACTGAAAATGCTTAAAATTCATACCTCCAACCCAAGCTTTAACGTGACCCGTTTTAGGATCCATAGACATCATTCCAGGATGTAAAAACGACTTGTAATATCGCATAGAGTCGATGGGTTTCATGATGGTGTCTATCTCTCCTTTCCATGAAAAAATCGTCATAGGTACGGCTTTGTCAAATGACTTTATAATGTCTTCATCTGATTTTTTTAGATCGTATTTCATTTTTCGCCAACGTTCTGAGCGTCGCATTCCTGTTCTCATTAAAGCGTCTATTTGATCTTGTTCTAAATCTAAGAAAGGTGCTGTTGGATTTCGTTTTGGTGTATTCTGATTATCAAACTCCGCTTGCAGTCTTGGCATATGTTGCTGCACTGCATCTTCGGCATGTTGCTGCATACGAGAGTCGATAGTTGTGTATATTTTTAAACCATCATTATACAAGTTGTATTTTTCGCCATCTGGTTTAGGATTATTTTTAATCCACTCCTTCATAAAGCCATCTAGATACGATCTAAAATAGGTAGCCAATCCCTCTCTATGTGATTGTGGTGTGTATCTTAAATCTAATTCTCTGGCTTGAAGCGAATCTTTCGTTTTTTCGTCAATAAACTCATAGTTAAACATTTGACGTAGTACCACATTTCTTCTATTTCTTGTACCAACCGGATTTTTATGAGGTCTTGGATTATAAAGCGATGAGTTTTTAAACATCCCAACAAGCATGGCTGATTCTTTAATATCTAAATCCTTGGGTTCTTTATTGAAATATATATTTGATGCTGAGCGAATACCATCTGCATTATTACCAAAATCATAGATATTAAAATACATAGCTATAATTTCTTCTTTGGTATATTGACGCTCTAACCGAATGGCTAAAACCCATTCTTTTATTTTTTGAAATAATGCATTAGTGGTACTTTCTTTATCTCTTACTCCAATAAATAACTGTCTGGCTAGTTGTTGTGATATTGTACTTGCTCCTCCTCGTTTCCCTAAGAATGCAAAAGCTCTAATTGTTCCAATGGCATCTATTCCTGCATGGTCATGATATCTAACGTCTTCTGTAGCGATAAGCGCATCAATTAAATTCTGAGGGAGTTCATTATAACCAACAGGTGTTCTGTTGTCTTTAAAATAAAACTTAGAAACTAGTTTACCATCAGAAGATATGACTTCAGAGGCAAGATTAGTTCTTGGATTCTCTAAAACAGTATGATCTGGCATTTCGCCAAAAACTCCCCAAGAGGCCATCAAAAAAATAAGAGTAACTAATAAAACACCACCACTAAAAGTAATCCAAAACCAACGTACATGCTTAGAAAAATCTAAGACTTGAGTTTTAGGTTTTTTTGCTTTTTGTTTTGCCATGATCTATACTATTTATCTAAGGTTTCTATTCTAAATCCAACATCTGTAATTCCTTTTAATTCTGTTACACCATTTACTTCAGCATTTTCTCTCATAGCATGTTTAAGGCTAACTGTGTATGAGCCAGATTCATTAAAAACAAAAGGTGTCTTATGGCCTTTAAACCACAATTTATTTTCTTTTACATCGCTAAATCCAGTCCCCAAAAATTTACCATTAGGTTCTGCCATCTTATATTGTAAAGTGTCTGTTGTTGTTTTACCATTTGGATAATTAAGTTCAACTATTAAAAATATATTGCTAAACCTGTAATCGCTATTATTTCTAAGGGTTACAAATAAATTTCTACCTGAAATAGTGTCTTTTGGGGAAAAATTAAATGAAACAATAGAGTCTTTATGCCAAGCATCATCAACAGAATAATACTCGTCAAAAATTCTATTAGAATCGCAAGAACACACTACTATTATAAGTAGTAATACACTAATTTTTTTTAGCATTGTTTCTTGGGTTTCTGTGTCGTTTTTGTTTTCCTCTATTATTTCTACGTTTAGATTTGCGTTTTGGACTATCAAAGCGTGTTAAACTATCTTGTCCCACAACGTTTTCAAATGCTACTTTAGTCTCTTCAAGAGTTAATTCTGATGTATATTCTTCTAAGCTTGCAACAGACTTGCCAGATTTATTTACACTAATAATCTCATTGGCTTGCTTAGTGGTAATCATATGCCAATTCATCCATTCACCTTCATAAGCATACCACATCATACCTTTGAAAATATCTGTTTTCTGACATACAGCAATTCCTTTTTCAGTTTTTAGTTTAATATCTGTTTTCGGAAATTCTTTTAGAGCATCTAAGTAAGCATCTAGTTCATAATTTAGACAGCACTTTAACTTTCCGCACTGACCTGCTAACTTCAAAGGATTTAATGATAGTTGTTGGTATCTCGCAGCAGATGTGCTTACAGATCTAAAATCTGTTAACCAGGTAGAACAACACAACTCTCTTCCGCAAGATCCAATTCCTCCTAAACGCGCAGCTTCTTGTCTAAAGCCAACTTGCTTCATCTCAATTCTAATCTTGAATTCTTTTGCAAACACTTTAATTAATTCTCTAAAATCTACACGCTCCTCTGCTGTGTAGTAAAATGTGGCTTTACTACCATCGCCCTGAAATTCGATATCAGAAATTTTCATTTTTAGATTAAGATCTATGGCAAACTGCCTAGCTTTAACCTTCATTGGCTCTTCTCTATCTCTAGATTTAGACCAAATATCAGTATCTCTCTGAGAGGCTTTTCTGTAGATTTTAAGTACTTTTTCAGAATCTTCTATTTCTACTTTTTTTCGTCGCATTTGTATTCTTACTAATTCTCCAGTAAGTGTTACCATGCCAATATCATGGCCAGATTTTGCTTGTGTAGCAACAATATCTCCAATGCTGAGTGTTAGATTTTCAGTATTCTTATAATACTGTTTTCTGCCGTTTTTAAAACGGACTTCAATCCCTAAAAACTTCTTCTCTCCTGAAGGTAATGACATATTAGAGAGCCAATCGAAAACCGTAAGTTTATTACAGCTATCAGATCCGCAAGTGCCATTATTTCTACATCCTTTAGGTTGTCCATCTTCAGTTGTTGCGCAACTTGTACAACTCATAGTCTTTTCTATATCTTAGTTTAGAAATGTAAAATAACATGTCTAAAATTAGGTTCATTTTAATTAAGCATTAAAGATAAAATTATTTATCGACTATTGCATTTCAAAAAATATAAGTAAAGTCACTGAATTAGAGCACCTTAATTAGTTTCTTTTTGTACTTTTATAAGAGATAAATCATAAAGATGAAGAATCTTAGACTTAAGATGCTCACTTTTTTTGTTTTTATCGATGATAATAAAAAACCAACAATCATGAAAAAAGTTACTTTATTCTTATTTGCAATTTTTACATATTCTGGTATTGCACAGGATCTTACGTCTCAAGGTGGAGCGTTTATTTTTAATGAAACAAAATCGCCTTGTTTAACTGAGGAAGCTCGATCATTAATAATTTCAGACATTCAAGCCAGTGTGGCAGACTTAGAGGCGACTAATAGGCTAGCTTTTGGTCTAGAAAATCGTGGAGGTAACGTTTTATTTAATTGGCCTGTAGAAAAAACAGATGGTTTTACCTATAATAAAGTTTGGGGAATCTCTAATTATGTTGACCATAATGCTAACTTTCCTGACCAAATTCAAGATTATAATTGTGGAACTCGTAGTTATGATCTCTCTTCTGGTTACAATCATTCTGGCGTTGATATATTTACTTGGCCTTTTGGATGGCGACAAATGGATAATGATGAGGCGGTAATCAAAGCTGCTGCTCCAGGGCAAATAATTTTTAAGCATGATGGCGAATTTGATCGTAACTGTGCAATTGCTGGTACATTGACATGGAATGCTGTTTACATTCAGCATGCAGATGGAACTGTGACTTGGTATGGCCACATGAAAAATGGGTCTGTAACTACCAAAGCCGTTGGAGAAATGGTTTCTGATGGTGAAGTTATTGGCGTTGTCGGAAGTTCTGGTTACTCTACTGGTCCTCATTTACATATGGAGACTTGGAGTGATAATACTTATACCAATCTCATTGATCCTTATTCAGGTCCATGCAATCCGCTAAATGCGAATACCAAATGGCAAAGTCAAAAACCTTATTGGGAACCTAGAATTAATGCTGTTCTAACACATAGTAATCCTCCAGTTTTTAATACTTGCCCAAACCAAGAAACGACCAATGAAAGCAATCAATTTGGAATTAATGATCCTATTGTTTTTGCTATTTACCTTGGCGATCAACAAGCTGGAACAAGTATTAATCTAAAAGTAGTTAGACCGAACAATACAGTGCTTTATGATTGGGATTTTGCCCTTACTGATACGTTTAGTGCTTCATATTGGTATTGGACATTTAATACTCTTAATATTGAGGGTGAATGGAAATGGGAAGCTACTTACGGTGGAGAAACCATAACTCATAGATTTAATTTAGGTACATTGAGCATCGAAGAACAAACCTTAGAATCTGTTCAACTTTTCCCAAATCCGTTTAATGATGTTTTACGAATAAACTCAAATATTACTATTAATTCAATACAAGTTACTGATGTATTAGGTAAGACCGTTTTAACTCGTTTAGGTTCTAACCAAACCATAAATCAAATTAACACATCTAATCTCTCTAAGGGTGTATATTTTGTAACGCTAAGAAATACGGAAAACGCATTAACAAGAACAGTTAAGATGATCAAAGAATAAAACTAGAAAATTAAAAACCCTAAATAATTATATGTTTGGGGTTTTTGATTCTTCAAAAATATTCCTTAGATCTTTTTTATATGGTAAATGATCTGCTCGTCCTTTTTTAAAGATGTCATTACTATTACCTTGACCTTTGCGTAACGCTTTTTGTTCTTCGAATGGTAAAGCATGTATTTCTTTGCAAAGGGTTGAGCAACAGTTATTCATTTCTTCTTTACAATCTTTACATTGAATAAATAATAAATGGCAAGCATCATTAGCACAATTGGTATGCGTATCAAATGGCGCACCACATTGGTGACATTGTGCTATAACATCATCACTTATACGTTCTGATCGTCTATCATCAAATACAAAGTTTTTACCAATAAATTTATTGTCTAAGCCTTTTTCATTGACCTGACGCGTATATTCAATAATACCTCCTTCTAGTTGGTAAACATTTTTAAACCCTTTATGTTTAAAATAGGCACTAGCTTTTTCACAACGAATTCCGCCAGTACAGTACATTACGAGGTTCTTATCCTCTTTATGTTCTTTTAAATCGTCTTCTATTACAGGTAAAGATTCCCTAAAGGTATCTACATCTGGAGTAATAGCGTTTTTAAAATGCCCTATTTCACTCTCATAATGATTTCGCATATCTACAAGAATGGTATTGTCGTCTTCAATTAATGAATTGAATTTGTCCGCATTAACATGGATGCCTCTGTTAGTAACATCAAAAGTATTATCATTAAGACCATCGGCAACAATTTTATCTCTAACTTTAATCTTCAGTTTTAAGAAAGACATATTGTCTTGTTCTATAGCAATATTTAATCTAATGCCTTTAAGAAAATTAATGGTGTCAAGGTAGGTTTTAAAGGCTTCAAAATGTTCAGCAGGTAAGGATAGCTGACCATTAATACCTTCATTTGCTACATAGATTCTTCCGAGAACATCTAATGCGTTCCAGTTTAAAAATAAAGTGTCTCTAAATTCTTGTGGATTTTGAATATGCGCATATTGATAAAACGACAATGTAAGACGGTCTTTGCCAGCCTTTTTAATTAATTCTGCTCGTTCTTCAGCGCTTAATGTATTGTACAGTTGCATGCTATACTAATAATTTAAGGTTATCGAATACTATCACAGCTATTCTGTGAACAGACAAAGGTAATATTTTGATTTATTTTTTTAAGTAACGCTCATAAAAAAAGCACTTTATATACTAAAGTGCTTTTTTAGACTAACTCGTTATTTATATTTATTTAGATAATATTTAAATACAAAAAACGAGCTAACCACCATCGGCTTTACAGCTACTGATTATTAAAACAGCAACCGTAACACCTAATGCTTTTGTAAAAATGAATATTCTTAAAAACCTCATCTAACTATTTCAGTAGTATATTAATGTTACAGATGGGATTCAATAGCAATATTTTCACAAAATGGGTGTAATAATAGTTCTTTTTCATAGCAAGAATTCCCAACTCTTATTTAGTAGATGCAGAAAGTGCAAAAAGGTTGCGTCGCAAAATTGTAGAACCATAAAAGTTGTAGTATTTTAGCAGACAGTTGAACATAAAAGATTGATATATGAGTAGTGAAAAAGATGCTAAATTAAAAGCTTTAAAGCTTACTTTAGATAAATTAGACAAAGCTTACGGAAAAGGCACAGTCATGAAAATGAGTGATGCTGCTATTGAAGATGTTGATGCAATTTCTTCTGGCTCCTTAGGTCTAGATATTGCATTAGGAGTTGGTGGTTATCCAAGAGGCCGAGTTATTGAAATTTATGGGCCTGAATCCTCTGGTAAAACTACATTAACACTGCATGCTATTGCTGAAGCCCAAAAAGCTGGAGGTATTGCAGCATTTATTGATGCAGAACATGCTTTTGACCGCTTTTATGCTGAAAAGTTAGGTGTAGATATTGACAATCTCATCATCTCTCAACCTGATCATGGTGAACAGGCTTTAGAAATTGCTGATAATTTAGTACGCTCTGGCGCTATTGATATCGTAGTCATAGATTCTGTTGCTGCCTTAACGCCAAAGAGTGAAATTGAAGGCGAGATGGGAGACTCTAAGATGGGATTACATGCACGTTTAATGTCTCAAGCCTTAAGAAAACTAACAGCATCCATTAGTAAAACTAATTGTACGATGATTTTCATTAACCAATTGCGTGAAAAAATTGGAGTTATGTTTGGAAATCCCGAAACAACAACTGGTGGAAACGCACTTAAATTTTATGCTTCAGTACGATTAGATATTAGACGTTCTACCCAAATAAAAAACAGTGAAAGTACTGTTATGGGAAATAAAACTAGAGTTAAAGTTGTTAAAAACAAAGTAGCACCTCCTTTTAGAACAGCAGAATTTGATATTATGTATGGCGAAGGTATTTCAAAAGTAGGTGAAATTTTAGATATTGCTGTTGAACAAGAAATTATAAAAAAGAGTGGCTCATGGTTTAGCTATGCAGATACTAAACTAGGACAAGGCCGAGATGCTGTAAAAGCGCTTATCAAAGAAAATCCAGATTTAATGGACGAATTAGAAGAAAAAGTAAGAGCTTCTATTTAGTTTAAATAGCTGATTATCAAATAATAAAAAAATCCTGAAAAATTTTTCAGGATTTTTTTATTTTTTTAACGCAACCTTTTTATACTTTTTGCATCTATTAATAAATTATAATTTTTACCCAATGAAAAAACTATTGTTTTTAGCATTACTATGTTTCAGTATTATATCGTGTGATATTAATGGTGATAGTAATCCACCTAATTTTGTAACTGAATTTATGCCAATTCAGAGTGTTGATGTACCTGATGAATTTATGGTTGGTGAAACCTACACTATTACAGCGCGTTATTTTAGACCAGATGATTGTTATGAATTTAGTGATTTTTTCATCTCTACTTCTATTAACGAAACAACGGTTGCTGTAATAAATAATGTGTTTTTAGATGGTCCCTGTAATACTCTAAATGATTTAGAAGAAGAAAGTTTTGACTTTATAGTATTATCAAATCAAACCTATGTTTTTAATTTTTGGCAAGGTGTAGACGAAAGTGGTGAAGATGTTTATTTAACTATAAATGTACCTGTTGTAGAGTAAAAAATTAATTAAACCATCATAATTTGAGTTTAGAACAACTCATAACAAATTGTAAGAAAAATGATGCTCGAGCTCAAAGTCAGATATACAAATTGTTTGCTAACAAATTGTTTTCGCTTTGTCTTAAGTATTCAAAAAATTATGTGGAAGCAGAAGATAATCTGCAAGATACTTTTGTAACGATTTTTAATAAAATAAATCAATACAAAGGCAAAGGTTCTTTAGAAGGCTGGATGAAACGTATTGCTGTAAATACAGCTTTACAACGTTATAGAACAGCTGGTGTTTTTGATATTGTTAATGAAGATCAGATAGAAGATGTAACTGTTGATATTGATGATGACGATGTATCTATAGATTTTCTATTAAAGATTATACAAGAACTACCAGATCGTTACAGGTTAGTTTTTAATCTCTATGCATTAGATGGCTATTCTCACAAAGAGATTGCTGAAATGTTAGAAATTTCATCAGGAACCTCAAAATCTAATCTTGCTAGAGCAAGATTGATATTAAAAGATAAAATAGAACAGTTTAAAGCGACATTAAGTTCGCAATACTTATAATGAGTGATAAAAAAAATATAGACAGATTATTTCAGGAGAAGCTCAAAGATTTTGAAGCTACTCCTAGTGATGCTGTATGGGAAAACATTCATAATACACTTCATAATAAAAAGAATAAAAAGCGAAGAGTTATTCCTATCTGGTGGCAGCTTGGAGGAGTAGCTGCTACATTATTATTGATACTTACAATTTCTGGAGTATTTAATTCAAATACTGATTCTAAATCAGATTCTATTAAAACTGTTGTTGACAATACCGAAAACACAAATAACACTGTAGTTTCTAATGGGTCCGAAAAAAATAATGATAACAATAATGACATTGCACCTGTTTATAACCCAGAAGAGTTTGGAGTTGAAAACAAGTCTAACGACCCTACAAGCAACTTAAATAAAGCATCTGATGAAACGAAATCATCTTATGCCTCAACTATTAATACTAAAAATACACCAATCTATTCTAAAGAGAATAAGAATACTTCTATTACCAAAACTACTGTAAAAGAAGCTATTGCTTCAGCTAAAGAAGATTCTAATAAACTTAATGACCAAACTCAGCAAAGCAATTCTAATATAATTAAAAACAAACTAAACGAGCTTTTAAAAACTGACACAAAAGGTTCTAAAGTCGTTTCAACTGGTTCTGAAAATAATGACAATATTCAAAAAACCGACTCTGTAAACGCTATTACCTCTATTGCACTCAATGAGGACAAAAATCTCAAAGAGAACGCTTTAGAAAATGCTATAGCTAAGGCTAATGATGAACAACAAAATGAAAAAGAAGAAGAGTTAAAAAACAGGTGGAGCGTTTCGCCAAATGTTGCACCTGTTTATTTCAATACCTTAGGTAATGGTTCGTCAATTCACAATCAATTTAATGATAATATAAAATCTGGTGATGTTAACATGAGTTATGGTATTACAGGTTCATATGCCATAAATGACAAGCTTAAAGTGCGTGCTGGATTAAACAAGGTTGATCTCGGTTACAGTACAAATGATGTTATTTTTTATAATAACCCAGAAACTGTTTTAGGTTTAAGTTTAAACACACCTCAAAGTGACAATACGCGTATTCAAAATATAAATTATAGAAGCGAATCTGCAAATGTTTCATTTATAAGTGCATCATCCCTTAGTTTAAATAATACTCCAGAGATTATTAAAGAAAATTCTTTAGCATCATTAGATCAACAATTTGGGTTTATCGAAATCCCTGTTGAGTTAGAGTATACTGTTTTAGATAAGCGTCTAGGCATTAACTTAATAGGTGGGTTTAGTACTATGTTTTTAAGTAATAATGAAATCTATGTATTATCTAATAGTGGTGATCGCACATTAATTGGAGAAGCAAACAATATAAATGATATGAGCTATAGTGCCAATTTTGGTATTGGTTTAAACTATGGGCTTTCAGATAAGTTTAATATTAATCTCGAACCTATGTTCAAGTATCAGATCAATACGTTTAATAATACCACAGGTAATTTTCAGCCTTATTTTATTGGCGTATACACAGGCTTAAGTTTTAAGTTTTAGGTTTTTTTAGTTGGTTAGATTAGTTATTGCAAACTCAAGCAATGATTATGTTTTTAAAAGCTACTCTGTGCCAGAGTAGCTTTTAATTTTTTTGATAGGTAAGTAGTTGATTTTTAATAAGAGTTCTTGTTTCTGAATTTAAACCTTTTGTATCCTCTATAATTAAATCATCTGTTGGTAAAAATTTATGGATTTTCACTCGCATTCTTCCTGGTCCACCACTAAAAAAAGTGTACGAGAAACGTTTTTTATTATCTGCAAATGTTATAGGTACTATTGGGATTTTATGATTAATAGCCATCCTAAAAGCTCCATCCTTAAATTCATCTAATATTACCGTTTCATCTGGCACTCCACCTTCTGGAAAAATACAGATACTTAAGCCTTGTTTTAATCGTCGTTGCGCTCTTAAAAATACAGCTTGCCTGCTTTTAGCACTGCTACGATCTACTAGAATGCTCGTCCGTTTATAAAAGAAACCGAATAATGGAATTTTAGAAAGTTCCTTTTTACCAACAAAAACAAAAGGGTTTTTTAAAGTTACTAGCATCAACATAATGTCTGTCATTGAGGTATGATTAGCAACAAACATGTAACTCTTTTTAGGTTCTGGATTTTGCTCTCGTTCAATCTTCCAAACAAAACCCATGCCTATTAAAATAAAACGAGCCCATATTCTGGCAACTTTAAAAAACTGAGGATACCAAGTTTCTTTTAAAATTAAAATTAAAAGAATCGGAAATAGAATAATAATAGGGATAGCAACAAGGACATAAAACCAAATGCGATAAAAAAGCCAGAATATGTATAGTAATGGTTTCAAGACCACCAAAACTAAGTAAATAGTTCTACTAAAAAAATTATCTTTGTTTTCGATTTTAAATTAAGTTTAACTTAAAAGAGATTCTCACTTTTGTGGGAAGTTACCATGGCAAGAATACTCACAGGCATACAAAGTACAGGAACACCACATTTAGGAAATCTTTTAGGTGCAATTATACCAGCGATTGAAGCGTCTAAAAATCCAGAAAACGATTCGTTTTTATTTATTGCAGATTTACATTCCTTAACACAGATTAAAGCTGCAGAAACGCTCAAGCAAAATACGTATTCTACTGCTGCTGCTTGGTTAGCTTTTGGATTAGATGTTGATAAAACCGTGTTTTATAGACAGAGTGATATACCTCAAGTTACTGAACTTTCCTGGTATTTAAGTTGTTTCTTTCCTTACCAACGTTTAACATTGGCTCATAGTTTTAAAGATAAAGCTGATAGATTAGAAGATGTAAATGCTGGACTATTTACCTATCCTATGCTTATGGCTGCAGATATATTATTATATGATGCCAATATCATACCTGTTGGAAAAGATCAGTTACAACATATTGAAATGACACGCGATGTTGCTTCACGCTTTCATGCTAAAATTGGAAGTGAGGTATTTGTGCTACCTGAAGCTCAAATTCAAGAGCACACTAAATTGGTGCCTGGAACTGATGGTGATAAAATGAGTAAAAGTAAGGGTAACACTATAGATATATTCTTGCCAGAAAAAAAATTACGTAAGCAAATTATGAGTATAAAAACAGATAGCACAGCCTTAGAAGATCCTAAAGATTGGAAAACTTGTAATTGTTTTGCACTTTATAATTTAATGGCATCTGAAGCTCAAATTGTAGATATGAAACGTAATTACGAAACTGGTGGTTATGGCTATGGCCATGCTAAACAAGCGCTTTATGAATTAATTCTTGAAAAATATTCAGATCAACGTGAGCGCTACAATTACTATATGGATAACCTCAGCGAGTTGGATAAAGCTCTTGCTATTGGAGCAGAAAAAGGTAGTATTATAGCTAACAATGTTCTAAAAAGAGTTAGAACTAAAATTGGGTATTAAATAAGCTCAAATAACTTTCCAGGTAAAGGTCTAACGAGACCTTTAAGTTCTAAATTTAATAAAATACTAGCCACTTTAAAGGTTGGGAGTTGGCAATCTAAAGCAATAACATCTAGTAGTTCTTTACCATTAGTTTCTAAAACTTTGTACACCTGTTTTTCCTCGTCATTTAAGTCTATAAAAAGTTGTTTTTGAACCACTGGTTTTACGTGTTCCTCTAATTGCCAATTTAACAAATATGGAATGTCCAAAGAACTCGATAATAAATGTGCTTTTTGAAACTTAATTAGATTATTACAACCAACACTTTGGCTATCAGTAATTCTACCTGGAACAGCAAACACTTCTCTATCATAAGAATTGGCAATATCTGCAGTAACTAAACTACCACCTTTTTCTGCAGACTCAATAACTACTGTCGCTTCACTTAAACCAGCAATGATTCTATTTCGTTTTAAAAAGTTATTGCGATCAAAAGGATCTGAACTCCAAAAATCAGTGAAAAATCCGCCATGACGTTCAACATCTGCAACATATTTTTTATGCACTTTAGGATAAATTTGATTGAGTCCATGAGCTAAACAACCTATGGTTTGCAAGTTGTGTTTAAGAGCTGCTTTCTGCGCAGTAATATCTGTTCCGTAAGCAAACCCAGACACTATTACAGGATTAAAAGGTGCTAGTTGTTCAATTAGTTGTTCACAGAAGGCAATCCCTTTGGTTGTAATCTTACGTGCTCCAACAACACTAATAATTCTTTTGTTTTCTAAATTTATATTGCCAGATTGAAATAATAAAATAGGACTATCTATACAATGCTTTAAACGTTCTGGATAATTTGGATCTTCAAAATATAAACAGCTAATAGCATTGTTTTTTATAAACTTTAGTTCTTCCTCAGCTTCTTTTAAATGTGATATATCAAACAAACCTTTAATTGTAAGAGTTCCAATACCATCAATTTTTAATAAACGAGTTGTATCTTCTTTAAGCACAGCTTCAGCAGAACCACAATGAGCAATAAGCCTTTTAGCGGTTAATGCACCTATTTTTGGCACATGTTGTAAAGCTAAAGTGTACAACAATTCGGTTTCTGTCATTTTAAAACTTTGAAAATCAGTTTACAATTTCGGAAAAATTGTGCTGTTAATAACTAAACGCTGTTCTATTTTAATCGAATTCAAATATTTTTATCTTTGTTTTTATGCAATTAGATACTTACATCAGTGACTTACTATACAGATACGATTGTGTGACTATTCCTAATTTTGGTGCGTTTTTAACACAACGTGTATCAGCCAAAATAAATGCTGAAAATCACACCTTTTTTCCTCCTAAAAAAATAGTGTCGTTTAATGAGCAATTGCAACATAATGATGGTTTATTAGCCAATTACATTGCCGACGTAGAAAAGATTCCTTTTGAGCGTGCTAAACGTAATATTGAAAAGCATGTAAAATCGGTTAAGGCTTATTTAATACAAGGTGAAACTGTATCCTACAATAATATTGGTGAGCTTATTTTAAATAGTGAAGGTAAAACTGTTTTTGAACCGTTTTACAATGTCAACTACCTAACAAATTCTTTTGGATTATCGCAGTTTGAAAAAGCGTCTGTTGCAAGAGAAGACTATAAAGTTATTGCTGAGACCGTTGAAGAGGCTATTCCGATTACTATAACTCATGAGAAACGAAAAGCTAGGCCTTATCTTAAATATGCAGCAGTAGGTTTAATTGCTTTGACCTTAGGTGGTTTGGGTTTTACTTCGTATTACAATAGTACTATTGAAGTGCACAACCAAATTGCTCAGGAAGATGCAAACGATCAGCTTGATGCTAAAGTACAGGAAGCGACTTTTATTATAGATAATCCCTTACCTGCAGCTACGTTTAAAGTGAATAAGCAAAGTGGTAATTACCATATAGTTGCTGGTGCTTTTAGAATTGAAGCTAATTCTAACAAAAAGGTGAATCAGCTTCAAGAGTTAGGTTATAAAGCTCGTAAAATAGGCGCAAATCGTTACGGACTTCATCAGGTCGTATATGCTAGTTTTGAGACGCGTTTAGAAGCGCAACAAGCTCTTCGTAATATCAGAAGAACTCACAACTCAGATGCTTGGTTACTTGTTAAAAACTTAAACAAGTAAATTATAATTTCTTTAAATTCATCTTACCTTTGCATTTCATAATTATTCTATGGAAGCTAAAACACCTAAAGCATCAAAATCTATAATGACAGACTTGGTTTTACCAAGCGAAACTAACCCTCTAAACAATCTTTTTGGAGGCGAACTATTGGCTCGTATGGATAGAGCTGCTAGTATTGCTGCTAGACGTCACTCTCGACGCATTGTGGTCACAGCCTCTGTAAACCACGTAGCATTTAATCGTTCAATTCCATTAGGAAGTGTAGTAACCATTGAGGCAAAAGTCTCAAGAGCGTTTACCTCATCTATGGAAGTGTACTTAGATGTTTGGATAGAAGATCGTGAATCTGGAGAATGTATTAAAGCTAATGAAGCTATTTATACTTTTGTTGCAGTAGATGAAACTGGTCGGCCTGTAAAAATCCCTCCAATTACTCCAGAATCTGATTTAGAAAAAGAACGTTATGAAGCTGCGTTACGTCGCAAACAACTAAGTTTGGTTTTAGCTGGTAAGATGAAACCTTCAGAAGCTTCTGAGCTCAAAGCTCTTTTTGAGTAGATCATTATTTAATTAAACCTTTTGCGCTATTGAAGGTCTTATAGTGGAACCAAATTTACAATTATGAGAACTTTAATCATTATTCTAGGCACTGTTTGTGTTATAAGCCTAAACTCTTGTGCAACTCGCGTAAGAACAACAAATGCTCAAGTCACCATTGTAAAGAAGCGACCAGCTCATTACAAAATTGTGAAAGTTAAAGGAAAACGCTACTACTTTTGGAACGGACGACACTACCAAAAAACTAAAAGAGGTTATGTGGTTGTTAGAGTATAATTTAACGCTTAGATAACCAATAAGATGGATTTAAATTATCGTATTGCTTAGTAATTCTTAACCATAGTAAAGACTCTCCTGTTGATGGATTTGTGAACACTTCGCCTATTTCTTGGCCTGTCCTCACTTTATCACCCTTTTTAACTGAAATCTTTGACAAGTTTTTATAGATAGAAAAATAATTTCCGTGTCTAATCATTATCGCCGGATTTGCGTTTTTGATAATAATTACTGCTGTGACTTCACCATCAAAAACAGCTTTTACTTTTGCGCCTTTTTCTGTAGCTATTCTAATACCTTTACTGTTAATAGGTACAGTTCTATCTATTGGAGAAGGTTGTTTACCAAACTTTACTTTAACCACTCCACGTTGCACTGGCCATGGTAGTTTACCTTTATTGGCTTCAAAACTAGCAGCTAATCGTTTTGCTGCTGGTGTTAAAGCAAACGTTTTTTTAGACGACGTATTCCCAGCTTTTTTATTAGATTCTGCAATAGCTAAACGAATTAAGCGATCAATTTCTTTATCTATTTTATCAGCTTCTTTTTGCTTTTGCTTCATTTGAGCAGAGTACTTATTCAACTCTTTAGATATAGAAGCCATGAGTTCTCGTTGCGCTTTCTTTTCAATATCAAGTTGTTTCTTAGCTACTCTATTCTCTTCTATTAATTTTTGTTTATCCTCTTTTTGCTGCAGTAAGGCTACATTTAACTCCTGAAGTTCTTTAGTTTTTAACTTAATGGTTTCGCCTTGTTGCTTTTGGTATTCTGTGTATTGCTTTATGTATTGCAATCGTTTATATGCTTGTTTAAAATTATCAGAAGACAATAAAAACATAACTCTGCTTTGCTCAGACTTACTCTTATAAGATTTTACAATCATAGCAGCATAATCTTCCTTTAATTGTTTTAACTGATCTCGGAGATTGGTGATTTCTTTTTGGTTAGTGTTAATACGTCTGGTTAATAGATTAGCTTGTTGGTTGGTAATTCTGATTAGGTTTTCTCTAACCGAGATTTTTAGATTGATATCTTCAACTAATGTAATTACAGATTTTTCGCGCTTTTTATTGGTTTGTAACAACGCATTTATCTGTTTGATTTCTTTACTAATTCTAAGGCGCTTCTCTTCTAATCGTTTAATCTCATCAGTCTTTTGAGCAAAAGAAACATGTGAGTTTAATAATAAAAAAATGATTGCTATGGTTAAATGCTTTGTCATATTAGAGTTTAATCTCTTTATATCCTGAAGGAATTTTAAACGGAAAGCGTAAATCGTTATTTAAAGTCACCGATTTATAATCTAAGACAATAGTGACTTCATCATCGTTTTCTACAGCAACAATTCTAATGTTCTGTGGTACAATTTGTTTTTCAATATCTTGGTAGATTGGATAATCTACTTGTAGAAAGCGTCTGTCTTGCGGCTGATGTATTTGCAAAGAATCTGTTTTATAATGTCCTGGGTTGAGTAAGATAAACAACTCAAACAGAGCATTCTGTTCCTTAGGATTTACCATATAAGATTTATCGTAAGTAGATGATGCGTACGTTTTGTCGCTGAGTTTAAAAATGGATTGCCCTAAAAGTAAATTCTGTACTTTATCATAGTCTAAATCTACACCCAGAATATCACTTAGTAATGCATAATTACCATCAAAAAACTGATTGTTTATTTTATCATAAAACTGCACTTTATCTGGTGTTATTATAGCTCTAGCCAAGCCCAAGGTGGCACTTATCCAAATGGTTTTGCCGTTTTGAACTCTCAAGCTAAGATTGTAGCTCTGGGATTTGTCTGATCCAGCTTCTGAATATTCTATTTTAACTTTAGCTTGAAGCGTTTTAAAATCTAAATCTTGTTTATTATGTTTTTTTATAAGCTGCTTAGTAGATAGTGAAGCGTCTAATGTTCCGTCTGAACTGATACTCTTAGCAGATTTACAAGAGTGTAATCCAATGAATACAAGTAAATAAAAATAGAGAAACTTTGGTTTCATAATTTAGAACGTGCTACTGCTGAGCTTTTATAAGGCGTTCTGCCTTTTTAGCAAACGCTTCAGATTTGGTATTATTATCACTTAATTTATAAGCTTTGCTTAATTGTAAATAAAAATCAGATTCCATTTTTGGGTTGTCAATAATAAAATCTAAACCCATTTCTAAGCTAGAAATAGCATCTTTTGGTTTATTTAATTTATTATTAGCAACACCATTAATAAGGTATAAAATAGATTGTGCAGGATATAAGTCTAAGGCTTTTGAGCTTTGTTCTAATGCTTCCTGATCTAGATTAAGATCTAATTGGGCTAATAATACCTTCTTTAATAAATTAAAGTTGTTAGGTGTTTCTTTTAATGCATTTTCATAATTAGAAAGGGCATTTTGAGGGTTTCCAGATTTTAAATAATAATCACCTACTTCCTCTAAAGTTTTTGGGTCTTCAGTAGTTTCAGCTAGTAATGTAATTTCTAATAATTCTTTCTCATACTGAGGGTTATCGTTAACAAAGGCTACAAAATCTTTAAGTACTTTAGCTTTAGAATCTGCTTTTATTGATTTCGAAGAAAACACAACTTTCATAGAGCTAAGTGCCTTGTCTACTTGGTCGTCATCTAAGTAAAATTTATAGAGTGCTAAATGTACTAACTTAGATTCTGGTTTAGAAGCCAGTAAATCTTCTGCTGCTTTAAAGGCTTTTTTAGTGTTGCCAGCTTGACTGTAACGATAAATAAGTTTTAATTGATTTAATTCATCCTCAGGATTAGAGGCTACTCTGTCTTCTAAGTTATCAATTCTATCTTTTGCATTACCTGTTATATTATAGATTTCGTTCCTTATGGCGTCTCTACTTTCATTAATCCCAAAATCAGCATCTAGCTCATCTAAAATATCTAAAGCCTGCTTATATTTTTCTTCTTTGACATAAAGCGAAGCCAAATCTTGCTTATAATCTGGATGATATTTTACTAACTGTTTTACTGTTTTTATAGCTTTGGACATGTCGTCTTGTTGCACATAAACATGATAAAGCTCATCTAAATACCACTCATTATCTGGTGTGAGATTTAATGCTTTATTCAAAGCATCTTCAGCAGCACCAAAATTTTTAAGCTTATTGTAATTCTTACCTAACTCATAATAGATGGTTGGCTCAGACGATTTAAGATTTAAGCATTTTAAAAGCGCATCTACAGATTTGCCATAATTTTCAATACCTTTTTGTTTTAAGGCTTCAAAAAAATACTCTTGAAACTCATCTTCTACATTACCTAAATCGTCATCTGGTCGTTTATTAAAATCGATTTGGGCAATAGCAAAGCTTGGGACTATGATAAGTGCCAAAACAAGTTTTGCTATATGGTGTTTAAAATTCATATTAGATTCTTCGCTAACGCTCTGAATGACAAGTAGGTTTAAAAGTTATTTCAAATATTAGTTACTAGATTCTTCACTTCGCTATGCTCGTTCTGAATGACATTTTATGTTCAAAAGTTATTCCAAAACGGAATAGTCTCCAATACTAATCTTAGTGAAACCACCATCAAACTTCACATGACTACCGATCATAGCCTCGTCTAAAGTAGCATTTTTAATTATAGTCTGTGTTTGAATTAGGCTATTTTTAACGCTTGAGTTTTCTACCACACAGTCATTGCCAATAGAAACATTTGGCCCAATACTAGAATTCTTCAATACGACGTTTTCACCAATAAAACACGGTTCAATAATAGTAGAGTTTTCTAATACAACAGAATTAGCTACTAATTGCTCTTCGTTATCTGCTTTTAAAAAGCCCAACATGCGAGAATTCGTTTCTATTGTAACCGATTTGTTTCCGCAATCCATCCACTCGTCTACAGTTCCTGTTTTGAAAACTCGTCCATCTGCCATCATACGCTTAATACCATCATTTATTTGGTATTCTCCTCCATTCATAACGTTTTCGTCTAAAACTTCTTGTAGTTTGGACTTTAATACTGCTATGTCTTTAAAGAAATAAATACCTATTACTGCTTGATCACTTACAAATGTTTCTGGTTTCTCAACAAGTTCTACAATTTCATTTTTATCATTTAATTTAACAACACCATAGGCTTCAGGATTGGTTACACGCTTTGTCCAAATCACACTATCGGCTTCTGCATCTAGATTAAAATCTGCACGAATTAAGGTATCTGCATATGCAATAACTGCAGGTCCAGAAAGTGACTCTTTAGCGCACATAATAGCGTGACCAGTACCTAAAGGTTGGTCTTGTCTATATATGGATGCTTTAGCTCCAAGTCCTTGAGCTAGTTGTTGTAAACTATTTACAACATCGTCTCCAAACCAAGCTGGATCACCTAACACAAAAGCAATTTCTTCTATGGGTTGTTTTAAAACTTTAGCAATATCTTTTACTAATCTATTTACAATTGGTTGTCCTACAACTGGAATTAATGGCTTTGGTACAGTTAAACTATGAGGTCGTAATCGTGAGCCTCTTCCTGCCATTGGTACTATTATTTTCATATTCCTATCCTAAATCCTTTCCAAAGGAAAGGACATTTTAATTAATTAAACTTTTATTTATATTTCATCTTCTTTTTCCCTTTTGGGGAATTAAAGGGGATTTATTTTACTCCTGTACTGCCAAAACCACCTTCTCCTCGAGAGGTTTCAGATAGTATTTCTACATCTTCCCATTCGGCACGTTCGTGTTTTGCTATGACTAATTGTGCAATACGCTCTCCATTTTCTATGGTGAAATCTTCGTTAGAGAGGTTTACAAGGATAACTCCAATTTCTCCTCTATAATCTGCATCTACTGTTCCTGGCGCATTTAAAACGGTTATCCCTTTTTTTGCAGCTAAACCACTTCGTGGTCTCACTTGTGCTTCTGTACCAATTGGCAACTCTATAAACAAGCCTGTTTTTACAATGGTTCGCTCAAGAGGTTTTAAAGTTATGGGTTCACTGATATTAGCACGTAAATCCATACCAGCAGATGCTATAGTTTCGTAATGCGGTAAGGTTTGACTGGATTTGTTGATTATTTTTATGTTCATGTTAATTTATGTCTGTTCGAACGCAGTCGAGAACTATTTTTGTTATTCTTTCAAAAGAACCTCTCGACTGCGACGAGGGGACAGTTAGGTTAATTATGTTTTTCTATTTCTTCTTCCAATAAATTAATAATAGACACTAGTTCTTTTCTAAAGATTGGACCTTCATCGAAAATAGATCGCATCCAACCTCTTAACTGTTGCATAAGCTTATCATATTCAAAAGATTTAAAAATCTTAATATAATTATTTTTTACTTTTTTCGATTCTAGAATATCTTTAGAATTAAACTTAAAGTTCTTCAGAGGCTGTTCTAATAGAAAAGGATATAGGTTTTGTTTAGAAAACTCCCTAACCTCACGCTCTTCTTCTTGATAGTCTTTTATAAGATCTTGTATAGTCGCTAATTTAGTTTTTAAACTATCGTTTGATATTAGTTCTATTTTGCCTGATCCGATAACTGAATTATAAATACCTTGAAAGGGATCATACGTCCAATTGGAATTTATTCTATTCATTAATGTTGCTAAACTGTCAGCTGATAGTTTTTGCGTTTCAGCAGACATTACATACTCAATAGTTTTTTTGCGTTTTAGATGATTGTTATAAATAATATTAAACTTATCTAGGTTTTTACTAAACTCTTGATGTAGGCTTTTTAGAATTTTAGCTTCTTCCTTTTTAAGCTCACGATTAGTATTCCAAGTATTGACTTGAAGTGCCAACAATATACCAATCATCACCAAGATAATCTCACCAATGGCATATTTAAGATAACGACCTATTTTATTTTCCTTGAGCATTTGCTTTCTTGTTTTATTGAAAAATTTAATCATTTTAAAAGACCTCTCGATTTGCTGTGCAAGGTACATTCGCACAAAATATATTATCTACTCTGCAATGCTCGAGGTGACATTTTGTTTTAAATTATATTCTTTTTGTTGGCTCTTGCCATCGCAGGAATGACAATAATTCCTTCTTCTCTAGGATAAAAACTATTACTAAAAATAGGATTAAAAATAGAGTTCCTATGATCAAATTCTTTTCAAAATAATAATAACTTATAAATGCTAACGTCGAACTTGTTACTAAATATAATACTATACGATTAACTTGATAAGGAACTGCATAATGTTTTCTTCCTAATACATAAGAAATAATCATCATGAGTCCATAGGCTAAAAGCGTAGTGTACGCTGAAGCCATAAAGCCTATTTTAGGAATAAAAATAATATTGAACACAATGGTTATTATAGCTCCTAATATAGAGATATACATACCATAATGTGTTTTGTCTGTTAGCTTATACCAAATAGATAAGTTGTGATAAATGCCTAAACATAAATTTGCTAATAATACAATAGGCACAATATCTAACGCCATTAAATAGCTAGGGTTTTTAATAATAATTGGAGTCAAAACCGTTATATAAACTGTTACAAGCATTAAACCTAATGCTCCACAAATAGTAAAGTATTTAAGGATGGTTGCATAATTACTTTTGGCATTTTCCGCTTTAGCATGATTAAAGAAAAAAGGTTCTGCTCCCATTCTAAAGGCTTGAATAAATAGCGTCATAAATACTGCAATTTTGTAACAGGCGCTATATGCTCCATTGATGTCTTTTCCTAAAGCGTCAGGAATAAACCATTTGTCAAAGTTTTCGTTTATAACAAATGCCAAACCTGCTACCATTATTGGTAAACCATATTTTAGCATGTGTTTAAATATCCTGTTATCGAATTGCCATTTTGTTTTGAAAAAATAAGGCGATACTAAAATAAGAACGAGCGTACTTGCTATTAGATTAGCCACAAAAGTATACTCTACTTTTTCTGAAACAGTAAATAAATTTTGTAAACCCTCAATACGAAAACGTTCTGATAGAAATACAATGTTTAACCCAACAATAACAAGCACATTAATAATTTTAATTACCGCAAATCTTACTGGTCGTCCTGTAACTCTTAAATAGGCAAAAGGAATTACTATTAAAGCTTCTATAAGAATAATACTGACTAAGATTGCATAGAACTCTGGATTTATGCGTAGTACTTCTGAAATTTGGGTTTTTAGGGAAAATAATATAATAGCAAAGAGCAATGTAGAAGTTACCACTGAAATTAAAGCTGTAGATAACACTTTGTTTTTTTCTTTGTGCTTACTAAAAAACCTAAAAAAAGAGGTTTCCATTCCGTAGCTAAGTACAACATTAAAAAAAGCTACTACAACATAAAACTCGGTATTCTCTGAGTATTCATCGTTTTTAAAAACACCAGTGTAAAGAGGTACTAAAAGAAAGTTTATAAGTCTAGGAAGTACAATGGCTAGACCATAAATAAAGATGTCTTTTACAAACGTTTTTAATACACTCAAAAGGCTGTAGTTATCGTTGTTAAAAATACGTTTTTAGCAAACGCAAACAAAGTTTAACTTATTGTCAATTCTTAGGCATACTAGGATAATTATTCCTTGGCTTTTCTATAACGTTTTCAATTTTGAAATAGTTGGTAACACCCTCTGTAATGTAACTAACAACACACTCATGATCTTCTAAATTAAAAGGTGATTTCCGAGGTAAGATTACGGTGTTTTTATATTCTTCTTTAGGATCACTACTGATAACGATACCATTTCTAATAGGCTTAGTTATAAATCGTCCTATATAAGTTGTAATTCCTTGAAATTCTGTCTTTTCAAGCTGTACTACTTTAGCTCTAAAATAAACTGAATCTAAAATGATATCACTTTTATCTAGTTGTTTTACAGGAATAACAATATCAATCCCTGAACCAGCTTCTTGAATTCCACCAGCCCAAGCTTGACAATACACGTCCTTAAACTGAATTGGCGCTTTCTTTTGTAACTGTTTTGAGCTTGAACAATTAAAAAAAGTTATCATCATTACAATTATAATTAACAAACATGTATAGCCTTTTTCGTTTTTCATGATCTCTATTACGTTAAAGATAATAATCAAAAGGTATTCCATAATAAAGCCTTACTAAAAAGTAAGGCTTTAATTTATATTAAGCTCGTCTAATTATTCAGTACTTCCGCTCTTTTGGAAATTTGACTTCGCAAGGCTCGTCTAATTGTTCAAAGCTTCCGCTCCTCCAACAATTTCTAAAATCTCATTGGTGATTGCTGCCTGTCGTGCTTTGTTATACGTTAATTTCAGCTGATCTCTTAATTCGGTAGCGTTATCAGTTGCTTTATGCATCGCTGTCATACGTGCACCATGTTCTGAGGCAAAAGAATCTCTAACGGCTTTGAATAATTGTGTTTTTAATGCTTTAGGGATTAATGCCTCAACGATCTCTTGTTTAGAAGGCTCAAAAATGTAATCTAAATTAGCATGAGCATCTTCTCCTTCAATAGGAACAATTGGTAAATACTGCTCAGTCATTATAATCTGAGTTGCAGCATTTTTAAAGCTGTTGTAAACTAGTTCAACTTTATCATATTCGCCTTCAACAAACTTCTCCATGATCATTTCAGCAATCTCTGCAACATTATCATACGTTAAAGAATCAAATACGTCGCTCTTATTTGCTATGACTCTGTCTTGTTTTGAAAAAGCGTCATTTGATTTTTTACCAATAGCTAAAACAGAAACATTTTTATCAGCGTAAACATCATTAATCAAAACATTAGTTTGCTTAATGATATTGGAATTAAATGCACCACACAAACCTCTATTAGAAGTAATAGCAACAATTAAAACATTGTTCACTTCTCTTTCAGTTGAATACTTACTGCCAGAATCAGCATCTAATGTTGCGCTTAAACTCTGCAATAATTCTGTTAACTTATTAGAGTAAGGACGCATTGCAGTAATAGCATCTTGAGCTTTCTTCAATTTAGCAGCTGATACCATTTTCATGGCACTAGTAATCTGCATCGTTGAAGACACTGACGATATTCTGTTACGTATTTCTTTTAAGTTTGCCATTCTTTAGTTTATAAAGACTCTTTGCAAATGCTAAGAGTGACATTAGTTTAATTTATTAAGCTCTGTATTTCCCTGTAAGGTCTTTAGCTACATTTGTTAATGTATCAATTACTTCATCGGTTAATTTACCAGACTTTAGCGTATCTAATACATCTCTGTGTTTAGCGTTTAAGAATTCAATAAAATCTCTTTCAAATTCTTTTACTTTTTCAACAGGAACATCTCTTAACAAGTTCTTAGAACCTGCATAAATAATTGCTACCTGATCTTCTACTGTAAACGGATCGTTTTGAGCTTGCTTTAAGATCTCAACGTTACGCTTACCTTTTTCAATGACGTTTAAAGTAGAGGCATCTAAATCTGAACCAAACTTAGCAAAAGCTTCTAATTCACGGAATTGAGCTTGATCTAATTTTAGGGTTCCTGATACTTTTTTCATGGATTTAATCTGAGCATTACCACCAACACGAGATACAGAGATACCTACGTTAATTGCTGGACGTACACCAGAGTTAAATAAATCACCATCTAAGAAGATTTGACCATCTGTAATAGAAATTACATTGGTTGGAATATATGCTGATACGTCACCTGCTTGTGTTTCAATGATTGGCAAAGCTGTTAAAGAACCTCCTCCTTTTACCATTGGCTTAAGAGAATCTGGTAAATCATTCATTTCCTTAGCAATTGTATCATCGTTAATGATTTTTGCAGAGCGCTCTAATAGTCTTGAGTGTAAGTAGAAAACGTCACCAGGATATGCTTCACGTCCTGGAGGACGACGTAATAATAAAGATACTTCACGGTAAGCTACCGCTTGTTTAGATAAATCATCGTAAATGATTAATGCTGGACGACCAGTATCTCTAAAATATTCTCCTATAGAAGCTCCTGTCATTGGTGCGTATACTTGCATCGCTGCTGGATCTGATGCATTAGCTGCTACAATAGTAGTATATGCTAAAGCTCCTCTTTCTTCTAAAGTTTTTGCAATATTTGCAACTGTTGATGCTTTTTGTCCAACAGCTACATATATACAATATACAGGCTCACCTGCATCATAAAATTCTTTCTGATTTAAGATGGTATCAATACAAACCGTTGTTTTACCAGTCTGTCTGTCACCAATTACCAACTCACGTTGTCCTCTACCAACAGGAATCATAGCATCAATCGCTTTAATACCTGTTTGTAATGGCTCTGTTACTGGTTCTCTGTATATAACACCTGGTGCTTTGCGCTCAACAGGCATTTCATAAGTTTCTCCAGCGATTGGTCCTTTACCATCAATTGGGTTACCTAGAGTATCCACTACACGTCCTACAATACCTTCACCTACTTTCACAGATGCAATACGTTCAGTACGTTTTACTGTAGATCCTTCTTTTACTCCTACTGAAGTCCCTAAAAGTACAATACCAACATTATCTTCTTCAAGGTTAAGTACAATACCTTCTGCACCACCTTCGAATTCTACTAATTCACCATATTGTGCGTTAGCTAATCCGTAAGCACGTACAATACCATCACCTACAGTTAATACTGTTCCTACTTCGTCTAATGAAGCACCTGCTTCAAAACCTGAAAGTTGTTGTTTTAAGATTGCTGATATTTCAGCTGGTTTTACTTCTGCCATTTTTATTTATATTTTGCCTAATGTCGCTTCGAGAGCCTCAGCGACCAGCCTTTTTAGTTTAATGTAAATTCTCTTTTTAATTTATCGAGTTTATTTGCAATACTAGCATTATACTGAATATCACCAACTCTTAAAATGAAACCACCTAAAATGCTTTCATCTATTATATTTTCTACTTCTGCTTCCTTTCCTGTAAGTTCTTTTACTTTAGTTAACACTTTAGTTTTTAAATCTGCTGTTAAAGGTATAGCTGTAGTCACTGTTGCGACTTGCGTTCCTCTCATTTGATCATACAACTGCATATAACTAGCAGCCACATCATTTAAAAGCGCTAGTCTCTTATTAGAGATTAATGTATCTATAAGATTAGTTGTAACGACATTAGCATCCTTAAATACTGATGTTAATACTGCTTTTTTATCTGAAGATCTTACTACAGGACTTTGAAGCATCTGATTTAAATCTTCACTCTGAGCAATTGTATTAGTGATTGTTTTCATATCACTGTTTACAGCTTCAGAAGATTTTTGATCTGTTGCTAAGCTTAAAACGGCTTTTGCATAACGTATGGCTGCTCTTGATCCTGACATTTATCTTAGTTTAAAGTTGCTTCACCTAACATGTCTTCAACCAATTTTAATTGCTTGTCTTTGTTAGATAATTCATCACGTACTACTTTCTCAGCGATATCTAGTGATAACCCAGCAACATGACTTTTTAATTCTGCCATAGCTGCTTTCTTTTCACTTTCTATTGCTGCTTGAGCTTGCTCAATCATTTTACTAGCTTGTGTTTGTGCCTCTTCTTTAGCATCAGCAACAATCTTATTCTTTAACTCACGAGCATCTTTTAACATGGCTTCGCGCTCAGCACGTGCTTCTTGTAAAATACGCTCATTGTCTGCAGTAAGGTTTTCCATCTCTTGACGCGCCTTTTCAGCTGAGGCTAAAGCATCTTTAATACCTTCTTCTCTATCACTTACAGCACCAAGGATAGGTTTCCAAGCAAACTTTCTTAAGATAAAAAGAAGTACTAAAAATGTAATTAACGTCCAAAAGACTAGTCCAAATTCGGGTGTAATTAAATCCATTCTGTTTTGTTTTAAATAACTTAAATTTTAAAAATACAGAAGCAACCAACCGTTGCTTCTGTATCTTAATGTCTTACCCTTGTAAGAAAGCAACAACAACACCAAATAGTGCTACCGCTTCTACGAAGGCTGCTAAGATTAATGCAGAAGATTGAATCTTCCCGTGCATTTCTGGTTGACGTGCCATAGCTTCCATAGCTGATCCACCAATCTTACCAATACCAACACCAGCTCCAATAGCTGCTAAACCAGCTCCAATAGCTGCAATTCCAGTAATAGTCATAATATAAAATTTAAATTAATTAATGATGTGCTTCTTCAGTTGCCATCCCAAAATATAGAGCTGACAATATTGTAAATATATAGGCTTGTATTGCTGTTACGATAACCTCAATAACTGTAATAAACAATGAGAATGCTACAGATACTGGCGCAATAGCAACAGTTTTAAAAACAAATATTAATGACATTAATGCTAAAATGATAACGTGGCCTGCTGTTATGTTAGCAAACAAACGAATCATTAGAGAAATAGGCTTAACAAACATTCCGATAATCTCTATTGGCATTAAAAATATTTTCATTGGCACAGGAACTCCTGGCATCCAAAAGATGTGTTTCCAGTAATTTTTGTTACCACTAAATGTTGTAATTATGAATGTAATGGCTGCTAGTGTAAATGTAAAAGCAATGTTACCACTTAAGTTAGCACCATTAAGGATTGGAATTAATCCAAATATATTATTAATCCATATAAAGAAAAATATAGTTAATAAATAAGGCATGTATTTTTTATACTTGTGCTCACCTATCATTGGTTTAGCAATTTCATCTCTAACAAAGACAACTAAAGGTTCTACAAAACTAGCAATGCCAGAAGGTACATTATCTTCAGATTTTTTATAACGACGAGCTGCTGTTAAAAAGATTAGAAATAACACAGCAATAGAAACCCACATCATAAAGACATTTCTAGTTATAGATAAGTCAAATTTGGGTCTGTGAGCATTGGTAGGATGTCCTTCATCATCAAAAGCCACCTCACTAGCGCCTTGATCTAATACATAAACTTTTTCATGAACATTTACAAAGCGCTCGCCATTTCTCTCAACAATCTCATGTCCATGATAATCGTGATGAAATGCTGATGATGAAAATGTTGTTAGCCCTTTATCAGTATATACAATTACAGGTAATGGAATTGTAATATGTGTTTCGTTTTCTTTACCTTGATTTAAGGTAGCGATATGCATTCCGTAGGCATCCTTAACGTGATGTAAAATCATCTCTTTAGGATCGAATTTTTCGTCGTCTCCTCCGTCTTTTGTCTCAGAGGCAAAACCAATATTAAAAACCGCTATTAATAGTGTTGATAATACTATGTTTTTTAAGGTGTTAATTCTCATTCTTATGGGCTTAAAATACCTTGCTTTAAATTCGGTGCAAATTTACATACATAAAATGAATTGGCAAACTATATTTCAATGATATTTTTAAAGGGATTTTAAGCTCTAATTTTGCTACCTTTTTTGAAGAAATTTAGTGAGTGAATACACCTCAAAGAATAGGTATATAAAGTAGGGAATGAAAAAGTTAAAGACATCTGGTTGTTTATTTTCAAAATCTGAAAGTATTAATGGTAATAAAAACAGTATGGAAATCACCATTTTTAACAATGTTATAACCATAAAAAGATTAAAGATGTCTGTTTTACCTGAAGAATACTTATAGTTTATAATGGTATACAGTACTGTTGTAATAACTAGATGGAACCCATAAATTTGCCATAAAGGAAAAAAGAAGTTAAAATCTTTACCAAAATGATGAAGCAAATAATAATGTATTGCAAAAAGAGAAAGTGTTAGAAATAACGTTTGTAATAAAAATGAAATCTGATTTTTTTTGAATTCTGAATTCATGCTAGTTTTTATTCTTTTGAACCTGCAATAATACGTCTTATTACAAAAACTAACGCTAAAATAACTGAAGATAAAGACAAAATTATTGCGTAAAACTTGTGATCGTTTGGGAAAAATTCATCGAGTTTAACACCAGCAAAAGTTCCTAAACCTATGATAGCAAACATTTGTATGACAATACCAGAAAAACGAGCATAAGTATTAAGCCGTTCTTTCTGTTCCTGGAATAGTTTGTTGTCTTGGCTTTGTTTGTTGTTGTGATTGTCCATTTCCGATCGGTTTCACTGCGCCTTTCATACTGCATGTTGCGTTAAACGTTGCGCCTGGTTCTACAGCTAATTTACCAATAACAACTTCCCCTTCTATATGTGCTGTT
The DNA here is from genome assembly GCF_031846265.1 of Microcosmobacter mediterraneus. Lineage (NCBI taxonomy): Bacteria > Pseudomonadati > Bacteroidota > Flavobacteriia > Flavobacteriales > Flavobacteriaceae > Microcosmobacter > Microcosmobacter mediterraneus. The sequence continues at coordinate 457,048 of NZ_JAVRIA010000002.1, read as the reverse complement.
GATTTTAAACTTAGTGTTCCTGATAAGTGAAGTTTTCCGGAAAACTTACCTTCGAAATCAGCATTCTCACCTTGCAAAGTACCTTTAATAAATCCTGATTTACCAACAACAATTTTACCTGATGTCTTCACATTTCCATCTACTGTTCCATCGATTCTGAAGGCACCATTGCTTGTAATATCGCCAACAATTTTAGTTCCTGGCGCTATAATATTTTGCTGAGTTGATGTTTCCATAGGTGTTTTGTTTTTTTTACTGTCTGAGGAAAACATGATAATTAATTTTTACTTTATTATTGGGACTGAATGTATTCTTCTAGGTTTTTATGCCTTTGTATTATTGTATAGTTGCCAGATGATATGGAGAAGTAAGGTCTTATAATTGGGTCTTTCTCATCTTTGTCTTCTCCTATGATTTCTGCAAAACCTGCTGCACCACCAATACTTTTTAATCCATGAACTACAACAAAGATAGTGTTTTCGTCATAGACATCTTTAGAGGTGCTTAAATCAAAGTAGGTTACTTTCTCTACCTTTTCGTTTAATCGTTTTATAAATGCATCTACATCTTCGTTAGCATCTCTTTTAAACTGATACACCACATGGAATTTTGAAGAGGAATCATTATCGTACCACTGCTTTTTACTTAACAGTGGAATAGAATTATTTAATATCTCTAAAGCTTTTTTACCTTCTTCTGAATTTGGATAAGTAAGCGCAACATAATTTACACCTTCTTCATAAGCCTTTACACCGTAAAGCCTTCCTCTTGCAGAAGCTTTTAAGATTTCAAACTTAGGGACTATTGGTTCACCTTCAAAAGTGTAAATGTGTTTTTCACATTCTGCAATAGCTTTTGTGTAGTCTTGATTTTCAAAATACCTATAGGCTTTTTCATACAAACTCTCAGGGCTGTTTTCATCACTAGCTAGTGCTGATTCAGGATTTCTTAAAATCTCAGCGTATCTAGAATCGGAATAATTAGCTAAAATATCACTCTTAATGGCTTCTGCCTCTCCTGTTTGGTTTAACAATATATACAACTTATAAAGGTTGTATTTTGTTGGAAGCACTAAACGTTCCTCTGGTATATTTTGTAATAGTCGCTGTAATTTGTTTTTAGCAAGCTCGTATTCTTTAAATTTTTCCTTGTAGATCGTTCCAAGTTGGTAATAGGCAAAATTCCTGTCTTTTGTTAAACTATCAATTACTTTTGGATCTGACGGTATTTTAGAAATATAGAATTGAGGATCAAATAGTTCTTCGTCAGTAGCTTCAGCGATAAGTTCTTCTGTTCCGGAATCTGAGTCTCCTCCTCGTTTATCTGATAATCGCCAACCATCCTGCAAATCTCGTTCTCCCCAAATTTTTAAAAACTCATTTTTTCCAAATGATACTGTATTTTGATTGTAGAAGTAGAAGTTACTTTTACCATTTCCACCAGGTTTCCCAGGCACTACTCTTCCTGATGATGTTTGTGCTAATCCACCTTTTTGAAGTTGACCTTTCTGTCCAGGAATGGTTTGATTAATACCAGAATTTTGACGTTTTGCAGCTTCTTCAGCTTCTAGTTGTTTTGCTTTTTCTTGCTCTACTCTTATCCTTAACTGTTCTGTAAACTCAGAAAACACAGCTAATCTGTCTTCTTCTGAAAGTGATACCAGATTTAATATACTGTCGTGACGTTGTGCTATATCTTCGTAATAAATAACATCGTCTAAGTTATCACGCTTTTTCTTCATTAAGCGATAAGGCTTAGAGTTTAGTTTCATATTAGTCATAGTGCTATCGTAATAGGCACCAGCCGTTTTGTATTTAGCAACATCAAAACTCATGTCGCCAAGTGTTGCATAATTTCGAGTATTTAAAACCTTATCAATTTTACTTTTAGCTAATGATTTATTATAATAAACTGTGGCTAAACTATCTTTATCATTATTTAAATGAAAATTAGCAATATGATGGTAAATTTTATCTAAAAATGGTCTGTTTTCTCTATCCTCTTCTAAATCTGTTAAGTATTCTAAATAAGCCAATTTATCACCATCAGCATAATTAAAATTTTTAATCTTTTCTAAATGCGCATTAATATAATATGCTCTAGGAATTTTTCTGTGGAGTTCTATTATTTTATCAAACGCCATATTAGCACTATCTTTATGCCCAAACTCATTATATAATTGACCTCTTATGTAATTATATCTAGCAATTTCATTATTATTTTTGGTGTATGTTTCTGCAACTTTTAATTGCTGTAAGGCGCTATCTTTGTGCTTAAGGTTAATATAAGCTTGAGCTAAAATAGATGTAGCATCAGCTAAATCTTGAGGTTCTAATTCTTCTTGCTCTAATAATCGTTTAAGATTTTTAATGGCTAACTCATTATTTTCTAACCTTATGTTGGTTTTTTCTCTCCAAACTTTAGCTGAATTAATCTTATCGCTTGCAGGATATTTATAGAGTATGTAGTTAAAGGCTTCTAGTGCAGGAATAAAGCGTTGATCAAAGTATCTGGATTTCCCTAAGAGTAAATAGGCTTCGTCTATCTGAGGGTTTTTTTCTTTCCCTTGGATATTCATCCCGTGTTTCTGAACAGCTTTTATGGCTTTTTCTTCAGCGCGCTCAAAATCTGCGTTTTTAGATTGACCAGGAAGTATAACCTCGTCAGTTACTTGCATGCGTTCTACTGGGAGAAGTTCCCAGAAATTCTCAGTAAACGCATCATTTATTGAAGCTTTACCTTGCTCTAATGCAATATTACCGTTGTAAAGAATATTATACTTTGTGCCTAAAGCATGAAAATTACGACTTAGAAAGGTGTCTTTTTTACGCGAACAATTGGTCGCAATAAAAGCAATACCAACCACAAGTAATATGGTTTTTAAAGATAGTTTCAACGTTGGTTCTATTTGGTTAATAGATAACTAAAATATCAAGCATATATTATGCTGAACCGTAAAAATAAACATCTTTTTGAATTATAAGATGAAAATGACCATTTTTAGACCATCTCCTCGCCTGCAAAATGGGCTTCTAATTCTTTTAGCGTGGTAGGATTGGTTGCTAAATCTTTGATGACTTCTCCTTTCTCTAAGACTACAATACGCTCACAAACATCTGTAACATGAAGTAAATCATGGCTAGAAACCAAAACAGTAACACCTTGTTTTTCTGCAAGGTCTTTAATAATTCCTTTGAGTCTTATTTGTGTGGTTGGGTCGAGGTTTGCAAAAGGTTCATCTAAAATAATAACTTCAGGGTTACCAATAAAAGAGGCTACAATACCTGCTTTTTTCTGGTTTCCTTTACTTAAATCTCTAAGATATTTTTTCTGCCCAAGAATTTCACCATGAAAAAAATCTTCAAATTGAGACACTAAACTATCAACATCCGCCTTGTTCTGTCCTCTTAACTCACCAATAAAATAGAAATATTCCTCTGGTGTTAAGTAGCCAATAAGAAAGCTCTCGTCTATGAACGCAGAAGTGAACGGTTTCCAGTCTTCACTCTCATGAACTGGGATATTATTATTTTTTATATGACCTGTAGAAGGTTGAATTAAATCTAAAAGCAAGCTAAAAAATGTTGTTTTACCCGCACCATTATTACCTACAAGTCCAAAACTTTGACCTTTTGGTATGTCTAAATTATTAATGGCTAAAACTGTATTGCTTCCGTATGTTTTTGTTAAATCTGATGCTGTTATCATGGTTGCTATTTTTTAGGTGTCTTGACTAAAAGCGTCAATCATTTTATATTTTGAATCTAAATATCTATTGGTTATAAATGTCATTATTTTGGTATGGAATACTATACCTGTAATTCCTAAAGCTAATAATACTGCCACTGCAACTTCAAAACTCACCAGCCAATTTAAAATACCAAATAAAGCCATTGGTAATATCATTAATGGAATACCAATAATCCATTGTACTGCTCCTGTACCTTGAAAATTAAATGCTGCTTTTTTATCTAATTCTATCTTTTTTCGGTTAAAAGATCCTCCATACAAAATAACATGTGTATTTACACCAATGTTATATATGGCTGCAGCAAAATGAACGATTAAAATTTTCCATCCAAAATACACATAAGGAATCCCTAAAATAAAAAGTGCTACAACACTTATACTCATTAAGGTAAATTTAGATTTTAAAAAATCTTTGTACTGAATATTCTGGCTCATTAATAGCTTGTAATAACCACTATCCCAAGCAGGAATAAATTGCCCAAAATTGATTAAGAAAATACCTGTTGAAAAAATACCAACAAAAACATATAGTATTTCCTTATCTTGATAAATGGGTTGTGGATAAAAGAATAAGCCATAGAATAATCCCATAATAAGCATCCAAACCATGGATTTAGTACGCTTATTACGCCAAATCAGCTTTAGGTCTAATTGCATAAATGGTGCAACATCACCAAAATGTTTTGTCCACTCTAAATTAGAGGCATTTACCTCTTGAACTTTAGTTTTTAATGAGGCATCTAAGTATAGTTTTTGATAAAGTGATTTATAATTAATAGAATATAAAACCACCAAAGTAAATACCAAAACTAATAAGAATAGTGGATTTTCGGTAATAGCAGTTACGCCAGAAGCTATTAAGCTTGCAACAGAAATAATTTCGAAATAATTTAAGGCATATAAACCTCCTACTAAAACTATTATTGGTAAAAACGATAATTCGGTTTTAGACGATAAACTCTCAATAATAAAATTTAAAAAATTTATTATTAATGTGATTAAAATAATAGCAAAAATCCAGGTTATCACAGCAGTTGCTGCATAGCCTTTTGTGATCAAAATAATACCAAAAGGAATAATGGCAAAAAGGGGTAAAAAGTTAAAAAACGATACAGCAGATTTACCTAAAACATAGTTAACTACTGTGCCTCTTTTTATGGGCAAGTGCAATAATGGTTTTACACTCATTACTGGTAACTTTTGAAAAAAGAACCGAACCACTAAGTCTCCAATAATCCAAAAGAACAAAAACCCATTAACCATTACAAATGGATCATTATCTGGATACATTTTTTTAAGAATAGGATATAATGCAAATCCCATAATTAAAAATATGACCACAAAATATAGCGCAAAGAAAATAAGGAGAATATTTAAGGCTAAGTTTTTTTGCCAATACGAAGAGCGAAAATATTGTTTCCATTCTAAGTTTAAAAACCGTTTTATCATTTTTTTGATGTGTTAGCTGTGCTATTGGTATGCAAAATACTGCTTTTGTTACACAATTAAGAGATTTTATACACTGTATGTTGTTTGGCCACATGCGCTCTTAATTGCGGCGCTACCACAAAAATAGAAACATACAGTACTAAGGCAAGAAGCACAATAATTATGGCAGCTATAAGTAAAGTTGTATTGCTCATTGTGGTTTTACTTGGATCCGTAAAAATAGCAACGTACATTCCTATGTTGAAAAAATACATTATACCACCTAATTGCATGACCACTGCATCAACAAGCCACTTTTTACCAGTTACCTTTTTTACAGCTGTAATCCGTTTTTTCTGTCTGTACATAAATACAAAAGGCACAATGGTTAAACCTATACAGCTAGTTAGTATGACCCAAAATTCAATATTCATAAAGGTTAGAATGCTGTAATAGATCCAAATAAAAAAAGTGGTGAGTAAAATCTTGGGTAATTTAAAATAGCCTATAAAATAGTTCCAAACCAGTTTTCTATAGTGCGTGTTCAGTGCATTTGTTTTTTGTTCTATAACATCAGAAAAACCCATTATCCCAAATTTCTTAAACTCAATGTTTAAAGCATCATTAAACGGAACTTCTGGAGATTTCTGCCATTGTTGTTCAATGCCATTGGCCAAATGGTCCACAAGCTCTATCTGCACATCATACCAATCTACAAAGTGCTTTTGCGTAAATGTGTAGAGTTGTTCTATTTGAGCTTTGGTCAGTGTCATTTACACAAGTTTATTAAAGCGTTTACGATATATTTTGGCCAAGTCTACAGTAATTTTAAAGAGTAGCATGATCAATGTAATAATCAAGCTAATTACACCTATTATGAGCAGTATATTAAACACTTCGATATAAAAAGACCTGGAAAGGTTCTTTGAAAAAGAAAACAGGTGAAAAATAATAACAAACGGAAATGCTATGCGCTCAATTATGGAAAAACGCTCTAGCTTATAAACTTTTAAGGCTATAAAATATACCAACCCAAAAATTAGCATAACCATAAAAGGAACGATAGAAATTATAGTCTTAAATACCTCAATATTTAATTGATTATAGGCCAACCACAATCCAAAATATAGTAGTGCAAAGGTGACAATACCATGTAAGGACAAAAGGTTTGAGAACAATAATTTTGCTATCTTCATGTCAGCTGACCTCAGGAATTTCTTATTATTATCAAGGAGTCTCGCTTTGTTTTTAACCATGTAGTCTTTAAAAATGTAGTAAAAGTCACGAGTGTTGCCATTAGCCATTTGTGTTTCAATGGCTGAGGCCACGTGATCTACCATTTCCATTCTAATGTCTTGATATATAACATCAGAGTTGTCTAAATAGTTGTCTATAAACCGAATATCTTCAGCACTTAAGCTTGCCATGTTCTAAGCCAATTTAGGGTTTACCAAGGTTTGCATGGTTTTAATATATTCTGCCAGCTCGTCCAGCTTGTTTACCGTTTCTTGTGCGCCTGTTTCGGTTAGTTTGTAATACTTGCGTAAGCGATTACCAACCCTCATGATCTGTACATCCAGAAAACCCTCTGCCTCAAGTTTATGTAGCGCAGGATAAAGCGCACCTTCGGTAATATTAAGTTCTCCGTTAGTTAATACCTTAACCTTTTGTGTTATCTCGTAACCATACATTTTATCGTGTTGGTTCAACAATTTTAAAATAATTGTTGTTAAGCTTCCTTTGTACAACTTAGAATTACTCATGCTGCAAATATACATAATTTTCTTATGTATAAGATTCTTATGTATTATTTTCGTCTTAAATTTTAGTTATAGAAAAAGCTCCTTCTTATTTTTGCCAAAAATTTACGTATGTCTCAATTTCATAGTTTAACTATATCTCACATAGAACGTTTAACAGCAACTTCAGTAGCCATTTCTTTTGCTATTCCAGAAAACCTAAAAGCAGCCTATACCTTTAAAGCAGGTCAATATATAACCTTAAAGACAACCTTAAATGCTGATGAGGTTAGACGCGATTATTCGCTTTGTGTTTCTCCTAAAAGTGATGAATTAAAGGTGGCTGTTAAAGAAGTTGAAAAAGGTTTGTTTTCTAAATATGCTAACACTAAACTTAACGTTGGTGATGTCCTAGAAGTCTCAGAACCTAATGGTCGTTTTATTTTTGAGCCTAATGCTGAAAAAACCAGAACCATTGTTGCTTTTGCAGCAGGTAGCGGTATTACTCCAATACTAAGCATTGTTAAAACTGTTTTAGAAGAAGAGCCTTTTAGTAATATGATTTTGGTTTATGGTAATAAATCTAAAACAGACGCTATGTTTTTTGAAGACCTTATCAATTTAAAAACTAGGTATGGTAATCGTTTCCATGTACACTTTATATTTAGTAGAACTAATGAAGAAGACGCTTTATTTGGCAGAATAGAGAAAAGTACTGTTAACCTAATTCTAAAGAATAAGTATAAAGATGTTACCATAGACTCTTTTTATTTATGTGGTCCAGAAGACATGATTCATGTAGTTAAAGACACTTTAACAGAGCATGGTGTAAAGGATTCTAAAATTCATTTTGAATTATTTAGTAATCCAGCAAATTCAGAAAACACAACCATAGAAGTTTCTGATGGTATGGCTGAAATCAAAGTTATTGTTGATGATGAATCTTTTGAATTTAACATGAACAACTCTAAAACCATTCTTGAAGCTGCGTTAAAACAAGATATCGATGCACCTTACTCTTGCCAAGGTGGTATTTGTAGTAGTTGTATAGCTCGTGTTACTGAAGGTACAGCAGAGATGAGACAGAATAATATTCTTACAGATGGCGAAGTTGCTGAAGGTTTAATATTAACTTGCCAAGCGCAACCTACTTCTTCTAAGATTATTGTGGATTATGATGATGTATAGTCTCTCTATCCTGTGGACATCTCTTTTAAGGAGAGAACTTAAAGTATTATAATTAACTTTAAGCTAAAGACTTTATTTTCTCTAATATGGTTTTAGTAGAAATACTACTAGCAGCATTTTCGTAATTGGCTGGATACGTATTGCCATAGATTGATGTTGGAATTAAGGGAAACTCTCCTCTATCTGCTACTAGTTGGTAATCGTCTGGTTGGTTAAAGGGTTTAAATCCTGTATAAGGATGAGTAACACCCCAAATTGTAACGACTTTTACACCATGCATCGCAGCCAAATGACCATTAGCAGAATCCATAGATAACATAACATCTAAATTTGAAATTATAACTAACTCTTCTTTTAAGTTCAGTTTTCCTGCAGTAGAACTAACAGTATTGTATTTTGTTTCAAGATCATTTAAAACCTTAACTTCCTCTTTGCTGCCAAATAAAATAATGTTATAATCCTTAGAGAGATGTTTTATGACTTCTTCCATTATATCTAATGGATACATTTTACTTGTATGAGCAGCAAAAGGTGCTATACCTATTATTTTCTTTTCAGGATTTGAAATGAATGTCTTTAAACTAGAGGTTAATTCTTTTTGTTTAGGAAACGAAGGTTTGGATAACTCTATTTTATAACCTAAAGCTTCAAATACATCTGCATACCTTTGGTGAGTTGTTTTTAGTTGTTTAAAAACTTTTCTAGAAGTTAGTGCTTTCTTTTCTGCTCTGCCTTTATCAATCTGCACAACTTTAGTTCCTGTAAAAAGGAATTTTAAAATTTTGCTTCTTAATACATTGTGTAAATCTGCAACAGCATCAAACCTCAACTTCTTTAATTCTTTTGAAAGTTTGTATAATCCTAATAGACCCTTGTGCTTTCCTTTTAAATCTACTGAATAAACTTCAACATTGTTTAACTCATTAAAAAAAGGTAAAAAAAAGGCTCTTGTAACAACTGTGATTTTTAAATGAGGATATTGATCTGTTACGGCTCTTAAAACAGGAACAGTCATAGCAACGTCTCCCATTGCTGAAAGACGAATTACGAGTATGTGGTTGGGTTTTGGCACCTCAATTAAAGGATAGGATTCTTATTTTCACAAGAATTATTTTTGAGCCCTTAACACAGGATTTAGCTCATCATCGTTATACATTTTCATCTGCTTATACACTTTCATGTATTTATTACCATTAGCTATATCGTTAAGTAAATCGTCTATTGCAGTACTTAAATCTACGCGTTGCTCTAGTAAAATGTCTAGCTTTTTTTGGCATGCAGCTCTGTGCTCAGGAGTAGCATCTTCTCTGGTAGCCTCGACATTCATATGATAGATTTTAAGTGCTAAAATAGATAGTCTATCAATTGCCCAAGCTGGACTTTCAGAATTAATCTTAGCATCAGTTTTTACTGCTACATCTTCATATTTATCTAAAAAATAACTATCTATAAACTCAACAGTATCTGTTCTGTCTTGGTTAGAAGCGTCTATCATACGCTTTAACTTTAAAGCACCAACTGGGTCTATGTTAGGGTCTCTAATAATATCTTCATAAGCCCATTGTACAGTATCAATCCAACATTTTCTGTATAATAAATGTGCAATTAGATCCTTGTCCTTATCGTACTTATTTGTGAATGGTTGATCTACAGTATTACGTACTTTGTATGTTTTAATAACATCTTGAAAAATAGAATTGGCTTTGTCTGAAAACATAGTTTTTAATTTAGACTGCAAATATACCTGATATTATTAATTTTGAAGGTATCACCAGAGCAGATTATGTTTATCACAGTAGTTCTAAAAAATTAGTTATGAAAGTTCATAATATTTCAACAAACAATTCTATTATCAATACATTTATCTCTGAGTTAAGAGATATCTCCATTCAAAAAGATCGTTTGCGTTTTCGAAGAAATATAGAGCGTATTGGAGAGGTTTTAGGGTATGAATTAAGTAAATCGCTTAATTATAAAACCTCTAATGTATCTACTCCTTTGGGAGAATGTTCAGTGAATTTATTAGATGATGATATCGTTTTATGTTCTATTCTTAGAGCTGGTGTTCCTCTGCATAATGGTTTACTTAACTATTTTGATGCTGCTGATAACGCCTTTATTTCTGCTTATAGACACCATCAAGAAAATCCTGAATCATTTGATATTGTTGTTGAATATTTAGCTTGCCCAAATCTAGAGGGCAAAACTTTAATTCTGGCAGATCCTATGCTGGCAACAGGTCAATCTATGCTAGCTACTTATAAAGCATTACTTCCTTTTGGTAAGCCAAAATCGTTACACCTTGTAAGTGTTATTGGTGCTCAAAAAGGAGTTGATTTTATCTCTGATGCTTTTGATGCTGATACTCAACTTTGGATTGGAACTATAGACAAAGAGCTTAACTCTAAAGGTTATATTGTTCCTGGATTAGGTGATGCTGGTGATTTAGCTTTTGGTGAGAAATTACAAAACTAGATTTAAGATTGGTGCTAAAACTAATATCAAAAGTAATACCTCTTTAAATCTTACATCGCTAACTTGTTCTAAGTAATTTGTCATGATAATTGCTAAAGGTGCAAATAAATAAAAGAATTCGCTTCCGTCTTTTTGTGGTGAAATAATACTTATAACCAAAGCAATTAATGCTGTAATACCAACTAAAATAAAGGCAGATTTAGATGTTCTATTAACCTCTTTTGTCTTTTTAAAATAATATATACTAGACCATATTAACATACTAAATACTAGTGTTATACTTAATATATTCTCCGAACTATTATATGCTGAAAAATCAAAATTTAATGACGGAATATTAGAAAAATCTTCTGCAATCCATTGGTCATTTACTATCACCTGAAATGATATATACAATATAGCTACAGTAAGGATTGTCATAACAGGAATTAACCAATTTTTAGAATTGTTTTCTGCTGAATACAGCAAAGCAATAACTACAAGAAATAAAAATAATATTGCCCAAAAATTTAACAAGCTGGCAAGAATAATCCAAAACGTTGCATCAAATAACTTTTTCTTAATCTCTAATTTAGATTGTAAGGTAATTAAACGTCTTAGCGCAAAAAGAATGAAAATATTAGATAAAAGCACATAAGAATTTTTTAGTCCATAAGGTAAAATGGCAATTAACAATCCATAGATGAGTATGGTGTATGCATTTTTTTTTGAAAGATTGTTTTTAGTAACAATAAATTCTAAGAGAAATATTGAGAATAACGATACTAGTAAAAAAAAGACTTGTTGCAGTATTTCTTTAACACCTATACCAGAAAATAAATACTCCCATTTTACACTAACAAAAACCAAAACAATGAGCAATAAGACAATTACATTATGTATTGGTTTAGATTTATTAAAAAATCTTGATATCATCTACAGACTTTGTATATTTGCAACGTAAATATAATGATATAAAGATGAACGATTTCTTCTACGGAATACAAGATTTTTTTGTGAATGTAGCTTTTAAACCCTTAGATTGGTTACGTGCTATGGAGTTAGAAAACTGGTGGGCAGCTAATACAGTTTCTTGGTTATTTACAATTATTGGATTTGTTGCCTTTGTCTATTGGATGAAACAATTAAGTGTTTATAACAAAAATGGTGAAGAAGATAAAAGTATTACTTCTCACTCTTACTTATAAATCGAATCCGATATCTTTTCGATAATTCATCTTATCAAAATGTAGATGCTCTATATTCTGGTAAGATTTTTTTATGGCCTCTTTATAGGTTTTACCGAAACTAGTAATTGCCATAACTCGTCCTCCTGAGGTTATCACTTTACCTTGGTTAAGTTTTGCTCCTGCATGAAATGCTATAGAGCCAGAAATATCTTCTAATCCAGAAATAACCTTACCTTTTTCATAAGACTCTGGATAACCACCAGAAACCAACATTACTGTCGTTGCTGCTCTATCATCTATTTCTATGGTATGTTCATTTAGAGTTTCATTTCCAACAGCTTCAAATAATTCTACGAGATCATTTTTTAATCTTGGGAGTACAACTTCTGTTTCTGGATCTCCCATTCTAACATTATACTCAATTACTTTTGGATCATTTCCTACTTTTATTAATCCTATGAAAACAAAGCCTTTATAAGGTAGTTTGTCTTTTTGTAAACCAGATATAGTTGGTTTAACGATTTCATCTTCAATTTTATTAAGAAATGTTTTATCTGCAAAAGGCACAGGAGAAATGGCTCCCATTCCACCTGTATTTAGTCCCGTATCTCCTTCACCTATACGCTTATAATCTTTAGCTGTTGGTAAAATTTTATAATTTTTCCCATCAGTAAGTACAAAACAACTTAATTCTATTCCGTCTAAAAACTCTTCTATAACAACAGTGCTGCTAGCGTTACCAAATTTAGAATCAACTAACATTGCTTTTAACTGAACTTTAGCCTCTTCTAAATTATCTAATATTAAAACGCCTTTACCTGCAGCTAATCCATCTGCTTTTAGCACATAAGGCGGTTTTAAAGATTCTAAAAAATTATAGCCATCTTCCAGGCTATATGATGTAAAACTTTGATACGCAGCAGTTGGTATATTATGGCGCATCATAAATTCCTTTGCAAACTCCTTACTACCTTCTAATTCTGCTGCCTTTTGCTGAGGTCCAATAATAGTAATCTTGTTTAAATCTTTATCATTTAAAAAGAAATCATGGACGCCATTTACTAAAGGGTCTTCAGGGCCAACAACTACCATTGATATATTATGCTTTAAAACTGCAGATTTTATAGCTTTAAAATCCGAAACATTGATTTCTAAGTTGGTTGCAATCTCAGCAGTACCAGAATTTCCTGGTGCTACAAATAAATTTTTACATTTAGAGCTTTGATTTATTTTCCAGGCAAATGTATGCTCGCGTCCACCAGAACCTAAGATAAGAATATTCATTTCAATGTAGTTTGCGCAAAAATAGTTGGTTTTAAATGTAAAAAACAATTATTTTACGGAAACATACTAATAAAACTTTATTGCGTTTTTTTGATCTTTCATTGACAATAAATGGTTATCCTTTGGAGGATGCCAAACGTATGTTGAAAAACATAAATGCGTTGAGTATTGATGAATATTCTGAATACATTGAATCTAAAAGGGAAGAGATTGTTAATTTTCATTTAAATCATAATTCTTTTTATAAAGTCTTTGGGAAATCAATAGATATTAAGAATTGGGATTCAGTTCCTGTAATGACCAAAAAAGACTTACAGCAACCATTAAACCTAAGGTTATCTGATGGCTACTCAAAAAAAAATGTTTATGTAAATAAAACATCTGGCTCCTCTGGTGATCCCTTTATTTTTGCTAAGGATAAATTCTGTCATTCGCTAACTTGGGCAATAATTCAAGACAGGTTTAATTGGCATGGTATAAATTTTAATACTAGTAAACAGGCTAGATTCTATGGTATTCCACTAAATAAAATATCATATACTAAGGAACGCATTAAGGATTTTTTAAGCAATAGGTATCGTTTTTCAGTTTTTGATTTAAGTGATACTGCTTTTGAAAGTGTTTTAAAAAAATTTAGTGAATCCTCTTTTGATTATATAAATGGTTACACGAGTTCTATTTTTCAATTTGCTAAATTTCTTGAGAAAAAAAATATCTGTCTAGTAAATATATGCCCAAGTCTAAAAGTTTGTGTTGTTACATCAGAAATGCTTTTTGAAGATGATAAAACTTTAATGAATACCACTTTTGGTGTTCCAATAATAAACGAATATGGGGCTTCTGAATTAGATTTAATTGCTTTTCAGAATAAAGAAATGGAATGGCAAATAAACAGTGAATCGTTATATGTTGAAATTTTAGACCATAATGATAACGTTCTACCACTTGGTTCTGAAGGTAGAATTATTATTACATCATTATACAATAAAGCGCATCCTTTTATTAGGTATGATATAGGAGATATTGGCAGCCTCTCTGAAAAAAGTAGCGTTAAAAAACCTGTTTTAAAAACCCTTGTTGGAAGAACTAATGATATTATTGTTTTGCCAAGTGGGAAAAAAGCTGCTGGCCTAACTTTCTATTACATTACCAAACGTATCATCGATAATAGTGGAACAGTTAAAGAATTTACAATTGAACAACAAACTTTAACTCAGTTTACTATAAATTATGTCAGTGATAGCGAGTTAAATTCTGATTTGAAAGAAAAAATAAGGCATGAAATTAAAAATTATTTAGAACCTGGTCTTGATGTTGTTTTTAATAAGTTATCAAAAATAGATAGAACTGCTAGTGGTAAATTAAAACAGTTTTCGTCTTTAATCACATGAGTAAAACTATCTTAATTATAACCAATTACTATCCTCCAGAAATTGGAGCGGCTTCTAATCGCATCTTTCATTTAGCAGAAGGGCTTAAAAACAAAGGGCATAACATTACTATACTTACTCCATTACCAAATTATCCTAAAGGTGAAATTTTTAAAGATTATAAAGGGGAATTTAGCCGCAAATCTGTTGAAAATGATATAGCAGTAAATAGACTTTGGATTTTTGCTAGCAACTCTAAAAACAAGTTTTTGAGACTTTTCGCGATGCTTTCTTATAGTTTTAGTCTGACATGGTTTTTTATTTGGAACAAAATACCGCGAACCGTAATTATACAATCACCACCTTTATTAGTGTCGTTTACAGCATTACTTTTTTTAAGATTTAAAAAGCGAAAACTCATATTAAATGTAAGTGATTTATGGCCATTAGCAGGATTAAAGTTAAATGCTTTAAAAAAAGGTATAGGTTATTCTTTGTTAGAATACATTGAACGATTCAATTACAAAAAAGCAAGCTTAGTTTTGTGTCAAAGTAAAGAAATAGAAGCTCACATCCATTCTATTTATCAAGAAAAAGATACTCTTTTATATAGAAACTACCCAGATTTTGAACCTCCAAAAGTTTTAGAAACTAAAAAAAATGACTCTAAAATAAAAGTCGTTTATGCTGGACTATTAGGTGTTGCACAAGGAATTTATAAATTAATTCAAGAGCTTAATTATGATGCTATTGAGCTTCATATTTATGGTTCTGGATCTGAGAAAGAGATAGTTTTATCTCATATAAAAAACAATCCTAATTTACCAATACACTATCATGGTGAACTAGATCGTACTAGGTTGCATAAGGTGCTTTTAAAATACGATATTACCATAATTCCGCTACTTAATAGAATTTATGGTTCCGTGCCTTCTAAAATATTTGAATACTCCAGATTAGGATTGCCAATTCTATACTTTGGTGGAGGTGAAGGAGAGTCTATTGTTACTAAAAACAACTTAGGTTGGGTTGCTGAATCGGGAAATTATAATGCCTTAAATGATGTTATTAAATCTATAGTTAAGGAAGACTTTTCAACATCTATTAAAAAAGAAATTCAAAAAAAGGCTTTACAGGAGTTTAATTTAGAGTCTCAAATCAATTCATTGGAACAAAAGCTTTAATACGCTTTATCTTCACCTTTAATTGCATTAATTAGTGTTTGAAAAATAATTTTTAAATCTAATAAGAGTGACCAATTTTCGATGTAAAAAATATCAAATTTAACTCTACCAATGATGTCTTTATTGGATTTTACTTCTCCTCTGAATCCACTAACTTGAGCTAATCCAGTAATTCCTGGTTTTACCTTATGCCTTAAAATAAAATTATATTTGTTGATTTTTTTAGAATACAAATCTGTATACAATAGCATATGTGGTCTTGGACCAACAACACTCATGTCACCTATTAAAACATTGAAAAACTGAGGCAACTCATCCATACTAGTTTTTCTCAAAAACTTACCAACTTTAGTAACTCTACTGTCATTTTCTTTTACGTATGTGCCGCTTTCTTGTTTAGAATTCATCCTTAAAGATCTATACTTAAAGCAATAGAATTCTTTATAGTTTATTCCTGTTCGTTTCTGCTTAAAAAATAAAGGGCCTTTTGAATCTAACTTGATTAGGATAAATAAAATTATAGTTAACCATGACAATATGAAAACAATAATGAACAATGAAAAGAAAATATCAAATACTCTCTTAATTGTTTTGTTTATATCATCATTTAAAGCAACATCTTGTATTGAAAGTACTGGTAACACACCATAGTAATCTGTTTTTAAACGCTTTGCTACTGTTTCTTTTTCACTTGGTATAAACTTTATATTACAGTGATTAATGTTGGCATATTTTACATACTCATTAACTTGTTTTTCTGTGAGTTCATCAATAGAACAATAAATCTCGTCAATGTTTTGGTCTTCTTTTAAATACTCAAAACTTTCTTTCAGTGGTTTAGTGCCAAAATCAGAATCACAAAATATTTCTTTAACAACATAACCCAATTCTTTTTTTTCAGTAATGATGGATTTAAAGGTTTGTACACTTTTGCCACAACCAATTATAATGATATCTCTAACATTTCCCCTTAGATAAGACCTAAAAGCCTTTAAGATAAGGTAGCTTAGTATTTTTACTGTTGCAATAGCAATGAATACTAAGACTAAGTATTTAAGAGTTGTAAAAGAGGGCAGGTTAACACTTCTGAAAATTCCGGCAAATGCAAAAACGATAATTAAGTACACTATAAATTGCTTTATTAATAGTGACATTATATTGAGAAAAGATGTATACCTGTATACTTTGTAAAATTTTACAGCATAGGTTGATATTAGCCAAAGTCCGGTAGAATATATAAAGTATATTAAATACTTATTATTTAGGAATTCATTATTGAAGAAATAAACTTCTCCTTCTCCTAAATTTAGATAATAGTATGCAAGAACATTTATTGCTGAAACATCATAGATGGTTAAAAATGGTCTCAAGAGCCAAGAAAATCGTCCTCGCTTAAATTCCATACTCTACTTTTTTATGTAACCATCAAAAGCTTTGTGCTCGCTTCTAAATAATTCTTCTTCTGATAATGATTTAAAATAATCGAAGGTTATTTTCATGCCTTCTGCTCTATCTACTTTAGGTGTCCAATTAAATAATTTTTTAGCCAATGAAATATCTGGTTGCCTTTGCAGTGGGTCATCCTTAGGAAGTGGTTTAAATATAATTTTTTGATTTGTCTCTGTGAGTTTAATTATTTCCTGAGCAAAATCTAATATGCTAATCTCATGAGGATTACCAATGTTAACTGGTAGATCATATTCACTAAAAAGTAATCTGTAAATGCCTTCAACCTGATCATCTACATAGCAAAAGGATCTTGTTTGAGAGCCATCTCCAAAAACAGTTAAATCTTCTCCACGTAATGCTTGCCCCATAAATGCTGGTATAACTCTACCATCATTAAGTCGCATTCTTGGACCATAAGTATTAAAAATTCTAACAATACGAGTTTCTAAACCATGAAACCTATTGTAAGCCATAGTTATAGATTCTTGAAAACGTTTTGCTTCATCATAGACTCCTCTAGGACCTATGGTATTTACATTACCATAATATGATTCTTTCTGTGGATGTACTAATGGGTCTCCATAAATTTCAGAAGTTGAAGCTATCAAAATTCTTGCTTTCTTTTCCTTTGCTAGACCTAATAAATTATGAGTGCCTAATGCTCCCACTTTAAGTGTTTGAATTGGGATTTTTAAATAATCAATAGGGCTTGCAGGTGACGCAAAATGTAATATGTAATCTAAATTTCCTGAAATATGAACATAGGTGGTGACATCATGATTATGAAATTCAAAATTCTCTAAAGGAAAAAGATGAGCAATATTTTTTAAATCTCCTGTAATTAGATTATCCATCCCTATAACATAAAACCCTTCTTTAATAAAACGGTCACATAAGTGAGATCCTAAAAATCCTGCTGCTCCTGTAATTAATATTCTCTTCATATAATTATCTTCCTATAGAACTATAAAATTGAACTTCGTTATTAATCTCTTCTAAATCATAAAGATTTCTACCATCAAAAATTACTGAGCTTTTCATTTTACCTCTCATTTTCTCAAAGTTTGGTGTTCTAAAAATACTCCACTCGGTACAAATTAAAAGCGCATCAGCATCTTCAAGAGCACTGTACATATCGTTGGCAAAAGAAATTTTAGATCCTAATTTGCGCTGTACATTTGGCATTGCTTCAGGATCAAATGCTGTAATTGATGCTCCGAGTTTAAGCATTTCATCTATCATATACAGCGATGGTGCTTCTCTTATATCATCTGTTTCAGGTTTAAATGCCAATCCCCAAACGGCTATCTTTTTACCTCTTAAATCATTATTAAAGTAAGAAGCGATCCTTGGCATTAAAATAGTTTTCTGTTTGCTATTTACCTCAATTACAGAGTCTAATATTTTAAAATCGTAATTGTTGTCTTTTCCGGATTTATGAAGCGCCTTTACATCTTTTGGAAAACATGAGCCTCCGTAACCGATTCCTGGAAATAAGAAACGTTTTCCTATTCGAGAATCTGTTCCCATTCCTATTCTAACCTTATCTACATCTGCACCAACTTTTTCACAAAAATTAGCGATCTCATTCATAAAAGTAATCTTGGTAGCTAAAAAAGAATTAGCTGCGTACTTTGTTAGCTCTGCCGATTTTTCATCCATTGTAATTATTGGATTTCCCGACCTTACATAAGGTTTGTAGAGTTTTTCCATAATACTTAAAGCCTTTTTAGAATCTGACCCTACTACGATACGTTCTGGTTTTAAAAAATCGTCTACAGCGAAACCTTCTCTTAAAAATTCTGGGTTAGATACTACATCAAATTCAACATCTGTGTTTTTAGAGATTGCAGCTTTAACTTTTTCAGAGGTTCCTACTGGTACAGTACTTTTATCAACAATTACTTTGTAGTCTTTAATTAATTTTCCTATATCATCAGCGACTCCTAAAATATATTTTAAATCTGCCGATCCATCTTCGTCTTCTGGTGTAGGAAGTGCTAAAAATATAATTTCACCATGTTCTAAGCCCTCTTCTAAAGAGGTTGTGAATTTTAAACGCTTAGCTTTAATATTTCTTTCAAATAAAACATCTAAGTGTGGCTCATAAATTGGAACAACACCATTTTGCATTTTTTCTACTTTTACCTCATCAATATCAACGCATAATACCTCATTACCAGTTTCTGCGAGGCAAGTTCCAGTTACTAACCCTACATATCCTGTTCCAATTACTGATACTTTCATTTTATTGTTTTTTTTAATAGGCTTTTTCCTCGCCCTTAATTACATTAATTACTGTTTTTGTTATTATTTTAAGATCTAAGAATAGTGACCAATTCTCAACATAAAAAATATCATATTTAATTCTGTTTTGCATGTCTTGGTCCGTTTCTATATTGCCTCGATAACCACTTACTTGTGCTAAGCCTGTGATACCTGGTTTAACCATATGCCTAATCATAAACTTGTTAATTTTATCTTTATAATCATTAGTATGGCTTAATAATAATGGTCTTGGTCCTACAACAGACATGCTTCCAAATAGAACATTAAAAAATTGAGGTAGTTCATCTATACTTGTTCTTCTAATAAACTTTCCAACTTTAGTAACTCTCATATCATTCTTAGCTGCTTGTATAGAGTCTGACTCTTTATTAGCCATCATAGACCTAAATTTATAACATGCAAATAGATTAAAATCAGCTCCATATCTTAATTGTTTAAAGAAAATTGATCCTTTAGACTCTATTCTAATTATTAATGCCAATAAAGGAGTAAACCATGATAATATTAATATTATTACAAGTAGTGAAAATATAATATCAAAAGCTCTTTTCCCAAATTTATTTAAATCCGTTTTTAGTGGAATATCGCTTAGCGATAAAATTGGCATTATGTTGTAATTTTCAAACTCTAGCTTTTTTGAAAAGATATATTTGTTGTCAGGAATAAATTTTAGTGTTAATAGGTTATTGTCAGCAAAAAGAACTAATTTATTCATTTGCTCATTTGATAATTCTTTGATAGAACAGTAAACTTCGTCTACTCTAGTTGATTTTATATACCTAAAAAAATCTTCAAATGTCCCTAGCCTATTAGCTTCATTTTTTATTGTAAAAAACCCAAGATAATTATAGCCATAACCTGGCTCATTTTTAAAAAATTGTATTAGTCTTCTTGTGGTTTTATTAGACCCAATGATTACAACTTCCTTATAATTTCTACCTGTAACCACCCTATATTTCTTAAGGAATATGTGTAAAGAAATCCTCCATATACTAAACAATATGAAAAGGAAGATAGAAAATTTAACAACTTTCAGAAATTCAATTTCAGAATAAGTAATATATAAGAATGAAAAAATTAATAAAGTAAAAACAAATATTTGTCTAGCTAGTAGTGATATTATCCTTACAATCTTTGTATATCTGTAGACTTCGTAGAAAGAAAATATTATAGATAATATTATCCAAAATGTAATAAATACTGTGAGGTATAATTGCCTATCAGTTAACAAATAGAAAATTGTAAAGGCAAGAATTATCAAATCAACTAAATATAGAAAAGGTCTAATGAATTGAGAATAGCCTCTTTTACCTAACATATTTTTCTGCTCAATAGTTTAATGGCAAATATAACTTAATCAATCAATTATTAAAACTTAAATCAAGGGCTGAATTACAATTAATAAAAATTGAGGGTTTTGTTATTATTATTGCTGTATTGGCATTTTAGACTAAAAAAAGAATACCATTTATCATTCAAAAACTTCTTTTAACCAATATTCTAAGCTGTATTTCTTATAAATTTCTTGATCAATTTCTTGATATTGATTTTTAATGAATTCTTTAGATATAACTGGATTTTTTCTATTAATAATTAAAATGTTATGCTCATTATAAAAGTCATAACTTTTTATGGATTGATTAGTAGTTATTAACTTTCTTCGAGATCCTAAAACTTCGAGGGTTCTCATTGTTAATCCAGATTGATTAGATTTCTCTACATCCAAAACACAGCTTGCACTTTCAATAATTAATATAATCTGATTTTTGTTTAATGGTTTAAACTCAAATTCGTTCATTCTTGCCTTACTGAAACTTTTCGAAAAAAGTTTCCATAGGTAAAAAATTCTCCAGTCTTGGAGATAAATAAAAAAATATGATTTTAAATTATTGATTTTACAAAAATCTCTAGCTTTCATAAGCACAGGATATCTGTCGGGATGTGCTGTACCAATAAATATTAGGTCATTTGTATTTTTGTTTTGTAATTGTGATATATCAGCATAAGTGTCTAAGTAGAATAATGGTCTGAATTTTAATAATGAATTTTTGTTGGCGTCAACCAAATCAAACGATAGTATTTTGTCGAATAAAGGGAATACTTTTTGAACTGATTGACGATGCTCTATAGAATCCCATAAATACAATATGTATTTTGCTTTAGGTTGTTGATCTTTTATTTTCTTGAGTATTTTTGGAGTTATAACTTCTCCTTTAATAAAAAACACATAGTCATAATCTTTTGTTTGAGTTTTTTTTATGATGTTATTGTAGTATTTCTCAATTCTGTTTTTAACTAAATTTTTATTTAATCGAATTAAGAATTTATACCAAAAGGTGTTTTTAGGTCTTTCATCATAATAATCAACTTCAGCACCTAACTCTATTAATTTATTTTTTATTTCTGATTGATAACCAAAGAAGCTTATTGAAAAAAAAAGTATTTTTTTGCCTTTAAACATGATTAAAAATTTACTTTAATAAGCCTTTATTTCTCATTTCTTCAAACGACTTTGAATATTGGTCTATTTGTGTTTCTTGATTAGAAACCCAGTTGCAAAAAAGTTTAATCCCTTGCTCAAAGGATACTTTAGGTTTGAAACCAAGGTCATTAGATATTTTAGACAAATCAGCATAATTATCTCGTATATCTCCAAGCCTAAAATTACCAGATATTGAATAATCTATATCTGTGTTATATTCTCGGAGAAGATTCTTCATAACATCTAAAACCGAAGTGCGCTCTCCCGAGCCAACATTATAGACATTATAATTAGCTTCTTTTTTTTCAATCCCTAAAATTGTTGCATCAACTACATCTTGAATAAATACAAAGTCTCTGCTTTCTTTCCCATCCTCAAAAATATTAATTTCATTATTGTTTTTAATCCTAGTAGAAAATATAGATAGAATGCCTGTGTAAGGGTTAGACAAAGACTGTCCTGGACCATATACATTCTGATATCGAAAACCAACTACAGGTATGTTTAAAGACTTACCAGCAATCATGCACATCTCTTCTTGTACTTGTTTGGTTAAACCGTAAATAGATGAAGGGTGAATTTGACTTAATTCGTCTGTTGGTAACAATTTTACATTTGTACCACAATATGGACATTTAACATTAAAATCTCCTTGTAGCATATCTTTTTCATTGCGCTCTTTTGGATAGACTGTACCATGCTCAGTACATTGATATTTACCTTCGCCATAAATTGACCTTGAAGATGCGATAACTATTTTTTCAATGGTATGATTATTATTAGCTAAAATATCCAATAGAATAGAAGTTCCTTTAATGTTTACTTCAGTGTACTTTTCAATTTCATACATAGATTGGCCAGTACCTGTTTCTGCTGCTAAATGCACCACGATATGCTGATTATCTAAAGCTTCTATCCAATCTTTTCTTTTTCTAACATCTCCTTTAAAAAATTCTACTTGATTTTTAATAAGATTGTATAAATGTGAGGATTGAGGGTTGTCGCCATGAATTTGCTTAGATAAGTTATCTAATACTCTTATATTATAACCTTTCTTAATAAGAGAAAGAGAGAGGCTAGAACCAATAAATCCTGAGCCTCCAGTAATAAGTATATTTTTTTTCAAAATATATTAATTTAATTAGTGTAAAAAAATTAGTGGTACTAATCAGAAATAATTTAGTTAAACTATTATAACGAAAAGGCAAGATTAATTATACAATAATATCATCAGAAATTAATTGCTCAATTTTTCCTTTTCTAAATATCTCTAATTTACCATCTATTGTATAATCGCAAACAGGAATATTCCTTTGATCAAAATGATTTTTTGAAAGCAAATATAACTTCTCACTACCATGAAGGTCTGGAACTCCCCAATATTGGTTTTTAAAATAATCTTTACTAAAATGATTTACATCATCTCCTTCAAATTTTTTGATTTCATAATTCGTGCCTCTTTTTACTACAAAGCTATGGTCAACACCAACTATATTAACTGATTTAGGATTTAAATATGCTGCAATTTGAAGCGCTGTAAATGTCACTGTACAACCTGTTGATACACCTTTTTTTATGTTGGATCTCATAATCTCTTTGTCTTTAAGCTGAACAAACAAAACGTTTTTTCTTGGCTTAATCCCTAAATACAATGCTTTAACGGGAACTATCAATATTCTTTCTGTGGTATTGAAATACTCTTTATTCTGCTTAATCACCAAGCCATTTACACACGTAATTATTTGTGGTCTCCAAGAACTTTTCTCATAAATTAAATTAATTTTATTCATTCCAATAGACACAAAAGAGTCATATAATTTATCCAATGGGGTTTTATTTAAACTAGGTCCATTACCAACTACCAAAATCGGTTTATTAAAAAATGGAGATAAAATATCCCAATTATTCTTTTGCTTTAAATATAAATAGTATAGAAAAAAGTCTAATATTTTTCTAGGATAGTAGGTAGATATCCTAATTAAATCTAATATTTTTTCTTTCATTTTGAGTAATGATTATTGATAAAATTGCTATAAAAAACAGTGTTGGTTCAATAGTGTAAAATGACGGAATAGATTCTGTGATTCCTATTAATAATAACATAATGATTAAAACCATAATAACTGGTTCCTTAAGCTTTAAAGTTAAAAGTAATATATTATGCATAATTAGTAAAATAATAGAAAGCCCGAAGAGACCAAAATCTATTAAACACTGTATAATAAAATTATGAGATGTTTGCAACCTTTGGCTCTCATATGCTTCTTTTGCTGCATCAGGTAAATTATTTTCAAACCCATTAAGACCATGGCCAAACACAGCATTAACTCCATCAAAAACAACCTGAATTGCAATGGTCCAAATTTCAATTCTTGATATAGACCTCCCTTCAATTTCTCCAGCTCTTTTAAATCCATCAAAAAAAGCTGTATTGTAGAAAATGTAAAGCAACCCAATGATAATTAATCCAAATATCCACCAAGTCTTTTTGAAGAATAATAGAATTTGACGCAATGAAAACCAATATATTGTAGAGAATAATAAAGTGAGTAAAATTATTAACCTAGAATCAGCTAACACCAACATATACAAATAAAATGTAAATATTGAAAAGTATAAAAACTTTCTTTTATTCTGTTTGATAAAGTACAAACTAATAATAGCATTAAGCCCTAACTGAGAAGTAAATACATTAGCACCTGAAGAAAGCGGAAAAAAGATTCTATAATCATATATCCCAAAAAGTCCTAAAATACTATTTAAACCAAGTTTTTGGTCTGAAAAATATAGTTTAAAGTAAATATAGTTAGCAACATTAAATATTAAGAAAGAAATTAGAATAAAACGCAGTGCTTCTTTAGTGGTTTTATCTTTAAAATAAATGTATGCAAATACAGCCCAAATCCAATACGTTAGCATTACTGCAACATCTCTTATTAATATATTGCCATATAACGAACCATGAATTAACACTAAAAAAACTAAGGCTGAAACATAAAAAATAAATTTCGTTGCTTTGTTTTTCTTAATGCTTTTAACACGTTTTAATGTAGAATAGGATATAAGTGTGAAGACTAAAGCAAAAGAAATTATTTTTGCTGGCCCTTCCAAATATGCAACAATTCTTAATAAAAGCACATAAAAGTAAATCATTCAATTCTATTGTATCTTACTATGGCATAAGCACCTTGAACTAATATAAAGTTTAACATTATAATTATTAGCCAAAACTGTTCGCTTATATCTATAATAAATAAAGGCAGTAAATATACAGCAAACACAACTAAATATTGAGTGAAATTCAATGTTTTAATTTTTGTTATTTTATTGTTGTAAATTAATATAAACACTAGCGGTTGAATTAGCATAAATACTAAACCAACCAATGACACCTTAACTAAAAGAGTGTTATATGCTACATATTTTGGAAAAAATATACTAAGTATTTGAGTGTTAAAAATTAATATTATTGATATTAGACCGAGAACAAATGGAACTATTGTTTTTAAAATAACTAAATACATTTTTTTAATAAAGATCCTATTAAATTCAGATGTTTTTTTTATAGCTATTTTAGATTGTAAACCAGAAATAACAGCCATTGTTAATAGTGTAAAAACATTATAAAACTGATACATAATATGTGCATATGCAACAAATAAATCTCCAAAATATATCTGTCCAAGATATCTAACCGCAAAATTAGATAAGAATTCATTTCCTCTTAAAATCGTGTAGTTTATACCCAATCTAAAGTCTTGAATAGAAAAATCGTTTAAATTAATTTTATATGACGTGATTTTGATATTAAATTTTCTTTTAAATAAAATTACACAAGCCAATGCAGTAATAGTTGTTGAAATTAGGAGTGCTACCACAATAGAAAAAAGACTATTAGATATAAAAATTCCGATAATTCCAGATATAAAAAATAAAAAGTAAAGAAGAAAGTCTTCAATAAATATTGATAAATACAAGGAATTATCTGACTTAGCAAATTCTGATAAATTTCTAATAATTACCGAAAACAGTAATGTTGGTAATAATAACAATGAAAAATAAAAATCTTTAAAAATAAAAATCGATATTCCAAATGAAATGCTACTAAATAAAACTAAAGTGAATAATATATTTACTGAGGTTGTTTTAGACCAAATTCTATGTTCTATAAGATTCTCCCGCACTTTATTAAAATAAATAATATAGAGATTGTTCGTAGAAAAAAAAGTGAACATTCTCAATGTAGACCAAAATATTGCAAACCCTGCAAAATCTTTTACAGATAAGTTATAAGCAAAGAAAGAGGTTAATAACAAAAACAAACCTCTGCCAAAAACTTTTCCAAATAGATTAATTAGGCCTAGTTTATCTTTTAAATATTTACTATATAATTGTGTTAATTTACTCAATAACTTTTTCTTTATTTTTGTGAAATAATATCATCAATATAAATGTAAAAAACATTAATCCAGATTGTCTTAATAAAATATTTTCAGTTAAGAAGTTTAATGTTAGTATTATACAGAAAGATATCTTAAGTATGTCTTTTTTTATAATCGCGTTTTTAAATAAAGATATAAGAAATAAAAGAAAGGTAACTAGTCCAATGATACCAATTGTTAAAAGCATATAGAAATATATATTGTGAGAATTAAATTTTCTCTCAATAGCTTTTTGTAATAATTCTGAACCATTTTTTTTATATGGTGTAATTAATCCCTTTTCTAATTGTGCTCCCCAAATATATAACCCAGATTCATTTGATTTATAATGATAATCGGCATTTTCATTTGAAATCCCAATTAATACTAACGGGTTAGTTCTAAGTTTTACTTGTATTGAACATCTATACCAATCTTGTTTTAATTTTTCAATGTTAGCATCTTCTACATTCATGGTTTTTATAACACTTCCTTTGTCTAAATTAAACGTTGCTCTTTGATTTATTTCTCCTAATCTCAATGTAATTGCTTTAGCATTTTCTTTCTTTGCAAAAACAGAAAGTGTATAAATTCCATAACTAGGTAATTCAATATTTCTAGATATACTATATGAAGCAATTAAATCTTTGTTTACTTCAAATATTTTATCAGCTGTAAGAGCACCATCTGGAGCTTCAATTACATTACTTTCAGCATCTGTGTCGTTATTAAACCAGTAAAACTGATCAAATTCTTCATTAAAAAATAAAAAATTAGTAATATTCCTGTCTTTAAATCTTTTATCGTAATCAGAGTTTAATTTATCTTGAGTATCACCAAGACCTAGGCCAAAAAATAATTCTATAGGGTTTAATGTACTTAAAATTGAAAAATGAGAATTATAAATTTCTTTACGAACATCATTTACCTCATACTCATGTTCATCTACAGTAGACTTAACAAAATTAAATCCTCTTTGTACATCTATATCATTAAGCTTAATATAGACCAATATACCGCTAACTGTAAAAAATAAAATTGCGGTTTTTACAAAATTCACAGGTTTTAATTTAAAATAAAATACTATAAGTATACACGTCGCAAATGCTAAGATATTTGAAAATGAAAACGCATAAAATAACCATAAAAAGAAATATAAAAAGAAACTAAGGTGTTGTAAAAAAAGACTTCTATCTTCTCGGAAATAAACTAAAGCCTTGTTTAAAGAGTATATTCCACAAATAATAAAGCCCATGGAAAAATAGGCTTTATGTACAAAAATCAAATCATTGTTTATGCTCTTTGCTATTAGCATTTGAAATTTGTCATAATCCAAAATAAACTGAAAAATTCCAAGATTAGTTTTATCTAAGTTAAAAAGAAAGATTAACGTTATAATAAATGTAAAAGCAATATTGACTACAATAAAGATTTTAAATGAGCTAACTTTAATATTTTTTTTGAATTGAAATTCATAAAAACTTATAAAAAAAGGTGCAATTAATAATGGTAACAACTGAATTAATCGCTTTAGAGCTCTATCTGTATTTTGAGAATACGTTATAGATACAAAAAGTAATATTACATACGCTGTTAATGTGAAAAAACGAATCCAGTTTTCTTTTTTAAAAGTGAAACTATTATAAAGCAACCCAACAATAATTGATACTGATGTAAATGCTATAAATATTAATGATGAAATGTTAAATCTTAAAACAGGGTAAAAACCTAATAAGCAGAATAATATAAATTGTATTCTAATTAATTTGGACTTCAATTCTTCAAGAGATTAATTAAATTATTAACTGCCATTGAACCCTGTCTTTCTACACTCTGATATGTTCTAGAGCCAACATGTGGTGTAATGATAACATTATCAACTCCTTTTAATATATTATCACTTTCCATTGGTTCTGTAATTAAAACATCAGCTAAGTAACCTCTAATTTTATTAGATTTTAAGCCGTCGATTATTGCTTGTGGATCAATTAACATTCCTCTAGATGTATTGATTATTATAGGTGTTTTTTTAAGCTTCTTGAATACTACAGAATTATTAATCATCTTCTCTGAAGATGACGTATGGGGTATGTGTAGGCTAATGATATCTGAATTCTCATATATATCATCAATATTTTCTACAAAATCAATAAAATTGTTTTTTTTCAAAAACGTAGAATCCTTGTAAACATCAAATGCTAAAACCTTCATCCCAAGAGCATGTGATTTTTTCGACAATTCTTTACCTATTGCCCCTAGACCAATAATTCCAATCGTTTTACCTTGAATCTCATTACCAGTCATTCGCTTCCAATTTCCTTTACTAGTCTCTATGTGTTGTAAATGCACATTTTTTTCAAATGTAAATAATAGCGCTAGAACATGTTCTGCAACAGAAGTCTGATTAACTCCAGGGCAATTAGTAACAGGAATACCTATTTCATTTGCCGCTTGTAAATCAATCTTATCCAATCCTACTCCATATTTAGAGATGTATTTTAGTTTACCTTTTGCTCCTTTTTTTATTACTTTTTTAGTGTATTCGTCGTCTCCACAAATTACGGCATCATAATTCTGTATAATAGGTAATAACTCTGCTTCTGGAATAGGTCCTCTTAAGACATCAATATCATAGCCTTGTTGTTTTAAAAGCTCATGATGTGCTCCTGGAGTATCATAAAACGAAGTTGACGTTAGTAAAACTTTCATGCTAGTTGTTGTGGGTTAAATGATTTTTTATGCTCTTTTCAAGTTGGTAAAAATCAATGAATTTCAATCCATGATAATCTTTAAACAAATATTCATTTTCTTCATTTTCACGAAGTGCAAAATGAAGATTCGAGAATAACGCTGCATCATAATCTGTTGTTGCGTCACCTAAAAATAAAGTTTCCTCTCTCTTAAGTTGATGTTTTCCAATTAAATATTCTGTCCAATATTTTTTATTTTTGGGAGAACCATGTATTCCAATAAAATAATCAGTCAAATTTCGTTTGTCTGTTATTACTTTTATCTCTGTTGTTGGTGTTCCTGTAATTATCCAGTATTTCAATTTTGAGGCGTATTTTTTAATAAAGTATTCTGCACCTTTAACTTCATCTGAATTAATAACCTTGTTTAACACTAAATCACTGAATTGTTGTGCTAATTCTTCTATCCCGTCTTGAGAAATTGGAGTATTTAGAAATTCTTCATGGTAAATTTTAAACTTTTCATATCGAGAAACTCCGCCATGCCTTGTATGATGGAGTTCTACTTTATCTGCAATAGATTTGCCATAGGGTAAATATAAGTCTCTGAAAGCCTCTGTTTTGGCGGAGACTGACTCAGCTATAACACCATCAAAATCAAAAAAAATATTTTTAAATTTTGTGTTTTTGCCTAAAATTATTGAAGTCTTTTTCATTTGCAAAGCCTATAATGTTGCCCCAATCCTTTGAGTTTATTTCATTAATATCTGTAGACATTTTTTTCCAGTCGTGCTGTATTCCATATTCTTTAATAGGAAACCAAATAGAATAAACTAAAAAATAGCCTTTGTCTTTTAAAAATTGAGCCATTTCTTTCGTTGAATAACCTAGTAATTTTGTTTTTTTATCTTCAAATTCACACATTAAAATTCTTGGCATAAAGTCAGAAAAATCAAACCCTTTCAGCGCCATTAAATCATACCCTTCAATATCAATTTTTAAGAAATCAATCTGTTTTAGATTTTCTGCTTTAACAAAATTCTTAAGCATTATTGTGCTCAATTCATGAGAAACTACTTGGTTTTCATTGAATTTTAATAAACTAGGAATACCAGCCGATGATGTACTTGTGTAAAAGGTTTTGGTTTCTTCAACATCAGAAACTGCCTTTTCTATCAAATTAGCTTTCAATTTCCATTTATTTAAATAATCAGATATTCTTTTATTATTTCCTTTATCTGGTTCAAAAGCATATATATCCCAACCTTTAAGTAAAAACGGCATAAATGATGAGCCATTACAAGAGCCTACATCAAACATTACACCTTTATTAAAATCTAAAAACTCATTAATTATTGGTATTTCATCAAACCTTTTTCTGAATCGTTCTCTTAAATAAAAAAAATATTTAGGATGCAATGTTCTCTTTAAAAAATTCTTCATTTTCAATTAATTTAGAATGGTATAAATTTGAGGAATTATTTTGGAAATTGGATGGTTATTTTCGCATAAGTTCTTAAGTAAATTTAGCTTTTCTTCTCCACTAGCAATTAGCACTATTTTTTTTGAATTAAGAATTAAAGGAAAAGTCATTGTAATTCTATCAGTATTGAGTTTTGGGATTTTGTTTAAAACGACTAAATCTTTTTTATTACCTAATGCGTCAGTTCCTGGAAATAAGGAAGCGGTATGGCCATCTAATCCCATTCCCAAAATAATTAAATCAAATTGTGGTAAGTCATTTTTACTTCTAAGGTTTTTAATTATTAGTTTTTCATAATTAATAGCTGTCTCTTCATAGGTTAAATCTTCTCTAACCATAGAGTAATATTTAGAATGAAGAGATTTAAAAAAGCAGTTATGGATATTATTAAAATTACTTTGCTCGCTTTTAAGAGGTACACACCTTTCATCTACTAAATAAAATGAAATGCGTTTCCAATCTAACTTATATGTGCTTAACAATTCATATATTGGTAACGGAGAGCTTCCACCAGATAATGCAATATTTATGGCCTTTTCCTCTTTTAATAAATCAAGTATTATTGATTCTAAAACCTTTGAAGACTTATGAACAAATTCATCAGGGCTAAATGTTGTTAACTGTTGTAAATTATTCTTCATTATTATGAACAGAACGAATACATTCTAATAATCCTTGCCCCATATCTATATGAGGGTTTGCTATAAGTTTTCTACTTAATGATGGCTCAAATGAATATGGTGTAAACTTGTAGTGATTTTGATAGTCTTTACTTTCACAAATAATTTCAATTTTATCGTTTAATATTTCATTAATCATATTAAACAGTTCAGAGCGTTTCATCCGTTCATTTCCTGTCAAAATTACATGAAGGTTGTTAAATTTATTCGTTTCAATAACATCTACTGAAAGCTTAGCTGCATCTGAAGCATGGATATACTCTCTTAATTCTTCACCATCACCTTTATGCTCTATCTTATTTTCTAATACTGCTTTTTTTACAAGACTATAAATGTAATTATTATCGTATTCAAGTTCTGAATATACAGAGCCATATCTAAGAATAGTAAAATCAAGATTGTATTTTTTATGATATTCTTCTGTTATCTTTTCTGAGGCAAGTTTGCTTATACCATAAAACGAGCCTTTGTTACTCATAGCATATGCACTACTTGCATAAACAAATTTCTTTACTTTATGTACAATACACCCTTCAAGAATATACATATTACCAAGAACATTTAACTCAATTGTTTTTAAAGGTTCCTTTACGGCATAATCTAAATTAGCAAAGCCCGCAAGGTTATAAACCACCTCATAATTATCATTAAATGCTGCATTTACTTGTTCTTGATCGGAAATGTCACATAAAACATGTTTTACATCTCCTGAAAGCTTATGCTTAGTTTTTATATCCGCAACTGTAACATCGTAATTTCTAGAAATTAACTCGCGTAAGAGGTAATGCCCTAAAAATCCGAATCCTCCAAAAACTAAAACCTTTTTCATTGGATATTGTATTAATTTCTTTTTAAAAAACTCATTTGTTCTCTTGCTTTATCTCCTAAAAAGAAAAAATCTAAACTAAATGCAAGAAAGGTGTATTTTTTGTTAATCTTCTCCAGCATTATTTGATGATCTGAAGATATAACATGAAACCCTAAAGGTTTATTTTTACTCAATGTAATCTTATCTATTCTATTTAACACCTCTTTAACATCTTCATCATTAAACATTCCTGGTTTACCCATAGAAGCAGATAAATCATATGGTCCAACTATAATTCCGTCTACACCTTCTACATCTAAAATCTCTGATAAATTATTCACTGCTTCAATATGCTCTATTTGGATAATTACAATTGATTCTTTTTGAACCCACTTCTTATAAGACTCAAAGTTAACTCCATAATGTTGAGCTCTGGATAATCCTACTCCTCGTTTTCCAACTGGTGGATACTTGACAAAAGAAACAGCCTCTCTTGCTTCTTCAGCGTTCTTTACCATTGGTACTACAATTCCGTTTGCACCAGCATCCATAACTCGCTTGATGATTACTTCGTCATTTTTACTTACTCTAACTAAGGCTTCCATGTTATTAGCTTGTATATGACCAATTAAATTTTGGACAGTTTCAAAATCAATTGCAGAATGTTCTATGTCTATAGTGAGCCATTCAAAATTAGCTGAAGACATTATTTCTACGACTGCAGGGTGAGGTATTGTCAACCAAGAGCCTATTGAAAGTTCATTCTTAGTAAGTTTACTTTTTAAGGCACTGTTATTATGTAAAAAGTTTTTCATTAAATATCTATTTTAAACTAAGATTTTATATGATTCTGCCTTAGTAATTTAAAAAGTGATTCTGCTATTACAAAATCTTGAGGTTCATCAATATCTACAGCCTCAATTTTATCAATTTCGAATAAATAAGGCTTTGATCCAATTCGTTTTTTACCAGCAGAATCAAAAGAAGATTTAGTGAATATATAAAAATTTGAATTCTCTTCAAATAAAGGTTCAAGATCTTGTGTTCTTAATAGTTCTTTAGGATTATGATTATAGGCTGATGCGTCCTCTTTATATAAACGGGTTTGCCATTTAGTGACAGAAAATAAAGAGTCGTAAGTATTTGACTTTACAATTTCGAACATTTTCTCCATGGCTTTATTTAAAGACTCTACAGATAATAATGGATTAGTACTATGGGATTGAATATAAATATCAGCATTGACAATACTAATATCGTATTCTATAATTCTGTTCATAGAAACATAATCTCCCTTTATACTATATGGTCTATCTATAATAATAACATTATCATTAAAATTTCTTTTAATATCTGCCTTAATATCTTCACTATCTGTATTAACAATAACACTGTTTATGTATTTGCTTCCTAATAAAGTTTCCATCGTACGATGATATAGGGGTTTACCAGCAAAATCTTTAAGATTTTTATTTTTTACTCTTTCTGAATTACCTTTCATTGGTAACAAGGCTACTATTTTTGTCATTTAGACTGCAATTTTACTTTGATAGTTAGTTCAAAATACCCTTTCTTAAATAAATATTTGGGATATTATCGGTTACCACCGAGTATAGTTTTATAAGGCTGTTAAAAATTATCCATTAAACAATCATTCCTGCTGCAACCGTTTCATTAGTTGTATCATCTATTAATATAATACTTCCTGTAGTTCTATTTTCTCTGTAAGAATCTATCATCAATGGCTTCGTTATTCTAATCTTAACTTTAGAAATATCATTCATATGTAACTCATTATCGTCAGATAATCGTTCTAAAGTGTTTATGTCAAATTTATAAACCACTTCTTTTATCATTGCTTTTTGCTCATTAGAAGTGTGTCTAATGCTATATTTAGCTCTAGGTTTAGCAGAGTTATTATGTAGCCAACATAGCATCACTTCAATATCTTGAGATGGTTCTGGCTTATTATTAGATCTAACTATCATATCTCCTCTACTGATATCAATATCGTCCTGTAAAGAAATTGATACTGACATTGGGGCAAAAGCTTCCTCTATATCACCTTCAAGAGTATCTATAGATTTTATTTTTGAAGTAAAGCCAGATGGCAAAACAGTTACTTCATCATTAGGTCTAAATACACCGCTAGCCACTCTTCCTGCATAACCTCTGTAATCTCTATGTGTTTCGGATTGTGGTCTTAATACTGTTTGAACAGGGAATCGTGCATCTACTTTATTAATATCACTACTAATATGCATCGTTTCTAAAGTATGTAAAAGCGGTGCGCCTTGGTACCAATCCATATGCTCTGATCTATGGACTACATTATCTCCCAGAAGCGCACTAATAGGAATAAATCTAACATCTTTGACTAACATCTTAGATGAAAAATCTTCAAACTGATTGATTACTTTATTATAAGCCTCTTCTGAAAAATCAACCAAATCCATTTTATTAATACAGACTATTACATGTGGTATTTGCAAAAGCGAAGCTATAAATGCATGCCTTTTAGTCTGCTCTATAACACCATGCCTTGCGTCTACTAAAATAATAGCTGCGTTTGCTGTAGAAGCTCCAGTAACCATGTTTCTTGTATATTGTATATGACCTGGAGTATCAGCAATAATAAACTTACGTTTTGGCGTGGTAAAATATCTGTAGGCTACGTCGATAGTAATTCCTTGTTCTCTTTCGTCTCTTAAACCATCTGTAAAAAGGGCTAAATCAACACCTTCATGACCTTTCTTTTTGCTCGTGTTTTCAATAGCTTGAAGCTGATCTTCAAATATAGACTTTGTGTCGTATAGTAAACGACCTATTAATGTACTTTTCCCATCATCTACGCTTCCTGCTGTTGTAAATCTTAATAACTGATTATTGTCTAACATAGTTTATTTGTAAATATTAAAAATAACCTTGACGTTTTCTGTCTTCCATAGCGGATTCTGAACGTTTATCATCGCTTCTATTACCACGTTCTGTTTGTCTCATTCCAGACACTTCTGCAGCTATTTTTTCTAAGGTATCTGCATCAGATTCAATTCCTCCTGTAATAGTGATATCTCCAAGTGTTCTAAATCTAATCTTTTTTGTTACTATTTCTTCGTGATCTTCAAGTACTAAAAATTCAGAATTTGGTATCCAAGAATCTTGTCTCCAGATAACTTCACGTTGATGTGCAAAATATAAAGAAGGAATGGCTATGTTTTCGCGCTTAATATAATTCCAAACATCCATTTCAGTCCAATTACTAATTGGGAAAGCTCTAAAGTGTTCGCCTTCAAAATGTTTTCCGTTAAAAAGATTCCAAAGCTCAGGACGTTGGTTTTTAGGATCCCATTGTCCAAAATCATCTCTATGTGAAAAGAAGCGTTCTTTGGCCCTAGCCTTTTCTTCATCTCGTCTTCCGCCCCCAATAGCACAATCTATTTTATTTGATTCTATAGCATCTAATAGCGTAGTGATTTGAAGTGCATTGCGCGTAGCGTTTTTACCTTTTTCTTCAGCAACCCTTCCTTCATTAATAGATTCTTGAACAGATCCTACGATTAATTCTACACCTAGTTCTTTGATAATATTATCTCTAAACTGAATGGTTTCTGGGAAATTATGACCAGTGTCTACATGCATTAATGGGAAAGGGATTTTAGAAGGATAAAACGCTTTTTTAGCTAAGTGTGTAACCAGAATAGAGTCTTTACCTCCTGAAAATAAAATTACTGGATTATCAAATTGAGCCCAAACCTCTCTTAGAATAAAAATAGCTTCACTTTCTAACTCATCTAAATAATTTAAATAGTACTTACTCATTGGTTAATTGCATTTTTTTTAGAACGTACTCTACAACTTCTGTTGCATTTTCTTCAGCACTTTTATGTTCTGTTTCTATTTCTATATCAGGGTTTTCTGGCGACTCATAAGGCGCAGAAATACCTGTCATATTTTTAATCTCTCCTTTTCTTGCCTTTTCGTAAAGCCCTTTCACATCTCTCCTTTCACATTCTTCCAGGCTTGTGTTTACGAAAACTTCGACAAAGTTAAGATGTTTAACAATTTTTCTAATGTTTTCACGGTCTTTTTTATAAGGTGATACAAAGGCTGCTAAAACAACAAGCCCTCCATCAACCATTAGGTTTGCTACTTCTGCAATACGTCTTATATTTTCGGTTCTATCTTTTGGTTCAAAAGTGAGGTCTTTGTTGATACCAGATCTTATATTATCGCCATCTAAAGTGTAGGTTTTAATGCCTTTTTTAAATAATTTTTCTTCAACAATATTTGCAATTGTTGACTTACCTGAACCAGATAAACCTGTAAACCAAATTAAAAATGAATTATGATTGTTTAATGTATTCCTTTTAGCTTTAGTAACTTTAAATTTATGTGGAATTATATTCTCTTTCATTTCTTTAATAGGTTGCGTTTTATATAATTTCTAATCTTCCCTAAAGGAAGTTTTAACCAAAGTTTTTCGTGTAAATAATATAGAATAAATTTAGTACCTAATTCTGAAAGTG
This sequence comes from Microcosmobacter mediterraneus, assembly GCF_031846265.1. Lineage (NCBI taxonomy): Bacteria > Pseudomonadati > Bacteroidota > Flavobacteriia > Flavobacteriales > Flavobacteriaceae > Microcosmobacter > Microcosmobacter mediterraneus. Next base: position 420,633 of record NZ_JAVRIA010000002.1, on the reverse strand, counting down.
CAATATAAATGGCTACTTCATTAAATGAATCTAATATAATACCAGAAATAATAAATGTTGTTGTCGTTGCAACTATTCTCCATGAAATACTTTTGTATACTAAGTCTTTGTTAGTTGTGGCTTCTCGCTTTAATAAACGAATCCATGTTCGCTCATGTAAATAATAAATAAGTAGTTTTATTATAAATTCTGTAGCACCAATCTTAAGAGCATTCTCTAAACTACATTCTCCAATTAAGCAGGTAACTAACAAGACAACTAAAACAGTATCTGTTGTGGCAATAACTCTCCAAGAAATTCCTTTTAGTATACTCCTAATATGAGATGAAGCCTTATATTTTACCATACCTATTATTTAGCAACTAAAAACCATGGGTTTAAAAGATTCTCTTTATTGTAAAGTAATGGTTTTTGTGTTTCTTGAGAAATAACATCTATCCCTACTGCGTTGCATATGGCTTGTCCTGCTGCTGTATCCCATTCCATAGTTGGTGCAAAACGCGGATATACATCTGCATTGCCCTCAGCAACAAGGCAGAATTTTAAGGAACTCCCTTTAGAAACAACTTCTATTTCTTTGCCTTGGGCCTTAAGTTTCTCAGCGTAATCTAAAGTCTCTTGGTTCATATGTGAACGACTCCCAACTAATTGAATATGATTTGTATTATTATCCTTTGGCTGCAATTGTTCTGAATTATTTAAAATTTTAGAAAGGGAAACGTCATGAGAATTTAGTTCTGCTTTATAGGCTTTCTTATCATTAACATCAGCAAAGTATATAGTTTTTGTAGCAGGAACATAAATAACACCTAGTTGAGGTATGCCGTGTTTAACAAGAGCTATATTAACTGTAAACTCTCCATTTCGCTTAATAAATTCTTTGGTTCCGTCAACTGGATCAACGATCCAGCAAGTAGTCCATTCTTTCCGTTCTGAATAGTTTATTTGCTTATTTTCTTCACTTATTATAGGATAAACTGTGTCTTTTAAATACGAATTGATGACATCATTAGCTTTTTTATCAGCTTCGGTAAGTGGTGACTTATCGTCTTTTAATTCTACGTTTATTGGATCACTATAAATTTGCATGATTTTTTCTCCAGCAGACAATGCTGCTTCAATTGCTATTGCCAAATTACTGTTCATAGTTACTTAAAGCTTTCATTAAACTGTCTTTCCAATTCGGAATTTCAATATTAAAATATTTCTTGATCTTTGATTTATTTAATACACTAAAACTTGGTCGTTTTGCTGGTGTTTTATACTCTTCTGAAGTCACTTGGTTTATTCGAATTGGTAAGTTTTTTATCTTAAATATTTCTCGAGCAAATTGGTCCCAACTTGCAATACCTTCATTGCTATAATGATAAATTCCATAATGCTCTGATTTAAAAACAATTATCGTTAATATAACTTCAGCTAAGTCTTTAGCGTATGTAGGTGTCCCTATTTGGTCACTAACTATATTGATTTCTTTTCTATTTTGAGCTAATCTTAACATTGTTTTCATAAAGTTATTAGCAAACTCAGAATATAACCATGAGGTTCTAATAATATAATACTCAGTAAGAATTTTAATTATTTCTTCTTCTCCATCTAATTTTGTTTTTCCGTAAATATTTATTGGGCCTGTTTTATCTTTCTCCTCGTATGGAAATTTCTTTTTACCATTAAAAATAAAATCTGTTGAGATATGAATAAGCTTAGCGTTATACATTTTACAACACTTAGCTATTTCTTTTACAGCTGTTGTGTTGATTGCTTTTGCTCTTTCTGGCTCACTTTCCGCTTTATCTACAGCGGTATAGGCTGCACAATTAACAACCCAATTGATCTTTGAGTTTTTAAAAGTTTCAGTAAGTGCGATTGAATTAGTAATATCTAATTCCCTAGAATTTTTAAAAATATAATTAATATTAGGAAAGTTATTTGACAGAATTTTTAGACATTGACCTAATTGGCCATCTCCTCCAGTAATTAAAATTGTATTCATGAAAACAAATCATTAAACATAGGTAAACTAAGATCTTTGGGAGAAAGAATTAGTTCCTCTTCTTTAAACTCCCAATTAATAGCAAGTGTTTGGTCGTTATATAAAATACCGCTTTCTGAAAGTTTGTTATAATAGTTATCACACTTATAAGAAAAAATAGTGTCATTTTCTAAGACTAAGAAACCATGTGCAAACCCTCTTGGTATAAATAACTGCTTATTATTAATGGTGTCTAATTTTACTGAAAATGATTTACTAAAAGTTTTTGAGTTTGGTCTGAGATCAACAGCAACATCAAGAACACTCCCTTTTAAAACCCTAACTAGTTTAGCTTGGGCATAATCTCCTTTTTGAAAATGAAGACCTCTTAATACTCCTTTTGAAGATTTTGATTGATTATCTTGTACAAAATCAATATTCATATCTGTTAAATCTTCAAATTTTTTCCTATTAAAGCTTTCAAAAAAATATCCCCTATCATCTTCTAGTACATTAGGGGTTATTATAAAGCAATCCTCTAAATTAGTTTGTTCTATGATCATTTAATTACTAGTTTAAATCTAATAGGTGTTTACCATAACCGCTCTTTAAAAACGGCTTAGCTAACTTTTGTAATTGATTCTTATTAATAAAGCCCATTTTGTAGGCTGCCTCTTCAATAGCTCCGATTTTTAATCCCTGACGTTCTTCTATAACTTGAACAAACTGAGATGCTTGCATTAATGAGTTAAACGTTCCTGTATCTAGCCAAGCTGTTCCTCTGTCTAATATACTAACCTTTAATTTACCTTGCTTTAAATAAGCTTTATTAACATCAGTAATTTCTAATTCATTGCGATGGCTTGGTTTTATGTTTTTAGCAATATTAACTACTGTGTTATCATAAAAATAAATTCCGGGGACAGCGAAATTAGATTTAGGATTATTTGGCTTTTCTTCAATTGAAATAACATTTTCGTTTTCATCAAATTCTACAACACCGTAACGCTCTGGATCATGAACATGATAGGCATAAACAATACCACCATCAGGATTGTTATTAGCTTGTAAAAGCTTTGCTAAACCAGATCCATAAAAAATATTATCTCCCAGTATTAACGCCACCTTTTCTTTTCCTATAAATTCTTCTCCTATAATAAAAGCTTCAGCTAGTCCGTTTGGTTCATTTTGAATTGCATAACTAAAGCTACAGCCAATGTGACTACCATCTCCTAATAGGTTTTTAAATAAGGGTAAATCTTGAGGTGTAGAAATAATTAAAACTTCTCTTATTCCACTATAAATTAATGTTGATAATGGATAATATATCATTGGCTTATCATAAATAGGCATTAACTGCTTACTAACTGATAGCGTTAAAGGATGTAATCTTGTCCCTGAACCACCTGCTAAAATTATACCCTTCATATAGAAACTAAATTTTTGTAATTACTCTGTATATTGTTCTTTATAATACTCTTTGTAAGAACCATCTGTGATATTGTTAAGCCACAATTTATTTTCAAAATACCAATCAATGGTTAGTTCTAAGCCTTGCTCAAAATTCACTAAAGGCTCCCAGTTGAGCTCTTTTTTAATTAAAGATGCATCTATAGCATATCTTAAATCATGACCAGGTCTGTCCTTTACAAATGTTATAAGTTGCTTGGAAGTTTCTGGATTATTATCTAACTTTTTATCCATTAATTCACATAACAAATTGACAAGATCTATATTCTTCCATTCGTTCAAACCTCCAATATTATAAGTTTTAAAATTATCTGCATCATGAAAAACCAAATCAATTGCTCTAGCGTGGTCGACAACATAAAGCCAATCTCTAGTATAGTTCCCATCTCCATAAACTGGTAATGGCTGTTTATTAATAATGTTATTTATAAAAAGTGGGATTAATTTTTCTGGAAACTGATTAGGGCCGTAATTATTAGAACAGTTGGTGATTACATATGGTAAATTGTAAGTCTCTCCATAGGCTCTAACAAAGTGGTCTGAACTTGCTTTAGAAGCAGAATATGGAGAATTTGGACTATATGCAGTAGTCTCCTCAAAAAGTCCTTCACTCCCTAATGTACCATATACTTCATCTGTACTAATGTGGTGAAACCTATTATTATGATAATCATTATCCCAATTTTTTTTACAAGCATCTAATAGATTAATAGTTCCTATGATATTAGTTCTAATAAAAGCCATAGGATTTTTAATGGACCTATCTACATGAGATTCAGCAGCTAAATGAATTACACTGTCAAATTTATATCTATCAAAAAGAGAGCTGATAAAAGCTGCATCATTAATATCTCCTTTTATAAAAGTATAGTTTAGTTTTGATTCAATGTCTTTAAGATTTTCTAGATTACCAGCATATGTAAGAGCATCTAAATTATAAATCTTATACTCTGGATATTTATTTACAAAAAGCCTAACAAGATGAGAGCCTATAAAACCTGCTCCACCAGTAATAAGAACTGATCTAGATTTCATAAGATTTAATATATCTAAAAGATTTATCTACAATATAAAATAAGGCTAAAAGTAAAAATGATAAGGCTGGTAATAGAATTTTATAATTTGTGAAAAAACTTGAATATTTAGATCCAACCTCTTCAAATCCGGCAAGAATATCATAAAAAACACTTTCTGCTATAAGCTCTTCATCTAACTCTCTAAGATCTTGTCGAATTTCTAATTCCTTTTGGAACAAATCATATTCACGAGTTGGTATTCTTTCTAATTGCATAGGGAACATGGCAGAACCCAAGCTTGCAGAATTATCATTCTTTGACTCATTTTGAATAACATCTAAATAAATTTTCTGCAAACTATCTAAACGTCTTAGTTCCTTATTATAAGATTGTTTCTGTATTACAATAGTTGAGTCTCTTATTTTTTTAAGCTTTAATGAGTATGGATTTTCAAAAGTTTTTTCAAAACCTGTCTCTAATTTGGTGAAAATATCTTTCTTATTTGCTTTTGCTTGTATTGAAAACACACTCCCTCCTAATATATCTCTATTCTCAACATATTCATCATAATCTACAGTTGATGCTAAAACACTATCTAAAGAGTTTACATAATCATTATACTCAACAAGCACATCGTTAGGTGTCTCTGGTCCTATTTTCATTTCAAACTCAATTAAGGAAGCTGCATCAAGACTATCTATTTCAAAAATCTGAGATATTTCTTTAATATTTTGAGCTTTAATAAGAGCATTAAAATAATCAACGTTATCCGCTAACTTATATTTAGATTGGAAGTGTGGTTGAACCAACATTTGCGAAAAATATGTTGGTGTTAGTAATTTTTCTAACACAAACCCAGCTACTGCTGCTATAATGATTACTGAAGAAATTAACTTGATATTCTCAACTATCGGTTTTAGACAAATTATAGCTGTTTTAAACCCCCATTTTAAAAAAGAACTTATTAATCTAGCAAGCTTTTCAAAAAGCCTACCAATAGCATTAAATAATTGGCCTAAATCTACTTCTTCTGCGTTATTAGTTTCTGGTAATTTATCACTCATAATAGTTAATTAAATATCTGTTCTAAAATTGTCCTAGTTATTACGTAAGTTGGTTTTACTCCAGTTGTTCCAAGTCCTCCTGAAGCTAATGTGCTCCCTGACTGCAATGGATTATCACTGGCATAATATGCATATCTTACTTTTACATTTTTGTTTATACTCCCTCTTACTTTTGATGCTGCTTGTATGGCTTTCTGATAATGTGCTCCTTCCATCTCTAACCCAATAACTTGCCAAGTTGAATTGTAAAAGAATTTAAGGATATCTTTATTTTGCAATGATGTTCCTAAAACTGTAATCATTGTGCCTTCATACACATCTATATCTTTATCTTCGAAATCTACTGTTTTTAATTCATTATTAAAAGGATAATTATCTGCGGTTCCTTCAAAGATATGTGCTGAAGGTATCATTATATCACCTTTCCCTCCTTCTAATATTCCTGCTTTACCCATTATAGAAATGGATTTTACATCTAATTGCTGCTTATTACCTTTTAAATTTAAAGGTTTTAAAAGCTCATCCATAGTCTCATAGGCTTGCTCTCCAAAAGCATAGTCCATGACTATTATAACAGGCTTTTCTGTTTTGATATTTTTGAGATTTAGTGATAAGCTAGCCTTCGAAAAATCAATTTTACAAGTGTCAAAAATTTGAACATTGATGTTAGCACCAGATGTATCCTTTATATAATGCATTCCTTTCTGCAACGACGCTTTTTTAATTTTATTGCGTAACGCTTCATTTTCTGGTTTACTTAATTTTTCATAAACATTAAATATCCCTTTCTTTTCTATCTCTTTATCAAATGTACATGGGGCAAAAAGAGTATTCATTACACTGTGCATATTTGCACTAATAATATGGATTGGTCTATCTATTAAACCTCTATCAATTAATTCGTTTTTAATGGTATTTGCCCAAATCTCTCCATGTAAATGATGTCCTAAACGCTCCCTTAAAACTGGACTAAAAGTTATAGTTCTTTTTTTGCCATTTACAACTTCTTGAATTGCTAACTTGCCTAACCAATAAATAATATGCAATAAACGCTCTGGTTTATTTTTAGTTGTAAAACTGGAATAAACTTGTTTAAGCTCATTAAAGGTTCTTCCTAAAATGTTAGCTGTATGTGTTAAAGCAACTTCTCTTTCTTGCTGAGTTAATTTTTTACTCGATAAAACCGCTTGCTCTAACTTTACCCAATCTCTAGTAGTATCTCCTTTTTCATTGATAATAACCTTATTGGCAATTTTATGAGATTCAACAAATAAAAAAGTTAAATGTGTTAGAATATCATATATCTCCGAACGTCCTCTAGTTATCTCAATATTCATTTGCTCATCGTCAATACGATAACAATTCCGTCGTCGTTTAGGAGGTATTATTGGCTTAAAGTGAGAATTAGCATAGCCTTCATCGCTGGTAAGATTTATAAAACTACATTCTTCAATGCCTTCTGGAAGCCTATCTACAACATACATTAAGCCTTCTAATTCAGCTTTTTCTTCTGCAATAGAACCATATATTTCTGGTCGTAATAACAGCAAAGATTCTCTTAGAGTCTCTCCAGAAACTCCCATAGGTTTATAGAACCCTCTGTTGAATAAATGGCGCATGGTAATATACATTCTCTCAATGGCGTTTGAGCTCTCCTGAGCTCTCGTTCTATCATGATGTTTTGAATTACTCATTCGCGTTGTTTAGCCAGCAAATATAATATTATTTAGTTAATAGAAGTTCGTGTAATTTGTCAGCAATTTTGCGATCATTTGCCAATCTTGGAAGTTTATTTTGACCTCCTAATTTGCCAATAGATTTCATATAATCTTTAAATCCGTTTCTATTAATTTTTGTAATTACTAGTGGCCTTAATACTTTGCCTTTTATTAGATCTAAATAATAGCTGTTTTGTTGCTGAAGGGATTGCTCTATAATCTTAGCAAATTCTTTTAAATCTTCCGGTTCTTCTTCAAATTCAATAAACCACTCGTGATGGGCTAATCCTTCTTTTGGATTAATTTGTGGCGCTACTGTAAATTCATTTATTGTGGTATTTGTCATTGAAATAGCCTTTTGCATAGCCTCTTCTACTTCTTTTGCTATGACATGTTCTCCAAAAGCAGAAATAAAATGCTTAATACGCCCTGAAACTATTATCCTATATGGTTTAGTAGAGGTGAACTGTATTGTGTCTCCTATGTTATAAGCCCAAAGACCTGCGTTTGTTGATATAATCATCACGTAATTAACACCAACTTCTACATCTGTAATGGTGATTCGTTTTGGATTCTCTGTGAAAAAATCATCTGCTTTTATAAACTCGTAAAATATTCCAGAATTAAGCTGAAGCAACATTCCTTTTTCTTGTTGTGAATCTTGATAGGCAAAAAACCCTTCACTAGCAGGATATAGTTCTATACTGTCTACTTTTCTTCCAATGAGGTTTTCAAACTTAGCTCTATAGGGTTCGTAATTAACACCTCCAAAAATGAACAGATCAAAGTTTTTAAATACCTGACCTATAGGGTTACCTGTTCTTTGCTGAATACGCTCAAAATACATTTGAACCCACGATGGAATACCAGATATTATAGCCATATTCTCATTAATAGTTTCATCTACAATGGCTTCAACTTTGGTTTCCCAATCTTCAATACAATTGGTTTTCCAGGATGGCATTCTATTTTTTTGGAGGTATTTAGGTACATAATGCGCTACAATTCCTGAGAGTCTGCCAAATTGTATTTCGTTTGTTTTTTCTAAAATTGGGCTGCCTTGAAGGAAAATCATTTTTCCGTCTACAAACTTTGTATTTCCTGTTTCATTAATATAAAGTAAAATAGCATTTCTTGCCGCCTTAATGTGGCTAGGCATGCTTTCTTTAGTGATAGGAATATACTTAGCTCCAGAGGTAGTGCCAGATGTTTTTGCAAAGTAAATAGGTTTTCCTTTCCAGAGAACATTCTCTTCGCCTTTAACAACTCTATCTACATATGGTTTTAAGCCTTCGTAATCTCTTACTGGAACACGTTGTACAAAATCTTTGTAAGAGTTAATGCTTATAAAGTCATGATCTTGTCCAAATTGTGTGGCTGTAGCTTTACTTATAAGGTCTTTAAAAACTTTGTCTTGAGTTTTTATTGGATTATCTGCCCATTTTTTAACTGATTTATATATACGTTTTGCAAAGGGTTTGGCTAAAATAGATTTTAATGAGCCCATTTACTGAAAAGCTATAAAATTGGTTGGGTCTAAAGAATATCCTTTACTCCATAATTCGAAATGAAGGTGTGGTCCTGTTGTTAATTCTCCTGTGTTTCCTGCTGTTGCAATAACCTCACCTGCCTTAACTAACTCGCCTTGTTCTTTGGTTAAAGACGCGTTGTGTTTATACACTGAGATTAATTCTTGGCTATGCTCTAAAATAATAACAAAACCTGTTTCTAAGGTCCACTCAGCGAAAATCACTGTTCCATCTGCTGTTGCTTTAACAGGTGTATCTTTAGGTACTACAATGTCAACTGCATAGTGTTTTTCTTCAATATTATAACCTTCTGAAATTGTACCATTAACAGGAGGAAATAATACAAAATTAGAGGCGTTTAAACTCTCTTCAAATAAATTATATTTATCTTCTTTATTTACTTTCTCGCGCAATAACGAATCCTCTTTACTAGGTAAGACGTTTAATAAGTTTTCATCTAACTCTGCTGCTTTTAATATAGAATCTTTATTAAATTCCACACTTGAGACTTCGCCTTTTAGTACGCTTTTTATTGAAGCAAAATAACGTTCGTTTAGTAACATTATATTTTGAAGTGAGTCCGTTTTATTATTAAGATCATTGGCCTTTTTCTTTAAGGCTGTTGAGGAATAACCAGGAATATACTCTCGTAATGGAGTAAAAGCAATAAGTAATGTCGTAAACATAATAAGGAGTATGGCAGATATAGATGTAATAACAAAAACATTTAAACGTGTGAGTTTAATTGCAAAACGTTCTTCAAAAGTATCTTCATTTAGAATAACTAAACGGTATTTGTGAAGTAGTTTTTGAGCTAGTTTACGTTCTTTTTTCTTTACTGACATAACAAAACAAATGTAACTAAAATTAGTTTTATGACTATTTAAGAGTTCTTAAAGTTTAGCTTAAAAACGTTGGTATTACCGTTTAATTATTACCTTTGTGTTTCAATTTTAAAATTATGATAACTACAAGTATTTTTTTAGCACCAGGACCATGGCAAATTGTTTTAATTGTAGTAGTAGTATTACTATTATTTGGAGGAAAGAAAATTCCTGAATTAATGCGTGGATTAGGAAGCGGAATTAAGGAGTTTAAAGATGCTAGTAAAGAAGACAACAAGCCTCAAGAGAAAGAATAATAAAAATCATCTCAATAAAAAAAAGCCAACTTAACAGTTGGCTTTTTTTTATTGTATTCTTAGCGTTTTCAATATCGCTTCAATTTCTAGCATGTATTCTCGTTTACGTGCGGAAGGAGCATACGCGTAGCCTTCAATGATTACATAACGTTTGTTTATTTTGTCTTCAACTGCATAATTAATAAACGGTCCAGACATCCAGTCATTTTTCATGTCCCAAATTCCTTTAGTTTCATATGCTGGCTTATTATCTATAATCGCATCAAAAATATATGGTGCGTAGGCATCTTCTGTTCCCATATAAGCATTATCATCTTCACCTGTAATGTATTTTTTTCCATATTCATCTCTAATCTTTACAATATCTGTAACTGCACTATCGCCTTTTCTAATAGCATCAATTGGGACTTCATAAATCATCATATCTAATGATCCTTTGCCCTCGCTTAACGTTTTTCTTAACCAAAAGAACTTATCGTCTTGTTTTGCTATTCTATAAGCTGTTTGGTATTTTAACGTTACGCCTAATTCTTTTTTTATTACATCTGTTTTACCTAAGGAAATCGCAATTCTTTTTTGTTGTTCAGAGAGTTCTGCTTTTTTAAAGGTATCTACAAACTTATTAGCATTAGACTTTAGTGTTTTAATTATCTCATTACCAGATTCTCCTACTACCGAAACAACGGTTTGAGGCTTTGCATAAGTATCTGTTAAAATAGACATAGAACTACTATCAGCTACACTAATTTTTAAAACTATTCTATTAGTTGCTGCAAATCCATTAAAAACTTCTGATGGCATCTGATTCATAGAAAATAAAGGTTCCTCCTGTGGTAAGCCCTCTACTGGTGCTCCAAATATTTCTCTAACGGTTTCACCTACTGTACCTTCCCATAGATTATTGTCTATAACTACAGAAAGTTGGTTAAGTTTACCTGAGGATTCTGGTAAAATTCGTTGTCCTTTTTCATTTCCGCAACTTAATACTAAAACTGCCGTAAGGCATAATGCTATTAAAATTCTCATGTGTCTTATGTTGTTGGTTTAACTTAATTAGAAACAACCAAGGTCATTCCTATTTTAAGTTTATTACTGCTAATATCGTTCCAATCTCTAATATTTTGAACAGAAACTCCAGGAAATTTTTGCGCAATACTCCATAACGAATCTCCTTTTTCAACTTTATAAGTTTGTTTACCTTCAGAATTAATAACCTTTTTGGGCTTAGGATTAGTGCTAGAAGTAGATTTTTTTGAGCTTGGAATTCTTGGGTAAATTGTAAGTCGTTGTCCTATACTTAACTTATTACTCCGTAAACCATTCCATTGTTTTATCTGACTTACTCTAACGCCAAATTTCCTGGCAATTTTCCCTAAATAATCACCATTTCTTACACGATATCTAATTTTAGAATCACTATTAAAAAACTTAGGTAATGGTTTTTCTCTCTTATTAAATTCCGCCTTAGCAAAGGCATATATTGAATCTTCGTTTGATACAAAAACGCCTATTGCTTCTCGTGGCAATCTTAATGTATACTGCTTTCCTTTTATTTTAGGAATAATATCTAATTTATAAGAAGGGTTTAAAAACTGAAGTTCTTCGATATTAACACCTGTTGCTTCTGAAACCTGATCTAAGCTAATCATTTCTTTTACAAAAATAGTATCTGTTTCAATGTAATCAAATTGTGGTCGTTCTGGTTTAAAACCATGATCATCTGCAAATTCAAAAATATACATGGTTGCTAAAAAAGCAGGTACATATCCAGCTGTTTCTCGAGGTAGATTTCCTCTAATGTTCCAATAATTCCTATAGCCTCCAGAACGCCTTATAGCTTTGCTTACATTTCCGGGTCCAGAATTATAGGCTGCCAGAGCTAAATCCCAATCTCCAAAAATCTGATACAGCTTTGCTAAATACTTCGCAGCAGATTCTGTTGATTTTATAGGATCCCTACGTTCATCAACATAGCTACTTACATCTAAACCATACTGCTTCCCTGTGGCAAACATAAACTGCCAAAGTCCTGTGGCGCCAACTCTAGATCTCGCTCTGGGTTTTAAAGCAGACTCTACAATGGATAAGTATTTAATTTCTAACGGAATATTATAATTGTCTAGCTCTCTTTCAAACATAGGAAAGTAGTAATGACTCAATCCCATCATTTTTTCGAAATAACGTCTTCTATTTTTTAAGAAATTCTTGATAACACTTTCTAGAGATTTATTGTACTCCACATTAAACGGAGTCCTAGCATTAAGTTCTGCTAATCTTGCTTTGAGTGTATCTGTTGGTAGTTCGGGATAATAGACATCCTCGTATTTTAAATCAATAACGGTGTTATAAATGCTGTCGTAAAGTGAAGTACTATACAACTCCTCTAGCCATTTTTTATCAAGCTCAGCAGCCATTGGGTTGTCTTTTAATGCTTTGGATGTTAAGCTGTCCTTAACTGGAGCAATACTCGTTTTTACAGTGCTTTTACCATCAATAACTGAATCTGTTTTAACCTCAGAATTCGTTTCAGTTGTCTCTTGTGCCTTTAAGGTTATGACACAACACAAGAAGCAAAACAATACAATCTGAAATTTTTGAGCCATAATACCTGTTTCTCTGTAAACGTAAGGAATGCTAAAATCGTGTTTTATTATGATAAATAAAAGTCTGGATATGGCTTAAGCTAAGATTGCTGCTATTCCTGGTAGTGTTTTACCTTCAAGGCTTTCTAACATTGCGCCTCCTCCTGTACTTACGTAGCTTACTTTGTTTTCAAATCCAAATTGCTTTACTGCTGCCACAGAGTCTCCACCACCAACAAGAGAAAAAGTTCCATTTTTAGTTGCTTCTGCGATTGAATTTCCTAAAGATATTGTACCATTAGAAAAATTTTTCATCTCAAAAACACCTAATGGACCGTTCCAAAGAATCGTTTTACTCTCTTGTACAACATTATGAAAAATCTCTAATGTTTTAGGTCCAGCATCTAAACCTTGCCAACCCTCTGGTATTTCAGTAACATCTAATACTTGTGTGTCGGCATCATTACTAAAAGCGTTTGCGGCAATAACATCTACTGGTAAATGAATATTTACACCTTTGGCCTCTGCTTTTTTTAGAATATTTAGAGCTAATTCCATTTTATCATCTTCACAAATAGAATCTCCTACAGAACCACCTTGCGCCTTTACAAAAGTAAAGGTCATTCCGCCTCCAATAATAAGATGATCTACTTTGTCTAATATATTTTCAATAACCGTAATTTTAGACGAAACTTTAGCACCTCCAAGGACAGCTAATACAGGTTTTTCACTATTATTCAAGACCTTGTCTATACTTTCAATTTCTTTAGCTAATAACTCGCCAAAAAACTTATTGTTAGTGAAAAACTGTGCTACTACTGTTGTTGAGGCATGTGCTCTATGAGCTGTACCGAAAGCATCATTAACATAAATATCTCCTAATTTAGAAAGCTCTCTAGCAAAATTTTCATCGCCTTGTTTTTCTTCGTCATGGAATCTTAGATTTTCAAGCAATAAGACTTGTCCAGGTTGCAAAGCCTCTGCTTTTTCTTGAGCCTCATTACCAATACAATTACCAGCAAACAAAACCTCTACACCTATAATTTCCTCAACACTCTTAACAATGTGTTGTAATGAAAACTCATTCTGTACGCCTTTCGGTCTTCCTAAGTGTGACATTAGAATACAGCTTCCTCCATCTTCTAAAACTTTAATGATTGTTGGCCTAGCGGCAGAAATCCTTGTGCTATCTGTAACTTTAAAATCAGTATCTAAAGGCACATTAAAATCTACACGTATTAAGGCTTTTTTGTTATTAAAGTTGAAGTCGTTTATAGTTTTCATGGATTCAAATTTTGGAACACAAATATAAATTATTAAGGCTAAAATCACTTGTCTTTTATTTTATCTTTGTATCATGCTTTTCTCTGAAATTTTAGGTCAAGATCATATAAAAAATCATCTTACACAGAGTGCAGATTCTGGTAGAATTCCGCATGCACAGCTCTTTGTTGGCCCTGAAGGTTCTGGTACCTTACCAATGGCTATTGCTTATGCACAATATCTACTATGCAATAATATTAATGGTGAAAATAACTCAGGTTCAGAGGCTTGCAACTTAAAGTTTAAAAATTTATCTCATCCTGACCTTCACTTTGCTTTTCCTGTAACTACTAATGATAAAGTAAAACGGCACCCTGTGTCTAGTCACTTTTTAGAAGAATGGCGAGAGCTTCTTAATCAGCAACCTTATGGAAATTTATTTGATTGGTATAAGATGCTTGGTGTGGATAACAAACAGGGTCAAATAGGTGTTGATGAAGCGCAAGATATAGTAAAGTCTTTAGCGCTTAAATCTTATGAAGGCGGTTTTAAAGTAATGCTCATCTGGATGGCAGAAAAAATGAATATAGCTTGTGCTAACAAACTCCTTAAACTTATTGAAGAGCCACCAAATAAGACTATTTTTATACTTATCGCTGAAGATGAAGAACAGATTATTAGTACTATAAAATCTAGGTGTCAGATTTTACATTTTCCTCCTTTATCTGAAGATGCGATTAAAGCATCCTTAATGAAGCAATACGATCTTAATGAGACTATCGCTACCAAAATTGCGCATCAAGCCAACGGAAACTATAATAAAGCCTGTGATTTAGTGTATCAGGATTCTGAAGATATACAGTTTGAGGAGTGGTTTGTTTTCTGGATTCGTTCTGCGTTTAAAGCTAAAGGCAACAAAAGCGCTATCCACGATTTAATTTCTTGGAGTGAGACTATTGCTAAGACTGGCAGAGAAACCCAAAAGCAATTTTTAAATTTTTGCCTGGACTTTTTTAGACAAGCAATGTTACTTAATTATAAGGCTGATTCATTGGTTTATCTTGAAACTAAATCTAAAAATTTTGAACTTAAAAAATTTGCTCCTTTTGTCCATGATTCTAATATTTTAGACATTTCTAATGAGTTACAAGATGCAATTTACCACATTGAACGTAATGGTAATTCTAAAATTATATTAACCGATTTAAGTATAAAGCTTACCAAGTTATTGCATAAAAAAAGCCAAGCAAATGCTTGACTTTAATGGCGTAATATTATAAATTTCTATTCTTTCTTTTTATAATTAGCGTTTAATTCGTCTATAATAGCTTGAGAAATATCTTGTTCTTCTTTGCCATACATAACGCTTCCTGCTTCATTTTTTCCTAAAATATAAGTGTATCCATTTCTTTTTCCATAGTCGTCAACAAACGTTCTTACTTTAGATAATACAGAATCTATCTCGGCATTAAAGGCTTGTTGCATTTGTTGTTGCTCAAACTGAATTTTTTGAGTTAAAAGATTTTCTTTTTGTTGAATTTCGCTAGATAGTTCTTGGAGCTGAGCCTGGTTTCTTAATTTACTTGCTTTGAGTTGTGCTTCTTGATATTCTAATCTGTACGCACTAATCATGCTATCTCTTCGTTTTTGAAAAGTTTCGTCCTTCTGTTTATATTTTCCCTCTACATCTTTCTTTTCTTGATAGGCATTAATAACTTTTCCATTATCTACAAAACCAATTTTGGCTTGCTGCTGACATGAAAAAAAACTGAATGCTAAGGCAACTATTATAATTAAATTTTTCATTGTGTTTGATATTCTGAATTTTTGGCAAATGTAATAATCCTTTTGCTATTTCTTAATTAATAGTAATAATTTATACTTTTTTAAAAAACTATTTATTTTAACTATTAAATATGCTTTACAATAGAAAGATGTAAAGGGATTAAAAACCTGATTAATGTATTATATTGTTTTTATACTATAAACACGCTTAGATAGTTTTAAAATAAGAATTACTGCTTTTTTAGTACGTAAATTAATGACGAATACTCTTTTGATGATTTTGCTTTACGATTAGATCGTAATCCTATCCAAAAGGCTTTAATGTAATTCATTTTACCTGATTTGTATTTCTCTGAAAGTAAGCTCACATAAAGCGCATCAAATTTCATAGGAAGAATTTTCTCAGTTATCATATTTACTTCAGAAAATAATCTACTTATTGCGTTTTTTGAAAAGTGCCAAAGGTGTCGAGGTGTATCATACGCTGCCCAAAATTCTTTGTAATATGTCGCATCATAACTTTTGTAGTTTGGAACAGCAATTACAATTCTTCCGTTATCTTTTAATAAGTGCTCAATTTTTTTGATGTGTTCTTCTAAGTTTGGTAAGTGTTCTAAAACATGCCAAAGGGTTATAGCATCAAAACTGTTTTCACCTAATTCTTCTAAATGCTCAATATTAAAAACAGCATTATTCGTTTTTGAATTGGCAATATGTCTTGCCTTATCATCTGGTTCTATCCCAGTAATGTTCCAATTATGTCGTTCAGCAACTTCTAAAAAATCTCCTGTGCCACAACCTATATCTAGTAAGTTTTTACCCTGAAGGCTAAATGAATTAATGAGTTTTAACTTTCGTTTTAATGCAATAGATCTTACAACATGATACAACTTTTCAAATACATTACGCTTGCTATCTGTGTGCGAAATGTAATCCTCGCTCTGATAATAATTAGGGAGTTTCTCTAGAGTTGGTTGTGGATAAGTTACCAACATATCCATTGCTTTATTGTAACATAACCGAAACTCTTCACCTGAAACAGAGTGATCTTTTACTATTAAATATGTTGGTTCGTTGTTCATTGAAATAGATTCTGAATCAAGTTCAGAACGACAAATTATAGCATTTTTTATGTAACTGTTCCACGTGGAACTACTCTAGAGTATTATATAATTCTACATTTAACATACCACAAAGATCCTTCCCTAAGCCAACAACCAAATCCTTTTTTCTTGATTGAAATACCATGTCGTTTCTATTATCCTTAAAAAACTTAATGGTATACATTTTATATTTAGTGTCAACAAGATTGTTTGGTGAGAAACCTTCGTGATTTGTTTGAATAAAACCTTGGTTAAATAAAGATATATACTCTGGAAACAATAGGGATTTTTTAATTTTAAAAACAGGTAAGCCTAAAGTATAATACCTGTAATAATTATTAAACTTTTTAGTAATTATAAGGTTTTGAGATATTGTAAAAATTACTGCCGCTAAAAGAAAAAGAAGAATACTTACTAGTATATCTTCTCTTGAAATAAGAACAGCTAGTAAAACAACAGGTAATCCAAAAGCAATTTTTGGTCTTATTGAAACAACTTGTTTTAATATAACTTTATCCATTAACGACCTAAATAAACTAACAGAACCGAAATATCACTAGGTGAAACTCCAGAAACTCTAGAGGCTTGAGAAATCGTAACGGGTTGAATAGTATTAAGCTTTTCTCTAGCCTCTAGACTCATAGACTTGAGAACAGAATAATCAAAATTAGACGGTATTTTAATGTTTTCTAATCTATGAAGTTTATCTGCATTATTTTTTTCCTTTACAATATATCCAGAGTATTTGACCTGTATTTCTGTTTGTTCAATAACCTCTCTATCTAAATTATGCTTTTGAATGTAATCCTCCACAGCTTTAAACTGTCGCACATCAGAACTGTCTATATTTGGTCTTGCATAAAGTTTAAACATTTTATCAGATTGACGCATCGGTGAGGAGCCTTTAGCTTCTAATACAGGATTGGCTTCTTCTGGTTTCACGCTTGTGTCTTTAAAAAATTGCACAAAAGCGCTCGAGGCGTTTTGCTTCTTTTCCATGCGTTTTAAACGTTTCTCTGAAGCTAAACCAAGTTCATATCCTTTTGGTGTTAGCCTAAAATCTGCGTTATCCTGTCGCAATAAGGTTCTATATTCCGCTCTAGAGGTAAACATTCTATAAGGTTCTTCGGTACCTTTTGTAATTAAATCATCTATTAAAACACCAATATAAGCCTCGTCTCGTTTTAAGGTAAATGACTCTTTTTCTTGAACTTTTAAACTCGCATTTATTCCAGCCATTAAACCTTGCGAAGCTGCCTCTTCATAACCTGTAGTGCCATTAATCTGACCAGCAAAATACAAACTCTCTAAAAGCTTTGTTTCTAAAGTGTGCTTAAGTTGTGTTGGTGGAAAATAATCATACTCTATGGCATAACCTGGTCTAAAGAATTTAACTTTTTCAAAACCTTTCACAGAACGCAAAGCTTTAAACTGAACATCTTCTGGTAAGGAAGTTGAAAAACCATTAACATAAACCTCAACAGTATTCCATCCTTCTGGCTCAACAAATATTTGGTGCCTATCTTTATCTGCAAACCGATTGATTTTATCCTCAATCGATGGACAATAACGCGGCCCAATACTTTTGATTCTGCCATTAAACATAGGTGAGCGTTCAAACCCTTCACGGAGTAAATCATGTACTTCTTGACTTGTGTATGTCATATGACAAGATCGCTGTTCCGTTAGTGGTTTAGTAGTATTTAAATAGGAGAATTTTTCAGGGTTAATATCTCCTGGCTGTTCAATCATTTTACTATAGTCTAATGATCTTCCATCTACACGAGGAGGTGTTCCTGTTTTCATTCTTCCAGAATCGAAACCAATATCTAAAAGTTGCTCTGTGATTCCTGTAGCTGCTCGTTCTCCTGCTCTACCTCCTCCAAAGTTCTTTTCTCCAATATGAATTAATCCATTAAGAAACGTACCGTTTGTAAGCACAACGGTTTTTGCTTTTATCTCAATGCCAAGTGATGTTTTTACACCAACTAATTTATCACCTTCTAATAATAAACCACTAACCATTTCTTGATAAAAGTCGAGGTTAGGTGTTTGCTCTAGTAGAAGTCTCCAATCCTCAGCGAAACGCATTCTGTCGCTTTGTACTCGAGGACTCCACATGGCTGGTCCTTTAGACTTATTAAGCATCTTAAATTGGATAGCAGATGTATCGCTTACTATACCACTGTAACCACCTAAAGCATCAATTTCTCTAATAATTTGACCTTTAGCAATTCCTCCCATTGCAGGATTGCAAGACATCTGAGCAATGTTTTGAAGATTCATTGTTACCAGCAAGGTCTTACTTCCCATATTTGCTGCAGCAGCAGCAGCCTCACTTCCTGCGTGACCTCCACCAACTACAATAACATCATATATTTCGTTAAACATAACTAATAACTTAAACCATTCATATTGCTTTTCTGAAACAAATTCAGAATGACAAAACACTAGAGTTCCACGTGGAACATCTACTAAAAGCGTTTGCAAAGATACAAGCTAATCTTAAATATTAAACAGCATTGTTAAGGTAATACTCCTCCTTTCCTCGCATTACGTTTTTCTCATCTTTGGTTTTATCTTTATAACCACAATAGTGAAGTATGCCATGAACCATAACACGTCTCAGCTCTTCATTAAAATCAACAGCGAAATCTAAAGCGTTATCCTTAACACGATCTATTGAAATGAAGATGTCTCCGTGTAGTTCTTTTCCTACTGAATAATCAAAACTAATAATATCTGTTAAGGTGTCGTGATCCAAGTATTTAAGATTCACTTTATGTAAATAGGTATCGTCACAAAAGATATAATTAATTTCGCCTTCCTTACAGTCTTCGCTTTGAATAACATGGCTTAACCAGTCAGAAATATCAGTCTCGTTTTTAAGGGTAAATTCTAATTCTGAGTAAAAATTAATCATTGTTGATCTTAAAATAATCTTGCACTTTTTTCTTGTAGCGTTGTTGCAAAGGTAATGCTTGACGATTTAAAATCTCTGTTGTATTGAAGTATTGTTTTGCTGTTGGAATAGCGTTTGGTGTTGTGTTTTCGTAATTTTTAAAGTTAGTTTCAGATTTGCGCTTATTATCCTGCCCTTGCTTAAATGTAGCATTTTCTAATTTCAATAATTGATGCTCTAGGTCCATCATTTTTTGTAATGTTTGATTTGTAAAACCTTTATTGATTAGGTCCAGCTCAATTTCTTCCATCTTTTTAATAAGTTCTCCTGCGCCACTTTTTTCTCCATCCTTAGCAATTCTGTCTTGTAAGGCTTGTCTTAATTGTTGTTGTTGCTGGTAAATTTTATATAACTCACCATTAAGTTCTTCATTTGAACCTTCACCTTCTCCTTGTTGTTTACCTTCTTTTCCGTTTTTTTGCTGACCATCTTCTCCTTCTTGGCCTTGTCCTTTACCTTCTTGCTGTTGTTCACCTTCTCCTTCTTTGGGTTGCTCTCCTTCCTGACCTTCACCTTCTTTACCCTTCTTTTCGCCTTCTTTTTTCTTCATCCCTTCTTGCATCTGTTTGTTAAGCTGTTCTTGGCTCATAATTATATCAGGTAATTGCATGTCTTGTTGTCCGCCTTGACCCATTCCTGGATTCATTTGAGACTCCATATTGTCTAACATATCACTTAGATAGCTTGCCAGAGTGTTTGTTGCTGTAATTGTATATTGTTGTGAAGAAATGCCTTGGTATAATCTGTTTTCAGACAGCTCATTAAGCGTTTTGTCAATGTTAAAATACACATCAGTAATTTGTTTGTTTACAGCTTCTGATAGCATTGGTTGGCGTAATGACAACGCAAATAAACTATCATCTATGTGCTCAAAATGCTCTCGCAAATCACTTTGCTTAATGATTTTTTTACCATACTGATTATTGGTAATATCAATATTCCTAAACTGGTTCATTAGGTTTTCTTGATCAAAAGAAAATAGAATAAGATTATCCAAGATCTGTCTTAACATTTCAATATCCTCAGACATTTGCTCTCCGCCTCCTGCTTGCATCATCTGTCCCATTTTCTGAGCCATCTGCTTCATTTTTTTAGCAGCACTTTTCTGTTTTTTCTGAGCGTTCTGCTCTTGTTGTTGTATCTCTTGTTGCTCTTGAGGTGTCATCTCCTCCTCTGGCTTTTCTTCTAACTTATCTTTCTTCTCTAAATCTTCAGTAGCTTTCTTCTGGTCTTCTTTTATACTCTCTTCTGTAGGTATGTCTTGTGGCAATTCTAGAGGTTTTTTAAGCTCTTCATTATCTTTCTGGAGTTCTTCCATATCCTTTTGAAACTTCTCAAACTCCTTATTTATCTCTTCTTGATCTTTTTTGGTGTTTTCTTCACCTTCTTTCTTGGATAGTTCTTCTTGCTTGTCAGCTAGCTTATCCAACTCATTCATAAGTTTTTCTGCTTTTTTACTCACATAATAGCGCTTGGTTAACTCAAGCAGCTGTTCCATGCTGCGCTTTTTGTTTTTGTTTTGCTTAGCTAATTGTTCAAGTTTTTCTGTAAACTCTTCTTTGCTTATTTTGTCTTTTAATTTCTCTAGTTCTTCAAGAAGTTTTTCGTCTTTCTTAAGCTGTTCTTCGTTTTCTTTTAAGCGCTCTTGTAAATCTTCCTTAAACTGATCTTCTTCTTTTTCTTCTTTTTGAAACTCCTCTAGATTATCTTGCAGCCTCTTATTGAAGTTTTGCATGAGTTGCTCCTGCTCTTTTTGACGTTTTAAAAAGTCTTCAAATTTTTTCTTGTCATTAAAATTGAGCTCTTCTTTTTCTTTTTGGGTTTTTGAAAATTCTTCGAGCTTTTTGTCTTGATCTTGTAGTTTATCAAAAGTTTGATTAATATCTTCTATGGTTTCATTTTGCTCCTCAAGTTTACGTTGCTCTTCTTCATCTTTAGTGAGTTTCCTATAAGAAAACACACTACTCTTTACACTTTTAAAATTATGAATTACATCGTTATCAAATACCTGGAAATAGATTTCATAATTAACGCCATCTTCTAGGTATAGCTGATTTGGAAATGCGCTGACAAATTCATCAAAATTAGATTTGTTTATGGTTATAGATTGTTGTTGCTTTTGTGCCTCTAAACCTTCAGGATAATACACCATTTGTAGTTTGCTTAAGCCATAATCATCACTTATTTGACCATAAAAATATAGACTTCTGCCATCTATAGAGTCTTTTTCCATTTTCAGATTAAGTTCAGGGTAAGCATCCTTTACCACATTGAGCGAAAACGATAAGTTTTCATAATCTTTAAGGTTATCGTTGCTTGTAGAGATACTATAACTAAAATTAGAAAACACATGTTTGGTAGCTTCAAAATCTTCATTATTATCTGTTTTAAACGCTAACGAATCTTTTGCATATATACTAACCTTACTCGTAGATCGTGTCTTGGCCTTCCAAGTAACGTTTGTGCCTTCTGGTATAGTGGCACTACCTAGATTTTTTAGCAACTCATCCTTCTTTTTGGTGTAAGCAGGATAATCTAAAACCATATCAAAACTTAATAGTGAAGGTGTTTTAATAACTTCTATTTCATAAGGTTTTGAGTTAACATCATTTGCCGAAAGACTAAATGTTAGGTTGTTTTTGGGTTGTGGAATCGTAAACTGAAACTGTCCTGGTTCTAATTGTTGTAAGAAATAAGATTGCTCGTTAAAATGAATTTGTGCGTTCTCTGGAATAACATTCCCAACGGTAGATATGTTTAGCGTATAATCCTTGTCTTCAATAGCTTTTAAGTTTTCGTTGAGTACAAAAAACTGAAAAGGTGCTGGTGGCTCGTATGCCGTTTTATAATTAACAACGCGCTCATAACTTTCGTTAAACCAGTCTATTTTACCCGAAAGGTAAGAGAGTGCTATGATTAATATCGGAATTGCTGCGTACTTTAGGTATTTGACATTTTCTTTAAAATTTATTGCAAGCTTAAAAGGAATTGGCTGTAATTCTGATGATTTTTGATCAATACTTGCTAATAATAACTCTGACTGTACAGCATTATCTTTCAACTGAAGAACATTTAAAAGCTTATCATTAACCTCTGGGAAATGGTTTCCAATAATTTTTGAGGCGTCTTTGTGAGAAATTCCTTTTTGTAAATTAAATAATTTACTCAGCGGAATAACAATAAACTTAATAAACAATGCTAGCTCTACTGCGATAAAAGCCCAAAACAAAATTGTTCTTGCTGTTGTATTTAACCAAAGTACATACTCAATAAATAATGTAATTAAAAAGTATAATAAACCAATAGCAAAGAACAGAATTACGCCTTTTAAAAGCTCATTGGTGTAAAATCGCTTTATAAATTGCGTTAACTTATCTTGTATGGTTTCGAAATTACTCACGGTTTTTGTTCATTACATGATTGAGGCTAAATCTAGTATTATTAACAACTTACTAATCTACAATTTTATTTTATTCAACAATTAGCTAACTTTGGTAAGATTCTGTTAATTTCGAGCAATTCTGTTAAAAATTAGATAATCCGAGCGAAATACACCTAGTTTTTAGCTAAAAGACCCAACTTTTATCTATGAAAGATTTAAAATACCTTGCTGCTTTCTCAATTCCTTTGGTTGCATTCTTTAGCGTTTATTTAAAAGGCTATTGGTCCTATTCTACTGTAATTTTTGCTTTTGTTTTCCTGCCAATTTTAGAGTTGATCTTTAAAACTGATACCTATAACCTTAATGATGATGAAGTACAAAGCAACTTAAAAAAGAAAGTGTTCGATTGGCTTTTGTACCTAAACCTACCTATAGTTTTTGGGCTTCTTGTTTATAGTCTTATTGAAGTGACAACAACTCCTTTAGCAACTTATGAGTTTATTGGTTTGGTGTTATCTGTAGGTATTGTACTTGGTGTTAACGGAATTAATGTAGCTCATGAGTTAGGTCATCGTCAGGCTTCTAAAGAGCGTTTTATTGGTAAAGCTTTACTCCTGCCATCTCATTACATGCATTTTTATATTGAACATAACTTTGGCCACCATTTACATGCTGCAACCAAAGAAGATCCTGCAACAGCACGATATAATCAGTCGGTTTATTCCTTTTGGCTAACCTCTTCTGTAAGACAATATATTAGCGCTTGGAACATACAAAAGCGTCTATTAAGAGACTATAACCTCCCTTTTTTCTCTAAAAATAATGACATGCTTTGGTATAGCCTCATTCAGCTGACTTATTTGTTGGCTGTGTTATTAATATTTGGTGTAACAGGATTATTATTCGCTTTCTTGGCTGGAGTTGTTGGTTTCTTGCTTTTAGAAACAGTTAATTATATTGAGCATTATGGCTTATTACGCTTAAAAACAAAATCTGGTCGTTACGAGCGTGTTAGAGAAATACACTCGTGGAATTCTAATCATATTATTGGCAGAATAGTATTATATGAGCTTACCAGACACAGCGATCATCATTTTAAATCGTCTAAAAAATATCAAGTATTAGATTGTCATGAAGATAGTCCGCAAATGCCTTATGGTTATCCAACCTCAATGGTTATGTCTTTGCTTCCTCCGCTTTGGTTTAGTATTATGAATAAGCGTGTTCCAAAGAAAATGATTACTTCTTAGGATCACGAATCAAAATTCTTGACTTTTTAACTTAAGACTCCTAAGTCTAAGTTTTGATTCTTGGTTTTTAAGTCTTGTATCTTGAGTGTTATCAAACTATCTTTACACTATATTTAGATTCTGAAACAAGTTCAGGATAACAAACCCTTGAGAGTTTATCAACTATGTCTAAAACAGTACGTGTGCGCTTTGCGCCAAGTCCAACAGGCCCTTTACATATTGGTGGTGTAAGGACCGCTTTATTCAACTACTTATTTGCTAAAAAGCATGGAGGAACGTTTGTGCTTCGTGTAGAAGATACTGATCAGAAGAGATTTGTAGAAGGTGCTGAAGACTATATTGTAAATGCCATGAATTGGCTAGACATTCCTTTTGACGAAAGCCCTAATAAAGGTGGAGATTTTGGTCCCTACAGACAGAGTGAGCGTAAACATTTATACAAGCAATATGCTGATCAGCTCATCACAGAAGGAAAGGCTTATTATGCCTTTGATACTTCTGAGCAATTAGATGCACACCGAAAAGATCATGAAGCTAAAGGAAAAACCTTTATTTACAATTGGCATAATCGTGAAAAAGGGCGTTTAGTTAATTCCTTAGTGTTGTCTGAAGCAGAAACCAAAGCAAAAATAGATGCTGGTGAGGATTATGTGATGCGTTTTAAATCGCCTCAAGATGAAACACTACATCTAAAAGACATTATACGCGGTGATATTTCTATTGACACTAATGTGCTTGATGATAAAGTGCTGTTTAAAAGTGATGGTATGCCTACCTATCACCTTGCTAACATAGTGGATGACCACCTCATGGAAATTTCTCATGTTATACGAGGCGAAGAGTGGTTGCCTTCATTAGCTTTACACCATCAACTATACAGTGCTTTTAGTTGGCAAGCGCCACAGTTTGCGCATTTGCCTTTAATTATGAATCCGACAGGAAAAGGGAAATTAAGTAAACGACATGCTTCAAAATTAGGTATTCCAGTCTTTCCATTAGAATGGATAAATGCTGAAGGTGAAACGTCTATGGGTTACAAAGAAGAAGGATACTTTACAGAAGCTGTGCTGAATTTCTTAGCGTTTTTGGGATGGAATCCTGGGACTGAACAAGAGATTTTTAGTCTTGAAGAATTGATTTCGGCTTTCGACTTGTTGAAAGTTAATAAAGCAGGAGCGCGTTTTGATCCTGATAAAACCAAATGGTTTAACCATCATTATATGCAAAAGCAATCTAATAAGGATTTGGCTCACGCTTTTAAAAATGCAAACCCTAACTTATCAGATATTGATGACAATTACGTAGAGCTGGTTGTGAAATTAATAAAAGAACGCGCCACATTTATTTCTGACTTTTGGAATCTTAGTCATTTTTTCTTTAAATCACCAACAGTATATGACGAGAAAGCTTCTAAAAAAGCTATAAAAGTAGGCACAAAAGAGCTAATGCTTGAGCTTATAGATGTTTTGCAAGGTGCTAACGATTCTTCTAAAGACGCTCTTCAAAATACAGTAAAAGGGTGGATCACTTCTAAAGACATTGGTTTTGGAAAAGTAATGATGCCTTTGCGTTTAGCCTTAGTTGGCGCTCTACAAGGTCCTGATGTATTTGATATTATGTTTATGATTGGTAAAGCTGAAAGTATAAAACGTGTTCAGAACTTAATTGAGGCTATTTAAAACAAAAACATAGCACCAATCACAATCATGCTTTGGTTGCCTTTAAAGGTTGTGTTTCCTCCTGTTGTGTCTAAGTTTTGATCATTGAGCTTTTCTAGTGTATTTAAAAAACCATAGATATAATGCGCTTTGATTTTAAAATTATCAAAACCTGCAGATAAACCAATGACACCATTAACATTGAAGTTTGATATGTCCTCAATATCGCTCGCTATAAGATTATTGTAACCACTAATTATATAGTTACTTTGGTCATCATCTTTTAACTCAAGATCACTATTATACTGTAACATTGGTCCGGCATCAATCATAAGGTTGGTGTTTAACAGCTTAATATGGCCTAATAACGCTATTTGAGCTGTGAACAACTTATATTCTGAAAATTCATCATTAGTAGCTAAACCTGTTGCGCCAGTTTCAATACCAAGCTTGTTCTCAGCCAACTGTATAATATAACTCATATTATACCACTTATTTGGAAGATCCACGGTTGCGGAGGCTCCAATAAGCCAACCATTGCCTTTTTTGGTATTAAAATTATCTGTTACCAGGTTATATTGTGTTAAGGCTCCTGTGATGCCAATACCATTCTGTATCTTGTACCTTCGGTGTTGTGCATCAATTTTTGTAACAAAACATGTACAAAGTGCTACTAATAGTATACGATACTTAAATTTCATATATATCTTACTTGTTCTGTAAATATAACTTAATTTAGTATTCCTTTATTTTTCTAATCATTAAAAAGACTGTTATGGAAGAGTTTATTTTTATCCCAATTTTATTTTTTGGAATCGTTATAGCTATTGCTACTTTTTTTACCGTAAAACAACAAACAGCTGCTATTATTGAGAATTTTGGGAAATTCTCTAGAATTAGCCACGCTGGCCTTCGTTTTAAAATACCTTTAGTTGAGCGTATTGCTGGTCGATTAAGTTTAAAAATTCAGCAATTAGATGTTATTATTGAAACTAAAACCTTAGATGATGTATTTGTACGCTTAAAAGTTTCCGTACAGTATAAAGTAATAAAGGATAAGGTCTATGAAGCGTTTTATAAATTAGATTATCCTCATGACCAAATTACATCTTACGTGTTTGATGTGGTGCGTGCTGAGGTTCCAAAAATGAAGCTCGATGACGTATTTGTACGTAAAGATGATATAGCCATTGCTGTAAAATCTGAACTTAACGACGCTATGATAGAGTATGGTTACGATATTATAAAAACTTTAGTTACTGATATTGATCCTGATGCTCAAGTTAAGGAGGCGATGAACAGGATTAATGCCTCAGAACGTGAGAAAATTGCTGCACAATTTGAAGGTGATGCTGCACGTATCCTAATTGTTGAAAAAGCAAAAGCTGAAGCAGAAAGCAAGCGCTTACAAGGTCAGGGTATTGCAGATCAACGTCGCGAAATTGCAAGAGGTTTAGAAGAATCTGTAGAGGTGCTTAATAAGGTTGGCATTAACTCCCAAGAAGCGTCTGCTCTAATTGTTGTTACGCAACACTACGATACACTCCAGGCCATTGGTGGTGAAACCAATAGCAACTTAATTTTATTACCTAATTCTCCGCAAGCTGGAAGTAACATGTTAAATGATATGGTGGCTAGTTTTGCAGCGAGTAATGAAATTGGTGAGGCTATGAAACAAGCTAAGCTTAATAAGAAAAGGGCTGAAGAATAAATTAAATGGCTAATATTAAAAAAGACCTTGAACATTACTGTTCAGGGTTTTCTTTTTTTAACTCATAACCATTAAAAAAGATGCTTTTACTTAAATCAAAATCTAAGGTTTTTGTTTGGCTGAGGTCGATTAAGCTGTGAAAAATAATATCAGTGGATAATTCTTTATTTTTATTCTTTATCAAAGATGATGTCTTGTTAGGAAACCTGGTTTTAAATTTTTCAGAATACCAAACAATCATACCTGGTTTGGTTAAGCCTTCGCTGTGAGAATGCAACCATCTACCATTTTCTCCTAAAGATTCTCCATGATCTGATATGTATATCATAACCGTTGGCGCGCTATCTTTCTCTAATGTTGATATCACTTCATTAAGAAAATTATCTAGATATAGAATGGTATTGTCATAAGAATTTATAATCTCTTGTTTTTCAAGAGAGGGAATGTACTTACCTTCAATAATAGGCTTAAACTTTCTAAAATTTTCAGTGTATTTATCTTCATACCACCAATGGCTACCAATCATATGGAGCGTAAAAAGACCTTTGCTATTAGTTCTTATTTTGTCTTTAAATGATGGTAATAATTGTAAATCTTGCTTTTTATTGATGTTCCAGTAAGATTTTAGTTTATCTATAATTTCAACAGATTCATTAGTTTCTACTATAGATTTGTATGATGTCTCTAACAACTGATTTCCAATCCAAAATGTTGGCACATCCAAAGCGTTATAAACACTAAAAATAGATTGTAAGGAATCCTTATCCTCTGAATATATACTTTGATCTGTTAAAATGCATGGTAAACTTAACGCTGTATTGCCCTTATTAGTAAAAACGTTATTAAAGCTTATAACATTATTTCTTTTAGATAACATTGGTGTAGTTTCTCTTGGATAACCATTTAATGAAAGGTGATCAGCCCTTAAAGATTCACCTAAAACTAAAACAATTTTTAAGTTATTGAGCTTTTCTTCATCAACAATTTTAGGTGTCTGTTTTAATTTAGTGTCGTCTTTAGTAAAGTGTTCTCCAATGGCGTAAAACAAAGCATAAGGTAACTTAGATCTAAAGCTGTTTGTTCGCTTATAGTCAGCATAAAAGAACAGTGTAATTAAAACTAAACTAAGAGGTAAAAATAATTTTATTCCTTTTGTTGGTTGAATACTTTTATACTGTCTTAAAATAAACCACAAGACCAAAATCATTACAATAATAACAATTATTAATTGCAGGCTAAATAGGTCTTTAATGATATAGCTCTTGCTGGTTAGTGTGGCCTCAATTAAAGCTTGTGATATAGAAATATTAATGGTGTATACCCAAAATGCAATAAAGCCTAATAGTAAGAAAAGTGATGAGAAAATAATTTTAAAGACAAGTCTATTTAACGTTAATAAATAAAGAACACCAGCAAAACTAGCTTGCGTAATTAGTAAATGAAAAAAATACATTAATCTGCCCTCTGTAGAATTTAAAGGTACGTGAATGTAAGATGCTAATGTAATACATAAAGCAACTATGGTATTTAATAGAATATGGAATCTTGTAACCTTAAACATCTTACCTATTGCCTTTAAGCGTTTTATAATTAACCAAAACCACTCTTACTTTGGGATCGTTTAATACACGTTTTACTTCAAAATAGTCTAGGTTTAGCGTCCACACTAAAGCCCAAATATATTTGTCTTTTTTAGGGAAATGTTTATGAATAATCTCATAATCATCATGGCTTGTTGATATCGGTAATTCTGGGAAATTCTTGAGCATTTCAGTTATTTTGGATATCTCACTTAATAATTCAGAATCTGTTTTTTTATATAATTCTTTAGGTAAATAATAGCTTACCTTAAAACCAGCATCTGAAAATTTTTGTAGTAAACTTGGGTTTGGGCTTTCAATTAAAACAACACCATGATCTATGTCTTTTTGCTTCAGTGCGCTCGTTATTTTTTTAAGAATTATGTCTTGATTTGTTTCGCTTAAGTTTTTTAAATCTAGCCACAAGCCCTTTAAATTTAAAGGGCTTTTTATTGAGTTAATTAAATCTTTGAATGTTAAACCTACTGAGGTTTGATAAGGATGATTAACGTCTAAGTAATCGTCAATTTCATTATACGTTAAATCTACCTCTACACCTGGATAATAATTTAATGCTGAGTTTAAACGACCCGAATCATTTGTTCTATGAGCCCAAATTTTATCATAATGTCCTAAAAATTCTAGTTTATAAGGACTGTAACTGTAAGCGAAAACCAATAAAGCGAAAACAAAAAAAAGCTTACCAATTCTATTAAAAGTGATAAGCTTCTTTTTATTTGAGTGGTTTAAGGTCATCTTATTTTAAGATCGTATTAGCTTCTACTACTAACAATTCATTTTTATCGTCTTTGGCCTTTTCTATAAAATCATCTATTGTGGTATTTCTCTCTAAGCCATTTTTAAGCATTACTTTTAACGAGATCATTGTAGCAATCCGAGTACCTGACTTTTTTGCTGCGGTAGCAAATAAAGGTTCTAAATCTTCATAAGATATCTTTTCGGCAAGCTCTTGTATTTCTGCTTTTACTTTTTGCTGTTTCTCTTCTGGGTAATTGGTGTATTTTTTTCCTAATTGCTTAATAATATCTATAGGTTTGCGTTGCGTTTGTTGCTGATTTTTTTGTTGGTTTTGATTCTGCTTAGGCTTCTGCTTTGCCCAAGTATCTCGTAAACCAACTGTTTTATTAAACACTAACTTGTCTGTTGTGGAGTCATTATCTACATTAAAATAACCTAAGCGTTGAAATTGAAACCGCTCACCAGGTTTTACATTATTTAAACTAGGTTCCAAAAATGCTTGTCTTACTTTAAGAGAATTAGGGTTTATAAACTCCATAAAATCTTTCTCGCCATGACTGTCTGGTGCTTCATCAATAAATAGGCGATCATACTCTCTAATCTCGGCAGTTATTGCATGCTTAATAGAAACCCAATGCAGCGTTCCTTTTACTTTTTTAGAGGTATCTGTATCATAGGTGCAGTGAATTTCGGTAATGTTGCCATTATCTTCTTTTACGACATCATTTGCTTTAATAATATACGCATTCTTCAAGCGCACCTCACCTCCTAATTTTAGTCTAAAAAACTTATTACTTGCTTCTTCTTTGAAATCTTGTTTTTCTATATAAATCTCTCTTGAAAAAGGTGTTTTTCTAAAACCTGCATCTTCATTCTCTGGGTTGTTTTCAGCATCTAACCACTCTTCTTTGTCTTCAGGATAATTTGTAATAACTACTTTAACAGGGTCTAAAACAGCCATAACTCTATTGGTAGTTTTGTTTAAATCTTCTCGTATACAAAACTCTAAAAGCGAAACATCAATAACATTTTCACGCTTAGCCACACCAACAGTTTCCACAAATTTTCTAATAGCTTTAGGTGTATAACCTCGCCTTCTTAAACCTGAAATTGTTGGCATTCTTGGGTCATCCCAACCCGTTACAATACCATCATTAACCAAACGTAATAATTTACGCTTACTCATGATAGTATAACTAAGGTTTAAGCGTGCAAATTCCCGTTGCTTTGGTGGTAAAGACAGTTTATCTTTGTCGTACTCGTAAACGTGGTCTCTAAACCAATTATAGAGCTTTCTGTGTGGCTTAAATTCTAATGAGCATAAACTATGAGAAATTTGTTCTATATAGTCGCTCTCGCCATGCGTCCAATCGTACATAGGGTAAATACACCACTCATCTCCTGTTCTATGATGGTGTGCATATAATATTCTATACATAATAGGATCGCGCATTAACATGTTGGGATCTTCCATATCTATTTTTGCGCGTAGTACATGAGTTCCAGCTTCAAACTCACCATTCTTCATCCTGGTAAATAAGTCTAAATTCTCTTTAATGCTTCTAGTTCGATAAGGACTATTGGTTCCAACTTGAGTTGGTGTCCCTTTCTGCTCTGCCATAGCTTCAGAAGTTTGAGAATCTACATAAGCTTTACCATCTTTAATAAGCTGAATTGCCCAATCATATAGTTTATGAAAATAGTCAGAGGAATAGAGTTCATTTTCCCAGCGATAGCCTAACCATTTAATATCGCGTTTGATAGCATCGACATACTCTTGTTCTTCTTTGGCAGGATTGGTGTCATCGAATCTTAAATTAACAGGAGCGTTATATTTTTCACCCAATCCAAAACTAATACCAATAGCTTTTGTATGACCAATATGTAAATAACCATTGGGCTCAGGAGGAAATCTAAAACGAAGCTTGTTTTTATCAAGTCCATTCGCTAAATCCTCTTCAATAATTTGCTCTATAAAGTTTAGAGATTTCGTTTCTGACATCTACATTTAATTATTGTCGTAAAATTACATAATTTTAGACATTAGACCGCTTCGCTTTTAGATATTAGAACAAAGACCATTACTTTTGTTAGATGGGAATAATTAAAGTTGAAAATATAAGAGTTTTTGCTTACCATGGCTGCTTAAAAGAAGAGACAAAAATTGGTAGTGACTATCGTGTAGACATAAAAGTTAAAACCAACTTATTAGAATCTGCTCTTAGTGATGACTTAAAGGACACTGTAGATTATGTGTTTTTAAACCGAATAGTTGTAGAGGAAATGGCTCAAGCTTCAAAACTTCTTGAGGCTGTTGCAAATAGAATTCTTAATCGGTTTTTTGTTGAAAATTATCATATTATTAAAGCAACTATTAGTATAAGCAAACTAAACCCTCCTATTGGTGGTGATGTTGAAGCTGTAACGATAATAATGACTAAAAGACGAAAAAAATAGCAGGCAATATGGTAAACTGCATAGTTTTTATATATTTGTCGTCCTATTAATGGCGTCTTGGCCGAGTGGCTAGGCAAAGGTCTGCAAAACCTTGTACAGCGGTTCGAATCCGCTAGACGCCTCTGAGATTAAAGAGATGTTAAATAACATCTCTTTTTTTATGAAAAATATGGATTGTGTATAATTAACCAATAAGATACTTTTTATTCTATTGTGCTAATGTTATCATTTAATGGATTGATACTTTCTATACGCTCTTTATTCTTTTCATAAGCTTCTGGGAAAAGACCTTGTAATAGTAGTATTAAACCGAAAGCTAAAATTACCAAAGCTACTATCTTTTTAGTTTTAAAAATAAGACGAGGTGTTAATTTGCTTTTAAGGCTTTTTGCTGCTGCAATTTTTACAATATCAGTTAAAAAATACGCAACCAGCATTGTTGTTATAAATACAATTACTCCATTTTCTGACTTAGTGATTGAGGTTCCAATTACTATAAAACCTAACCAACCTAACAGCACACCAATATTTATAAAATTTAGCAAAAACCCTTTAATAAAAAGTTTACCATAATCTTTTTTGGGTAGTTCAATTTTATGATGTTCTCTTACTATAGATCGGAATGACTTTGAAATTTTTATAAAAGAAATAATACCATACACAACAAGTAGAACGCCTCCAAAAACCAATAGTTTAGGATCATCTTTTATTTTTTCAAGAAGGGTATCAGTACTTAAAAAAAGAAGAAGAATAAAGACAATATCAGCCAATATAACACCTAAATCAAAAATTAAAGCACATTTAAAACCCTTAGTAGCACTTGTCTCTAACAATACAAAGAACACAGGACCTATGGTGAAGGCTAAAATAATTCCGAAGGGTATGGCTGCTAATATATCATCAAGCATAAACACGTGAAGGATTTAAACAAATATAGGAAAAGAAAACACCAATATATTACATGCGCTTTACACGACCACCAAAGACTTTATTCTCATCTACTTGCTTAGGGTTTCCGTAAATGTATACGTCACCACCTGCTCTAATTTTAATCTTTAAGTTTTCTAAAGTATTAACGTGAGCAACACCTGCTGCTCTTATAGCTACTTCTGAATCTTCAGATATACAATCTTCGCCTTTATAAATTCCGCCTGTATATAATGAAATATCCTGATTTTTAGCTTTTCCTGATAGTTCTATTTCGCCACCAGTTACAGATCTAATATTAGCATATTTTACATCAACTTTAGCTTTAATTTTTCCACCTTCTTGTGTTTTTAGGTCTATTTCAAACTGATCAATAACATCATCAAGAGTAATATATGCACCTTCATTAGCGTCAATAGTTTCTACAGAAGTATAATACAATGTTACAGAGGTATTACTACCATCAAAAATTTCTTTGATTTTCATTTTGATTTTTAAGGTGCCGTTTTTATTAACAACCTTAACCTGATCTTTGTTCTTACCATTAATTACCACTTTATCAATATCAGATTTTATCATTTTTACCTCAATGAGATCAAAAACTTTAAGAGTTGAAAATTCTCCAACCGTCTTATTAATACTACTTTGAGCAGTGGATATTATCGTTAAAAAGAATGTAATTATTACGAGTAACTTTTTCATTTTTAATAGTTTTAAGATTGCTAAATCAAATAGTATTCCTTTTTTAAGAATTACGCAACTTTTACAGCAGTGCCTGTTACAGAAACACCAAAATAGTAGCCAGTACCAACAGGTTCAAAATCTATATGTATACCTACTACTGCATTTGCATCTAGGGCTTTAGCGTGGTTTTGTAGTTCTCTAAACGCTTCTTCTTTTAATTGGTTTAAAGCCTCAGCCATTTGCTTTGCCTGTTTTTCTTTTCCGCCAAAAGCAGCCATTTCTCGCATTTTCATGCTTACTCCAGTTACGATACCACAATAGTCTACAATTTTGTGGTGTTCTATTGAATTTGTTGTTGTTAATATCATGCGTTTAATCTATATTATAAATTGAATACAAGATGCTGAAATAAATTCAGCATGACAAATCATTTTAAAGTGATTCTACTTTTCCAACCATATAAAAATCTAAGTGTTTCTTTACTAAATCTGTATTCTTCACTTTTACAATAACCTCATCACCTAATTGGTACATCATTCCTGTTTTTCTTCCAACCATAGCATATTGATCTTGATCAAATTCGTAATGGTCATCATTCATGTCTCTAACACTAACCATCCCTTCGCACTTATTAGCAATAATCTCTACATAAATTCCCCAATCAGTTACACCAGAAATAACGCCTTTAAATTCTTCGTCTTGGTGGTCTTGCATAAAACGAATCTGCATATATTTTATAGAATCACGTTCTGCTTTTGTGGCAAGGTATTCCATATTACTAGAGTGCTTACACTTTTCTTCATACTCCTCTTCATTCGCTGATTTTCCACCATCTAAATACTGTTGTAATAAACGATGTGCCATAACATCTGGATAACGACGAATCGGTGATGTGAAATGACTATAATAATCAAAAGCTAAACCATAATGCCCAATATTGTGTGTGGTATACTCTGCTTTAGACATGGTTCGTATAGCTAAAGTATCGACTAAATTCTGCTCTTTTTTACCAACGACATCTGTAAGTAACTTGTTTAAAGATGATGCGACACTGTTGCGATCTTTAAAATTAAGTTTATGTCCAAAACGACTAACAACAGTTTGTAACTGCGCTAGTTTTGCTTCATCTGGTTCATCATGCACACGATACACAAAGGTTTTTCTAGGGTTTTGTTTTCCAATAAATTCTGAAACCTTTCGGTTGGCAAGTAGCATAAACTCTTCAATAAGTTTATTAGCTTCTTTGCTTGTTTTAAAGTGAATACCTATAGGGTTTGCTTCTTTATCTAAATTAAACTTCACCTCTACTTTGTCAAAAGAAATTGCTCCTGTACGCATACGTTGAGAGCGCATTTTTTTAGCGAGACGGTCTAAAACTAAGACCGCTTCAGCTATTTCTTGTTTGGTGTTGTATGGTTTTTCTGTGAGTGAGACCTCTTGAGGGATTTCGGTTTTGATAGGTCCCGACTCCGCTCGACCTGACAGTTCAAATTTAGTGTTCTGTTCAATAATAGCTTGGGCTTCTTCATAAGCGAAACGTGCATCTGAATAGGTGACGGTTCTACCAAACCATTCGTTTTTAATTTCGCATTTATCATTCATTTGAAACACAGCAGAAAATGTATATTTCTCTTCGTGTGGTCTTAATGAACACGCTCCGTTAGATAATATTTCTGGTAGCATAGGTACTACGCGATCCACTAAGTAAATTGAAGTTGCGCGCTCATAGGCTTCATCATCTAAAATGGTTCCTGGTTGCAAATAATGTGATACATCTGCAATATGGATTCCTATTTCATACAAACCTTTATCTAAAACCGTAAAAGATAAGGCATCATCAAAGTCTTTGGCATCTTTTGGGTCAATGGTAAAGGTTAAATCTTGTCGCATATCACGACGCTTAGCAATTTCTTGTTCTGTAATGGATGTATCTAGTTTATTAGCATATGCTTCAACCTCTTGAGGAAATTCGTGAGGTAAACCATATTCTGCTAAAATAGAATGTATTTCGGTACTGTGTTCTCCTGGTTTTCCTAAGACTTCTAAGACTTTTCCATATGGTGAATCCGCCTTTTCTGGCCAATCGGTTAATGAGACCAGAACTTTATCACCATCTTCTGCTTTTTTTGTTTTATTGATTGGTACAAAAATGTCTTTATACATCTTTACACTATCTGCTACTACAAATGCAAAGTTCTTTTTCTTTTGTATTTGAATCGTACCAACATATTCGCTCTTAGCGCGTTTGATAATATTAGTAATTTCTCCTTCTTGTTTTCCTCTTCGTTTGCGTCTGTAGGCATAGAATTCTACTTCGTCTCCATCGAGGGCTTTATTCATATTATTAGAGGCGATAAACACATCGTTTTCAAACTCATCTGAGATAATGTAACCGTTTCCTTTGGAGGCTAGGTCTAAAATACCTGTGTGATATTCTGAATTAACAATCGCTTTAAACTTACCACGTTCTACTTCTTCTATCTCTTGTTTTGCTTTAAGTTGTAGAAGTTTTTTAATAATTTGGTTGCGGCTACTAGTATCGTTAACACCTAGTTTTGCGGCAATTTGTTTATGGTTAAAGGATTTGTTTCGTTCTTTTTTTAGTATACTTAAGATTGTATTTGTAAGGTTAGAAATCTTATTGTTTCTAGATTTCTTTTTTCTTTTTCTTGTCATTATTATTTGTAATCATTTTCATTTCCTAAAAGTGTTAGGAATTCTTCATTTAAAACTTAATAGTGGTGGAAGAGAAGATATTAAGTTTAACGCAAAGCTACATTATTAAAATTTAATAATGTTTAATCTAGGTTAAATAAATAAAAAAGCACTGTAAAATTACAGTGCTTTTAATTATAAATTATTCTTTAATATCTTATTCTATAATCAGCTTTTTAGTGTCTTTTCCTTTACTAGTTAAAACCTCAACGATATAGGATCCTGATGCTAATTTTGAAGTATTTATAACGCTTTTTGTGGAAGTTAGTACAGCTTGTCCTAAAGCATTATAAACAGTGATGCTTTCTAAAATCGATGCATCATTTAATTGTATCGTGAATTGGTTTTTTGCTGGGTTTGGGTAAAGTTTAAATTCTGAGTTTTGATAGTCATCAGTCGATAATAAATCAAATAAATCAAAGACTGTTACTTGTCCTGACAAATCTCCATTATCATCATTACCATAAGCTCCTATTGCTAATATATTTCCGTTTTCTGATAGACTCACACTTGCGCCTAAGAAATCACTTGCGGCTCCGCCATCAATATCTTCACCTAATTGCATCCACACACCATTTTGATTTTTAAAAACACGAACATGTCCAGAATTTATACCATTTCCATCGTTAGTATTTGCACCTATAGCCACAATCGTACCATCACCAGATAAACTAATACTTCTTGTACCAGCGCCATCAGAAGTTTGTTCTGAAAAAATTGTATCACCTAGCTGAACCCAAGTACCGTTCTGATTTTCATAGATTACAGCAACATTGGATACTTCAGGTGTATCGGTAAGCCCTAATGCTAAAAAAGCAACTATATTACCGTTAGAAGATAAACTTACACCACCATTATTAGCAGCACCAAGAGATTCACCATTAATATCATCTCCTATTTGCGTCCAAGTTCCACTTTGATTTTCATAAACACGTACACTATCAAAACCAAATTCATCAATACCTATTAAATTAATAGCAACAATATTGCCGTTTGCAGATAAACTTACACTTCTACCAAATCTATTATTTGTATCATCTCCATCAATATCTTGTCCTATCTGTATCCAAGTTCCATTTTGATTTTCATAAATACGTACATGTCCTGAATTAAAACCACTTCCATCATTTAATTGTGCGCCAATTGCAACAATAGAGCCATCTGCTGATAAACTTATACTTTGTCCTGATGCATCTTCGGCAGCTTCTCCATCAATATCTTGTCCTATCTGTATCCATGTTCCATTTAAATTTTCATAGATACGTACATGCCCTGAAATAATACCATTTCCATCATTTAATTGTGCTCCAATTGCAACAATAGAGCCATCTGCTGATAAACTTACACTTATACCTGATCGATCTCCTTCTGCTTCTCCTTCTATATCTTGACCAATTTGTACCCAAGTATCAGATTGATTTTCAAATATTCGTACATGTCCTGAATTTAAACCATTTTCATCATTAAAAGGTGAACCAATAGCTACTATATTACCATCTGCTGATGTACTTACACTTATACCTGCATTATCTCCTGCTGCTGCTCCATTTATATCTTGTCCTATTTGTTGTTGAGTATGAAGTGTAATGGATATTAATACTAAAATTAAAGTGTAGAATTGTTTCATTTTTTTAAAGTTTTAGAGTTCGTATTACTACGGTATCGTTTTACTTTAAAAATGTCATCATGTTTACATGAAAAAGCACTGTAAAATTACAGTGCTTTTTATATGTCTTAATTTCCTAATTTACTCTATTATCAACTTTTCTGCAGCAGTGCCTTTGCTTGTTTTAATCTTTACAAGATACGTTCCTGTGGATAATTTACTTGTATTAACTATAGTCTTTTTACTGGTTATTAGCAACTCACCTAAAATTGTATATACCTCTATTTGCTTTAAACTATTACCATCATTTAATTGCACGGTAAACTGGCTCTTTGTTGGGTTTGGATAGATACTAAAAGTATTCCTATTTTGCTCCTGTACCGATAATACGTTACCTAAATCATAAACTCTTACATGACCAGAATTATCTCCATTACCATCATTAAATGGTGCTCCTATAGCAATAATTGTTCCATCCAAACTTACAGAAACTGATTTTCCTGATTGATCCTCTAAATTTTCTCCGTTTATATCTAAACCTACTTGTGTCCAAGTACCTCCAGATTCTTTGTATACCCGAACATGACCAGAATTATCTCCGTTTCCATCATTAAATGGTGCTCCTATAGCAATAATTGTTCCATCAGAACTTAATGATATTGACTCTCCTGATTGATCACCTAAAGATTCACCATTAATATCAGATCCTATTTGAGTCCAAACACCACCTGTTTCTTCAAAAACTCTAACATGTCCTGAATCTGCTCCATTACCATCGTTAAAAGTTGCATCAATAGCAATTCTTGTTCCATTTGCATTTAATGATACTGATCTACCTGAAAAATCTAAATTAGCCTCACCATTAATATCAGATCCTATTTGAGTCCAAACACCACCTGTTTCTTCAAAAACTCTAACGTGTCCCATCCTAGTATCGCTACCATTATTATTAGTAGCTCCTATAGCAACTCTATTTCCGTTAGCATTTAATGATACTGATCTACCTGAAAAATCAGCTGGTGATTCTCCATCTATATCCATTCCTACTTGCATCCAAATACCACCAGATTCCTCATATATACGAACATGACCTGAATCAAAGCCATTTCCATCATTAAAATTTGCTCCAATTGCAACCCTATTACCTTCATAATTTAAGGAAACAGACCTACCTGATAAATCTCCACTACTTTCACCATCAATATCATTACCTATTTGGGTCCATACACCATTAATTTCTTCAAAAACTCTTACATGTCCAGATTGACTTCCATTTCCATCATTAAATATTGCTCCAATCGCAATCCTATTACCTTCATAATTCAACGAGACTGATGTGCCAAAAAAATTGTTAAATTCTTCTCCAATAATATCATTTCCTATTTGATTCCATATCCCATTATCATCTTCAAAAACTCTTACATGCCCTGAACCATCACCATTATCATCATTTCTCCATCCTCCAACTGCAACTATAGTTCCATTATTGTTCATTGATACAGATTGACCAAATTCGTCACCAATAGATTCTCCATCAATATCTTGACCAATTTGTGTTTGACTAAAAAGAAGTAAAGGACAAAAAAAGAGTAAGTAAAAATATTTCATATTTTAAGAATTTATTATCGAACTTTAAATATAAGTAATAAACTTTTTAATTGTCTTTTTTAAATATTAATTATACTTATACACAAGATATACCATTATTATAATTTCTTTTAAAAATTTAAAAATAAAATGATGGTTATTATAGTGTGTTAATAGTTAGTACAACTTTTTAGAGTTTTATTTTGAGAAGTGACTTAATTTCCTAATTTAGTCTATTATCAAATTTTTAGACCCTTTTCCTTTTGTAGTTTCTAGTTCTACTACATATAAACCTGATGCTAGTTTAGACGTATCTAAAATATAATTTTTAGAGCTTAATACTTGTTGACCTAGGTTATTATAGATAGTTACATTTTTTAAATCTGATGAGTTTTCTAATTGTATTGTAAACTGATCTTTTGCTGGGTTTGGGTATAATTTAAATGGAATTGTATTAAATTCATTAACCGATAAAACTAAGAGACTTGAAAGATCATAAACCCTTACACTACCAGGTTCATCTAAATTTGGTCCAATACCTTCAGCACCAATAACTAATACTGTACCGTCTGCACTAATTTCTGTGGAAATACCGAAAAACTGAGAACTAAAATCACCAAGTATTACACCTACTTCAACCCATTCATTATTTTGAAACTGAAAAATACTCACCTTACCAGAATCACTACCATTTTCATCTGCACGATGATCGCCCGAAATAATAATTGAACCATCATTGCTCATTGCAAGTTGTAAACCAAAACCAAAATTTGGATTAGATCCGTTTATAATATCTTCTATTTGTTCCCAATTTCCTGAGTTATTTTGAAACACTTTAATACCACCAACGCTACTATTAGGAATTGAATTTAAAGGTATTCCTATGGAGACTATATTACCATCAGAACTCAATTTTATATCATAACCAGAATTACTTGGAAATTCACCATCGATGTCATCTCCTATTTTCACCCAATTGTTATTTTGGTTTTCAAAAACTTGTACTTGACCAAAACCACTACCATTATTATGACCTATAGCACTAACAGCAAAAATATCTCCAGAATCACTTAAATCAACAGCCCAACCTAAAAGATCGTTATTAAATTCGCCTGATATTTCAGAACCTATTTGAACCCAAGAATTACTCTCATATCTATATACATGAGCATATCCAGAGCTGCTTGTATTTGTAGAACCAATTGCAACGGTTGTACCATTTGCATTTATAGCAATTGAATTATTAGGAACATTTAATCCATCAAGAATATCATTACCTTTTTGTATCCATGTATTTCCTTGAAATTCAAATATTTGAACTCTGTTTATATTGATGTCTATTGGATTTGAAAATACTATCGTAGAACCGTCATCACTTAGAGCTATAGGTATAGCAAGCAAAGTTGAAGGTACACTTGTTATATTTATGTCAATAGCATCACCCTTTTGCATCCAAATATTGTTTACTAGAGAGTATAATACAATCTGCTTTAAACCTATATCTCCTGAACTTAAACTTACACCTTTCTTTACAGCTATAGTCTGCCCATCTGCGCTGATATCTACTCTAGATCCGAAACGTTCTTGAGCAACAGTACCAAATAATTCTTGACCTATTAATATTTGACTATTTAAATTTGAAAAAGATAAAATAAGAATGATAAAGATGTAGACTTGTTTCATTTTAAAAATTATTTAGAATTAGAGTTTATCATCTAATCGATAAAATTATAAAATGTCATCAAAGTTTTAAAAATCAACTTATCAACACATATATACATATCATCATTTTTCTTTTAAAAATTTAAAAATAAAATGATGGTTATTGTAGTGTGTTAATAGTTAGTACAACTTTTTAAGCTTTTGTTATGAGAAGTGACTTAATTAAAAATCTTTACAAAGATTAATTACTCTATTATCAATTTTTCTGTAGCTGTGCCTTGGGCTGTTGTTATCTTTACAAGATACGTGCCTGTAGAGAGATTACTCGTATTTACTGTAGTTTGTTTACTGGTTATTAGCAGCTCACCTAAAATTGTATATACCTCTATTTGCTCTAAACTATTACCATCATTTAATTGCACGGTAAACTGGCTCTTTGTTGGGTTGGGATAAAGCTGGTAATCTAAACTGCTTTCTTCTGTTATACTTAATGTTGAGTTCACCTGATCTATGATGGCTTGGATCTCTGAGGCCGTTGGACTACTTGGATCTACGTAACTGCCATTTTGTAAGGCTATGGTATAATCTACACCTTCTATAGCTCCAGAAACATCAAT
The DNA here is from genome assembly GCF_031846265.1 of Microcosmobacter mediterraneus. Classification (NCBI taxonomy): domain Bacteria; kingdom Pseudomonadati; phylum Bacteroidota; class Flavobacteriia; order Flavobacteriales; family Flavobacteriaceae; genus Microcosmobacter; species Microcosmobacter mediterraneus. Next base: position 378,433 of record NZ_JAVRIA010000002.1, on the reverse strand, counting down.
GATACTGTTTAGTTGAGCAGCTGTGACATTGATGCCGTTTATGTTTCCAGCGATGTCTTCTATGACTTCATATAACGCTAATTCAGAAGATATATCATATACTTTAACTTGACCTCGTTCAGATCCATTACCATTATCTGAACGATCACCAATAGCTATAATTCCAGCATCTATTGAGCAATCTATTGAGAAACCAAATTGATTACCAGAAGAATCACCATTTAAATCTTGACCAATTTTAGTCCATGAATTATTTATATTTTTATATAAACGTACTGTGCCATTTGATGTTCCAGTAGCGCCAATAAAAATTACGCTAGCATCGCTAGATAAATTAACATCAAATCCAAAGAAATCATTTTGTGATTCCCCATCAATATCTTGACCTATTTGAGTCCATATACCATTGATATCTTCAAAGACTCTTACATGACCTGAGTATTGACCATTACCACTATTTAAAACTGCTCCTATAGCTATTGTACTTCCATCTGAGGATAGTGATATTTTATTTCCTGACTGATCTCCTGAGGATTCTCCATCGATATCCTGACCTATCTGTGTCCACGCATCGTTTATGTTTTCAAATATTCTTACATGTCCAGTTTGAGCTCCATTAAAATCATTCGTTGGATTATTAAATGGATCACCTACAGCTAATCTATTTCCATTATTTGAAATATTCACACTCCATCCAAAATCACTTCCACCTATGTTTTCTCCAATTATTTTCTGACCTATTTGAGTCCAAGTTCCATTTATGTTTTCAAAAACTTTTACATAACCTTTATTAGAAGTATTACTTTCAATAGCACCAATTGCAAGAATAGCCCCATTATCAGATAAACTAACACTCCACCCAAATTGATCTCCTGAGGATTCTCCATCTAAATCTTGACCTATTTGAGTCCATGTTCCATTAATATTCTCAAAAACTCTTACATGTCCTGATAATTCGCTATTAGAACCATTTCTAGGAGCTCCAATTGCTAAAATATTTCCGTTGCTAGATAAACTTAAACTAGAACCAGATCTATCTTCAGCTTGCTCACCATTTATATCTTGACCTATTTGTGTCCAAGTTTCATTTATATTTTCAAAAACTCTTACATGGCCTGAATTATTTCCATTTCCATTATTTAAATGAGCTCCAATAGCAACTATAGAGCCATCTGAAGATAAAGAAATTACCCATCCTGATTCGTCACCATTCCCTTCACCGTGTATATCTTGTCCTATCTGCACCTGACTCCATCCTAAAAAAGGAAGCATTAAAAAAAGGCATATTATTTTTTTCATAACTGCTATATTTTCTTACAAGATAAAAAATAATTCATTATAAATTTAAATTTTAAGACTTATCAACATATATATTCATATCATCTTTTTTCTTTAAAATTTTAAAAATAAAATAATGGTTATTATAGTCTGTTAATAGTTAGTATAACTTTTTAGTGTTTTGTTTTGATAAGTTGTAGTTTACATTATATTACGGTTTAATTAACATTAAATTTACATATAAACTCTTCATTTTTAAGGTTATTTAAAAAACTATCAACAACTGTTAATAATGGATATTAATAGAAATAAATGATATATTTTTTAAAAAAAGCTGTTCATTTCGTCTATAAGGGTTATTAATAACTTCCTCAAAAAAAATAGTTAAGTAATTAGGTTATTAGAAACCCATTTTGGTTTGAAAAATTTAGTGGATAATCCTAATTTTTATTTTAAGGACTTGTCAACACTTATTAACAAGTAATGAATACTCCTGTTAACCAGATTTAATTATTTGTAACTTTGTTGAAAGATAAATTATTAATAATTGTCATTCAGGGCTGTCAGGCTGAGCTTGTCGAAGTCATAGCGAAGAATCTCTTAAAAAGGTAAAGATTATTAAGTCCTTCGTCCTCGTAATGACATTAAATAGAATATTATGAACATCTCCATAGGTAACGACCACGCAGGACCAGACTACAAAGCTGCTATAGTAAAACACCTAAAAACAAAAGGATATACTGTGACTAATTATGGCACAGATACTTTAGATAGTGTAGATTATCCAGATTTTGTGCATCCTGTTGCTAAAGATGTTGATCATAAAAAAGTAGATTATGGTATTTTAATTTGTGGAAGTGCTAATGGTGTGGCAATGACAGCAAATAAATACCAAAACGTGAGAGCAGGTGTGTGTTGGACAAGTGAAATTACAGAATTAACACGACTACATAATAATGCAAATATTATTTGTATTCCTGCACGTTTTACATCGATTCCTCAAGCTATTAAAATGGTAGATGTGTTTTTAAACACAGAGTTTGAAGGTGGTCGTCATCAAAAACGCGTTGATAAAATACCAATGTCTTGTTAGAAGTAGCCGTAAAAAAATTTCAAAATCTTAATACTAATGAGCTTTACGATTTACTTCAATTACGTAGCGAAGTTTTTGTGGTTGAGCAAGATTGTGTATATCAAGATGTAGATGGTAAAGATGAGAAAGCCTTACATGTTCTTGGCTATAAAAAAAACGACTTAGTTGCTTATACACGTGTATTTAAACCAGGTGATTATTTTGAAGAAGCTAGTATTGGTAGAGTAGTGGTTAAAGAGAACCAACGTCAACATAACTATGGTTATACTATTATGAATGCGTCAATAAAAGCAATAGAAGATTATTATAAAACTTCAGACATTAGAATTTCTGCACAAACTTATTTGAAACGTTTTTATAATAATTTAAACTTTACTGAAGTAGGAGAGGAGTACTTAGAAGATGGTATTCCGCATATAAATATGATTTTTAAAGTTTAATCTGAGGTATTAATTTTAGTCACTAAAATTTCTACACGTCTATCAAATTTAGGATCACCACCAAGTGGAAATTTACGACGCAAACCTTCATATTTCATGCGTAAACGACTAACACCTCGTTCTAATAAATAGTCATAAATATATTTAGCACGTGCTACAGATAAGTTTCGTTTACGTGTTTTTCTATCTACAGCATCTCTAGTACCATAAGTACAACACACATGACCTTGTATAGTGAAATTAATATCTTTACGCTTAACTAAAACATTAGCAATATCTTCTAAGGTTTGTCTTGATTCCTTTACTAAGTAGCTGTAACCTGTTCTAAATAGTAAGTTCTCTAAAACTATTTTATCACCAACCTTAAGATCACCTTTTAACACATCTGCAGTTTCAGGTTTACGATCTTCCTTAGGTCGAGGAGGAAACACTTGTGTTACAATAATTTCTACTTTACGATTTAATCCTCTAATTTTTTCTAAATCGTCTTCCTTCACTATTTTTATAAGCACTTCACCTTTACCATCTACATTAGTTATGGTAGATTCATCAAACTCATTATTAGAGAACACCTCTTTTATAGCATTAGCCCTGTTTTGGGAGAGCACAAGATTATAATTATCACTTCCTCTATCATCACAAAAACCATAAATAGAAATTTTTTCTATATCCAAACCTTCAATTTGAGATAAAAATAGAAGTAGTCTACTTTGTTCTGTAGGTAATATTTCATACTGATCTGTATCAAAATAAACCTCGTGCTTAAGCTCTGTTTGTGCAGATAAAACTTGAGAAAGAAAAAGTAATATAATGAAGAATCTCTTCATGAGTAAACTATTAATCGAAACTAAATATAGCGAATTTTAATAGTTTAACGTAAATAATTACGATAAGTTGTAGGGTTATTTAAGATTTCAGTTGCTGTTTTTATCTCGGGATTATTAGTAATGTAATACTCATATAAGCCTTCACTGTAAAAGAAATGTTTAATAATCTGATCGGTTATTAAACTCATTAATTGTGCTTTATTATCATCTATAGCTTTAGATTTATAAAGGTTAAGTGAACCTAATAACGCATTGTATTCTGAATTTATTTCTTCATCTATAAACTCGTCTTTAGCAACCTCAAAAGCATCCATTACAGCTTGTTCCGTTTTAGTTTCAAAATCAAAATTTTCAGACTCTAAAAAGGATTTAAAATCTTTAAAATCTGAATCCTGAAGCTTAAAAGCTTTTAAATCTGAAATAGAATTGTTGTAAAGATAGTTTGTTGCAAAATCAAAAATTAAATGCTCCGAAAGAATAGCTTTTGTTATCGCTGAATGTTTTGAAAGCCCAATTTCTTCATCTGGCTGTACGCCACCACCATCAAAAACCGTACGACCATTTTTAGTCTTAAATATATTAGCATCTTCTCTTTTTACACGAGTAGCTTTGCCGTTTTCGTCTCTATTCCAATAATCTAAAGCTTGTATGCAACGACCAGATGGTGTATAGTATCTAGAGATAGTCACTTTCATTTGTGTACCATAAATAAGTTGTTTAGGACGTTGAACTAGTCCTTTACCAAAACTTTGAGATCCAACAATAACAGCCCGATCTAAATCTTGTAATGCTCCAGAAACAATTTCACTTGCAGAAGCGCTTTTACCATCAATTAAAACCACTAAAGGAATATCAGTATCCTCAGGAGGTTTTTGTGTATAGTATGTTTTATTATATTTCTTTACTTTAGATTTTGTGGTTACTACCAATTGATTTTGCGGCACATAAAAGTTGACTATTGCAATAGCCTCTCTAAGTAAACCACCTAAATTTCCTCTTAAATCTAAAATAAGCTTATCGGCACCTTGATTTTTTAATGCACGCATAGCAGCAAGAGTCTCAGAAGACGCTTTATCTGTAAATTTTCTTAAAACAATATATCCTGTTTTATCATCGACCATGGAATAATGAGGTACAGCATGAATATCTACCGACTCTCTAGTAATAGTTGTGGTTTTTTGTTCCCCTTGTCTTAAAAACGTAATGTTTACAGATGATCCAGCAGCACCTTGTAATAAGTTAGCAGCATCGTCTTTAAAATCGGCCACTGTAACATTGTCTACTTTAATAATTTGATCACCAGCTTTTAATCCAGCTTTATCTGCCGCATAATTTTTATAAGGCTCAACAATAACTAATTTATCTTTTAATGTTAGTACATTAGCTCCAACGCCAGTGTAGTCACCAGCATTATTAATTCTTGCAGCTTGTACATCTTGTTCGTTGTAAAACTGAGTGTAAGGATCTAAATCATCTAACATACTTTTAATAGCAGTATCCATAAGGTCGGCAGGATTAGTATCGTCAACATAATTCATGTTGATTTCCTTGTAGAGTGTTGTAAAAATTTCTATTTGCTTTGCAATCTCAAAGAAATCGTTTTTAAACGCAGTGGTTGATAGAAATACGACAATTGCTAAGATTGGAAGTGTTATTTTTTTATGTAGATTATGTTTCATCGTTTCTTTGTTTTAAACTTCAGAGGTCTTTTCTTTAAACTTATTAAGTAAGCGTTTCATGTTTTCATTGATCACTTCAAAAGTTGCTCCGTCGTTACTAATGTACAAAATCATAAACGCGTAAGATGTTGAACTATTGTTAAAATATTCAGCTTTATTCAACCTAAAAGCTTCGCGTAAAAGACGCTTAATTCTGTTTCTATCTACAGCATTTTTAAAAAGACGTTTAGAGACTGAGACACCTGTTTTTAAGACGCTACCATCATTAAATTCTGTTTTTAGATAAATTAATTTTAAAGGAAATTGAGATACTGATTTACCATCATAGAACAACTTATCTATTAGCTGTTTACTTTTAAGACGTTCTGTTTTAGAAAAAGTAGTTTTCATTATTGACGTAAATCTACAATCTTTAAACGATTATGGTTATTATAAAAAACAAAAAATCGCTTAGTCAGAAGCGATTTTTAATTTTTAATTTGAAAGATTTTAATCTTCATCTACATCTTGTATTTCAAAGTCTTCCATAAATTTAGTGGTATAATTCCCAGCTAAATAATCAGGATGTTCCATGAGCTGTCTATGGAAGGGAATTGTGGTTTTAATACCTTCTATTACAAATTCGTCCAAAGCGCGTTTCATTTTATGTATAGCTTCTTCGCGTGTTTGCGCTGTAGTAATTAACTTTGCAATCATAGAATCGTAATTTGGCGGTATACTATAACCTGCATAAACATGAGTATCTAAACGAACGCCATGTCCACCAGGAGCATGAAGTGTTGTAATTTTTCCAGGAGAAGGCCTAAAGTCGTTAAAAGGATCTTCGGCATTAATTCTACATTCTATAGAATGTAAATTTGGTGTGTAATTTTTCCCAGAAATTGGAACACCACCAGCCACTAATATTTGCTCACGGATTAAGTCAAAATCAATAACCTGTTCTGTAATAGGATGTTCTACTTGGATACGTGTGTTCATTTCCATAAAGTAGAAATTTCGATGTTTATCCACCAAAAACTCAACAGTTCCTGCACCTTCATATTTAATATATTCTGCAGCTCTAACAGCTGCTTTTCCCATTTTTTCACGAAGCTCATCTGTCATAAAAGGCGATGGTACTTCTTCGGTTAATTTTTGATGTCGTCTTTGAACAGAACAATCTCTTTCAGATAAATGACAGGCTTTTCCTCTTGAATCTCCTACAACTTGTATTTCTATATGCCTAGGCTCTTCAATTAGTTTTTCCATATACATATCGTCATTTCCAAACGCAGCCTTTGATTCTTGTCTTGCAGAATCCCAAGCGTCTTTAAGATCTTCTGGTTTCCAAACAGCACGCATACCTTTTCCACCACCACCAGCTGATGCTTTTAACATAACAGGATAACCAGTTTCAACCGCAAGTTTTTCGCACTCTTCAAAGGATTCTATAACACCTTCACTACCAGGAACACAAGGCACACCAGCTGCTTTCATTGTAGCTTTAGCGTTAGCCTTATCACCCATTCTATCGATCATTTCAGGAGAAGCACCGATGAATTTTATACCATGCTCATCACATATTTTTGAGAATTTGGCGTTCTCTGATAAAAACCCATAACCAGGATGTATAGCATCTGCATTGGTGATTTCTGCTGCTGCAATAACATTAGACATCTTTAAGTAAGACTCACTACTTGGCGCTGGGCCTATACATACAGCTTCATCGGCAAATTTAACATGTAAACTGTCTGCATCTGCCGTAGAATACACGGCAACAGTTTTTATACCCATTTCTTTACAGGTTCTGATAACACGTAATGCTATTTCACCTCTATTGGCAACTAGTATTTTTTTAAACATAACTATATAAGTTTAAAAGTTTATGGTTTATAAGTTTAGAGCTTATTTATACCGCTTAAAACTTTAAACTTTAAACTTCGAATTATGATGGATCTACTAAAAATAATGGTTGATCAAACTCTACAGGAGAAGAATCATCCACTAAAATTTTAACAATTTTCCCTGAAACTTCAGACTCAATTTCGTTGAAAAGCTTCATGGCTTCGATAACACAAAGCACATCGCCTTCTTTTATAGAGCTACCAACCTCTACAAACATAGGTTTGTCTGGAGAAGGCTTTCGATAAAATGTTCCAATAATTGGAGATTTTATAGTTATATATTTAGAACTATCATCTGCAGCTGGAGCTGGTGTTGCTGGAGCCTCAGGTGTTGGTGCTGGAGCTGCAATAGGTGCAGCAGCAACAGGAGCTCCTACAGGAACTTGTTGCACAATAGTTGTAGTATCAGAATGGTCACTACCAGTTCTTATGGTAATTTTTACGTCATCCATTTCTAATTTAACCTCACTTGCGCCAGACTTTGCTACAAATTTGATTAGATTTTGAATTTCCTTTAAATCCATAATTTATTGAGTTGTTTTTAGTTAGTTTAATTAAGAATTGTAAGCCCATTTTAAATAAATGGAACCCCAAGTAAAGCCACCACCAAAGGCGGCAAATATGATGTTATCACCCTTTTTAAGCTTAGATTCATAATCACTTAAGCATAAAGGTAAAGTAGCAGAGGTTGTGTTTCCATATTTATGAATGTTTAACATTACCTTATTTTCATCTAAGCCCATTCTATTTGCTGTGGCTGCAATGATTCTTTTATTTGCTTGGTGTGGTACTAACCAAGCAACATCTTCGTGCGATAAATTGTTACGTGTCATTATTTTTTCACTGACATCAGCCATATTAGAAACCGCAAACTTGAAAACGGTTTTCCCATCTTGAAACACATAATGTTGCTTATTCTTTACAGTATCTTCATTTGGAGGTAAAATTGATCCACCAGCATCTATCTTTAAAAACTGACGACCATAACCATCACTCCTAAGATATTCGTCTTGTAATCCCAATCCATCTTCATTTGGCTCAAACAAGACAGCTCCCGCGCCATCTCCAAAAATAATACAAGTAGCTCTGTCTTCATAATCAATAATTGAAGACATTTTATCAGCTCCAATCAATAGTACTTTTTTGTAACGTCCAGATTGAATGTAACTAGCAGCAGTAGACATACCGTATAAAAAACTAGAACAAGCAGCTTGCAAATCGTAAGCAAAAGCGTTAGTTGCTCCAATTTCGGACGCCGTAAAAACAGCAGTTGATGCTACAGGCATATCTGGTGTAGCTGTTGCTACAATAACCATATCAATATCTTTAGGGTCTAATTGTTTTTTTTCTAGAAGATTCTGAGCAGCTTTAATAGCCATGTATGATGTGCCTTTTCCATCTTCTTTGAGTAGTCTTCGCTCTTTGATACCTGTTCTAGTGGTTATCCACTCATCGTTTGTATCTACCATAGTTTCTAGTACCTTATTAGATAAAACATAATCAGGAACATAAGACCCAATGGCTGTAATCGCGGCTGTAATTGTATTCATTAACACTACGTTTTGTGCAAAAAAAGGTCAAAATAGACCAAAAAAACACCATTTTATCAACATTTTGATTAAAAATGGTATAATTTGATGCAAATTAAGTGGTTTTTGAGAGACTTAAAAATTAATCATAAAAAAAACGCTCTAACAGGAGCGTTTTATTATATGCGTGCATAATAGTTATGCTAAGTTTTCTTCGTTTTCAGAATTATCTATAAGGACTTGACCTCTGTAATACAATTTTCCTTCATGCCAATGTGCTCTGTGGTATAAATGAGGCTCTCCAGTTGTTGGACAAGTTGCTATTTGAGGAACTGTTGCTTTATAGTGTGTTCTTCTTTTATCTCTTCTAGTTCTAGATATTTTTCTTTTAGGATGTGCCATTTTAAATGTTATTTATCCGTTAATAGTTTTTTTAATGTTTGCCAACGAGGATCAATCTCGTGGTTATTACTTTTATTGTCCTTGTTAGGGCTTAATTCTTCAAGTTTATTAAGTATTTCTGAATTTAAAGTTCCGTCTTCAACACCTGGATGTATTCTTTTTTGGGGAACCGATAATATTATGAGCTCATAAATATATTGCGCTACATTAATTTCGTATTCACCATGAGGAATAATTAGAATGTCTTCATTATCATCATTGTAATCATTACCAAATTTAACAACTAAGTCAAACTCACCATTAACGTTTTGGTTATAAGGTTCGTTTGTTAGATCGCAATTAACATTAACAATACCACTAATATTAAAATGTAACTCTAGTAATGTTGTCTTTTTTTCAAACTCTAATGATGTTAATACGTTTACATCATTAAACTCATCATACTCAAAAAAATCAAAGAACGAATTATTAATCTCGAAATCAAATAGATGTTTTCCTAGCTTTAATCCTACAAAAGGAATATTGTATTCCTTTAAATCCTTCATATCAACACATTCAATTTGAGCGTGCAAATATAGAAAATTTTATTTAACCAAATAAGGTTATAAACAAAAATTGTTTATATCTATTTCGAAGTAATTTTTAATGGGTTTTTAGAGTATTGGCTATATTGAACTCTATTTTTGTAAATTTGAATAGCGCTGAATACAGCTTCTTTAAAAGAGGATTCGTCTGCGCTATTTTTTCCTGCTATTTCAAAAGCCGTTCCATGATCTGGAGATGTTCTTACTTTATTTAAACCAGCGGTGAAGTTTACACCATTTCCAAAAGCGATGGTTTTAAAAGGTATTAATCCCTGATCGTGATAAGAAGCCAGAATAGCATCAAAGCTTTTATAAGTATTAGAACCAAAGAAACTATCTGCAGAATAAGGTCCATAAACTAATTTTCCTTCTGCTTTTATTTTATCTATTGCAGGTTTTAAAATAGTATCATCTTCTTTACCGATAACACCATGATCTCCTGCATGAGGATTAATTCCTAAAACAGCAATTTTAGGCTTAGAAATACAAAAGTCTTGTTTTAATGATTGGTAAACAGTATTTACCTTCTGAAAAATTAAAGCCTCAGTGATATGGCTAGAAACTTCATTTACAGGAACATGATCTGTTAGTAAACCAACCCTAAGGTTATTAGATACCATGAACATTAGACTTTCTCCTTCTAACTCTTGATTTAAATAATCTGTATGCCCAGGAAATTTAAAATCAACGGACTGTATATTGTGCTTATGAATAGGAGCAGTCACTAATACATCTATAGTGTTATTTTTTAAATGTTTAACAGAGCTCCTTAAAGATTTTATGGCGTATTCCCCAACTTTAGGATCTTCTTGCCCAAAGTTAATATTTACTGGTTCATTCCAGACGTTAAATACATTAACCTTGTTAGGTTGAATTTGATCTAATTTAGAAACTAAATTAAAGTTGATTTTACTGTTATGATGTTTTTTTAAAAAAGACATTACCTTAATAGATGCAAAAATAACAGGCGTACAAAACTCTAACATTCTATTGTCTTCAAAGGTTTTTAAAATAATTTCAACACCTATACCGTTAAGATCACCAACCGAAATACCAACAATAATTTTTCCTTCTTTTTTCATTAAAATCCTATAATTATAGATAATTTTACCAAACAAAGGTACATATTATCAAGCATTATGTTTACAGGCATTATTGAAACTTTAGGAAGAGTTACTCATATAGATAAAGAGGGAACTAATCATCATATCACAATTACTAGTAATATCACAAGTCAATTACAAATAGACCAGAGTGTTTCTCATAACGGCGTTTGTTTAACTGTGGTTAAAATTCTAGATGATGAATACGTCGTTACAGCAATACAAGAAACCTTAAACAAAAGTAACATTGGTAATTTACAAGTAGGAGATAACGTTAATTTAGAACGCGCTATGCTTTTAGGTAGCAGGCTAGATGGTCATATGGTTCAGGGTCATGTAGACCAGACTGCAACATGTACTTATATAAACTCTGAAAATGGAAGTTGGGTTTTTACTTTTAAATATGATCCTTCTTTAAGTAATATCACTATTGAAAAAGGATCCATTACAGTTAATGGTGTAAGCCTAACCGTTGTTAATTCTAAAGCAAACTCTTTTAGCGTTGCTATAATTCCTTATACTTATGAGCACACAAATTTTAATAAATTACTAGTTAGTTCGGTCGTAAATTTAGAATTTGATGTGATAGGTAAATATGTAAAGAAGCTTTTTGAAGCGCAATCTTAAGATTCTGTTTTTACTCGTTTTACTATTTTATAGGAGCCGTAAATTAAACCTATGGCAACAAAAAAAGGAATCCAATCACTAATAGGTAGTCCAGGAGGAGGAGGAGGAATTGGAGGAGGAGGATTATTCCCTTGAGCCAATACCGAAGTACCAATGCAACTAAATATTGCTATGTAAGTAAATATGTTGTTCAAGAATCTCATTAGGACTCTGTAAAAGTATTAAAATAATTAGCTAAACAAAATATTTGAAAAGAAAAACATCCTCAAAAAGCAACTTTTATAGATTAAAAACACTTTTTATTAACACTTAAGGTAAAACCCTCAGTTGTCGATTAATAATCCCTTCAATACAAATATAAATTATTACTATAATAAACGATGTGCCATTAGATTAATTATTTGGAAACATTGATAAAAAGTAAATCTCAACAGATTAACAGTTATTATTATTTACCAAAACGTAAACTTAAGCGAACAAAAAAAACCCTTCAATAAGAAGGGTTTTACTTGTGGTCCCACATGGACTCGAACCATGGACCACCTGATTATGAGTCAGGTGCTCTAACCAACTGAGCTATAGGACCTATTGATTTACATCAATCCGCTTTATCAGTAAAGCGAGTGCAATATTACTATATATTTTCAAAGGCTGCAAGAAAAATAAATCGTTTTAATCCTTTATCTCTTGGCATAATTCTATCAAAACACCATTGGTTGTTCTTGGATGTAAAAATGCAATTAGTTTATTATCTGCACCTTTTTTTGGCTTGCTATGTATCATTCTAAAACCTTGTTTTATTAACCGTTTAATTTCAGTTTCAATATTATCTACTGCAAAAGCGATATGGTGGATACCTTCTCCTCTTTTTTCAATGAATTTTGAAATAGGACTATCATCATTTGTGGCTTGTAATAATTCTATTTTGTTGGGACCGCATTTAAAAAATGAAGTAAGTACATGCTCGCTTTCTACTTTTTCTGTTTTATAATGAGATTTTCCAAACAAAGCCTCAAATGTTTTGTTAGAAGCCTCTATGTCTTTAACTGCAATGCCAATATGCTCAATTTTCTTCATTTTAATTTAGTTTTAGGTTTGGAACAGATGTTGCACCCTCAAAAGTATAATAATCCTTATAAATTATAGTATTTTTGAACCATGGAAAGTAATAGACAGAAAAAAATAGGAGGTATTTTACAACAAGACCTTGTTGAGGTGTTACAAAACGCAGCAACTTCTGGTGGGCTAAAAGGTGTTATTATTTCTGTTTCCAAAGTTTCTGTAACCGTAGATTTATCTATAGCAAAGGTTTATTTAAGTATTTTTCCTAATGCAAAAGCTAAAGAATTACTGGATGGGATTAGATCTAATACGGCTTTAATTAGACACGAATTGGCACAGCGCACTAGACATCAATTAAGGCGCATGCCACAACTAGAGTTTTTTATAGATGATTCTTTAGAATATATTGATGGCATTGAACGCTCACTTAAAAGAGAGGACAATCCATTAAACGATCCTAATTTATTGGAAAAAAGAAAAAAATTATAATTGAACTTTCCGCTATACATAGCAAAACGATATTTATTTTCAAAAAGTAGTAACAATGCCATTAATATAATGAGCATTATCGCCTCCAGTGGAGTAGTTATTGCTTCAGCAGCATTGCTTATTGTGCTTTCGGGTTTCGCAGGCCTAAAGGATTATAGCTTAGAGTTTTCTTCGTTAATAGATCCAGATTTAAAGGTTTTTCCAAAAGATGGAAAAACTATAGAGCTTTCCAATAATGCCTTAAATAAGATACTAATTATTGAGGGTGTATCTAAGGTTAGTAAAACTTTAGAAGAAAGAGCGATGCTAAAGTTTAATGACAAGCCTCTTGTGGCTTTTATTAAGGGTGTAGATGATCAATTTAATGCTGTTACTTCTATAGATTCACTTATTCCACAAGGTAATTGGTTAACAAATAATAGTAATGAAGTTGTTGCAGGATGGGGAATTTCTAATAGCTTATCTTTTGGTGTGTTAGACTATGCTAGAGTGTTAGAGGTTTCGGTTCCTAAGCCAGGAAAGGGTCAATTTAGTTCTGCAAGCAGCTTATTTAACTCAGTGAATACTATTAATGTTGGCTTGTTTGATATTAATGAAGACCTCAACAACACCTATGTTTTTGCAAGTTTAGATTTAGTTCAAGCATTACTTAATTATAACAATAATCAAATAAGTAATTTAGAAGTTAAGCTTACCGAAGACGCAGATGTAGATTTCGTTAGCTCTAAGATTGCTTCCATACTAAATAATAATGTTGAAGTTAAAAACAGAGCTCAGCTCAATGACGCTTTATATAAAATGTTGAACACCGAAAATTTAATTGTGTATCTCATTTTTACATTGGTTATCATTATTGCATTGTTTAACGTTATTGGTGCTATTATTATGATGATATTAGACCGAAAAAGATCCTTGCAAACACTATTTAATTTAGGTGCTGAACCTTTAGACATTAGAAGAATTTTCTTTTTACAGGGCAGCTTAATGACTTTATTAAGCGGCATTATAGGTATAGTATTAGCAATACTCCTAATTGGGCTTCAGAAATTAACAGGTTTTATTATGCTTACAGCATCCTTACCTTATCCGGTTCACTTAAAACCACTAAATATCGTTTTGGTTTTTATTACGTTTAGTACATTAGGAATTTTAGCTTCAAAGATTGCTTCTAACAGAATTACAAAATCGTTAATTAAATTGCGTTAAATTCATAGCCTGAAAACTTTTTAAGCACTTCATCAAAAGCCGCAAAAACATCTTTAGAATCATCACTCGTTACCATTTTCATACGATATTCTTTAAAGTTAGGAATACCTTTAAAGTAGTTGGTATAATGACGTCTGGTTTCAAAAACACCGAGTTTTTCACCCTTCCAGTCAATGGACATTTGTAAATGTCTGCGAGCGGCTTCAACACGTTCCGCAAGCGAAATAGGAGCAAGGCGCTCACCAGTTTTAAAATAATGTTTTACTTGCTTAAAAAACCAAGGATTACCAATAGAAGCTCTACCTATCATAGCACCATCTAAACCATAACGATCTCTCATTTCTGCTGCACGTTCAGGAGTATTAACGTCACCATTTCCAAAAACAGGAATATGCATTCTTGGATTGTTTTTTACTGCTGCAATGGGCTTCCAATCAGCATCACCTTTATACATTTGGGCACGCGTTCTGCCATGTATGGCTATTGATTTTATACCAACATCCTGCAAACGTTCAGCAACTTCTACAATTTTAATTGAGTCGTGATCCCAACCTAACCGTGTTTTAACGGTTACAGGTAAATTGGTGCGCTTTACCATTTCTGCCGTTAGTTTTTCCATGAGGCAGATATCCTTTAAAATCCCAGCTCCTGCACCTTTAGAAACCACTTTTTTTACAGGACAACCAAAATTAATATCAATAATATCTGGATTGGATTTTTCTACAATATCAATAGTTTGAAGCATGCTATCCATATTTGCACCAAATATTTGAATACCAACAGGACGCTCTTTTTCATAGATATCGAGCTTCATTACGCTTTTCGCAGCATTACGGATTAAACCTTCGCTAGACACAAATTCTGTATATACTACATCAGCTCCTTGTTCTTTACATAAGGCACGAAAAGGAGGGTCGCTAACATCTTCCATTGGTGCCAAAAGCAATGGGAATCCTCCTAATTCTATGTCACCGATTTTAACCAATAATGAATATTTTATGCAAAGCTAAGTTATTTTAGCATATTGATTTTAGAGGTAAAATATTGATTACATACCCAAACACCATAAAAACCCAATAAGAGCTCACCAATTGTACCCAAACTATATAAAAAAGAAGGCGTGCCATCTAACAATACACTTATAAGCCTTCCAAAACCTAAACCTAACATAAAGACGATATTGCTAATTAGAGCAGCTTTTATAAAATAAATTTTAAAAACGCCCAAAAGCCACAGTAAAGAAAACCCCAAATATAAGCCCATAATAGCTTTATGAAAATTACGCTCATTCACACTATCTGGACTTATTTCTAAGATAGACTCTGGATAAAAACCATATATGATAGAAGCAGGAATTACTACTAAAACCGAAATAATGAGATGAATCTTTGTGAGTATATTTCGGTTTTTAGAAACCATAGAATTTAAAATTTCACTTTACTATCTATGGTGTCTTCTCCTCGCTTAACAGTTATATTGGTTTCATCGCCTTTATCAAAAACAGATAAGGCTCTCATATAACTCATCATATCTGTAATAGTGCTATCGCCTAGTTTTATAACCACATCGCCTTTATGTATCCCAGCATTAAAAGCAGGTGTATCTTCTCTTGTACCATCAATTCGCATTCCTTTACCATCGTACAAGTAGTCTGGCACTACACCTAAGCCAACCTTAAAACGCGGCGTTTCTTCACTTTCATTTTTTGTTTTTCTAAATGCTAATTCACCATTATCATCAAGGTCAGAAATAATATCAAATAGATAATCCGAAATAAGATTCATGCCTTCATAATTAAGCTTTTCAGAATCATCTCCTGGTTTGTGATAATCTTCATGTTGACCAGTAAAGAAATGTAATACAGGAACATCGATCAAATAAAACGAAGTATGGTCACTTGGACCAACACCACTTTCGTTTTCAACAATTTTAAATGTATCGTTATTAGCTTTTATGGTTTGCTTAAACATAGGCGAGGTTCCTGTACCATAAACAGCTAGAGTACTGTCTGCTTTTAAACGACCAACCATATCCATATTAATCATATAGTTTATGGATTCTGCATCAATAGTTGGATTTTTAGAAAAATAATTAGAGCCTAATAAACCCATTTCCTCACCAGAAAAAGCCATAAACAAATAGTTGTTATTATCTTTTATATCAGCATTTTTAATATTTAAACGATCAGCTAAATGTAACATCACAGCAACACCACTAGCATTATCATCAGCTCCATTATGCACAGCTTTGTCTTTATCTCTGTATAATGATCCTTCTCCTCCATAACCCAAATGATCGTAATGCGCTCCTATGATAACAGTTGTTTTTGCATTATTATCAATAAAGCCAATAACATTACTACCTGTTATTGTGCTATCAGAATTTGTTGTAAACTCTACGTCTTTATGAGGATCTGTTTTGGGCTTGAAAGAAAATGACTGTAAGTAACCACCAGTTCCTTTAGGCTTTAAACCAATAGATTTGAAACGTTTAGCAATGTACTCTGAGGCCAAAACCTCACCCTGAGTTCCCGTTTGTCGACCTTCAAGTTTGTCGTCGGCCAAATACGCAACATCATCTTTTATTTTATTTTCTGCGACTTTAGGTTCGCTCTTACAAGACATTATAATTATAGCGACTAGAGATAAAGCAATTTTTTTCATAGGATTGTCTTATTTTTGCGCAAAATTAGGCATTAATAGCCAGTTATTATAATTCTTTATTATGAACAAATTAGTTGTTATACTTATCGTTTTGTTGTTTTCATCTTGTAAAAATGAAAACCCGAAGCCTTCTGAAATTAATACCACTATAGAGAGAACTAAAACGAAAGATTCCTTGATATATCCTGAGGAATCACATTTTAAATCGCTAAGACAAGTTACGTTTGGAGGTGACAACGCAGAGGCCTACTGGAGTTTTGATGACAAACAGCTTGTATTTCAATCTAATAATACTAAATGGAATGTTGGCTGTGACCAAATGTTTTTAATGAATGCAAACGACACATTTACAGACAGCATAGCTCCACCAATGGTAAGCACAGGTAAAGGGCGCACAACATGTTCTTATTTTTTACCAGATAATAAACACATTATTTACGCCTCAACGCATCTGGGTGATGAAAAATGTCCTGAAACACCTTTGCGTAAAAACGGAAAGTACATTTGGCCTATTTATGATAGCTATGACATCTTTGTAGCAGATTTAGAGGGAAATATCGTAAAGCAACTAACCAATGAGGTTGGTTATGATGCAGAGCCGACAGTTTCTCCGAAAGGCGATAAAATTGTATTTACCTCAACAAGAAGTGGCGATTTAGAATTATACACCATGAATATTGATGGTACAGATGTTAAGCAAATTACTGATGAGTTAGGTTATGATGGAGGTGCTTTCTTTTCACCAGACGGAACTAAACTAATATTTAGATCCTCTCGCCCAAAAACAGAAGAAGAAATCAAAGATTACAAAGATTTACTTGCTGAAGGATTGGTAGAGCCAACCGAAATGGAGCTATATATTTGTAATGCAGACGGTAGTGATTTAAGACAGCTTACAGATTTAGGAAACGCTAATTGGAGTCCGTTTTTTCATCCTTCAGGAGATAAGGTATTATTCTCTTCCAATTTTGAAGCAGAACGTGGTTTCCCTTTCAATTTATATTTAATAGATATTGATGGTAAAAACCTAAAGCGTGTTACACATGGTGAAACGTTTGATGCGTTTCCGGTTTTTTCTAATGATGGAAAATATTTAGCGTTCTCATCTAATCGTAATAATGGAGGTGGAAGAGATACTAACCTTTTTATTGCAGAGTGGCAAGATTAATTTTTATTACCCAAGGCATTTAAACGATTTTGTTCTTTTTCTTCGTCTTCAGTAAGTTCTTTCTCTCTGGTTTGTAAGGTTGTATTACCAAATTTATACCTAAATCCAAGCCTAACGTATCGGCTATCAACATCAACATTGTTGCTACTAAATTGATTTAAGTATCGTGTGCCATAGCGTTGGTCTTGGTAGTTAAACATATCTTCTATAGCAAGAGAAATCACAGCCTTTTTCTTTAAAATAGACTTAGAAATTGCCAAGCTGCTAAACAAACGATCTTCAATAGTTTGAAGGCCCTGTAGGCTTTTTCCAACCCAAGTTAAATCTAAATTTACATTGAGGCTACTGTCTTCTAAAAAGGAAATATTATTGCTGAGAATGCTGTAGTTTGCCCACTGATCTAGTTTCACAAAATTGTTATTGATCTTCGTTTCTTCAGTAATATTATAGAATGAGGTTACAGCGTAAACATTCCAACGATCAGTAGGATAAAAATCTACCGCAAAATCAAAACCAAAATCTACAGTTTTATCAAGGTTAATACTCGTGTATTCTAATATATTAGTTGAATTATTTTGTCTAGGCACTTCTAAAATACTACCATCGTAATTTTGATAATAAGCTTCGAAGGTAAATAACTCTAAAAAGCTAATTCCAAACACATAATGATCTAAAAATGTTGGTACAAGACCAGGATTACCAGTGACTACAGTATTTTCATTTATAAAAAAATTAAATGGGTTTAGAGCTGTATAATTAGGTCGTGTTAAACTACGCTTATAGTTTGCATACATAGCAAAATTATCTGAAAACGTATACTGAATGCTTGCATTTGGAAACCACTCTAGGTAATCTTGAGTATTTGTGGAGTTTGTAGCCACAGAAAAAGCATCAATATTGGTTTGTTCAGCCCTAATACCTAAACTTAAACTCCATGCATCAGTATCTAAAGAATAGTTTGAATACCCTGCGTAAACATATTCATCGTAGTTAAACACATCAGAATTTGAGACGTCTAGTGTATTAGCGCCTGTTGTTAAATCTACATCAAACTGATTAATACTACTCTCAGTTTTCACATTTGAAAATTTTAAACCAGCTTCAAGTTCTGAATTTTCGGAAATTGATGTAGAATAATCTAGATTAGACGTAATAATTTCTGTACTCTGATTTGCTATGGTATTAAAAGCTGATGCATTGGTAAACTGATTGTTGCTATCAAAAAAATTACTTA
This sequence comes from Microcosmobacter mediterraneus, assembly GCF_031846265.1. NCBI lineage: Bacteria > Pseudomonadati > Bacteroidota > Flavobacteriia > Flavobacteriales > Flavobacteriaceae > Microcosmobacter > Microcosmobacter mediterraneus. The sequence goes on along the minus strand of NZ_JAVRIA010000002.1, from coordinate 359,166 downwards.
TTACATCTTGCGTTCTATCATAGTCGTAAGTAGTATAATGACCATTTAAAACTAACGAGGCTCCATTTTTAAAATGATGATTAAAATTAAGATCTAATCCAATATTGTATTTTTCATCATTAACATTATTATCTGCAGTAAACCGAGATAAAAAGTTGTTTGATGCATCTTGTATTGTTGTGCCATTATCAATCACATATTTAAAATATGGTAAGAACAACATAGAATTAGAAAGACTAAGTGTATTATGTTCGTTTATAAACCAGTCAAAATTAAAATTCAAATTATGAGTTTCGGACCACGTATTTCTATTAATGTTTGAGTTCCAAACTTCTGCAATTGCCGTTTCAGCCGCATTAAAATAATTAATCTCATCATTGGTATCTCTATTAATCTTAGATTTAGTATAACTGTAATTTGCAGTAAAACCAATGCTTTTATTTTTAAAAGATTGCCTTGTACCAGCTTGATATCTAGGAAAAACACCTTGAGTGTAGTTTGTAAACACAGAGCCTCTATAGCCTATAGCTATATTTTTACTCATTATTATATTAATTACAGTTCCGCTTTCAGCATCAAATCGAGCTGAAGGGTTAGTAATTACTTCAATAGACTTTACACTATTTGCTGAAGAACTTTCAAGAAGTTGGGTAAGCTCATCAGCAGTTAATTGTACTTTTCTATTATTTATATAAACCGTTGGCGCACTACCTTTAACACTAAGACCACCATCCATTACCAAAACACCAGGAGTACTTCTGAGTGCTTGTAGCATATTACCTTCTGCTATTGCAGTATTAGCAATGTTAAAAGTAAGTCGGTCTGCAGATCTTTTAAATGTTGGTTTTCTTACCACAAGTTCAACTTGATCCAGTGATTCTATATCTTCTTCTAATGTTATGATTTTAAGGTTTAAATTTCCTTTTAACTCAATAGGTAGTGTTACCGTTTTATAGCCTATAAAACTAGCTATCATTTTATAGGTTCCAGGTTCTAAGTCGTCTAAAATAAAAGTACCATCATCATCTGTTGAGGTACCAATTGGGTCGGCAAAACCACTATTTACTATTTGCTTAGAGAGGAGAATTGTAACAAAAGACATAGGTTCGTTGTTGGCATCAACAACTTTACCTGAAATAGAATAATCTTGACTTAACGCTACAGAAAAGCTAAAACAAAAAAGAATGCCCAAAAAAAGGCGATTAGTTAACAGCATTGGGTTGGGTTGTAGTTTGCAATATAAAGATTGTTTTATAATTATAATTACTGTTTTTCCATAACTACGATTTTGAGTCATTTTAAATAGAAAAATTATTGGAGCTAGTTAAAACGCTTATATTTGCAAAACCTTTTGAAAACAATGGGTTGAGGTTATGAAAAACATCAGAAATTTTTGCATCATTGCGCACATAGATCATGGGAAAAGTACACTTGCAGATCGTTTATTAGACTTTACAGGGTCAGTAACTGACCGAGAAAAGCAAGATCAGCTTTTAGACAATATGGATTTAGAGCGTGAGCGTGGCATTACTATTAAATCTCACGCCATACAAATGGAATATACCTATAAAGGCGAAGAGTTTATCCTAAACCTTATAGATACGCCTGGTCATGTTGATTTTTCTTATGAAGTATCTCGCTCAATTGCCGCTTGTGAAGGTGCGCTGTTAATTGTTGATGCCGCGCAAAGCATCCAAGCGCAAACCATATCTAATTTGTATTTAGCATTAGAAAATGATTTAGAAATAATTCCAGTGCTCAACAAGGTTGATTTACCAAGCGCCAACCCAGAAGAAGTTACAGATGATATTGTAGATTTATTAGGTTGTGATGCCGAAGAGGTGATTCATGCTAGCGGAAAAACAGGTTTCGGTGTAGATAATATTTTAGCTGCTATAATAGAGCGTGTTCCTGCGCCAAAAGGTGATCCTAACGAACCGCTTCAAGCATTAATATTTGATTCTGTTTACAACACGTTTAGAGGTATTGAAACCTATTTTAGAGTTTTTAATGGTGAAATTAAAAAAGGGCAAAAAATAAAATTTGTTGCAACAGATAAAGAATATTTTGCAGATGAGGTTGGAACCTTAAAGTTAAATCAAGTTCCTAAACAAAGTGTTAAAGCAGGTGATGTTGGTTATTTAATAACAGGAATAAAAACAGCCAAAGAGGTTAAAGTAGGTGACACTATTACCGATTTTGCTAAACCAACTACAAATATTGTTGAGGGTTTTGAAGATGTAAAACCGATGGTGTTTGCTGGAATTTACCCTGTTGATACAGAAGATTATGAAGACTTAAGAGCCTCGATGGAAAAACTACAACTCAATGACGCGTCTTTAGTTTTTTCGCCCGAAAGTTCAGCAGCTTTAGGGTTTGGTTTTCGTTGTGGATTCTTAGGGATGCTCCATCTAGAAATTATTCAAGAAAGACTAGAACGTGAATTTGATATGACTGTAATTACAACAGTCCCTAACGTGTCGTATTTAGCATACACCAACAAGGAACCAGACACTTCTTTTATTGTAAATAACCCATCAGACTTACCAGACCCTTCAACTATTAACCGTGTAGAAGAACCCTTTATAAAAGCAACAATTATCACAAAATCCGATTTTGTAGGAAACGTTATGTCGCTTTGTATTGAGAAGAGAGGCATTATTACCAATCAAACCTATTTAACGACACAGCGCGTAGAGTTAACCTTTGAAATGCCCTTAGCAGAAATTGTATTTGATTTTTATGATCGTTTAAAAACTGTCTCAAAAGGGTATGCTTCATTTGATTACTCTCCTATAGGAATGAAGGTTTCTAAACTTGTGCGTTTAGATATTTTATTAAACGCACAATCCGTTGATGCGCTTTCAGCATTAATTCACGCAGACAATGCGCAACAAATAGGAAAAAAAATGTGTGAGAAGTTAAAGGAGTTAATTCCGCGCCAGCAATTTGATATTCCTGTGCAAGCAGCTATTGGCGCAAAAATTATTTCTAGAGAAACCATAAAAGCCTTACGTAAAGATGTAACGGCTAAATGTTATGGAGGTGACATTTCACGTAAGCGTAAACTTCTAGAAAAACAGAAAAAAGGAAAAAAACGTATGCGCCAAGTAGGTAATGTAGAAATCCCTCAGCAGGCGTTTATGGCTGTTTTAAAGTTGAATGATTAATAGAGAACCGAAGTTAAAAGCTTCGGTTTTTTTTGTACTTTAATTTTATGAAAAAGTCTAGGCAAGTAAAATATATTATAGTCGTAGTTGGCTTGCTTACTATTTTACCGCTTTATTCATTTGCTCAGATTGCTCAGAAAGATTATGTTTTTAAATCTATTACTACTGAAGACGGTCTATCTAATAATATTGTTTATGATGTTTTACAAGACAATGATGGCTATATCTGGTTAGCTACTAATAATGGTTTAAATCGTTATGATGGGTATTCCATTAAAACCTTTTTTCATTCTAAACAAGACAGCTCATCCATTTCCTCTAATGTGGTAAGAACAATTATCGAAGACAAACGAGGCCAAATATGGATAGGCACAGAAAAAGGATTGAATCGTTTTAATAAAAAGAAACAAAATTTTGAGCAACCAATAGGCCTTATCAATTTTCCTATTATAGACAATGTTTCCTCAATAGCGTTAGATAAATTTGGAAAAATATGGATTTCTACAGCAGCTACTATTAGCTTTTTTGACCCTAAATCTTTAGAGGTTGAGCTAGCTTATAATATTGAAGATGTTTTACATATAAAACCCATAAATGAAAAAGTGTGGATAAATAATTTTCAAGGCGACATCATTTCTTATGATACCAAAACAAAAAAAACAACTACTCATGCAAAAAAGATGAGCAATAGTGCCATAGATTTTGGCAACCATTCAAAACGACTATGGGTGCCCTATGATTTTAAAACTGAAATTGACACTTCGACCCTTAGGCGCTTTCCAAAATTACCAAACAATATTCTACCAAGACATTTGCTCGAGGTAGATGCCCAAAAGTCCTTGATAGGTACAAATAATGGTTTGTTTGAGTACGATTATACTACAAAAATACTATCTAAAATCCCCTTGGGTAAATCCACGTTAATCAATCAAATTCGTAGTTTATATAAAGATAATTTTGGTGGTATATGGGTTGGAACATTAGCTGGTGTTTACCATTTTGACCCTTATAGAAAAATATTTAAGCATGACGATATCGTTGAAGAATCTGAAGACATCATTATAGGTTTACACGCAGATAATGATGGAATTTACACAAATGCTTTAGGCAAAGGTATTTACTTTAAATCTAGTCATTCAAAAGAATTTAATGAAATAACCTTGCCCAAAATATTTCCTCAACAAGGTTTATTTGTTTGGGATTTTGAAACTGTCCCTAAAAGTGATTTTCCACTTTGGATGGCAACCAATAATGGGTTAATATGCTTAGACCCAAAAACTTTAGGTTTTAAACAGATTGATATTCCTTTTAAGGGAAAAGATGGACGTATTTCGTTCAGCTTGCTAGACACTAACCAAGATTTTCTTTGGGTTTCATCGCATAGAGCAATTCATAAAATTAGAAAAAAAGATGGTATTCTATTGACCTCATTCTCATTAGATGAAGACATAAAATATCCTGGGATTCAGAAAATAGTGCGTTTAAAAGATTATATTTTTATAGCGACAGAAAGCAGAGGGCTGTTTTCATTTCACGTAAAATCACATAAATTTTCTGAAGTGAATTTTAAAAACAGTAATGGAATATTAAACTCATCTATTTGGGATTTATTTGTTTCTGGAAATACCCTTTGGATAGGAGCCAATAAAGGGCTTTATAAATTTAGCTTAGGAGCAAATGGCATAGTGCCTGTTTTGGAAGATAACCAGGTTGTTTTTAGTATTATACAAGATGATTCTGGAGTATTGTGGATGGGTTCCGATAAGGGTATTAAGACATATGAGACTGAAAGTAAGTCTGTTAGATATTTTACTACTGACAACGGATTAAAAAACCCAGAATTTAATAGAAAATCGGCTATAAAAACTAGAGATGGTCGCTTATGGCTTGGTGGTGTCAATGGCATTACTTCTTTTGACCCAAGCGCAATAAAAAAAGACAATCCTAATCCTCCGCTTGTTCATATTACCAATTTGCAAGTAGTGACATCAGATTCAACGTTTAGTGTGTTTAAAGCTCAAAAAAAACTGAAACTTCCGTGGGAACATAATACCTTAGAAATAGAGTATGTGGGTCTAAATTATACCAACACCTCCCAAAATAAGTACAAGTATAAAATGGAGGGTCATGATCCTAATTGGGTAAATAATAATGAGCCAAGCAAAGCACGTTATGTAAGATTACCTGTTGGGACTTACACATTTAAAGTTTTAGCAGCAAATAATGATGGAAAATGGAATAAAGAAGGTGACCGTATTGAGATAGAGATTTCCCCACCTATATGGCGCACTAAAACAGCCTATGCTATTTATGCACTAATCTTCTATGGTCTAATTATCTTATTTAGGCGCTTAAAAAAATATCGCCAACGAATATTTCAAGTAGAAAAGGAAAAAGAAGTTATTGCGAAAAAAGTTGAAGAAAAGTTTATTGCTCTTAATAATAAAACAAAAGTATATTTAAAAGATTTAAAGTATATAAAAGCAGCTGGGAATTATCTAGAGTTTCACACTTCTGAAAAAGTTATTCTAGACAGAAATAAACTTAAGCTCTTAGAAGGCCAATTACCACCAAATTTTATAAGAACACATCGCTCTTACATCGTCAACAAAAATTATATTACCTCGGCAAATAGCGCTTCAGTTTTTATCAAACCCAATACAGAAACACCTTTATCTAGGAGTTTTAAGGGAAGCCTTAAATAGAAGGAGCTACCATCTACTTTATTTTTTTTACCATTCGTCACATTTTATCTAAGTCTATTGTTTTCAGTCATAATTTTATTGGAAATCAATATCCACATATTATGAACTCTAAAATTATCAATTTCCCATTTAGGTTTCCCTAAGAAATAAGAAATAATATATGGCTAGTAGCTTTTAGCCATAATATGTGGATAGTCCTTGCTTGGTAAGCTAGGCAAGGACTTATCAAAAAACGTATCAATTTCAAAATTATCATTATGAAAACAAAATTACTTTTAATCATCTTTTTATTTAGCTCAGTATTCTCTTTTTCTCAAGTTATCTGGACAGGTGGAGGGGGTGATCCGGATTGGAACAATGCTAATAACTGGAGCTCAAACATGGTACCAACATTAATGGATGATGTCGAGATTGACTCTGGCTTCACTGTTACTATTGATGGTGGTGCTGTTTGTGAATCTCTAGAGCTTAAAGGCACAGCCATACTTAATATCGACGGAAGCTTTACAAGCGCTCAACCTTCTCTTTTTGAAGCAGGCACTACAATCAATTGGGCTGGCGGAAGCATAAATTGTTCGCTATTAGTTAATCAAGGCACAATAAATTTAACTTCCAATACAGACAAATCTATTGAAACCTCAACTTTAGTGAATAACAATGGAACTATTAATATAATTGGTTCGGGAAATTTATTTCTTAGAAGCGGTACAGTTCTTAATAATCAAATCGATGGAACCATAATTATGGGAGCAGACGATAGTGATATTGATGCTCTTGACGGGCTCCCTATTATAAATAATGCAGGTATAATGCGTCGATCAACTTCAACGGGAGAGGCAGAAATAGCTAGCGTAGAATTCAATAATAATGGAGGTATTATACAAGTTGATACCGGCTCCTTAAGCATTAATGGGGTTGGTGATAAAAACTTTGCAGGAGGGACTTATATAGTCTCCGCCGGAGCTATTTTAGACTTAGATACAACAATAACAGTTTCTGGTTTTTTAATGGGGACTACTGAAGGAGATCTAAATTGGAATAATGTTATTGAGGTTCCGGTTTCTGCAACATTTAACTTTACTGGAAGTGGTGATTTAAATTGGACTGGAGGCATTCTAGATGGCGGTGGAACTTTAACAAATCAAAGTATTATTAATTTAATCGGAATTAATAGCAAATCCATTCAAGATAATACTACGGTGAATAATCTAGGAACCATAAATATAACAGATACAGGTGATTTATTTATTCAAAATGGGAGTGTCATAAACAATCAAGCAGCTGGAACCATAGACTTGCAGGCTGATGGTGGTAATATTATGCAGTCTGGAGGTGGTTTAAACATTATAAATAATACAGGCTTAATAATGCGATCGTCATCATCAGGACAGGTTGATATAGATGCCGAGTTAAACAATAATAATGGTGTAATTCAAGTAGAGAGTGGCACCCTAATATTTGATTCTTTAGAGAAAAATCTAACTAATGGCACCTATAATGTATTCTCTGGAGCGGTGTTAGACTGGGAAAGCACTATGGAACTTGCTGGTGTTTTAACGGGAACAATTGATGGTACTTTAAATTGGAATAATATTGTTAGCGTTCCTGGAGTAGCTACCCTAAATTTCACAGGGACAGGTGACGTGAATTGGACTAATCAAGCTCTAAATGGTGGTGGCACTTTAACGAATCTAAGCGTGCTAAATTTAACCACAATAGGCAACAAGTTTATTACTGAAGATACTACCTTAAACAATACAGGAACAATTAACATAAATGGCGCTGGTGATTTGTTTATTAACCAAGGCATTTTAAACAATCAAGCTTCTGGAATTATTGATATGCAAGCGGACAATGGAAATATTACACGGTCTGGAGGCACTTCAAATATTTTAAATAACTCTGGTTTATTAAGGGCGTCAACGACAACAGGAATTGCTCGAATATTCGTTGAATTAAATAATTCTGGCACTATTGAAGTTGAAACAGGAGAATTAGAAATTACGGGGTCACTATCTTTCACTAACGAAGTTAATGGCGTTATAAAAGGTGTTGGTGTTTTTGATTTGCCTATTGTTGCTAACTATACAAACGATGGCATTTTTGCTCCTGGGTTATCACCAGGAACGTTATCTGTTCAAGGCGATTATGAGTCAACTACAAATTCTATTTTAGATATAGAACTTAACGGATTGATACAAGGCGCAGAATATGATGTATTAGCCATAACTGGGAATGCAGATTTTGATGGTAGTGTTCAAATTACTTTAGGCTTTAATCCAGATGTTAATGATGAATTTATAATTGCCACAACTACGAAGACAATAAACACCTGTAATTTACCAGCGACCGCTACTTCTTCTTTTGGCGGATTTAATTACATGTTTGATGTATTGTGTAGAAATAATAATGAACTTGTATTAACTGTTATTGATGAAACCCTAAGCCTAGAGTCGTTTAACGAAGAGCCAAAATCAGTAAAATTATTTCCAAATCCTGCAACAGATTTGATTTCGTTCTCTGATGATACAATAAATAGGATAGAAGTGTTTGATATAAATGGCAGAAAAGTATTAAGCGCAAATGATTATACTATTTCTGTAAAAGGACTATCAAAGGGTATTTATATTGTAAAAGGAACTACTGCGAATGCTATTGTGGTTTTAAAAAAGATGATTAAAAACTAAGACAGCATATTCAAAGTTGCTTATATAAACCGAAGTTAATAGCTTCGGTTTTTTTTGTAATTTCAACATGTGAAGTTATTAAAGTTTATTTTCCTCTTATTTATTACATTCGGCTCAAATGCTCAAAATATCTCCATTGATTCTACCCTTCAAATAGCTCAAAGTTTTTACCAAACAAATATCGATAGTGCAGTACACTATGCTGGTTTGGCTTACGATAAAGCCATAAAAGAGGTAGATACTCAAAAAATAGCTAAAGCGATTGGCTATAAATCAACATTTTTTTTATCACAAAAGAAAAATAAACAAGCTGTAACTCTCCTCCAGTTTAATGTCGATAATGCTTCAAAATTAAAGCCTGAAGATTTAGGTGTTACTTATAATAACTTAGGAGTTATAAATAGTTTAGTGGAAGATGAGGACGAGGCTTTGGAATATTATTTTAAAGCCCTAGAATCATTTGAGATAATAAACCATTATCGCCAGTTATCTAGAGTTAATCTCAACATTGGTATAGTTTTTAGAAATAAAGAAATGATGGATCAGGCCGATTATTTCTTTGATCAATCATTGTATTACAGTAAGTTAAGTAAGGATAAAAATATTGAAAACATCCATAAAGGCCTTGATGACAACAAAAGATCATCGTATAAAAAAAATATTGAAGCGGCTTTAAAGGCTTTGGGTAGTATTGAGAACAAGCAAAAATCGCGCTTAGCATCCATAATATATCACGACTTAAGTGAAAACTATCTTAACAAAGGTGATTTTAATTTAGCTATTAAAGCTGCAAACAGTGCTATTGATAGTAAAATAAATTCTAGGTTCATTCAAAATTTAGACTACACATATTACATTTTAGGCAAAGCTCAAATTAATGCAAAAATATATTTAGAGGGTATAGAGACTCTAAAGAAAGCAATTAATTTAACCAACAAGGAAGAGTTAAAAATTGAGATGTATGACAGTTTAATTGAAGGCTATAAGAATTTAAAGCAATATAATGAAGCGCTTAATTATGCACTTGTAAGAAACCGATTTAGCGACTCTATAGATAGAATTACCGAAAAAGGGAATATTGCAAAAATCACAGCCAATTTTCGAAATGAAAAACAAGAAAAAGAACTGATTCAACTAAAACAGCTTAATCAGGAACAAGAATTATTAATTTCTAAAAAAGAAAATAAAATATGGCGATGGTCAATAGCTGCATTAATCGCAACATTAGTTTCAATTTGGCTTTGGAGACGTTTTTTAAATTCTCAAAAACGCATTAAACAGGTTGAATTTGAAAAAGATGAAATTTCTAGAAAAGTAGAGCAGCTAGCATTAGTGCTTAACAACAAAACTAAAGTATATCTAGATAATTTAAAATTCATTAAATCTGATGGCAATTATTTAGAGTTTGTTACTGATGAGAAAACAGTGATTGATCGAAACAAACTAAAAGTTATTTTAGAAGAACTACCACCTAATTTTGTTCGCGTACATCGATCTTATGTTGTTAATAAAAACTTCATTGATTCTCTAAACAGCACAACTCTTTTTTTACAATCCAATATTGAAATACCGTTATCAAGAACATTTAAGTCCAACCTTGTATAAAAGCAAGTCGTTAATTATGTTGTTTTTTACGTCAGTTATCACATTTAAATCGCATCGACCCTTGTAAATACTAGTTTTATGGAGAATTAAATTTTTCTCCACTATGAAAACAAAATTAGTTTTACTCTTAGGGTTGTTATACTCATTACCAACGTTTGCTCAGACAGATGGTTGGTATTTATATACCAAAGCGTCAGAAATTACTAAAATAGTACCAGACGAAGTAAACTCAGATGAACTGCACCTTGCGACGGATATTGGTTATATAAAATATAACACCTCTGCTAATACTGTAACTGATTTTTGCAACCTAACAAGTCAAAATCCAGCAATTGGAAAAGTGAAAGATGTAGCTCAGGATCCTACAAGCGATAATCTTGCTTTTGCTCTGGTTGATGGAATTGCTATTTATAACGGAATTAATGTTACAATTTATAATTATGATAATTCTGATTTAAGCATAGGCGAATTTACCAATCAATTTTTATTCTTAGAATTAGAATATGCGAAAGACGGATCACTATATATCTTTAAAGAAGATGCTTTTGGATATCAGAAATTTGATAATGGCGCTTTTGAAAGTGAACAAGTTACATCTTTTAGACCTAAAGATATTATTGAAAACATTGCTGGTACAAAAACTTATTTTGCTGGAGATGTTAATGGCTTGTGGGAACTAGAAAAAGCCACAGATACTTGGACGAATTACACATCTTCTAATTCAGATTTAATATCTAATTTTGTACTTTCATTAGCGGTTGACTCTAATGACTTACTTTATGTTGGTGGTTTTCAGGGAATAAACACCTTGAGTGACGACGGAGTGTGGAATACTTATCAAGAATTAGATCCGATAAATGCATTTCCTTATCAGGCACATTCAATTTCTGTAAATGAATCAACAGGTCATTTAGTGGTAAGTACATCAGCACCTAGCACATATTATTTTGGACTTTCAATAGTTGACCTGAACACAAATACCTGGACAAATTATAGAGAGGATGATACTAACTGTTTAAATGAAAATGTATATACAGCCACAGTTTTTGGAGGAGACGGTAAAGTTTACGCTGCGCCTATAATTTTTTCGAGTATTCCAGATATTGGTAAATTAGTTCAATTTACACCTTCATCAGAAACATGTATAAATGCTAATATCAATTATTTAAATGCCCCTGTTGCTGTTAATTCTAATGTTGTCACAGATTTTGCTATTAGAGAAAAAACAAACGGAAATTTTGAAATTGGTTTTACACGCTCTTTTGATTTACATGCAGTTGAAATTGACCCAATGACTTTTAACGGAAGCTTTCCAACGCCAATTACTTTAACTCCATCTGCGGGCGATTTCCTATTTAGCATAATCAACGATAACAACCACTTTATTGTTGAAGCTAATGAAGGATGGCTTTTTATTGATGAAAACAATGCAATTACAACATTTAATCATAGTATACCTGATTATTTGGCGATAGTTACTAAAAAATCTGCAATATACAACTCAGAAAACGGCATTATTAATATAGTGCACAAAGGGTTTGATGCGTCTTTTAATTACCGCGCTTATAAAACACAATGCAATACATTGATTGGAACTTGCGCCCCTTCTGAAGAAATATTTACCACCGATAGAGATCTCTCGCAAAATGTCCTTTTTGGCACAAGTGAAGCTACATCTTCTGATAATATATATGCAGTTGGCATAAGTTTGGACACATCTGTTGATGATAATTTTAATAATGATAGACGAAATTCTAATGCTCTTTACACTGAAGAGTCTTGGAACAAAAACACAAATGGTAATTCAGTTGCTAAAGGATATGTGCTTTCAGATATACTTTTTCCTAATAGCGATCCATTAATCATAAGGACTAGTTCAGAATCAATTTCTACGGTGTTGCTTCTTTCAGACAATACAACCATACGCACATTAACGGAGAATGATACTTCAAATGAACTAATAAGTAGGGATTTCAGTATTGATCAAGATAATAATGGGGAACCTGATGAAATAATTAATTCATTTGTTACCATAACTTATGCATATGGTGACTTAGGAACTCCCGTTCTATTTTCACTTGTAAAAAATAGTAATGGCACTCATATTATATACTCTGTTCTGTCAACGGACGAAACGGGGGATTTAATTATGGAAAATGTTCTGGAACAACAAGGCCCAGTTTCTAATAATTTAACTATTAGAAAAACTCTTGTTATAGAGGAAACTCCAGCTCCTAATTCTCGTTTTCAAAATAATAACACAGCCACCATAGCAATTTTAACAAATTACGGTCTTTTATTAAAAACTGATTTAGATTTATCACAACTTACTCTAAGTGATAATAATATTAATTTAAGTGAAAACAACTTCACTTTTTTCCCAAACCCAACAAAAGATTTAGTCAATATTGGCAATGATTCGATAAATAAGATTTTGGTTTTTGATGCAAACGGACGTCTAGTTTTTGAAACTAATAAAACTAGTTTTTCAATGAAGCACTTAGAAGTTGGTGTTTATTTTGTTAAGGTAGAGAGTACAGATGGGCAGATTATAAACGGAAAAGTAATTAAACGTTAATAAGGCTTTATTTAGCAAGACTAGCTTTAGCTAAATATAGTGGAGAAGGCTCGGTTGGTAACAATCGAGCTTTTTAATCTTCTAAAGACTTACCTAAATAAACAAGTTTAGCTCCATTTTCTAATTCTGTGTTAGTTAGATCAATTGAAGATAACATATCTAGGTCTCCACTTTTGTTTTTTATAAACAAAGGCACAGTAAATTTATCAGAATCAGTAAGTTTTATTAGTTTTTGAAGGTGTTCATTATCATCAATATCTTTTTCGTGTATTGAAGGGAATTTTTGAGCAATATCTGTAAATGAGTTAAAGTCGTCAGTTTTACTAAATAACCCTTCATTGACTCCAGAAGAGTCTAAAATTTCAGACTTAGAAGCTAACCTAAACGATCCATTTTCCCCAAATTGTTTAGAGAATTTATTTATAGCATATTTATTTATGTCTGTGTTTCCTGTTAAGGCAAGCAAATAACCTACATCATTAAACTCAATATTATCGGTTAAGGTACCTGAATATATGTTTTCTGTAAAAGACTCAATTCCAGAATCTTGAGCTTTAGCTATATTATTTTTATTACTATCAACTAAAACAACATGCCGATTATTTTTAACGAGATACTCTGCAATTAAGCGCGATACTTTTGAAGCTCCGATGATTAAAATTCCATCAGATTTTTTTAAGAATACACCAACAAGCTTTGCAAAAAGTCTGGCTGTAGTAGCATTAAGTAATACAGTTCCTAGAACAATCATAAATACTAATGGTGTAATATATTCAGCACCTGGCACACCTTGGCTTAAGAGCTTGCCGCCAAAAAGCGAAGCAATACCAGCAGCCACAATACCACGAGGCCCAACCCAACTAATAAATAGTTTTTCGTTGGTTTTTAATGTTGAGCCATGTGCACTTGCAAAAACTGCTAAAGGTCTTATTACAAAGACAACGATTAAAAATAAGGCTAATGTTTCCCATCTGTAAAGCAGCATTAAATCTTGATAATTGATGTTCGCAGAAAGCAGAATAAAAAGAATGGAGATTAGTAGAACGCTTAAAGATTCTTTGAAATAAAGAAGCTCTTTAATATTTTCTAGTTTACTATTACCAATTACCATTCCCATAACCACAACAGCTAAAAGACCAGATTCGTGAGCAAAAATTTCAGATTCAATAAATACTAAAAGCACCACTGATAGGGATACTACATTGAGTAAATAATGAGGAATGAATTTTTTATTAATCACAAAGACTAAAGCATGGGCAAATGTGAAACCAAATGTTGTACCAAAAAGTACAATTTTACCAAACTCAATTAGCGCTGTTTTTGTAAATCCGCTATCGCCACCAACACTAATAAACTCAAAAACCAAAACAGCCACCAAAGCACCTATAGGATCAATGAGTATACCTTCCCACTTTAATACAGTAGAAACATCACGCTTTAAAGGAATATTTCTTAAAATAGGTGTAATTACAGTTGGTCCAGTTACAATAATAAGTCCAGCAAATAAAAAGGCTAAATCCCATTTTAACCCAAATAGATAGTAGGCTACTAATGCAGCACCAAAGAAGGTTATTGCAGAACCCACTGTGATAAGTTTGGTTATTACAGGACCAACATTTTTTATTTCACTTCGTTTTAGGGTTAAACCGCCTTCAAACAGGATAATACTGATGGCTAAGGAAACAAAATAGTATAAACCTTCACCAGGAAATAATCCTTTTTCTCCATTCCAGATGGGTTCTATCCATTTAGCGCGATCTTCACTTAAAAATTCGGCAGCTATTGGCCCAACGAGTAAGCCAATTAAAATTAAAGGTAAAATCGCAGGGATTTTAAGTCGCCAAGCAACCCATTGTGCTAAAATTCCAAGAATAATAATACCAGCTAACTCTACCATAACCATTTAATTTGGAGTGAAAATACTAAAAAATCAAATAACTCTAGGTTTTATAAATCGAATATCATTTCTTAATAAAAACCCAACAAACTTCAAGGTTATATTTAGATTTCTTATTTTGCAACCCTATGAAACTTTACCCAATACAAGCTGGTCATTTTAAACTCGATGGTGGCGCTATGTTTGGTGTTGTACCCAAGCCATTATGGCAAAGAACCAATCCTGCAGACGCCAATAATATGATTGATATTGCTGCGCGTTGCCTTTTAATAGAAGATGGAGATCGATTAATTTTAATTGATACAGGAATGGGAAATAAACAATCTAAAAAGTTTTATAGCTATTATCATTTATGGGGAAATGACACAATAGATAAATCATTATCAAACTTTGGCTTTCATAGAGATGATATCACTGATGTGTTTATGACACACCTTCATTTTGATCATTGTGGCGGAAGTGTAGAGTGGAATTCAGATAAAACAATACTTCAGCCAGCATTCAAAAATGCATATTTTTGGAGCAATGCTGAGCATTGGAAATGGGCAACAGAGCCCAACAGAAGAGAACGCGCTTCTTTCTTAAAGGAAAATATAGAACCAATGGAAAAAAGTGGTCAATTAAAGTTTGCGATCCTTCCAGAAAACAACATAGTTAATCAATCTGAATTAGGGTTTGGCATTTTTTTTGCCAATGGTCATACAGATAAGCAGATGATTCCTATGATACACTATAACGATACTACCATTTGTTTTATGGCAGATTTATTACCAACAGCTGGTCATTTACCTATACCTTATGTAATGGGCTATGATACCAGACCTCTATTAACCTTAGACGAAAAAGAGCAATTTTTAAATATGGCAGCTGACCACAATTTTTATTTGTTCTTAGAACATGACGCTCATAACGAAATAATAACCGTAAAACATACAGAAAAAGGAGTAAGGCTAAACAATACGTTTAGCTGTAAAGAACTATTTAATCTATAATATTATGAAAACAATTAAACACATATTAATAACAGCAATAGGAGTTTTAGTATTAGGCTGTGGAGGTGTTGCCCCAATAATTTCAACACCTGTTGAAGATATAGACACTTCTCCATTAAAGGAAAGTGAATTAACCGAAACCCAAAAACAAAATTGGCAACACTTAGATTTGGTTAACGACACTATTCCAGGTATGGCTGTAGATAAAGCCTATAATGATATTATTAAAGGTAAAAAAGGTGTCAAAGTTATAGTTGCCGTAATCGACTCTGGTATAGATATAGATCACGAAGATCTAGACGGTGTTATTTGGACCAATAAAAAAGAAAAGCCTAACAATGGTATTGACGACGACAAAAATGGTTATGTAGATGATATGCATGGTTGGAATTTTCTCGGAGAAGGCTATAACGAACAACTTGAATATGTGCGCTTGTTGGCTTCAGGTAATGCTGATGATCCACGTTATGCAGAAGCTGAAAAAGCGCAACAAGATGAGTATCAAAAATATTCTGGGTACAAAACACAATACGAGCAAATCCTTCAACAAGTAAAAGGTGCTCACGAAACACTTAAAAAACACTTTGGAAAGGAAGATTACACAAAAGAAGA
Organism: Microcosmobacter mediterraneus; assembly: GCF_031846265.1. Classification (NCBI taxonomy): domain Bacteria; kingdom Pseudomonadati; phylum Bacteroidota; class Flavobacteriia; order Flavobacteriales; family Flavobacteriaceae; genus Microcosmobacter; species Microcosmobacter mediterraneus. The sequence continues at coordinate 342,920 of NZ_JAVRIA010000002.1, read as the reverse complement.
GGTTAACGCCATTAAATCTGAAGATCAATCGTTAACACAAGCAGTTAATATTGCTAGATATATGTATTCAAACAATTTAGGCTCCTTGCCTGAAGCAATAGAAGAACTAAGTTCTGCAATGATAGACATTAATGATAGATTGAATTATAACCTAAACAAAGATTTTAAAGGAAGAAAAACGGGAGATAACATTAATGATTTATCTGACGTAGGTTACGGAAATGGGAATGTAAAGCCAGTTAAAAAAAGCGAAGCTCATGGAACACATGTTGCTGGAATTATTGCAGCTGAACGCAATAACGGTAAAGGCGGAAATGGTGTAGCAAACAATGTTGAAATTATGTCGTTAAGAGCTGTACCAAATGGCGATGAATATGACAAGGATATAGCTTTAGCCATACGTTATGCTGTAGATAATGGAGCAAAAGTTATTAATGGTAGTTTTGGTAAAGACTTTTCACCTCACAGTCAATGGGTTAGAGACGCCATTGCTTATGCAGATCAAAAAGATGTGGTTATTATTCATGCCGCAGGAAACGATAGTAAAGATTTAGATAGTAATTATAATTTCCCTAATGATCAAGTAAATAATGGACCAGAGGTTTCTAACTCATTTATTACAGTAGGATCATTAGCACCAAAATACGGAACAGATATGGTTTCGGGATTTTCTAACTACGGCAAAATAAATGTAGATGTATTTGCTCCAGGAAGTGAAGTATATTCAACAACTCCAGAGAATGAATATAAATTTAAAGGTGGAACATCTATGGCTGCACCTGCTGTTGCAGGTATTGCGGCATTAATTAGATCGCAATTCCCTAGTCTTTCTTCAGCTGAGGTTAAGCAAGCCATTGTAGAATCTGGATTACACTTAACAACTAAAGTAGTTGTGGGAGGTGAAGCAAATGATGTGAGACCTTTTGCAGAACTATCTAAATATGGCACTATTGCTAACGCCTATAATGCTTTAATCAAAGCATCTCAATTAGCAAATAATCAGTAGAACATGGTACAGTCTTTTAAAACACTAGTCTTAGCAATAATTGCATGTAGTAGTATTGTTTCTTACGCTCAAAACACAACGTATTGGCAACAACATGTTGATTATAAAATGGAAATTGATATGGATGTTAAATCCTATCAATATAAAGGGAAGCAAGAATTGGTTTACACCAATAATTCACCAGATGTGTTAAACAGAGTGTATTATCACCTTTATTTTAACGCCTTTCAGCCAGGAAGTGAAATGGATGTAAGGTCTAGAACCATTGCTGATCCAAGTGGTAAAATAGCGGATAAAATAAGCAAGCTACAACCTAATGAAATTGGTTATATAAAGGTAAATTCATTAACGCAAAATGGAATAGTTATTAAACACGAAACGGTTGGCACTGTATTAGAAGTTGATTTAGCAAAACCTATACAGCCAGGAGAGAAAGTGACATTTAATATGGAGTTTGATGCCCAAGTTCCTGTGCAGATTCGTCGCTCTGGAAGAAATAATGCAGAAGGCGTTGCTTTGTCTATGACACAATGGTATCCTAAACTCGCCGAGTACGATTTTGAAGGTTGGCACGCTGATCCTTATATTGCTAGAGAATTTCATGGCGTTTGGGGAGATTTTGATGTTAAGCTAACTATTGATAAAGATTATGTAGTTGGAGGCAGCGGTTATCTTCAGAATCCAAATGAAATAGGCTATGGTTACGAAACAGGAAAAGTGAAGCGACCAAAAGGCGATAAGCTAACCTGGCATTTTGTTGCGCCTAACGTACACGATTTTACTTGGGCAGCTGATCCAGAGTTTATTCATGATATCTACAAAGGTGAAAACGATGTAGATCTACACTTTTTATACAAAAGCACTTTAGAACAAAAGTATTTAGAGAACTGGAAAAACCTTCAGCCAAAAACGGCTGCTATTTTAGCATATTTCAACAAACACATCGGAACTTATCCTTACAAACAATACTCTGTAATACAAGGAGGTGATGGCGGAATGGAGTATGCTATGTGTACCTTAATTACTGGTCAGCGAAAATTTGGAAGTTTAGTTGGCGTTACAGCGCATGAATTTGCACATACATGGTTTCAATTTTTATTAGCTACTAACGAGGCTAAGCATGAGTGGATGGATGAAGGCTTCACAAGTTATATTAGTGACATGGCGATGAATGAAATAATGGAGCAAGGTCGTATTAATCCATTTTTCGGAGCTTACAGAGGTTATATTTATTTAGCTACATCTGGTAAGGAACAACCACTAACGACGCATGCTGATCGTTACGAACACAATATGGCTTATAGTATCGCTGCCTACAGTAAAGGCGAAGTATTCTTAGCCCAATTAGGTTATGTGATTGGAGAAGACAACTTAAAAACTACAATAAAAAAATACTTTAAGGATTTTGCATTTAAGCACCCAACACCATTAGATATTATTCGTTCTGCAGAGAAAGTGTCTGGCTTAGAGTTAGATTGGTATTTAATGGATTTTGCTCAAACTACAAATACTATTGATTATGCTGTTTCTGCTGTAGAAGGAAATACAATTACACTAGAACGAATAGGATTAATGCCAATGCCTATTGATTTATCGGTTACTTACGAAGACGGTTCTTCGGAAGAATTTTATATTCCTTTACAGATGATGCGTGGCGAAAAACCAACGCAAGCCACATTAAAACCAGACTGGGCTTGGACTCATCCAACCTATAAATTAGAAACTAGTAAAACGGTTAAATCTGTAGAAATAGATCCATCCCAAATGATGGCAGATATCGATAGAACCAATAATAAAAATCAATAGTGATTATACTTTTTTAATCACGTTAGTAACAATTCCCCAAATTATAAAGTCATTATCTTCTGTTATTTTAATGGCTTTATAGTTTGGGTTTTCTGGCTGTAACCATATATTATCTTTCTCAACACGCAAGCGCTTTACAGTAAATTCACCATCAATAAAGCAAATTGCGATTTTGTTATGCTCAGGCTCTAAACTTCTATCAATAACTAAAAGATCATTATCATCTAAACCAGCATTAATCATAGACTGACCAGAAACTCTTGCAAAAAATGTAGCCTCTTTGTTTTTCACAAGTACATCATCTAAGGATAAACGCTCCTGATTAAAATCATCTGCAGGTGAAGGAAATCCAGCCGAAACACCTGAGTTTATTAGTATAGCGCCAGAAGACACTTTTGATGAAGGTGTGAAAAATGTTAAGTTGAGATTCATTTAGGGCAGTTTTATGGTTTTAATTAATTCTTGAATAGTATGGTTGACTCCTTATGGCTAACGTTTAATTGAATCTCTCTTCCTAAAATCATTGCACGATTATCTTTCTCATGTCCTGCAGGCATGTTAAAGGCAATTGGGAAATTATATTCCGAAAGCGCATCAATAATAAGCTGCTCAATAGAGCTTCCCCATAGTGCTGTATTATTCTTTTTCATCTTAGTAAAATCACCAACTAAAACACCCTTGCAGTTATCAAAATAACCAGCTCGCTTTAAGGTTTGTAACATACGATCTATATGGTATTTATATTCACCAATATCTTCAATAAATAAGATTTTACCTGAAGTGTTAATCGATGTATCTGAACCCAACATGGTATGCAATAAGGTTAAATTACCACCTACGAGTTGACCAGATACTTCACCTGTTTTATTGAGCTTAGAACCTTCTAATGTGTAGGATAATGACTTTCCAAATAAGGCATCTTTAAATGTATTAACAGCAGGTTTAATTTTTGTTAAATCTTTAGTAAGGCTTGTGCACATTAAGGCGTGTATGGTTTCAAAACCTTTATTATGCAATTGATTGTGTAAGGCCGTAATATCACTATACCCTAAAAGCCATTTGGGTTTGTTCCTAAATTTTGTATAGTCTAATTTATCTAAAATCCTAACGGTTCCATAACCACCTCTAGCACACCAAATAGCACTTATTGTTGGGTTGTCCATGGCATTTTGCAAATCTTCGCAGCGTTCATCATCTGTGCCAGCAAAATGATTGTTTTGATTAAACACGTTTTTTCCTATAATAACATTAAGATTCCAATTTTCTAATAATTTTTTGGCCTGAGTAATTTCATCTCCACGATTAATTAAAACTCCTGAAGGTGCAACAATAGCAACGGTATCTCCTGCTTTTAAATATGGAGGTTGTATCAATGTATTCTGTGTTTTTGCATTTTTTTGTTGTACTGTACGTTGCTTTATTCCTAATAAAAATAAGGAAGCTATGACAGAAATAAAAAAGGCATATTTAGACATATTGTAAAAGTACATTTTTTTTCTAAATCCCTTTAAGAATGCGTACTTTTGTGCGCTAGTTTTATCTATTTAAAATTAGAGATTTGTCTCCTCGAGCGCAGTCGAGAGGTTTTATCAAGGTCTCGACTGCGCTCGACCTGACATCTATTTAATAAAAATGAATTCTCCTAAACGATATACCATAACAGCAGCGCTTCCTTACACTAATGGCCCAATACATATTGGTCATTTAGCTGGCGTTTATGTACCAGCAGATATTTATGCTAGATACCAACGACTCATTGGTAATGATGTGGCTTTTATTTGTGGAAGTGATGAGCATGGTGTACCTATAACTATTAAGGCTAAAAAAGAAGGCGTTTCTCCGCAAGATATTGTAGATAAATATCATGCTATTATAAAACAATCTTTTTTAGATTTTGGAATTATGTTTGATAATTATTCTAGAACCTCAGCTAAGATTCATCACGATACTGCCTCCGAGTTTTTTAAAACATTGTATGATAAGAATGAGTTTGTTGAAGAAATCACAGAGCAACTCTATGACGAAGAAGCAAATCAATTTTTAGCCGATAGATTTGTTATAGGTACTTGTCCTAAATGTGGCAATGAGGAAAGTTATGGTGATCAATGTGAAAACTGCGGAACAAGCCATAATGCCACAGATTTAATAAACCCTAAATCAGCAATTACTGGCAATGTACCAACATTAAAACAAACTAAGCACTGGTTTTTACCACTAAACAAACATGAATCATTTTTAAAAGAGTGGATTCTTAAAGACCATAAAAAAGATTGGAAACCTAATGTATATGGTCAATGCAAATCTTGGATTGATGATGGTTTAAGGCCAAGAGCTGTGACTCGAGATTTAGATTGGGGAATTCCTGTTCCTGTAGAAGGAGGTGAAGGCAAAGTACTCTATGTTTGGTTTGATGCTCCTATCGGTTATATTTCTGCAACTAAAGAATGGGCAGAACATGAAGGAAAAAACTGGAAGGATTATTGGAAAAAAGAAGACACCAAATTAGTTCATTTTATAGGTAAGGATAATATTGTATTCCATTGTATTATTTTCCCAGCGATGTTAAAAGCAGAAGGGTCATATATATTACCAGATAATGTACCTGCAAATGAGTTTTTAAATCTAGAAGGCAATAAACTATCTACCTCTAAAAACTGGGCTGTATGGCTTCATGAGTATTTAGAAGATTTTCCTAACAAGCAAGATGCGTTACGCTATGCACTCACTGCGAATGCACCTGAAACTAAGGATAACGATTTTACTTGGAAAGACTTCCAAGCTAGAAATAACAACGAACTAGTCGCTATTTTTGGGAACTTCATAAATCGTGTTGTTGTCTTAACACATAAATATTATGAAGGTATTATTCCTGAACCCTCTGAGTTTACAGAAATAGACAAAGAAACCTTAACAACTGTAAAAGCTTACCCTTCCGTAATTGCTAGTTCTATAGAACGTTATCGCTTTAGAGAAGGTAGTCAAGAACTTATGAATTTAGCACGATTAGGCAATAAATATTTAGCAGATGAAGAGCCTTGGAAAGTAATTAAAGAAGATGAGGATCGTACAAAAACAATTATGTATGTAGCATTACAAATAGCGTCTGCACTTTCTGTGTTATGTGAACCTTTTTTACCATTCACTTCGCATAAACTTAAATCAATACTTAGCACCTCATCAAATGAAGTCGAGAGGTCATGGAATGACGTTGCAGCTTCTGAGAATTTATTACCTGCTAATCATAAAATAAATAAAGCAGACTTACTCTTCACTAAAATTGAAGACAAAGAAATACAAACGCAACTCGATAAACTGGAAGCTTCAAAAAAAGAAAATGAAGCAGTAAACGCTACTGTCGAACCACAGAAAGACACCATCACTTTTGAGGATTTTACCAAGTTAGATATTAGAGTAGGCACAATTCTAGAAGCAGAAAAAATGCCTAAAACAAAAAAACTTTTAGTTTTAAAAGTTGATACAGGTATTGATACTAGAACTATCGTTTCTGGTATTGCTGAAAGCTTTTCAGCAGATGAGGTTATCGGAAAACGCGTTACAGTATTAGTTAATCTTGCGCCAAGAGCATTACGAGGTGTAGAAAGTGAAGGTATGATTTTAATGACTGAAACTATTGATGGTAAGTTGGTGTTTGTAAACCCAGACGAGACCTTGGAGGTAAAAAATGGTTTGCAAATAAGCTAAACAACATTTCTTACAACTTACTTATTTTAAGCTAAAAAGGCACTTAAGGATAAGTTAAACCCTACAAATTTGGTGTGGTTTTTGAGTAAATTTGCATAAACCATCAAAAGAGCACTATGCAAGCTATCTCTATAATCAGAAAAGAATTTCTCTCTAAATTAACACAGGTATTATTTATTTGTGCAATTCTATCTATTGCTAATACGAATGCACAACAAATTGATATAGCAGATAGTTTTGAAGACTACCATTCAGCACCAAGAGAATTGGCTTATGTGCATTTAAATAAATCAGTGTATATAGAAGGAGAGATGCTTGGCTTTAAGGCTTATGTTTTAGACAAAAACACCAAACAGCTTTCACCTAATACTTCTAATCTATATTGTACAATCTCTGATGAGGAAGGTAATATTTTAAAAAAGAAGCTAGTATATGTTAATAATGGCGTTGCTAATAATGTATTTAATGTAGATGATTCGTTATCTACAGGCATTTATACATTTAAGGCTTATACAAATTGGATGCGTAACTTTAAAGAGGCCAACCATTTTGAACAAACATTTAAAGTGCTGGACGCGGATAATAATGCTAAAATTGAATCTGTTAAAAGCTCTAATCTTTCTGTAGATTTACAAACCTTAGGAGAAGGTGGTCATATTCTTTATGATGTTTCTAACAACATAGGTATTGTTGCAAAAAATGAATTGGGTTACGGTGTAGGTAATGCAACAGGTAGAATAAAGGATGACAATGGCAATGTAGTTTCAGAATTTACACTAAATGAAGTTGGAATTGCCAAAACACTATTTACACCTTCACAAGGAAATCAATATACAATAGAATTAGATCTTGCAGATGAAGTTGTTTCAGAACCAATCAGTTCTATAGAATCGATTGGTTTAAACTTACAACTAATGAGAGCTAAAGATAGAGTGTTGTTAGAATTTAAAACAAATTCTGCTTCACTCTCTATGATAAAAGAAAAAGTATTTAAGCTCGCACTTCATAATGATAGTGAAATAAAAATTTCAGATTTCAGATTTGATGAAGATCAAAGACTTGTTATGGCGTATCCAATGAATGAGCTGTACTCAGGTATTAATATTTTTACAGTTTTTGATGAAGATAACAAACCTGTTTTAGAGCGTTTATTTTTTAATAATCAAGGCATTAAGAGGCAAAAAGTATCTAAAACCTCATTAAATGTTGAGGTTGATAGCCTTGTAATCTCCTTAAAATTACCCGATTTTAAACCAGAAGATTACTCATCCTTAAGCGTCTCGGTTTTGCCATCAAACACAGCGTCGTATAATCATCATAATTCTATATTATCACAGACATATATTCAGCCTTATATAAAAGGAGCTATAGAAAATGGGCACAATTATTTTAAAGATTCAAGTAGAGCTACTATGTACAATTTAGACCTACTTATGCTTACTCAAGGCTGGAGTAGTTATAATTGGGATGAGATATTTAATTATAATGAAGTTTTTGCATATCCTTTTGAAAGGGGAATTGATGTTGTTGCCAACGTTAATGGCAAAAAAGGTAAGGGTAATTACATCGTCTATCCTCTAGAGAATTCTAAAACCAAGTTATTTGAGTTATCAGATACTGATAAAGTGTTTACAGCAAAATCATTAATACCAACAGAAGACGATTTATTTAGAATCGGATTTCTTGAGTTGCAAAAAGATAAATTTAAAAACAAGCCATCACTTTACTTGCAATTTTATCCTTCAGAATTTGCTGATTACTCCAATACGTTTTCAAGCATAAAGGAAGCAGACGTGTTTAGAGATAATCAGATAGCTATACCAAATTCATTAGAGTCTTGGAAAAATGCAGAAGAGCTAGACGAGGTAGTCATTACAACAGACGTTAGTGAAAGCCGAGCAGAAAAATTAGCAAATAAAGCAGTGAATTCCAAAGTAGATATTATTGAAGATTATGAGCGTAGACCTGGACTTCGTGTAGACCTCTATTTGCAACGTTTGGGTTGGTCAACTCAATACGATTATTTTTCAGGAACACTTAGTATAATTAATCCTAGAATTACCTGGAAAGATCCAGTACCATTAGTTTACTTAGATGATGCCCTTTTAACCACTTCTGGCTCTAATTCAGACTTTAGTTTGCTGACTTTTATTACTATGGATGTTGTAGATTACATTGAATATGAATTGTATGGAATAGGAGGTGGAATACGAGGTGGAGCAGGCTTTATTAAAATATATACCAAACAAAACAATATTCCTCTTAACAAAGCAGAAAATGTGGTTACTTACGATGTACCTTTGCGTTTTAGTAATGCAAAAAGATTCTACACACCAAAGTATCAATATTACAACACTAAATTTTTTAAAGAATATGGCGTCATTGGTTGGGTTCCTAATTTAAAACCAGATGATAACGGAAATCTAGAGTTTTATATTTACGACACTAAAGCTGAAAATATTAATCTTTACATAGAAGGTGTTGTCAACGGAAATTCTTTTGTTTCGGAAACCTTAATCATAAACACTGAAGACTAGTCGTTGCTCAAAATAGCATACCATCCTATTTATAAACATCCGCTTCCTGAAGGACATCGCTTTCCTATGCTCAAATACGAGCTATTACCAGAACAGCTTATTTATGAAGGCACTTGTACTTCAAATAGTTTTTTTCAACCGGAAATCCCTAATGACCAACATATTCTTCGTGTACATACAGAAGCGTATTTCAATGATTTAAAACAGCTGACTTTAGACAAACGTACCGCCCGAAAAATAGGTTTTCCTTTAAGTAATATTTTAGTCGAACGTGAAGTTATTATTGCTGATGGTACAATTAAAGCCAGTGAATTTGCTTTAGAACATGGTATTGCAATGAATATTGCTGGAGGTACTCATCACGCCTATACCAATCGTGGCGAGGCTTTTTGCTTACTGAATGATCAAGCCATTGGAGCACGTTATCTACAGCATAAAAATTTGGCTCACAACATCTTAATCGTCGACTTAGATGTACATCAAGGTAATGGCACTGCTCAAATCTTTCAGAATGATGATTCTGTATTTACCTTTTCGATGCATGGCAAAGCTAACTATCCGTTTAAAAAGGAACTTAGTGATTTGGATATTGCTTTAGAAACAGACACAGATGATGAAACTTATCTGAAAATTCTGTATGAAACACTTCCAAGACTAATCAAACAAGTACAGCCCGATTTCATTTATTTCTTGTGCGGTGTTGATGTCATTGCTTCTGACAAATTGGGCAAATTAGGTTTAACATTAGAAGGTTGCAAAATGCGAGATCTGTTTGTTTTAGAAACCTGTAAATCAGAAAATATTCCTGTGATGTGCAGTATGGGAGGCGGTTATTCGCCTGATATAAAAATTATTGTAGAAGCACATGCCAATACCTTTAGATTGGCTCAGGATATTTTCTTTTAGATATTACAATTATCAAGTTTTATTTATGTTCTGCTTTCCAAGCTTCAATTCTTCCTTGAAAAGCTTTTACTTTTTCGGGATAGGTCTCAGCTAAGTTAGTATCATTTCTTGAATCATTATTCATATCGTAAAGTGCAATACTCTCTAAAGTTAAATTCCATTGAAAGAACCAATTGTTTGTTCTTGCCCAATAGGCTTCAATCTTCATTCCCATCATATCATCTTCTGAACGCATTTGAGTGGCTTGCCCAATAATAATAGCTCTATCAGATTTTGATGTGTCTTCGATTAAAGATTTATAGGACTTTCCAAAATAACCTTCTGGTATGTCGATATCCAAATAATCGAGAATGGTTGCAGGAATATCTGCGCTATGCATCAATGCTTTTGATTTTGCTCCAGCTTCAATCTTATCTTTCCATGAAAAAATAATTGGTGTTCTAAAAGACTGATCGTAAACCGATAGTTTCCCTTTGTCACCTCCATTATGCCAGCGCAAAGAATCATGTCTAAATTCTTGATGTGGTTCTTGCTCCCAACCGTTATCGTTGACATAAACAAAAAGTGTATTATCAATCTCTCCTTGTTCTTTTAGGTATCTTACTAATTCACCAACACCATCATCAAACCATGTGCAATTCGCGTAGTAACGTTTTGCAGATTCGGTCATGTCTTTATCCTTATAAATATTATAATATTTGTCTGGTGCATCAAATGGATAATGCGGTAATTCAGGTGCAAACCAAATAAAGAATGGATCATTTTTATTGGTTTCAACAAAATCATAAACAGGCTGCATAGTCGCACGCGCTAATTGACGACCATCACCTCCCATAAATTGTAAAAACCAATCGTCATTTTTCTTATCTCCCTTTCTCCAGCCTTTGGTCATCCCAGCATCAAAGCCGCCATTTTGGTAATTGAATTCCCACCATTTGCCACCTTGAAAACTTTTGTAGCCTTTTTTAGCTAAAAGCCTTGGCAAGGTATTAAAGTGCCGCATCGCATGATGTTTGAAACCTACTATAGAATCTTCTGGGATTTGTTTCTCTTTAATCAATTTCTCAACATCTTGCTCATAATTGATCGGTAAGGTTCCTGTCATTAGTGTTTGTAATGACGGTCTGCAATGGTTTTGTGGCACATAACCTTCTGTGAAGAGGGTTCCGCTTGCAGCGAGTTTATCCATATGAGGTGTTTGTACATAATCTGCTCCCATAAATCCGAAATATGGATACCCTTGATCATCACCAACCAATAAAATAATGTTAGGTAGTTTTGTTTGTTCAGAGTTTATTTCTATTTGTTTCGACTCCGATTTACAGGAAGTAAACATGAAGTATAATAAAACACAAAAAAAAGTAGCTTTCATTTTTAAAAAATATTGGTTTTAATCTAAAAATAAAAAATCTTTTCAATATTAACCATCCATTAGAAAAAGAATGCTTTAAGCAGAATTACGACTCGCATTGATATTTCCAAATAGAGAGCGCGTCACAATTTTTTCGTAAATATCTAATTCTTTTGGATCAATCTCCTCTTGTTTTCTTAGCTCTTGAATCTTTTTTAAAGCAAATTGTTGAATGGTTAACAATGGAAGCACAATTGACTCTCTAACAGCAATTGACGCTTTTCCTGAAGGCTCCTCTTCCATAAGTTCTTTATAACCTGTGAGCTTTAAAATTAAGCGTTTACTTAACGTGTACTCTTCGTAAATCAAGGTCCAAAAACCTCCAAATTCCTCGTCTTCAGACATGTATTTTGTAAGATCAAAAAACGATTTTGATAATGACATCATGCTATTTTCAATCAAGGTTTTAAAAAAGCTAGAGTTTTTATAAAGCTGCTTGACTTTTCTAAATTCCCCTTTATCTTCATAATGCTTCAAGGCAGTTCCTACTCCAAAAAACCCTGGAACATTCTGTTTTAACTGACTCCAACTTCCTACGAATGGGATGGCTCTTAAATCTGAAAACACCAATTCATCAGATGTTCCTCGTTTCGATGGACGACTACCTATATTTGTTTTTGCATAAAATTTTAGTGTACTCATTCGTTCCAAATACCCTAGGAAATTTGGATGTTGCTTAAAGTTACTATATGCTTTATAGCTGATTTTTGCCAAGCTATTCATCGTGCTCTTATCTGTACGAGACAGCTTAGGATTGGTATCTGACAATCTATTTAAAATACCTGAGCTTATCAATTGCTCCATATTATATTGAGACGAATCTAAGGTTCCGAAATTAGAGCTGATCGTCTGACCTTGTATGGTCAATTGTACTTCTTTATCCTCAATAGTTGGTCCTAGAGACGCATAAAAGTTATGCGTTTTTCCACCACCTCGAGCTGGAGGTCCTCCACGACCATCAAAAAACACTACTGCTATTTTATGCTTTCTTGATACTTTAGTAAGGGCTTCTTTAGCTTTGAATATTGCCCAGTTTGCCATGAGGTAACCACCATCTTTAGTTCCATCACTAAAGCCGAGCATAATCGTTTGTTTATCGCCTCTTTGCTCTACATGTTTTCTATATGCTTTATTTGTATAAAGCGTTTCCATTACAGAACCTGCATTTTCTAGATCTGGAACCGTCTCAAAAAGCGGAACAATGTCTACTGGTAATGCGTCATCAAATGCCGTAATCTTTAACATCGCATAGAGTTCCATCACATTTACGGCTGTTTGGTTGTTACTAATGATATATCGATTGGCAGCAAGCTCACCATTTGAGGTCTGTATCTCTTTGATAGCTTCCATGGTTTTTAAAGTTCTAATGCTAAACTCATCTTTAAACCATGCTATATTGAGTTTTCCTTTTACTTTTGAAAGTGCATTAACTTGTTGCTTTGGTGTTAACTCACTAAAGTTATCAGGAAAAACAGAAGCCTTTTTCTTTTGTAGTGTTTTAACAACATCTTGGAACACGTCGTTATGCTTTCTGCTGTCTTGCCTTACATCTAAGGTTGCAAATCTAAACCCAAATAAGGATGTTTTATTAATTAAACTTTCAATCTCATTGAGATATAACGACTGATGCTCATTTTTAATAATGTCTTTAATGGTCTGTAGAGTTGTAATAAATTCATCTAAGGTAATGGCATTCTTGGCATTAGGACTTATACTAGCATCATACAGCTTTCGTTCTAAATATAAAATGGGCTCTTCTATATTTTTAAATGTGAGCTTTCGTTTTAGATGTTTTATATCTCTATAATAATTTCTAAGAACAGCTTGCTTTAATTTTAGAGCCACTTTTAATGTTGTCTCTGGAGTTACAAATGGATTTCCGTCTCTATCACCTCCTGGCCAAAAGCCAATATTTATGATTTCGTTAGGCATATCTAACTGATCATAAATATTTTGTTGTATGTAATCAAAAATCTTCCCAAAAGATTCATAAAATACATGTTCTAAATACCAAATAAGACTGATAGCTTCATCATAAGGTGTTGGTTTTTTCTTTTTAAAAAACGGTGTTTTTCCGAGTTGAGCTAAAAGATTATTAATAAGCAAAAGGTCGTTAGCCTCAATAGCTTTGGTAAGATCTGTAATAATGCCAAGAACTGAACCTGGATAAAATTGTGTAGGATGTGCAGTAAGCACAATTCTTACCTTAAACTCATTAAGATATTTTATAAGTGTTTCTAGCTTACCGTCAGAAACAGCATTCTCTTTTAAATGCCTAAGCGTACCAATGCCATCCATATTATTTACAACCGGAAAAGCTGCATCTTCAATAGCATCAAACAAAACTACTTGGCGTTCTATATATTGTATAAAACGAAACAGAAGTTTTATCTGACTTTCTTTAGAGCGTCTTGCCTGATACTTCTCAAAAAACCGCTCAACAATTGTTGTAGGATCATCACCTTGTGCAAATCCTTTGTCGCAGGTTTCATGAAATAATGGTAATAAGACACCTGTTTTAGTTATAGCATCAAAAGGGAGCGTCATAAAGATGCTATTATAGATTTGATACTTTGCTAGTACATTATCATTAAATCGGACTAATTTGGGTTGAATTGACATCTGTTTTTATTAAGAAATATAAAGATAAAAAAGCCAATCCATTAATTTACTAACTCTATGGTATTTAGAATCATTTTTACGAGATATTCAGTATTTTTGAGTAAAACTGAAAACTATGCTATCAAAAACAATAGAAACCGCATTAAATAAACAAATTCGTATCGAAGCTGAGTCGTCTCAGGTGTATTTAGCCATGGCTGTTTGGGCTGAGGTGAAAGGCTTAGAAGGAATTGCAAATTTTATGTACGACCAATCAGACGAAGAACGTGAGCATATGTTAAAGTTGGTGAAGTTTGTAAATGAACGTGGAGGACACGCTCATATTTCGGATTTATCAGCGCCAAACGTAGATTTTAAGTCCTTTAAATTAATGTTTGAAAAACTCCTAGATCACGAAATTTTTGTGTCTACAAGTATAAATGAATTGGTGCATATTACACTACAAGAACGTGATTACGCTACTCATAACTTTTTGCAATGGTATGTGTCTGAGCAGATAGAGGAGGAAGCCACAGCGCGAACCATCTTAGATAAAATAAACATGATTGGCGATGATAAAGGAGGTTTATATCTGTTTGATAGAGACATACAGCAGCTTACAGTACAAAGCGCTGCTGACACACCGTTAGAATAATTGTTAAAATTTATTTAGAATTATTAAAAATAAGTATTTTTGTTCCTGTTTTGGTGTTACATCGAGATGGGAAAGAAAACGAATAAAAAATTAAAACAGCAACGCTTAAAAACCATTACACTTAATGGTTGTGCTTTTGCAGAAAAATGCAAAACAAAGTGTTGCAAAAAATATAAAAAGTCAGAACAAAAACGCTGTAAAAAATGTCCTTGTTTTGACCTTTTAAAAAAAGTAGCTTAAAAAAAGCCAGATGTTAACATCTGGCTTTTTTTAGTGTTATTTACCAAGCATTAAAAGCTCGTTACAAACCACCTCTGTAGTGTAGCGCTTATTGCCATCTTTATCATCCCAAGAGCGATTAGTTAATTTACCCTCTACAGCCACCTCTTTGCCTTTAACTAAAAATTTCTCAGCAATCAGAGCTGTTTTTCCCCAAGCTATAACATTATGCCAATAGGTGTTTTCTACTTTTTCACCTTGCGCATTTTTGTAGCTTTCGTTAGTAGCAATAGAGAATTTAGCTAGTGTTTTACCACTCTCTAAATTTACGATTTCTGGATCTTTTCCTAAATGTCCAATCAACTGTACTTTGTTTCTTAGCGTGTTCATAATTTTAAATTTTTAATGTTAAACAGTTAATACTATCGAGTTCTTATGTTTCGACAGTGCAAATATGAGAGGACAACCAAATATAAGTCGGTAGTTACGTATTTAATATCGTTTGTAAATATTTGTAGTCATTTAAAAATGAGTAAACAAATAATAATCAAGGTTTTACGATTAGTGTTTAATTTTTACTTATTTTTAGAATGTAGAACTTATTAATGAGTTGTACTTCATTATGACAAAAAGAGTCATGGCTAAATATAATAGCATTACATATATTTATAGTTTTAAAATAGCACAATGCTTTATTGGTGTTTTGCTTTTTACGAGTTTTAGCTGTAACACAAGCAATACAACAGAGCCTAATTCTAGATCATTTAAAATGGGCTTTACCACCTGGAGTTTTGGACCTAATCTACAAGATGTAAACGATACTTACACCTTTATTGAAAACACGGCAGACATTTATGCAGAACACATAGATAGTAAAATTCCATGGAATGCATGGATTAATAATTTAGACTTACCACAGACTTTTACCAACGAAATTGAAGGTAGAGCAAACCGTAAAATCAATACACACGACTTAGTGCTTTCAGTTAGTTTATTAAATAGTAACAGAGACGAACTAGCAGAAGATTTTGATGGCTCCATACCAAACTATACTAATCTTAACGACAATCATATAGAAGACGCTTACGTAAAACATATAAACTATTTAGTAAACGCTTTTTCACCCGATTATTTAGTTATTGCCATTGAGGTTAATGAGTTACGATTGCGAGCTCCAGAGAAATGGCTTGGCTACAAACAACTTATGGCCAATGTTACAAGCAGAATAAAAGAAGAGCATTCCGATTTAAAAATTTCAGAATCTATATCACTTCACAATTTATATGAGCCAAATACAACAGACACTTCTGCGTATATCAATGATATTTTAAGCCACATTAACACCTTAGATTTTATAGCCATTAGTTATTATCCGTTTTTAAATAATCAGAGTACTGAGAGTGACTTCCAAGACACGTTTAATTTTTTGCACAACAACGTTAATAGTCCTGTAGCTTTTGTAGAAACCAGTCATTTAGCCGAAAACCTTGTGGTGCCAAACTTAAATGTTTCTATTAATGGGAGTGAAAGCGACCAAAACCTATATCTCGAAACCCTATTAAACAATGCTCAAAACCAAAATTATGAGTTTACAATTTGGTGGACTCATAAAGATTATGATGCACTCTGGGAAACCTTCCCTCCAGAATTATTAGACCTAGGACAATTATGGCGAGATACAGGACTAATTAGCGAAAACGGAACAGAGCGTTTGTCTTTAAGCACTTGGGAAAGAGTGCTAGAAAATTAGGTTGTATATCAATTAAGTATTACTTCATTTATGAGCTTGCATCACAAACGTAGTCGTTTGTAAACGAATAATTTGTACATTGGTTTATGATTTCATTTGCAATAGAAACTGATCGACTTATTCTCAGAGACATGAGAAACACTGACCTTGATAATATGTTTAGATTAGATTCTAGTCCATTAGTTCATCAATATTTAGGCAATAAACCTTTTACAGATAAAAGTCAGTCTCAAAACTATATTAATGAAGTAATCGAAGACTATAAGCGTTATGGGATTAGTCGATTGGTAGTTGAAGAAAAAGATACAGGTCATTTTATAGGTTGGTCTGGTTTAAGATTTTATAACAAGAAACATCAATATAATGGTAACTATAACTTTTTTGATGTTGGTTATAGATTGTTACCTGAATTTTGGGGAAAAGGTTATGCTACTGAAAGCGCAAAAGCCTCTTTGGATTATGGTTTCAATACAATTGGTCTTAATGTTATTTATGGTATTACAGAAAAAGAAAACGAGGCATCTCACAAAGTCTTACTTAAAATAGGTCTTAACTATACAGTAGATTTCTATGAAGACAAACTTAAAAAAGAGTTGCGTTGGTACGAGCTAAAAAAAATTGATTATGAAAAAGAAATGTCCAGAGTGTGATAACGATATTATCGGAAGAGTTGATAAGAAATTCTGTAGTGATGGTTGCAGAAACGCTTACAATAATCGTATTAATAAGGATAGTAAAAACTTAATACGAAACACGAATAATCGCTTGCGTAAAAATTATAGAATTTTAGAAGTATTAAATCCAGATCAGAAAAAGAAAGTGTCAAGAAGTAAGCTTATTGAACATGGTTTTGACTTTAATTACTTTACAAGTATTTACACCACAAAAGCAGGAGCTATTTACTATTTTGTCTACGATCAAGGTTACCTGCCTCTAGAAGGAGATTACTACGCATTAGTAAAACGAGAAAGCTAGTAAGGTGTAACGTTTTCATCAGTTTCAATACATATATAGTAACCATAACGCTAACCAATGCTACTAAAAAATCTTAGTATAATTATAAAAACAGATACCTTAGCTATTGCTGCAATTATTATCTTAATTTTTGGTAGTATCATTTTTGTCTCTTACTATTTTAGCAGAAAACAAAAAATTCTGAGAGCTTTAAAATCCTTTAAAGCAAAGCGCATTACTCAATTTAGAACTAATGAGCTTACAAAAACCACTGGCAAAGTTCTGCATGTTCATGAACCTTTAAAAGCACCTTTTACCAGAAGAGATTGTGTGGCTTATCATATAAAAATAGAGCAACACCGAAGCACAGGAAAAAGTTCGCACTGGAAAACGTTAGTTAGCGACTATGCTATTCAAGATTTTTTTATTGAACAACAAGGTGAGGTGGTTATGGTAAAACCAAAAGAAAACCCTAAAAACTACATGAGCTTTATGGTATCTGATCACAGTGCTAACTCAGGGACTTTTAATGATCCTACTCCAGAGTTTAAAAACCTGTTAAAGCGATATAATGTAAATAGTGAAACGATTTTAGGATTTAACAAACGTTTACGTTACACTGAACGAATCCTAGAAATTGGGGAAGTTATTACAGTTGGTGGTATTGCTAAGTGGAAAGAAATGAACGCTCCAATGTCTCAATATGGATCAACACGTATTGCTACATTAGAAAGTAGTAATGAGCAAAAATTAGTGATCACAGATGAGCCATCTGCCAAAGTAGATTATAAGAGAATTTAAAAGGATTATTTCCAGTTTTGTCCTTTGAGTTCTATTGCAGCTTTTAAAATATCTTTTTGGCTAATTTGTCCAACAAGTTTACCGTTTTCAACTATAGGGAATCGTCTAATTTTAGACTGTAAAAATTTATTTGCAGCATCAAAAACATTTAAATTACCATCAATGGTTTCAACGTTTTTAACCATACGTTTCTCAACGTTATCATTTTCCATAGGCATGTTATAATACCTACTTTCGCTAATTTGTTTAAGGCAGTCGCCTTCAGAAATGATACCAACGAGTTCATTTTTATCATTAACAACAGGACCGCCAGAAATCTTAAAACGAATTAAGGTATTAATAACTTCTTCAATGGGTTGTTCTGGTCTAAAGGTAATAAGGTCTCTAGACATATAGTCACTTACTTTTATTGATGTATTATCAGTTACTTGCTGTTGTTTTCTTGATCCTTGAAAGCTTTTAATTCCCATAACATATTCGTTTTAATGTACTTAAATATACATATTATTATAACACTCTACAAACACTAAGAAACATTAACTTTGCTATAATCTATAATACGATGCTATATTGAATAAACAAATTTCCATTATTGGTTGTGGTTGGTTTGGGCTTCCACTTGCTAAACAGTTACTCAAACAAGGTTATTTAGTAAAAGGAACCACAACATCTCAGGAAAAATTGCAGCACTTAAAAGCTTTTGGCATATTGGCTTATTCTTTAAGAGTTTTAGAGGATAGTATTGATGGTAATATTGAGGCTGTTTTAGAAGGTTCTGATATCTTGGTACTTAATATACCTCCTGGTTTACGTAAAAACCCTAATGCAAATTATATAAACAAGATTAGACAATTACTTCCCTTTATTGAAAAATCATCTGTGAGTCAGTTAGTATTAATAAGTTCTACGTCTGTCTTTAAAGATGAGTTCCCCTTCTCAATAATATATAATAGAACCGTACCTAATGCTGGCTCTAAAAAAGCAAAACAACTGATAGAGGTTGAGAGACTGTGTGCAACTAATAACAGCTTTAAAACGTTAATTATAAGATTTTCAGGCCTTACAGGAAATGAGAGACATCCAATACATATGCTATCAGGTAGAACAGATATTAAAAATCCAGAAGCACCAATAAATTTAATTCACTTAGAGGATTGTGTTAACATTGTTTCTTTATTGTTTCAAAAGAACTCAACCAATAACACTTACAATTTAAGCTACCCTTATCATCCAGCCAGAGAAATTTATTACAGAAGTAAAGCTGAGGCTTTAGGTTTACAGCCACCAACTTTTAATACAATGCTTTCTAGTGTTGGCAAGATTATTGATTCTTCTGAGATTGAAACAGAATTAGAGTATACATTTAAAGTGAAAATATAGAAATTAGGATTGTTTTAAGAGGCATATCGCTCTAATTTTTATAGTTTTGCGCAGCTAAAAATTATATAATGAAAAAATTAGTTTTCCTATCGCTTTTTGCATTTACATTACAAGTATCTGCACAATCCAATTCAGAATTAGTAAAACATTTTGAATCCTATTACCAACAGATGAAAAATCATGGTGATGTACAAGGTATTATTAACGCAATGACACATCTAGAGGTTCTTTCACCATTACAAGCAAGGAGAGATACACTTGCCTATGTGTACGCTTCTGAAGGTCGTAACTTAGAGGCTCTCAATACTATTGGTATAGAGCTTGGTACTGGAGATTCAGATCTCAATGTTGAGGTAAAAGCAATTGCATTAAAAGCATTAAATCAAAGAGAAAAAGCTTTAGTGCATTATGAGGAATTATTTAAAAGAAAACCCAATCCTTATATTGCTTATGAGCTTGCTGACTTAAAGATTCAGTTGCAAAAATTTGTGGAGGCTAAACAAAATATAGAGTATGGCATTGCTAACTCTAAAGACGACATGAAACGCAGTTTCTACGAATCTCAGCAGCCTTACCAGACCTCTTTAAAAGCAGCGTTTTTATGCTTAAAAGGTCTAGCCGTTTTTAACGAAGATCAAAAAGGAAACGTAGCAACAGCCATACAGTTTATGAACGATGCTCTTGCCATAGATCCTAATTTTAATCTAGCCAAGCTGAGTAGAGAAGCATTAGAGGCAAGACGATCACAAGAAGCAGCTAATAAAAATTAGGCAGTAAACATTTACGATAAAAAAAGTTCTACAATCTTGTGTAGAACTTAAATGAAAAAAGGTGAACAGAGAGTTCACCTTTTTTGCCCCAAATCTACCATAAACTTAACCTACTTATGTTATGGTGAGTCAAATATAAAGGCAGTAAATTCTAATAACCACATTTTTTGGATAAACTACTCAATTATTAGCTTAAACGAGAAATAGAAAGTTTTTATAAGAATAAAAGAATAGGTTTAATGTGAAGGTGAAGGGCTATTTATTAAATGCGCATAAAAAAAGGTGAACAGAGAGTTCACCTTTTTTTGCCCCAAATCTACCATGAACTTAACCTACTTATGTTATGGTTCTACTAATGTATACGTATTTTAGAAAGAGCACATAATTATTAGACGAAATGCACTTTTTTAGGTTAAAACACTAAATTTTTCGGACAAAGTGTTATAAATCAATAATTTGCTTAGTAAGCACGTTCTTTATTGCCTTCGTAAAAATTAATAAAAGCTTTATTGACTACGCGGTTTCCACCAACTGTAGGATAGTTTCCTGTAAAATACCAATCACCTAAATTCTTTGGGCAAGCTTTATGTAAATTTTCAATTGACTGAAAAATGATGTTTACCTCAGCATTTACAGATGAGTCGCTAAGGAGTTCTGCTATTTTATTAGAGATTTCTTCTGCTGTAAACGGATTATAAATCTCTTTTACAAAATTTTCAATATCAGCATCAGCTAAATCTAATTGCGCTTTACATTTTTTATAGACCTCTTCTACAAGGTGATATTGATTGGTATCTTTAAGTAAGGCAAGCGCAGCTCTAAAAGCTACTAAACTTTCAAGATTTGCCATATCTATTCCGTAGCAATCTGGATAGCGTATTTGAGGCGCAGAAGATACTACAACAATCTTTTTAGGATTTAAACGATCCATCATCTTAACAATACTTTTCTTCAAAGTCGTTCCTCTTACAATACTATCGTCTATGATTACCAAATTATCTGTCGGCTTAATAACACCATAAGTAACATCATAAACATGCTCTACCAAATCATCTCTGCTACTATCCTCAGTAATAAACGTTCTTAGCTTAACATCTTTGATCGCTATTTTTTCAATACGAGGACGCTCAGATAAGATATCAATTACTTTTTGCTTAGATAGTTTTCCACCTCCTGCTAATATAGCTTTTGTTTTTTCTGAGTTTAAGTGCTCTTCAACAGTTTCTATCATTCCAAAAAATGACGTTTCTGCAGTATTAGGAATATACGAAAACACACTGTTTTTTGTGTCACCTTCAATGGCTTCTAAGACTTTAGGCATTAATAATTTCCCTAATTCTTTCCGTTCTTGGTATATTTCAGCATCACTACCTCTTGAAAAATAAATCCGCTCAAAGGAACAGGCTTTACGCTCTAAGGGTTCTATTATTTTCTTTATAGCTGTTTTACCAGAACTTTTTGTAATAATTGCATGACCAGGTTCTAACTCTTTAACATCGTTAAATTCTACATTAAAAACTGTTTGTATAACAGGACGTTCTGATGCTACTACTACGACCTCGTCATCTTTATAATAATAAGCGGGTCTTATACCAGCAGGATCTCTTAAAACAAAGGAATCGCCATGACCTAAAAGCCCTGCCATTGCGTAACCACCATCCCAATCTTTAGACGCTTTTTTTAGGATTTTTGAAACACTTAATAACTCAGCAATTTTAGGAGATGCTTCTCGTTTGTTGTAGCCTTTTTTCTTTAAGTCTTTATAAATTTTTGTCACTGAATCATCTAAAAAATGACCGATTTTCTCCATGATCGTGATCGTGTCTGCTTTTTCTTTAGGATGTTGTCCTAGATCAACTAATCGATTAAATAACTCAGAAACATTAGTCATATTAAAATTACCAGCGACTATTAAATTTCTATGCATCCAGTTGTTTTGCCTTAAAAAAGGGTGTACACTTTCTACACTATTTTTGCCAAAAGTTCCATAGCGTACATGACCTAAAAACAACTCACCTATGTACGGAATATTTGCTTTTTGTAATTCAATATTATCCTTATACTCAGGATGCTCAGTCATTTCCTTGTTAATTCTGCCATTGATCTGAGAAAAAATATCCTGAATGGGTTGCTGTGCAATAGAACGTACTCTACTTATGTAACGCTCTCCTGGCTTAGTGTTGAGTTTTATACTAGAAAAACCAGCACCATCTTGCCCTCTATTATGTTGCTTTTCCATCATAAGATACATCTTATTTACACCATAGAAAGCAGTGCCATATTTTTCCTTGTAATACTCTAAAGGCTTAAGTAACCTTATTAAAGCTATACCACATTCATGTTTTAAAAAATCACTCATTTGAATTACAGAATTTGAGTAAATAAAAACGCGCTCGTTAAAGCGCGTAGTATTAATTTAGTTGTATATCGAATTGTGTTAGATTCTTAAATTGTTTTAATCGTTGTTGAATTTCTGAAGTCCCTAAATTTTGCATTCGCTCTGTCCCAAATTTCTCAACACAGAATGATGCTAAAGTAGAACCATAAATGACTGCATTTTTCATATTCTCAAATGAGATATCTCCTGTTCTTGCAATGTAACCTGCAAATCCTCCAGCAAAGGTGTCTCCTGCTCCTGTTGGATCAAATACTTCTTTTAGTGGCAATGCTGGAGCATAGAATACATTATCATCATTAAATAATAAGGCGCCGTGTTCTCCTTTTTTAATGACCACATACTTTGGGCCCATTTCATGAATTTTTTTAGCAGCCATAACTAGAGAATATTCTCCTGTTAGTTGTCTCGCCTCTTCATCGTTAATGGTAATAACATCGACTCTTTTAATAACATTATGCAAATCTTCAAGAGCACTATCCATCCAAAAATTCATAGTATCCAAGATGGCTAACTTAGGTTTATTAGTCATTTGGTCTAATACAGAGGCTTGCACTAAAGGGTGTAAATTACCTAACATTACAATTTCTGCATCTTTGTAGTTTTTTGGAACCACTGGATTAAAATCTGCTAATGTGTTTAACTCTGTAATTAAAGTATCTCGTGAGTTCATATCATTGTGATAGCGTCCACTCCAAAAAAACGTTTTGCCATCTTTTACAATTTCAACACCAGAAATATCAACATTTCTATCTGATAAAAGGTCTAAATATTCCTGCGGGAAATCACCTCCAACAACAGAGACAATTGAGGCATCAACTTTAAATTGTGAAGCAGCTAAACCAATAAATGTTGCCGCTCCTCCAAGAATTTTATCTGTTTTGCCAAAAGGCGTTTCGATAGCGTCAAAGGCTACTGTTCCAACGATAACTAATTTGCTCATAAAAGCGATTTGAAATTAGGTGCAAATTTACACAAAAAAATAAGTTATAGCTTTAATTATTTGCGCCCAAAATCTGCAGGAATTTCTCCCCATGCTTTAGTTTCCCATTTTACAATTGTTGTTGAATAATCATTCGTTTTCAACCAGTTTATTGCACGATCAACAAGCTCAAACATATCTTTATTAGCTTTATTCCGCTCTAATTTAGAGTTGCATTGTTTTTTACGAACCCAACTCATTGCAGTTTTAGAGTCTGTATACAGTATAAGTTTACTGTTGTTTTTCTTCAACAATGCTAAACCATGAACAATTGCCAAAAACTCTCCAATATTATTAGTGCCTTCTTCAAAAGGACCTTGTTTAAATAGTTGCTTTTTAGTTTTTGTATCCACTCCACGATATTCCATCTTCCCAGGATTACCGCTAACAGCTGCATCCACACAAATAGACTTTAGATTTGGATCTCCAATTTTTTTTAGATCATCATCTGATAATTCGCTCTTAAAGGATTTAGACTTGCCAACGTAATCTTTATAATTGCTTTTAAAAGCTTTTTTAGCAGCATCAAAAGATGAAAACGATTTGTAAACTGCTCCTTTAAAATCTTTAGTTTGCGCTTTACAATCCTCCCAGGATTCAAAGACTCCAGGATGGTGTCCTTTCCAAACCACATAATATTTTTTATTTTTTTTAGACAACTATTTTCGTTTAATATAATGGTGGCTAAGGCTCTCGAAGGCACACTAAGGTAATTTTAGTTAGGCACTTCGAGAGCCTCAGCGCCCAACAATTTTTCTACAACTTTCGGAAAATGCTTCATCTCTAAATCATGAATCTTAGCAGCAATATCTTCAGCAGTATCCATAGTCTCAACCTCACACTTTGCCTGAAAAATAATAGCACCTTCATCATAATTCTCATTAACATAATGAATGGTGATCCCAGTTTCGGTTTCGTTATTAGCGATTACAGCCTCATGCACATGCATACCATACATACCTTTTCCGCCAAATTTTGGTAAAAGTGCAGGGTGAATGTTAATGACTTTATCTTTATATTCATCCAAGATAAAACCTGGGAATTTCCAAAGAAAGCCAGCCAAGACTATAAGATCTGGTTGCGAGCTTTTTAATAGGTTTAATACGTCTTTAGATTTGGAAAACGCCACTCTATTAAACGATAAAGCGCTAACATTCAGATTTTTGCATCGATCTAAAACTTTGGCATGAGGATTGTTAGTCAATACCTGAATAACAGTCGCATTATCGCTGTTGTGAAAAAACTTAATTAAATTTTCAGCATTAGATCCACTTCCGGAAGCAAAAATTACAATACGTTTCATTTACAGGTATAACGGTTATTATTCAAAACAAAAAAAAGAATAATAATTTACAATTAGACACTAAAAGTAAAGACATCTGTCGATTTTCTGCAATAAAGAGCACATTTTATCGGTAAAGATGATTTTTAAAATAAAGTTTTTTATTTTTGCGGTCTAATTAAAACTTAAAAATTAAAAGATTATGTCAGACATTGCATCAAGAGTAAAAGCGATTATCGTAGACAAATTAGGTGTTGATGAAAACGAAGTTGTAACTGAAGCGAGCTTCACTAACGACTTAGGTGCAGATTCATTAGATACTGTAGAATTAATTATGGAATTTGAAAAAGAATTTGATATTCAAATACCAGACGATCAAGCTGAAAACATTGCAACAGTAGGTCAAGCGATTTCTTATATAGAAGACGCAAAATAATAACTCTTTTTTATGGAATTAAAGCGAGTTGTAGTTACTGGTCTAGGAGCACTTACACCTATAGGCAATACCAAAGATGAATATTGGAATGGTCTTATTAGTGGAAAAAGTGGTGCTGCGCCTGTAACACATTTTGATGCTGAAAAGTTCAAAACACAGTTTGCTTGTGAAGTAAAAAACTTTGAGGTTACTGACTTTATTGATAGAAAGTTAGCTCGTCAGATGGATAAGTTTTCTCAGTATGCAATGGTCGCTTCAGATGAAGCGATTGCAGACTCGAAATTAGATCTAGAGACGATAAACAAATTAAGAGTAGGCGTAATTTGGGGTGCTGGTATAGGTGGTTTAGAAACATTTCAAGAAGAAGTGCTAAACTTTGCCGCTGGTGACGGAACACCTCGATTTAATCCACGGTTTATCCCAAAAATGATTGCTGATATAGCACCAGGAAACATATCGATAAAATATGGTTTTATGGGACCAAATTACACCACAGTTTCTGCTTGTGCATCTTCTGCTAATTCAATGATCGATGCTTTAAACACTATACGTTTAGGACATTGCGATGTTGTTGTTACTGGTGGAAGCGAAGCTGCAGTTGCTATTGCTGGTATGGGAGGTTTTAATGCTATGCATGCTATGAGCACTCGAAATGATAGCCCAGAAACAGCATCTAGGCCTTTTGATGCTACAAGAGATGGTTTTGTGTTAGGTGAAGGTGCAGGTTCTATTATTTTAGAAGAGTATGAACACGCTAAAGCAAGAGGTGCTAAAATCTATGCAGAAGTTGTAGGTGGAGGTTTATCTTCTGACGCATATCATATGACAGCTCCTCATCCTGATGGAATTGGTGTTGTTGCAGTGATGAAAAATTGTTTAGAAAACGCTGGTTTAAATCCTGAAGACGTAGATCATATAAATACTCATGGGACATCTACACCATTAGGTGATGTTGCCGAGTTAAAAGCTATATCTGAAGTATTTGGTAACCACGCCAAAACTATTAATATTAATTCTACTAAATCTATGACAGGTCATTTGTTGGGTGCTGCTGGAGCTATTGAAGCTATTGCTTCAATTTTAGCTATTGAGCATGGTATTATACCACCAACAATAAACCATGAAACAGTTGACGAGAACATAGATCCAGAATTAAATTTAACACTCAATAAAGCTCAAAAAAGAGATATTAAAATAGCAATGAGTAATACCTTTGGATTTGGCGGTCACAACGCTTGTGTATTATTCAAAAAATTAGATTAAATCCCGAATGAGCTTCATTCGTAACATACTAAATTCCCGTTTTGATAAAGGCGGGAATTTTTTTTTACGCGTTGAAAAAATCGTAGGGTTTAAACCCAAGAAGAAAGGACTTTATGTAAAAGCATTTACACATAGATCCATGAATCTGAAAGATAAAAATGGCAATGCCATTAATTATGAACGCTTAGAGTTTGTTGGAGATGCTATGTTAAGCTCGGTAATAGCATTTTACCTTTTTGAAGAAGTACCTCATGGAGATGAAGGTTACTTAACTAAAATGCGATCTAAAGTAGTAAGTAGAGAACATCTTAACGAGTTAGGAAAAGAACTTAAACTTATTGATTTAGTAGAAACTAATATTCCAAAACAAAATTTCGGTAATAATATACATGGTAATTTATTTGAGGCTTTAGTTGGTGCTATATACCTAGATAAAGGCTATAAGTACTGCGAAAAATTTATATACAAACGTGTCATTAATCCACATGTAGATATTGAAAAACTTGAAGGCAAGGTCATTAGTTACAAAAGCCTGCTTATAGAATGGTGTCAGAAAGAAAAAAATAGTTTTGATTATAATGTCTATGAAGATACAGGCAACGATGATCTTAAACATTTTTCAGTAAAGCTGTCTATTAATGATAAAGTGGTAGCTAAAGCCAGAGCAACTTCAAAAAAGAAAGCCGAAGAAAAGGCTTCAAAACGTGCATTTTTTGCTTTTCAGAAGCAGATTACACGGTTCATATAAATTTCATTATTCAAATATCAGTTTTTTTGTATTAACGCAATCGTTTTCGTATTAATAGACTGTTAACATTAGTGGTTTCTTATCACTTAAAAACATCTATTATACTATCTTTACATTTGGTAGAATAATAGTTATGGCACTTCATAAGTTAGTAGTTGATGATTTTTACGATGCATCATTTTCTTTAATTGCTGTACATTGCAGAATTAAAGATTACAGGTTAGCCTATCTTATAAATCAGAAATTAAACTTAAAATTATCACGTCAGAAATACGATTTAGACTTTAATTATTTTGCGGCATACTATGCTGTTTTTGAATGGGAAAATGAAGATCAATTTATAACTTGGAATCTAATCGCTAATCAATGCAAAACAGAAGAAGAAAGTTTACAAAGTTCTGGTTCCTTGTTTCAGAATAATAAAGTGCAGAAAACATATCAATTGCTACCTGAGTTAAAATCTGTAGATTACCTTTTAAAAATCACCAGTGAAACAGGTCGAATTAATGAAAAAGTTATTACAGAAAAATTACAACGAATACCACAAATTATAACAACTTACAGTGTTAACGTTTCTAAAATTAAAACAAAAGAACATTTAATTTTTTAGTTTATGCCTAACCAAAAGAAAACCAAGATCGTTGCAACTTTAGGTCCAGCAACAAGTAAAAAGGAAGTGCTTAAAGACATGTTACACGAAGGTGTAAATGTTTTTAGGATTAATTTCTCACATGCCGACTACAAAGATGTAAAAGAGCGTATTTTTATGATAAGATCACTCAACGATGAGTTTGGTTTTAATGCTGCTATTTTAGCTGACCTTCAAGGCCCTAAACTTAGAGTAGGTGTTATGAAAGGTGATATTGTCGTCAATCCTGGTGACGAAATTATTTTTGCAACAGGTAAATCCTTTGAAGGTACCAAGGAACGCGTCTATATGACATATGATAGTTTTCCTAAAGATTGCAAGCCAGGTGAACGTATTTTGTTAGACGATGGTAAGTTGATTTTTGAAGTCGTTTCAACAGATGGTAAAACTGAAGTAAAGGCAAAAGTTATTCAAGGTGGACCGTTAAAATCTAAAAAAGGTGTAAACCTTCCTAATACAGCTATTTCCCAACCTGCTTTAACTGAGAAGGATATTGAAGATGCTATTTTTGCAATAAGTCAAGACGTGGATTGGATTGCTTTATCCTTTGTAAGGCATGCTGAGGATCTTATTGAACTTCAAGATTTAATAAAAGAACATACAGATCATAAAATCCCTATCATTGCTAAGATAGAAAAACCAGAAGCTGTTGAAAACATTGATAAAATTGTTGCCTATTGTGATGGTTTAATGGTTGCTAGAGGTGATCTTGGAGTAGAAGTTCCTGCTCAAGAAGTACCACTCATTCAAAAGCAATTAGTGTTAAGAGCTAAACGTGCTAGAATACCAGTAATTATCGCTACACAGATGATGGAAACCATGATTACGAGCTTAACACCAACGCGTGCTGAGGTTAATGATGTGGCCAATTCTGTAATGGATGGTGCAGATGCAGTTATGCTTTCTGGCGAAACATCTGTTGGTAAATATCCTGTACAAGTGATTACACAAATGTCTAATATTATTAGAAGCGTTGAGGATTCTCATCTTATAGAAGTGCCACAATCGCCACCTCATATTAGAACCAAGCGTTATATTACAAAAGCAGTTTGTTATCATGCAGCAAATATGGCTAATGAGATTAATGCAAAAGCCATTTCTACTTTAACCAATAGTGGCTACACAGCCTTTCAAATTTCGGCTTGGAGACCTTCTGCTCACATATTAGTGTTTACCTCCAACAAGCGTATTTTGACGCAACTAAGTTTGCTTTGGGGTGTTAAGGCTTTCTTTTACGATAAGTTTGTAAGCACAGACGAAACGATTGAAGATGTTAATGCTATAGCTTGTAAAAAAGGATATTTAGAAGTTGGCGATATGTTGGTGAGTTTAGCAGCGATGCCAATACAAGAAAAGGGTATGGTCAATACATTGCGAGTAACTGAGATTAATAGCTGTAGTTATTAGTTGCTTAAATTATTAAAATCTACTTTATAAATTCTACTGGCTCCATTATCATATTTATTAATTTCAGAGATTAATTCTTCATTAGTAAAACCATTTTCTTTCATCTCAACATTACTTCTTCGGCTTGTAAAATAAAGTGTACCTTTATTTACAAAAGGGCAAAACTCCATATATTTAGAGTTAATTTTATCCCCAAGGTTTTCTGCTTTAGTCCATATTCCGTTTATATTTTTAGAGATATACAGATCACCAGAGCCTAGCGCATCTGGTCGTCGCCAGCCTCCAAATATAATGTAAGATTCATCAGGTGCAATAAAGGCATTATATTCTGCTCCTTTAGTATTTACGCCTTCTCCTAAAATAGTTGGTTCTGTATAGGTGTTATTTTCCCATTTACTAACAAAAATATCATCGGCAGATTCTAGTTCTTTCTTTATCGTAGTAAAGTAAATATTACCATTGCTTGCTACTGCAGGATAAAATTCATCTTCTTCAGTATTTATTGGAGCTCCAATATTTTTTGGTTGAGACCATGAAGCGCTTTTACTAGTGCGCTCTACATACCAAATATCCATATCTTTTGTGTTGGTGCTATCTTTAGAAATAGGTCTATTAGATACAAAATAGAGTTTTAAATTATCAGGTGATAAAAAAGGTTCTAAGTCGGTATATCGACCTGAAAAAGCACTAATTTCTGGCTCTTGCCATGTATTGTCTTTCCTTTCCATTTTCATGATTACTGATAATTCTCTCGCAGGACTTTGTAATGTAAAGTAAGCCTCAGTTTCATCAGTATTTAAAGTGAAATCTCTAACATTTGTAAACTGTGAAAAGATGTGTTCTGCAAAGGGCTGAACTCCCTCTTTTTGTTCTGTGGTTGTTTCAGCTTTAACCGTTTTGTCCTTTTTTACTTCTTTTTCTTTGCATGAAAAAAATAAAAGGACTAAAAATATAGAAAGAATAACATTGAAAGGTTTCATGTTTTGGTGGTTTACGTTAGTCTTATAAACTTAAGTAATTCAATGGATTAAAACTCAAACTTTAACTGAACGCTAACAGATTTCTCTTTATCCTTAGTAGCTTTAGTATAGGAGGATTTAACTGTATTCAAATTAGATAAAGAAATACCTAGCAGCCTAACAGAGTTTTTTAATTTATCTTGGTAGAGTAGTTGTTTTGCAGTTTCTAAAATAATACTTGTATCACTCACAAAATACGGTAAGGTTTTGCTTCTAGTCTGTAGTGTAAAGTCACTATATTTTATTTTCAGTGTAATAGTTTTACCAGCAACCTTACTCTTAGATAAGCGCTTATTAACCTCCATGGCAATATGCTCTAGTTTTTCTAGCATAAAAATTTCTGATGATAAGTTTTCACTAAATGTGCGCTCAGCTGCCAGAGATTTTCGTATACGGTTTGGTTTTACTTCGCTGTTATGAATGCCACGAACAACATGGTAATAGTAACGACCAGATTTACCAAAGTTTTCATCGAGATATTCTAAACTTTTAGCTTTTAAATCCTTACCTGTAAAAATACCTTTTTGATACATTTTTTCTGCCGTGACTTTACCAACACCATAAAATTTTCTAATATCCAAGTCTTCTAAAAACAGAAGCACATCCTCAGGATTTACTGTTTTTTGACCATTAGGCTTATTATAATCACTTGCAATTTTAGCTACAAACTTATTAATAGAAATTCCAGCAGATGCAGTCAATCCTACTTCATTAAAGATGCGCTGTCTAATTTCTTTAGCGATTAAAGTTGCACTTGGGTTTCCTTTTTTATTCTCTGTAACATCAAGGTAGGCTTCATCCATAGATAAAGGCTCAACCAAGTCCGTATAATCAAAAAATATAGATCGTATACGATATGATAATTCTTTATAACGTTCAAAATCAGTTTTTACAAAGATTAAATCCGGACACAGTTTTTCTGCCAATCGCCCAGACATAGCGCTTTTTACTCCAAATTTTCTAGCCTCATAACTAGCAGCGCTAATAACTCCTCGTTTTCCGCCTCCACCAACTGCAATAGGTTTACCTTTAAGATCAGGATTGTCCATTTGCGCTACAGAAGCATAGAATGCATCCATATCTACATGAATTATTTTTCGTATTGGTAAATCAACTGACATCATGTAAATTTAGCCATTAAATGGCTTTTAATTATTTATGATTGAAATAGAACGTAAATTTTTAGTTAATAACAACACTTTTAAAGAACAAGCCTTTAAAAGTGTTAAGATTGTTCAAGGGTTTTTAAGCACAAATCCAGAACGAACGGTTAGAATTCGTTTAAAAGACGACGTAGGTACTATGACAGTAAAAGGTAAAAGCTCTGGAGATGGATTATCGCGTTTTGAATGGGAAAAAGAGATATCAAAACCAGATGCATTAGACTTGTTAGAACTATGCGAAGATGTTAAAATTGATAAAACAAGATATTTAGTAAAGGTTGAAAATCATACATTTGAAATAGATGTATTTAATTTAGATAATGAAGGCCTTATCATTGCTGAGGTGGAGTTAAACTCCGAAAACGAGGACTTCCCTAGACCAGAATGGCTAGGAAAAGAAGTTACAGGTGATATTAAGTACTATAATTCTCAGCTAAGTAAACAACCGTTTAACATTTGGAATAACTAAAACAAATCAACCATGAAACAAATTTTAATAGCACTTTTTGTTATCTGCTTTTTGGTAAGTTGTAAAGATGAAAATCAAACGCATTCAAAAACTCAAGATTCTAATCATACAGAAGAGCAACATAGTAAGGATAAGAATCATCACTCAGAAGATCATGCTAATGATAAAGCATCTAAACCAAACGTTCTAAAAAAGTCGACAGCCAATTTAAAGAAAGAGCTTACCGAAAAAGGGTTTCAGGTTTTTGATTATGTTGATGAAAAAACTCAAGATACAATAATCATGCAACGTTATTACATAGCGTTTCTTAAAACAGGGCCTATACGTAATCAAAATGAAGAAGAAGCTGCACAGTTACAAGAGGAACATTTAGAACATCTTGGCAAAATGTACGAACTTGGTTATGCAGATATTTCAGGTCCGTTTGATGATGAAGGCGACATTAGAGGCATTACCATATACAATGTTCCAACTCAACATATGGCAGATAGTCTAGCCAATTCAGATCCTGCGGTAAAAGCAGGGAGATTACAAATTGAAATTCATCCTTGGTGGGCAGCTAAAGGTTTTGCCTTACGTTAATTATGGTGCTGGATTAGGAATTTCTGAGTGCACTGCATTTATAGCCTCAAGAATTTCCGCATCTAAATCTATATGAATACTATTAATATTCTCTTCCAGTTGCTCTAGTGTGGTAGCTCCTATAATATTGCTTGTTAAAAATGATCTCTGATTAACAAATGCTAAGGACATTTGTGCTAAACTCATATTATATGTTTCGGCAATTTTTAAATAGCGTTTTGTAGCTTTTGTTGATTGTTCACTGCTATATCTTGCAAATCGCGGGAATAATTTTAAACGTGCATTATCAGAAGCAGTTCCCTTTAAATATTTACCAGAAAGCACGCCAAATGCCATTGGAGAGTATGCTAGTAAGCCTATATTTTCTCTATGAGCAATTTCGGCTAAATCACCTTCAAAAGTTCTGCATAACAAAGAGTATGCATTTTGAATAGTAACAGGTCTTGGTAGATTACTATTTTTAGATTCTTCTAGGTAACGCATAGTTCCCCAAGCACCTTCATTAGAAATACCAACATGTCTTATTTTACCAGATTTCACAAAATCGTTTAATGAATGTAGAATCTCATTAAAATTATCTTTCCATGGATCATTAGAATTATGCTTATAATCACGAACGCCAAAGGTATTGGTTTCACGTTCTGGCCAATGTAATTGGTACAAGTCTATATAATCGGTTTGTAAACGTTTTAAGCTATTATCAACGGCTTCTTGCAGAGCTTCTTTACTAAAACCAGTAGTTCTTATGTGCGCTGTATAGTCACCAGTACCAGCAATTTTTGTAGCGAGTATTACTTTATCTCTATGACCAGTTTTTGAAAACCAATTACCAATGATGCGTTCGGTTTCTGCATAGGTTTCTGCAGTAGCTGGTACAGGGTAAAGTTCAGCACAATCAAAAAAATTAACACCTTTATCTAAAGCCATATCCATTTGCGCAAAGCCTTCATCTTGGGTATTTTGATTTCCCCAAGTCATGGTGCCTAAACAAATTTTGCTGACTTTGATATCTGTGTTTGGTAGTGTTGTGTATTTCATGTTAATTTCCGTTAAAGCAGTAATCTTATTTAAACATTGTGTAATTAAAGTGGATTCCTGCCTGCGCAGGAATGACAAAAATAAGAAGACCTCACAGGTTTTTAAAACCTGTGAGGTCTAAAAATGTGTTAAGGTTTTTATTTGAGATTCTTCGCTTCACTTTGTTTCGCTCTGAATGACAATTGCACTCAATGTCATTCAGAAGGCTACTGAAATTAAAGTATACTTTAATTGAAAGCATATTGCGAAGCAAACTAGTGAGAAATCACTGCTCCACTTTTTTTATTTTAGATTCTTCGCTTCACTTTGTTTCACTCTGAATGACAAGCGCTAATGTTTGCACTTAAATCTCGTTCAACAACTTAGAAATCTCATCTAATTTTGGTGTTAAAATCACCTCTATCCTCCTGTTTTTGGCTTTACCTTCAGGCGAGTCGTTTGCTGCTATTGGTGCATATTCCCCACGACCAGCTGCTGTAAGGTTTTCAGGATTAATGGCAGCGTTTTCACGTAAAATGTTTACAATGGCTGTGGCGCGTTTTGTAGATAAATCCCAGTTGCCACTCAGTTGTGCGTTACCTTTATAAGGTACGTTATCTGTGTGGCCTTCAATAAGAATAGCAATTTCTGGATTTTGGGCCAGCACGCTACCAAGTTGTTGTACCGCTTGTCGTCCTTCGGCACCAACAGACCAACTTCCAGACTGAAATAACAACTTATTTTCCATGGACACATAGACTTTACCATTGCGCTGTTCTACCGTTAAGCCCTTACCTTCAAAATTGGTTAAGGCTTTTGAAATAGCATCCTTTAATTTACGCATTGCAGCATCTTTTGAAGCTATTACATTCTCTAGCTCAGCAACACGTTTCGACCTGTTTTCAAGTTCTTTTTTAAGATTTTCTAACCGTGCACTTTCTGCCGCTAAGGCTTGTTCTTTAGCCTCTAATTGTGCTAATAACTCTCTGTTTTTTTGAGAATTTTCAGCTATGGCTGCAGAACTATTTTTTTCTAAGGCATCGTAAGATGCTTTCAAGTTATCTAAATTAGTCTTTGTTGCAGCTAATTCATTTTGAAGTTGATTACGCTCTTTAACGGCTTTGTCGTAAGCCGATTGTAGTGCGTCTAATTCATTTTGAAGTCCATTTTTAGATTTCAGAAGCGATTCATTTTCATCTTCCAAGCCACTGTTTTCTCGTTTTAGATTAGCATATTTATCTTCTAATTCAGTATAAATCTTTTTTGAAACACAAGAGGTATTTATTGAAAAAAGTAATGCTAATAATACAAGTTTTTTTATCATTTGAGTTCTGTTTTTTAGAGTGTTAATTAAGACTTCTCGATACTAAATATCTAGTTCTAATAATATTGGGCAATGGTCACTATGAACAGCATCAGATAAGATAACGCTTCGTTTTAATTTTTCTTGTAAGGGTTGTGTTGCCATAGCGTAATCTAATCGCCAACCTTTGTTGTTTGCTCTTGCGTTTGCTCTATAACTCCACCAAGTATATTCTTGTTTTTCAGGATGTAAATATCTAAAACTATCTATAAATCCACTATCTATAAAAGAGCCAAGCCATTGACGTTCTTCTGGTAAAAATCCAGATACACCTTTCATTTTTGGATTATGAATATCAATCTCTTCATGACAAATATTATAATCACCACAAACAATGAGGTTTGGTCTTTCTTTTCTTAGCTCTGTATAGTATTCTAAGATATCGTCCATATACTTAAACTTAAAATTTAGTCGTGCATCATTGGTTCCTGAAGGTAAATACATGCTCATAATGGAAACATCTCCAAAATCGACACGAAGGTTTCTGCCCTCAAAATCCATAGCTTCAATTCCTGTTCCATACTCTATATGATTAGGTTCTTTTTTACAAAGAATAGCAACACCACTATAGCCTTTTTTTTGGGCGCTATACCAATAATTAAATTTATATCCTGCGGTTTCTAATTCAGTTATATCAACTTGCTCTTCTAAAGCTTTAATTTCTTGTAAGCATATGACATCAGGATTTGCAGCAGACAACCAATTTGTAAAGCCTTTTTTCATAGCTGCTCTAATGCCGTTAACGTTATATGAGATTATTTTCATGTTAATGTTTTGATTAAACTGCTTTAAGTTTTTTTAATAGTATCCTTTAAAATTTAACCGTTTAAGTAAATTTTAGCTAAAATAAATAATACTGTACTTTTACCCTAAGGTTTTAAACTGCTTTTAACGCAATACTATTTAAGGCATTATTGAGTTAATTAATTGATGAAAATTGCTATTCGTTTATTGTTTATAATGTTTGGTTGTGTTGTTTTTTCTCAGACAACGACATCAACTCTGAGAACAAAAAAACTAATCGTAAAAGATTCTATAAAATTAGACTCGGTAAGTATTAATTCATCCCGATTTAAATTAACCACTAAAACCAATGTGGTTTTAGACTCTTCTTATTATATCATAGATTTTTCAAAGGCGCTTTTGGTATTTAAAAAACAAGTTCCTACAGACAGTATTATTGTTGAGTATTTAAGATACCCAGAGTTTCTTACAAAGACCTACAAACAACTCGATGAGAAAGTTATTGTAGATAATACAGATAACCTTCAGCGTTTATATAAACTTAATCAATCCACACTAAATAGAACATTTACACCTTTTGAAGGTTTAAATACTTCTGGAAGTATCTCTAGAGGTGTTACTATTGGTAACAATCAGAATTCGGTATTAAATAGCGAGCTAGACCTCCAGATTTCTGGGAAGCTTAGCGAAAAGGTCACTTTACGAGCCTCTATACAAGATGCAAACATTCCATTGCAAGAAAGTGGTTACTCACAGCGCTTAGATGAATTTGACCAAGTGTTTATAGAATTATTAAGTGATGATTGGCGTATAAGAGCTGGTGATATTGATTTAACAAATGCAAACAGTTATTTTGCTAATTTCACTAAACGTGTTCAGGGCTTGTTAGTTGATGTAAATTTAAGTGAAAAAACACATGTTTTTGCTTCAGGCGCTTTAGTAAGAGGTCAGTGGACTACAAGCCAATTTATAGCCCAAGAAGGCAATCAAGGTCCTTATAAACTGCGAGGACCAAATAATGAATTATTTGTTTTAATAGTTTCTGGTAGCGAAACGGTTTATGTTAACGGAATTCCTTTACAACGTGGAGAAAATGAAGATTATATTATAGATTATAATGCAGGAGAACTCATTTTTAACTCCACGTTTCCAATTACATCTGAAATGCGAATTACTGTAGATTATCAGTTTAGTGAGCGCAATTATTCCAGGTTTACAGTATTTGGAGGTGCTGCTTACAACACTGAAAAATTAAAGCTTAATGTTTCGGTGTTTTCAGAAAATGACGCTAAAAATCAGCCTTTACAACAAAATTTATCTACAGAGCAAACACAGATATTAGCTAATGCAGGAGATGATACTAGTTTAATGGTTGCGCCATCAGATTCACCTGAAACGTTTTCGGAAAATAGAATTCTTTACAGAAAAGAGATTATCGATGGTATTGAGGCTTTAGTATTTTCAACCAATCCTGAGGATGAGTTGTTTAGTGCACGTTTTACATTAGTTGGCGATAATCAAGGTAATTACATTCTTAGCAACTCTAATGCTGTGAGTAATATTTTTGAATTTGTATCTCCAGTAAATGGTATTCCGCAAGGAAATTATGAGCCAATTATTCAGCTTATAGCGCCAGAGAAATTACAGATTGCTGTAGTTAATGGAACCTATCAGCCTTCAGAAAAAACTGCTATTTATTTTGAAGCTGCAGGAAGTAAAAATGATCTAAATTTATTTTCGGATATAGGTGATAATGATAACGATGGTTTTGCTGGTAAACTTAAAATAAGTCAGCAGTTAATACAATCTGATAGTTTATGGAATTTATCAGCATTTGCAGACTCAGATTATATTCAAAAAAACTTTAGAACAATACAGCGATTATACAGAGCTGAGTTTAATAGAGATTGGAATTTAGATAGCCCAACAGGAAACCAAGTGCTACTTTCTTCTGGAGTTAATTTATCTCATTCACAAAAAGGCACAGCAAACTACACGTTTGAGCATCTTAACTTTTCCGAAAGTTTTAATGGTAATAGACACAATTTGTTTGCTAACCTGAGATTAAAAGGGCTTCATTTGTTTACAACATCGAGCATACTAAGTAATAGAAGTTCCTTATCAGAATCCACATTTTTTCGTTCGTTTAATAGAGCTGTTTACGGCTTTAAAAAGCAATGGGTTGGTACGAAAGTAGCCTTGGAAGATAGCGAGCAAAAAACTTTAGCTACAAATGAGCTCACCAACCTGAGCCAAAAGTTTACATCTTATGAAGTATTTACAGGTATTGGAGATAGTACTGCAGTATTTGCAGAGGTTGGATATAAATTTAGAGTTAACGATAGTTTAAGAGGAAATGGAGTAGAGCGTGTAAATACCTCTAACACCTATTATTTAAAATCAAGATTAATTCAGAATGAAAAAACAAATTTAGGCCTCTTTATTAATTATAGAAGTTTGAAGAATGAAGATAATTCTGTTGAAGATGAACAGTCTTTGAATTCTAGGCTAACATTTAATCAGAAACTATTTAAGAACATAGTGTTATGGAACACGGTTTTTGAAACTAACTCAGGAACCTTACCTCAACAGGATTTTACTTATGTAGAGGTAGAAGCAGGACAAGGCACTTACACGTGGATAGATTATAACAACAATGGTGTACAAGAACTCAATGAATTTGAAATAGCCCAATTTGCAGACGAAGGTAATTATATACGTGTTCTACTGCCTAATCAGGTCTTTGTAAAAACACATCAAAACCGGTTTAGCCAAACCTTAACACTTAATCCTCAACAATGGTCTGGCTCAGAAAACTCATCAAAGAAATTCTGGTCTCATTTTTATAACCAAACCTCTTTTTTAATAGATAGTAAACGTTTAAGAGCAGATAATGAATTTAATTTAAACCCTTTAGATGCTTTGGCAGACGATGCAATTGAGCAAGGCTTTTTGTCCATTAATAATAGTATTAGAAATGTTTTATTCTATAATAGAGGTAAGCAACGTTTCACAACATCTTACACTTACTTGAGTAATAAAAGTTTAAGCTTACTTTCTATTGGAGGTATAGAAAACGCATTACAAAGTCATCAACTCAATTTTAATCATAAATTTGCCCAATCGTGGTTATTAACATTTGAAGGGAGTAGCTCTAAAAATGAAAGTTTAAATGAGAATTTTGCGAGTAGAAACTTTGAGTTAGAAGAATTACGATTTGAGCCTAAACTCTCTTACTTATTCAATGAAAATGCGCGTTTTGATGTCTTCTATAAATTCACCACAAAAGATAATGCTATTGGTGATTTAGAGTCGTTAGAGCAAAATAATTATGGTTTGTCCTTTACCTACAACAATGCTCAAAAAATAGCGTTAACAGGAGAGTTTAATTTCTTTAGTAACACTTATAATGGCAATGCAAATACACCAGTTGCTTATCAAATATTAGAAGGGTTGCAACCTGGCAATAATTTCACATGGAGTGTTTTAGCGCAAAAAAAACTGACCAAGTTTTTAGATTTAAACTTAAACTATTTTGGTCGTAAAACAGAAACATCTAAAGTTATCCATACAGGAACTGTACAATTAAGAGCGTATTTTTAAAAATTATTAGTTTTTTTGCGCAACCAAATAGAAAATTACACATCTAATTAATATGTTTATATTATGAGCTTATGAAAAAGTATACATTATTTGTTATTAGTTGTTTGTTTATATTTCAATCGTTTTCACAAGATAAACTAGAAGACGATTTAACAAAGAGGAATTTTAATGAAGTTAAACTTAATGCATTATTATTAGTTGCTGGCTCTTTTGAAGTTGGTTATGAACGCACTATTAATGAAGAATCGTCTTTTGGATTATCAGTCTTAGTTCCTTTTGATAGCGAGATTAAAGCGAATATAGAATATTATATATCTCCATATTACAGATTTTACTTTGGAAAAAAATACGCAGCTGGGTTTTTTCTAGAAGGTTTTGGAATGTTAAACTCAACAAACCGAAATAATGATTTACCATTATTTACAACACCTCAGAGTGAATTTGTCACAGATTTTGCTCTAGGAATTGGTGTTGGTGGAAAATGGCTTACAAGAAAAGGATGGACAGGAGAACTTAATTTAGGAATTGGGCGCAATTTATTTAATTCAGATAAAGGAGATGAAATTGTGGCCAAAATAGGAATAACTTTAGGCTATAGATTTTAAAGCATAGTCTTAAAATATAATACTTTGATTTATTTATTCCTTAATAAATCGAATGGTTTTTTCTCTACCTTCTGCATTAAGTTGAAGGAAATATACACCAGATTGAAACTCTGAGACATCAATAGTAAAATTGAGTGCGTTTTCAGAATTTGAATAAATACGCTGCATTAAAGTGTTATAGATTGCTATTTCAGAAATAATGGTATTAGAGTTTAGCTTAAAAATAGAATTAACAGGATTTGGAGTTAAACTAACATCTATACTATTAAATTCATTGACCGATAATGAAGATCCTTCTACGACATTTAACACCTGATTTACTGAGACATTAAAAAATACATCTTCAATACCACTTAGCCATTTAACTTTTAAATATTCAATATTGGTTCCGTTTCCTAATCCAAAAAACTCAGTACCCGAATTTTGGGATAAATAACCCTCGCCACAATGTGTGTATCTATACATAACATTACCAGCACAAGACAGTTCTATAGTACTTCCTATGCCATCTCTATTACTAGTTGTACCTTCAAGATTAATTTTAATCCAATTGTTATTTTCGGTGTTTGTATTTTCCCAAAGAAACACATTTTGGTCATTGGTATTAGTCACTGCAAAATCAGCTAGACCATCATTGTTTATATCACCAATAGCATTAGAATGACTATAACCTTCATCATCATCAAATCCTGCGTTTTCAGGTTCGGTAAATGTACCATCATTCATATTCTCATAAAATGCCGCAGAAGGATATATAGGATGATTGTATAACGAACCACTGACGTATAGATCTATATCAGTATCATTATCACCATCTAAAAAAGCTGCTCCCCAACCAGTACTGTTAAATTCAGTACCAGTACTCTCAGCAACATCTGTAAATGTACCATCACCATTATTTTTTAAAAATGCACTTGGCCCAAGATTTGTTACGTAGATATCAAACCAACTATCGTTATCAAAATCACCAACAGTAACTGTCATGGCATCAATAAGGACATTGGTTCCTGTTGCCTCACCTACTTCTGTGAACGTTCCATCTCCATTATTGTGGTACATTAAATTATAATGCACAAGTTTATCGTTAGAAACATAAATATCTTGCCAGCCGTCTTTATCATAATCTATAAAAGCAGAACAAAAACTCAAATGCTTATCACTATCGAACCCGGCTTCTACAGATACATCAGTAAATGTACCATCACCATTATTTCTGTATAAAAAATTTGGCGTTGTTGTTAAAACAGTTTCGTCTCTATTAGTTAAGAAAACATCTAAAAAACCATCGTTATTGTAATCGCCCCAAGAAGCACCATAAGTAAAAAAACTGAAGTTAGGAAAACCAGCTGCTTCAGTAATGTCAATAAATGTAAAATCACCTTGGTTTTCAAAAAGACGATTTAAATCTTGATCGCTTGTTACAAAAAGATCTTTATCGCCATCGTTATCAAAATCTACCCAATTTATCTGTTTAGTTTGATAATTAACGGATACTCCACTTAAGCTATGAAGCACAAAGGATCCGTTTATATTTTTAAAAAATTGAATGTTCTCACTATCTGCTGTCGCAAAAGTTAAATCGTCCCAACCATCACCATCTGCATCAAAAAAAGTAACTCCATTACCAATGTAAGTAGTCCCGCAAGAAAAATCTATACCAAGTTCCGTGGCCTTTTCCTGGAAGGATATTTGCCCAAAAACAAGCAAAGAAAAAAACATGCAAATTAGTGACAAGTAAAGTTTCATAAGAGCAATTTGTTTTTTGTGCAAATTATTAAATAATGACCTAAAAATCAAAAAGCTGTCTATTTTCTGACAGCTTTTTGGTGGTATTGTATACTATGATTTATTTTGCTTCTGAATAACGACGCTCAACTTCGTTCCAGTTTACGACATTAAAAAAGGCCGAAATATAATCTGGT
The DNA here is from genome assembly GCF_031846265.1 of Microcosmobacter mediterraneus. Classification (NCBI taxonomy): domain Bacteria; kingdom Pseudomonadati; phylum Bacteroidota; class Flavobacteriia; order Flavobacteriales; family Flavobacteriaceae; genus Microcosmobacter; species Microcosmobacter mediterraneus. The sequence goes on along the minus strand of NZ_JAVRIA010000002.1, from coordinate 300,773 downwards.
CTTCTGTTTTGGTAGTTGAGGTAATAGGCATGTTCCCAGACATCTAATCCTAAAATTGGAGTTCCGCCACAAGATACACCTGGCATCAATGGATTATCTTGGTTTGGTGTAGAGCATACTTCTACTTTTCCGCCTTTATGAACACACAACCAAGCCCAACCAGAACCAAATTGAGTTGCAGCTGCTTTAGAAAATGCTTCAATAAATGAGTCTTTAGAACCAAAAGCAGCTTCTATAGCATCTTTTAATTCTCCAGAAAGGTAACCTCTATCTTCAGGATTCATAACATCCCAAAATAAGCTGTGATTGTAAAATCCACCTCCATTATTTCTTACACCAGCATTAGACATATCTAAATTTGTTAAGATATCGTTTATAGATTTATCTTGTAAATCAGTGCCATCAATAGCTGCATTAAGTTTATTGGTATAACCATTATGATGTTTAGAGTGGTGAATTTCCATTGTGCGCGCATCAATATGTGGTTCTAAAGCATCGTAAGCATATTTTAATTTTGGTAATTCAAAAGCCATAATATTTGTTTTAAGTTATTATTTAATTTCTATCAAATTTACGACATTGTAAGAAAATTTTAGATAATGAATTATTAAGATTCTTTATTTGATTATAAAATTTATCATTGATTGAATAATTTGAGCTTTACCATATACAATGCATCAGCTGGAAGCGGTAAAACGTTCACCTTGGTTAAACAGTACTTAAAGCTTATCCTTTCGGCAAAAAATCCGCTTTATTTTAAATATGTATTAGCATTAACTTTTACTAACAAGGCAGTTAATGAAATGAAATCTAGAATATTGGAGAATTTGAAAACATTTTCTAAACTAGAAACATCAGTAAATTCTGATCCAATGTTTAAGGTATTATCCGAGGAGTTAAATATGACTTCCGAGGATTTAAGATCAAAATCTAAATTAATTTTAGAAACCATACTTCATAATTATGCCTCATTTGATGTATCTACTATTGATAAATTTAACCACAGGTTAATTAGAACATTTGCACATGATTTGCAATTGCCTGGTAATTTTGAAGTAGAATTAGATCAGGATAGTTTATTACAAAAGGCTGTTGAAAATCTATTATTAAAGGCAGGAGAAGACGAGGTGCTTACAAAACTTTTAGTTGATTTTTCTATTGAAAAAGCAGATGATGATAAAAGTTGGGATATTGGTTACGATTTTAAGAAAATAGCTAAACTTTTAGTGAATGAAAACGACCTAAAACATGTTGATGATTTAAAGCACAAAACACTAAAAGATTTTGGTAGATTAAGAACTTATTTATCTCATAAAATTGCACAAGTAGACCTACAAATTGTAAGCGAAGCAGAGAGTGCACTGACTTTAATAGATGAAAGCGGATTAGAGTTTAATGATTTTTCAGGAAGTTATTTACCAAAACATTTTTCTAATCTAGCTTATAAAAAATACAACATCAATTTTGAAGCCAAATGGCAGAATGACATCGAAACAAAAGTACTTTATCCTAAACGTGTTACTAATGATATTGCTGAGGTCGTTAAGGCTATTCAACCTCAATTAGCTAAAAGTTTTAAAGCATCAAAATTAGCAGTATTTAATTTCAAGTTTTTAAACGCTATTTATAAAACCATCACACCATTATCAGTTTTAAATGCTATTAATACTGAGCTAAACAGAATTAAAGAAGAGGATAACAAACTTTTAATTTCTGAATTTAATACTATTATCAGCAATGAAATTAAAGACCAACCAACACCTTATATTTATGAGCGTTTAGGCGAAAAATACAAACATTACTTTATTGATGAGTTTCAGGACACATCACAATTACAATGGCAAAATTTACAACCTTTAGTTTCTAATGCGTTAGAACAAGAGCAGTTTGGAGATAGAGGTTCTTTACTTCTAGTTGGTGATGCTAAGCAAGCTATTTATAGATGGCGAGGAGGTTATGCTGAACAGTTTATTAATCTTTTTAATAAAACAGAACACCCTTTTTCTATAGAGCAAAATTTAGTTAATCTCAACACTAATTACAGGAGTAGTGAAGCTGTTGTGAACTTTAACAATGGTTTTTTTAATTACATAGCTAATCACCTATTTTCTAATCAGGTTTATAGTAATTTATATAAAGATGCAACTCAAAAACCTTATCATAGCACTAAAGGTTATGTTAATATTGAATTTTTAGATTTAGCTAAGGATGATGATAAGTATCTCTTATATTCAGAAAAGGTTTATGATAGAATCATCGAATCTTTAGAGCTTGGTTATCATAAAAAAGATATTTCAGTATTAGTGAGACGAAAAGCAGAAGGTTTAGCCATTTCAGAATATTTATCATCTAAAGGTGTGTCAATTTTATCCTCTGAAACACTGTTGCTTAAAAATTCAGACCAGGTAAGGTTTATAAATAATGTATTAAAATTTATAGTGGAACCTGAAGATCTTGAAGCTAAAATAGTAGTGTTACAATTTATTTCAAAACGTTTAAAAATTGAAAACCCACACAACTTTTTTAAAGAGTTCATAAATGAAGAGCAAGAATCCTTTTTTAAAGAACTTAATAATTTAGGTTTTACGATAGAATTTAAAAAGCTACAACTTTTATCACTATATGATTTGGTAGAATTATTAATAAGAACATTTATAGAGCCCAAAAATGTTGATGCGTATTTACAGTCTTATTTAAATGAAGTTTTTAGCTTTTCAGAAAAGAAAGGAAATGACATCAATGGGTTTTTAGAATACTTTCAACTCAAAGACAATAATTTAGCAATTACTTCAGCAGAAGCTTTAGATGCCGTTAAAATTATGACTATTCATAAGTCAAAAGGCTTAGAGTTTCCTGTGGTTATTTATCCTTTTGCAGAGATTGATATTTACAGAGAAAAAGATGCCAAAACATGGTTTCCTTTAAGCGATGAAGACTATGAAGGATTTGAAAAAACATTGATAAATTATAATAAAGACATCAAATACTTTGGAGCTGTTGGTGAGCAAATTTACAATAGCCACCAGGCCGAATTAGAGTTAGATAATATTAACTTACTCTACGTAACATTAACCAGAGCTAAAGAACAATTGTATATAATTTCAAAACTAGATGTAAATAAAAATCAAGAACCTAATACTACTACTTATGCAGGACATTTAATTAATTATTTGCAAAAAGAAGGATTATGGGATGCCAATAAAGTTTCTTATTCGTTTGGTGCTAAAACTAACAAAACAACTCCTAGTTTAGATTCTGTTGCAACTACTGTTCAAGATGAATTCATCTCTTGTTCTATATCGGAGCACGATATCAATATCGTTACTAAATCCGGATTACTTTGGGATACTACTCAACAAAAAGCTATTGAACGTGGTAATCTTATCCATGATATTATGGCAAATATTATAACTCAAAATGATATTGTATTTGTTCTCAATCGTTATGTAGATACAGGCAAAATTGATAAAAATCAATATAAAGTATTTGATAGTTTAATTACTGAAATATGTACGCACCCTAAACTATGTGTCTATTTTAATAATAAACTAAAGGTCTATAATGAAAAAGATATTATGACTGATAAAGGTGAATTTATAAGGCCAGATAAATTAGTAATGATGTCAGAAAACACATCAGTTTTAATAGATTATAAGACTGGAGAACATAATGTGAAACATGATAACCAACTCCTAAATTATCAGAAAATCATTGAACAGATGGGAGTTAAGGTTTTACGTAAAATTCTAATCTATATAAATGAGGAAGTTACCATAAAAGAATTTTAAATTTGTAAAAAAACACCATGTACGGAACTATAAAAGAACATTTACAACAAGAGTTACAAAACATAAAGAGTGAAGGTCTTTTTAAGGAAGAACGCATTATAACCTCTTCTCAAGGTGCAGAGATAACCCTAAGCACAGGCGAAACTGTTCTTAATTTTTGCGCAAATAATTATTTAGGCTTATCCTCACATCCAGAGGTTATCCAAGCAGCTAAAGATACAATGGATACACATGGTTTTGGGATGTCTTCGGTACGATTTATATGTGGAACTCAAGACATTCATAAAACCTTAGAACAGAAAATAGCAGAATTTTACGGTACAGAAGACACAATATTATACGCTGCGGCTTTTGATGCTAATGGAGGCGTTTTTGAGCCACTATTGGGTAAGGAAGATGCTATAATTTCAGATTCTTTAAATCATGCCTCAATTATTGATGGTGTAAGATTATGTAAAGCAGCTAGATATCGTTATCAAAACAACAACATGGATGACCTAGAGGAAAAGCTTAAAGAAGCCAATGCAAATAATAACAGGTTTAAAATTATTGTAACCGACGGTGTGTTTTCAATGGATGGATTATTAGCGCCTTTAGATAAAATTTGTGATTTAGCAGAACAATATAATGCTATGGTTATGATAGACGAATGCCACGCCACAGGATTTATTGGAAAAACAGGTCGAGGCACTTTAGAGAAAAAAAATGTGATAGATCGTATTGATATTATTACAGGAACTCTAGGTAAAGCTCTAGGAGGTGCCATGGGAGGTTACACTACTGGTAAAAAAGAAATCATAGAAATGTTACGTCAACGCTCTAGACCGTATTTATTTTCTAATTCTTTAGCACCTGCCATTGTTGGTGCTTCCATCAAAGTATTTGATATGTTAGCTAACGACACATCTTTAAGAGATCAGTTGGAGTGGAATACCAATTATTTTAAAAATGGATTAATAGAAGCGGGTTTTGATGTCATTAATGGTGATTCTGCTATTGTACCAGTAATGCTCTATGATGCTAAGCTTTCTCAAACCATGTCAAATATGCTTTTAGCAGAAGGGATTTATGTTATAGGATTCTTCTATCCCGTAGTACCAAAGGGAAAAGCGAGAATTAGAGTTCAGCTATCAGCATCACATGCTAAGGAACATTTAGACAAGGCAATAGCTGCGTTTAAAAAAGTCGGTGGAGCTTTAGAGATCATTTAAATTTATGAAAAAGCCCTATTTATAAGGGTAATATCAATATTTTTATATATTTGTCTTTGTTAATAAGATTTAACAACTTACTTTTGTTCATAATTAACACTTAAAAATTAAATTATTTTGAATATGAAAAATCTTAGCAGATTATTTTTCGCTATGACTCTTTTACTTGCTGTAAGCATATCTTACGGACAAGACAAGAACAATCCATGGGCTTTTGGATTGGGCGTTAATGCAGTTGATCTTTATCCTGTAGGAGAAGATAGCCCTAGAGGTGCCTATTTTGATGAATATTTTAACGCAAATGACCACTGGAATATTCTTCCAGCTCCTTCTGTGGTTTCAGTATCTAGATACATTTCAGATGGATTTACATTTACTGCTCAAGGTTCATTGAACAGGATAAACAAAATTGGAACTAATGACTTTATGGGAGTAACATCTCCTGCAACTGCACCTAACCTTACCTATTTTGCAGTTGATGGTTTAGTGTCTTATAGTTTCATGAATATTATTAATTCTCAAAAATTAGATCCATTTATCGGTATTGGTGGTGGTTATACTTGGGTTGATGATATAGGCTTCGGAACATTAAACGGTTCTTTAGGTTTAAAATATTGGTTAAATGATAATTTTGGTTTAACTGCCCAATCTACTTACAAGCATGCATTTGATGATTTTGCTGATGGTGGAGATGGCGCAAAACATTTTCAACACTCAGTAGGTTTTGCTGTTAGATTTGGTGGAACTGATACTGATGGCGATGGTATTTATGATCAAGATGATGCTTGTCCAGATGTTGCTGGTTTAGAGGCGTTCAATGGTTGTCCAGATTCAGATAACGATGGTATTGAAGACTCTAAAGACGATTGTCCTAATGAAGCTGGTTTAGCTGAGTTCAATGGTTGCCCTGATGCAGATGGTGATGGTATTAAAGATGGTGACGACAAATGTCCAACGACTCCAGGATTAGCATCTTTAGCTGGTTGTCCTGATGCAGATGGTGATGGTGTTGCAGATGGTGATGATAACTGTCCTAATGAAGCAGGTCCTTCAGCAAATAATGGTTGCCCTTGGCCAGACACAGATGGTGATGGTGTTTTAGATAAAGATGATCAATGTCCTAACGAAGCAGGAGAAGTTGCTAATAATGGTTGCCCTAAAGTAGAGCCAACTCCAGAAGTAATGAAGCAGTTAAATGACTATGCTAGAACTATTTTGTTCAACACAGGTAAATCTTCATTAAAGAAGGCTTCTGATGTAACTTTAAACGCCATGGTAGCTATCTTAAAAGAATATCCTAAAGCTAAGTTTGAATTAGATGGATATACTGATAGTGTAGGTTCTGCTAAAAGTAACCAGTTATTATCTGAAAGAAGAGCAAATGCAGTTAGAGATTATTTAATTGCTAACGGTATTGGTGAGGATAGATTAGTTGCAAAAGGATTTGGTGAAGAAAATCCAATTGACACTAACAAAACAAGAGCTGGTAGAGCTAATAATAGACGTGTAGAAGTAAAAGTTATTAAATAATAAAGTTTTATAACTTAACTAAATAATAAAAAACGCTCCGATTTTCGGAGCGTTTTTTATTTTTACTACATGAAGAGTTTTATAGCTACTGTATTAAAAGATTTAAAATCTAAAGATCAAAACTTTTCAGAATTAGTATTTATCCTTCCCTCTAAAAGAGCTGGCAGTTACTTAAAAAAAGAATTAGGTAATATTACAGTTAAAACTGAGTTTGCACCTCAGATTATTTCTATTGAAGACTTCGTAAAAGATATATCTGGTTTAGATTCTATTACTTCAATAGAGTCTTTATTTTACTTTTATAAAGCTTACCTTTCTATTACAAAAAAGGATCAGGTTGAAAGTTTTGATAGCGTTGCATCTTGGGCACAACTTTTAATTGCCGATTTTAATGAGATAGATAGATTTTTAGTAGAGTCAAAATCAATTTTTAATTACCTAAGCTCTATTAAAGAGATGAATTCTTGGAATTTAGATGGAGAGCAAACTGATGCAGTAAAAAACTATTTAGACTTTTGGAAGAAAATTGAAGTTTATTATAGTGTTTTTAACGATCAATTGCTTAAAGATTCTAAAGGTCATCAAGGTTTAATTTATAGACAAGCAATAGATCATTTAGAGAGTTACGTAGCTTCTCAACAACAAACTCTACATCATGTATTTGTAGGATTTAATGCACTAAATAAAGCTGAGGAAATCTTAATTAATGAACTTTTAAAACAAGATTTAGCCTCAATCTATTGGGATATAGACTCCGAGTTTTTAGATAATAAATATCATGATGCTGGATTATTTATTAGACAATATAAATCTCAATGGAATATTTTTAAAACCAAGACATTTAATTGGGTTTCCAATAATTATATAGAGAATAAAAACATAAAAATTAGTGGTTGTTCAAAAGAAATTGGACAAGTAAAATATGTGGCAGAAATTTTAAGTAATCTTATAAAAGAAGGTGATAACCTAGAGAGTACAGCCATTATTCTGGGAGACGAAAGCCTTTTGCTGCCCTTACTTAACTCGCTTCCAAAAGCTGTCAATAAGCTTAATATTACAATGGGTTTACCATTAAAGAATTCTCCACTATCCTTTTTGTTTGACACGCTATTTAAGATTCACAAAAAAGGTTCAGATAGTTTTTATTATAAAGATATCAATTCAATACTTCAGCATCCAGCACTTCAATCAATTGAGAATTTTAGTAGCCTTACTAAACACATTAAAGAGAAAAATATTACGTATCTAAGTCTTAATTATTTACAGGTAAATAATTTTAAGTTCAACACCAAATTAATCAAGTTGCTTTTTTCAAAATGGAACGATAATCCTTCGCAAGCTCTGGATTATATGCTTGAGTTAGTGAATATAATCAAAACTAATTTGACTAAAACTGCAGATAAAAATAAAGTTGAATTAGAATTTCTATATAATTTTTATACCATTTTTAATGAACTTAAATCTATTCTTTCAAAACATAACTACATCAATTCTATTAAAGAATTACATAATCTTTTTAAAGAATTAGTAAGCTCTGAGACTGTAGATTTTGAAGGTGATCCATATAGTGGCTTACAAATTATGGGCATGTTAGAATCTAGAGTGCTCGATTTTGAAACTGTAATTATCACCTCTGTCAACGAAGGTGTTTTACCAGCAGGTAAAACCAATAACTCCTTTATTCCTTTTGAAGCCAAACTAAGCAATAGTTTACCAACGTATAAAGAAAAAGACGCTGTTTACACCTATCATTTTTATAGACTTTTACAACGAGCTAAAGATGTATATATAACTTACAATACTGAACCTGATATTTTAAAGGGAGGTGAAATGAGCAGATTTATTAGGCAACTAGAATTTGAAGGAGTTCACAGTATTACTCATAATATTATCTCAACTAAGGTTAATCCTCAAGATCAATCATTAGTAGAAATTCAAAAAGATGAAGCGCTTTTAAATGATCTCAAGGCAGTGGCTGAAACTGGATTTTCACCTTCTAGTTTAACAAACTATATTCGTAACCCTATTGATTTTTATAATCAAACATTATTAAAAATAAATACGTTTGATGATGTTGAAGAAACAGTTGCTAGTAACACGTTTGGTAATATCATTCATAAATCTCTAGAGGAAATTTACACGCCTTTTATAGGAACAAAACTAACAGCTGAAGCGTTAACTAGCCAAACATCTTCCATAAAAAAAATAGTAACTCATTATTTTGAAAAGGAATATAAAAAAGAAGATTATTTAAAGGGAAAAAACTTATTGAGTTTTGAAATTGCCCAACGCTATATTGAAAATTTCATTAAACAAGAAATAGAAGATATAAAAGCAGGAAATAACATTACAATTGTAGCTCTAGAAAAGCGCCTTACAACTCAATTAGATTATAAAGAATTACCGTTTCCAGTTCATTTAAAAGGTTTTGTAGATAGAATAGACACCTATAATAATTCGCTTAGGATCATAGATTATAAAACTGGTAAAGTAGAGCAAAACCAAGTTGAGGTTATAAATTGGGAGGACTTAAATTCAGATTACTCCAAGTATAGTAAAAGTTTTCAGGTATTAATGTACGCCTACATATATACTCAATCAACATTAAATAAAATGCCGTTAGAAGCTGGTATAATTTCATTTAAAAACTTAAAAAGTGGCTTTCTAAAATTTTCTAAGAAAGACAAACCTGGAGCCTATGCTCATAAAGAAACTATAATTAGTAAAGACATCTTAAAGGAGTTTTCAAATCAATTGAAAGCACTTATACTTGAAATTTTTAATCCTGAAATACCATTTACTGAGAAAGAACTATGATTATTTCAAAAAATAACGTTTTAAAAAGAGTCAATAACAAGCCTATACTTTGGGATTTGTTCTATGTAAATTCAAAAGACAAATTACCATTAATTATTTTTTGTCATGGGTATAAAGGCTTTAAAGATTGGGGCGCTTGGGATTTAGTTGCTAAAGCATTTGCTATTTATGGCTATTGCTTTTTGAAGTTTAATTTTTCTCATAATGGAGGAACAGTAGATCAACCTATTGATTTTCCAGATTTACAAGCCTTTGGGAATAACAATTACACAAAAGAGCTCGAGGATCTAGATGATGTATTGAATTTTTGTTTCACTAACGAAAGTTTTAAACGTAGTATTGATGTTAATAAAGTTATATTAATTGGTCATTCTCGTGGAGGAGGAATTGTAACCATAAAAGCCGCAGAAGACCCAAGAATTTCGCATTTAATAACTTGGGCTGGAGTTTGTGATTTTAGTAAAAGAACAGCCACTGCAGGAAATCTTCAGCAATGGAAAACTGAAGGTGTAAAGTATGTGGTCAATGGAAGAACAAAACAGCAAATGCCTCATTATTATCAATTTTATGAGGATTATATTCAGAATAAAGAGCGATTAGATATAGAAAAGGCCTGTAAAAAAATTACTATTCCTCATTTAATTGCTCATGGTATAGATGATCCTTCAGTGAAGTTTAATGAAGCTGAACAATTACATGCTTGGAATCCTAAAAGTGTTCTGCAACCTATTAAGAAATGTGATCATGTATTTAACACAAAACATCCTTGGGAAAAAGAGAAGTTGTCTGAAGAATTAAAGTTTTTAGTCAACCAATCCATTATGTTTATAATGTAACAATACTCATTTGTGGAGAAGATGGGACTCGAACCCACGACCTCTTGACTGCCAGTCAAGCGCTCTAGCCAGCTGAGCTACATCCCCAAATTAATCACTCTGTTTCTTTTAAAACCAAAAGAGGCAATCTGCTCTCAAAATCAACTTTTTTAATAATATTCTGCTCCCAGAGTTTTTTAAAGAAACCACGTTTACGTCTAAACACACAAATTAAATCAGGATTTTTTGCGTTTAAATGTTCTAATACACCTTGAAATAGCGTTGCATTTTCTGAGCTATTATACGATGAAGTTATGGCAGCTAAATCACTATAAAATTCTAAATCTTCGGGTAAAAAATCAGGTGTTTTTACTTGTAGCAAATGCATTCTAGCTTGCATGTTGTTTATTATAAATAATAAAGGTTTTAAAGCATTTGAGTTTTTAATTACACCAGATTTAATAGCAGTTAAAACTCTTTTTATAGGTTTAAAGCCATAGTTTTCAGGTACAATTAAAACCGGAATATCGGTTTGTTTTATAATACCACCAGAGGTTCGTCCTAAAAATAATTCCTCACCCAAATCATTAGGTCTTGGACCAACAACAATAAGATCAACACCTAGTTTGTCATTAACAGCAGTTACAGCATCTATAACATCTCCTTTAGCAGCAATTATTTTTATGTCTACACCTTTAGTATCAATACGTTCTATCATGTCCTCCAAAAACTGTTTACGTTCTCGCGCAACAATATCATCAACGTTTATTATAGTTCCAGCAGTTTTAGGAATATAATAAGCGTTTAAAACATAAAGTACAGCATTGATTTCTTTTGCAAAATCTACAGCATATTGTAATGTGTTTTTACTATTCTCTGAGGATCCTAAAGGGACTATTATATTTTTCATCTTATAAAGATTAATAACCTAATTTTGTCAAATGTTAAGCAAAGGTAATTATTCTCTATGATAAGAAAAGCGACTAAACAAGATATTAATACTATTATGCTCATAACCAAAGCATGCGCCAAACACATGCAAGCTAAAGGCATCTTTCAATGGAACGAGTATTATCCTAATCGCGATGCATTTATAAACGATGTAGAAAGAAGAGAATTGTATGTTTTAGAAATAGATCAACTCCTAATGGGTTGTGTGGTTATTTCAACCTTTATGGATAAAGAATATGAGCCTATACAATGGCTTACCAAAAGCAATAATAATATTTATATTCATAGATTATGTATTCATCCAAATCAACAAGGAAAAGGGTATGCACAACATCTTATGGAATTTGCCGAAACTTATGCAAAAGAGCATAATATCAATTCAATTCGTTTAGATACGTTTTCACAGAACAACCGAAATCAAAAATTTTATGAGAAACGTGGATATGAGCGTTTAGATGATATTTATTTTCCAAAACAAAGTGAACATCCTTTTCACTGTTACGAGTTAGTCTTGTGAATTCATCCATTTCATTTAAACATATTAACAAGCTTGCTATTCCTGCATTAATCTCAGGGATTTCAGAACCAATCTTATCGATCACAGATACAGCTATTGTAGGTAATATGGATTTTAACGCTGTAGAATCTCTAGCAGCAGTTGGTATTGTTGGCACCTTTTTATCTATGCTTATCTGGATTTTAGGACAAACTAGAAGCGCAATATCATCAATTATTTCTCAGTATTTAGGAGCAGATAATTTAGAATCTGTAAAAAATTTACCAGCTCAAGCCATTTTTATTATTACTGCATTTAGCCTGTTGATAATTACTATTACTTACCCTTTTGCCTCTCAAATATTTGAGCTTTACAATGCCTCAGGTCTTATTTTAGAGTATTCTGTAGACTATTACAGAATTCGTGTTTTCGGATTTCCTTTCACCTTGTTTGTAATTGCTGTTTTCGGTACGTTTAGAGGATTACAAAACACGTTCTACCCAATGATTATAGCATCAATTGGAGCATTAGTAAATATAGTTTTGGATTTTATTTTGGTCTACGGAATTGAAGACCTAATACCAGCAATGCACATTAAAGGAGCAGCTTATGCAAGTGTTATAGCTCAATTACTCATGGCAGTACTTTCAGCATATTATTTAGTAAAAAAAACATCTATATCGCTAAAACTTAGTCTTCCTTTTAATGCAGAGATACCACGATTCTTAAGTATGATTGGAAATTTATTTATTAGAACATTAGCCTTAAATATTACATTGTATTTTGCTACCAGACTCGCCACAGGTTATGGCACATCTTATATAGCAGCGTATACTATTGCTATTAATTTATGGTTTTTTGCCGCATTTTTTATAGATGGTTATTCTAGTGCAGGTAATATTTTATCAGGTAAACTTTATGGAGCAAACGACTATATTTCATTAGTTAAACTAAATAAGCGACTAATAAAAATAGGGATTGTAGTTGGTATAATCCTAGCAATAATAGGTGTGCTATTTTATAATCACTTTGGGCTACTATTTACCAAAGAGCAAGCAGTTTTAGATCATTTCTATGAAGTATTCTGGATTGTACTACTTATGCAACCCATTTGTGCAATAGCATTTATTTTTGATGGTGTATTTAAAGGCTTAGGACGCATGGAAGATTTAAGAAATGTATTATTATTATCCACGTTATTAGTATTTCTTCCTGTAGTGTTCTTGCTAGATTATTTCAACTATAAACTACAAGGTATATTTATAGCTATAACCTTTTGGATGATTGCACGGAGTGTACCATTATATCTAAAATTCAAGAAACTGTTTTTGCAAAGTTCACAAAAGCAGTAACTTTGACGCATAATAGTATAAGTAAAAAACTATGGATATAATGTCTTTTTTAAGCGGGTCAGGGTTGTTTCTTATTCTCGGAATTGCACTCGTCGTTGTATATTTTATCAATCGTAATAAACGTCGTTAATGAGTAAAATTAGAATTACAAAACAGTTTTCCTTTGAGACTGGTCATGCACTTTATGGTTACGATGGTAAATGCAAAAACGTACATGGTCATAGTTACAGATTAGATGTAACTGTGATAGGCCAACCAATTTCAGACAGCACACATGTAAAATTTGGTATGGTTATAGATTTCAGTGATTTAAAAAAAATCGTTAAAGAAGAAATCGTGGATGTCTTTGATCACGCAACTGTATTTAATAAAAACACACCTCATGTAGAACTTGCTAAAGAATTAAAAGATAGAGGTCATAACGTACTGCTTGTCAATTACCAACCAACCAGCGAAATGATGGTTGTAGATTTTGCTGATAAGATAAAACAAAGACTACCAAGCAATATAAAATTGTACTCTCTCAAACTCCAAGAAACAGCAACGTCTTATGCAGAGTGGTATGCTTCAGATAATACTTAAGGCGTTACCTCAAGGGTCAGGCTATCGCTACTCGCTTTACAAAAAAATGTAAGAGCTCAAACAGACCGCTCTATCCTTAACGCAAAACTCGTTATATTTACACATGCAGATTCCTGAAGGAAAAAAAATATATTTCGCATCAGATAACCATTTAGGCGCACCAACAAAGCAAGCCTCATTACCTCGCGAAAAGAAATTTGTAGCATGGTTAGATGAGATTAAAAAGGATGCTGCAGTCATTTTTCTTCTAGGCGATTTGTTCGATTTTTGGATGGAATACAAACGTGTAGTTCCTAAAGGTTTTACTAGAACATTAGGTAAGCTTGCCGAAATAAGCGATTCAGGCATTCCAATTCATTATTTTGTTGGTAATCATGATTTATGGATGAATGGTTATTTTGAAGAAGAACTAGGAATTCCTGTCTATCACAAACCCAAAGAATTTACTTTTAATGACAAAACGTTTTTCATAGGCCATGGCGATGGTTTAGGCCCAGGAGATAAAGGTTACAAGCGCATGAAAAAGGTATTTACTAATCCTATTTGCAAATGGCTATTTAAACGTTTACTTCATCCTGATTTTGGTATGCGAATAGGACATTACATGTCTGTAAAGAACAAGCTGATTTCAGGTGATGACGATGCTAAGTTCCTTGGCGAAAATAATGAATGGCTAGTGCAGTATAGTAGGAAAAAGTTAGAAGAACAGCATCGAGACTATTTTGTGTTTGGGCATAGACATTTACCTTTAGATATCGACTTAGGGCATAATTCAAAATATATTAATCTAGGTGATTGGATCAGTTACTATACTTACGGTATTTTTGATGGTAAAAAGTTAGAGCTTAAAACGTATTAAGCGCTGTCGTCTTTTTCATGTTCTTCAACATCTTTTCTCAAATCTAATCGTCTAAATCCTGGAGATACTATAGCAGTCGTAATTACAGTTAGTATAGTCATAGATCCACCAAAAACCACAGCAGTAACCGTTCCCATAAGTTTTGCGGTTAAACCACTTTCAAAAGCACCAAGTTCATTAGAGGAACCAACAAACATAGAGTTGACAGAAGACACACGACCTCGCATATGGTCTGGTGTTTTTAATTGTAATATGGTTTGTCTAATAACCATAGAAACACCATCTGTAACACCGCTAAAAAACAAGGCACTAACAGACAGCCAAAAGGAGGTAGATAACCCAAATACAATAATGCAAATTCCAAATCCAAAAATGGCAATTAGCAATTTTAGTCCTGCGTTTTTACTTATAGGTAGATAAGCGGTTACTAACATGGTTAAAAAAGCACCAACTGAAGGCGCTGCAACTAAAATCCCAAATCCTTGAGGCCCAACTTTAAGAATATCTGTAGCAAATACAGCCAATAAGGCCACTGCTCCACCAAACAATACCGAAACCATATCTAAAGTTAAAGCACCTAAAATCGCTTTAGTTTTAAATACAAAGGACACACCCTCTTTTAGACTTTGAAAAATGGGCTCTCCTATCTTAGGATTAAGGATAGGCTTTTTAGTAATTTGAAAAAGAACAATAAAGGCTAAAACTACCAAGCCAAAAACAATACAAAGTGAAAGATTAACACCGATCCAACTTATACTAAATCCAGCAAATCCAACACCAAGAACACGAGACATTTGCCATGTTGAGCTGTTCCAAGTTGCAGCATTTGGATAAATTTTCTTAGGAACAATTAAAGCCACTAAAGAAAATACTGTTGGACTAAAAAAGGCACGTAAAAACCCACCAAAAAAAACAAGAGCATAAATAGAATATAGTATGGTGTTTTTAGACAAAGATGCCTCAACCGAATCTCTAGTTAACCAAAACAAACCAAAGCTAATTAAAGAAAAAGCTGCAATGCATTGTGCTAGTAAATTTCGTTTTTCGCGCTGATCTACAATGTGCCCAGCAAATAGCGCCATACCTAATGCTGGGATTATTTCCATTAGTCCAATAATTCCAAGGGATAAAGGGTCTTTAGTTAAAGCGTACACTTGCCATTCAATCACTATAAACTGCATAGACCAAGCAAATATTAAAGCAAACCTAACGATTAAGAAAATATTAAATTCTTTAATTCTAAGTGCTGCGTAAGGATCGTTTTTTGGCATTTAGTTATGATGCTTTTATGTCTTTTAATTTTAATTGAAGTGATGTTTGTCCGTTCCAATGATTTTCATCAATGGTATAGGCAATTTTAAATGGGTTGTTGTTTTTAATAAGTGAATGTTTATCTCCTAAGCCAAACCCAATACATACTATATTATCGTTAAAAGATTGTGTAGCAGTTAAACGTAAATGAGCGTTATCTTCACCAACGCATTTTCCATAACCAGTGTCGTTTACATTTTCGGTCATTAAAACAGGTGTCATATTTCCAGGGCCGAAAGGTGCAAATTGATTTAGTATTCTAAAGAGTCTATGATCAATTTGATTAAGCTCTATTTCTAAATCAATTTTTAATTCTGGCGTTAACAGTTTGGGATCAATAGTTTCTTTTACTACATCTTCAAATTTAGCTTTAAACGCTTCGTAATTTTCTGGTAATAAAGTGAGTCCTGCTGCATATTTATGACCTCCAAATTGTTCAATATATTCTGAGCAAGCCTCAAGAGCATTATAAACGTCGAATCCTTTAACTGATCTTGCAGATGCAGCTAATTTATCACCACTCTTTGTAAATACTAAGGTTGGTCTATAATAAGTTTCTGTTAATCTTGAAGCTACGATGCCAATAACACCTTTGTGCCAAGATTCATCATAAACAACAGTGGTGAATCGGTCTTGTTCGTTATCGTCTTTAATTAAATTTAAGGCTTCTTCTGTAATTCGTTTATCAGTTGCTCTTCTTTCTGTGTTATACTGATCAATGTCTATGGCGTATTCTGCGGCAAGGTTAAAATCGGTTTCTGTTAATAATGTTACAGCATGGTTTCCATGATTCATGCGTCCTGCAGCATTAATTCGTGGTGCAATGATAAAAACAACATCGATGATAGAAAGCACATCTTTATTTACTTCTTTGATTATGGCTTTCATACCTGGTCTGGGATTGGTATTAATAACTTCCAACCCTAAACTTGCTAATGCTCTGTTTTCATCAATAATAGGAACAATATCTGCACCAATAGCTGTAGCAACTAAGTCTAAATATTCTGCTAAATCTTCAACCGATTGGCCTTGTTTGGATGCTAAAGCAGAAATTAATTTAAACCCAACACCACAACCACAAAGTTCTTTAAACGGATAGTTGCAATCCTCTCGTTTTGGATCTAAAACTGCAACAGCATTAGGAATAGTATCTCCTGGTCTGTGATGATCGCAAATAATAAAATCGATACCTTTTTCTTTGGCGTAATCAATTTTTTCAATGGCTTTTATACCACAATCTAAAGCAATAATCAGCGTAAAATTATTGTCTTCAGCAAAATCAATACCTTGATAAGAAATACCATAACCTTCTTCATAGCGATCAGGTATGTAAGTGGCAATAGTATCTATTCTAGTTTTTAGATATGAAGATAATAAAGCCACAGAGGTAGTACCATCAACATCATAATCGCCATAAACTAAAATATTTTCATTTTTAAGAAGCGCAGCTTCGATACGCTCAACTGCCAAGTCCATATCCTTCATCAGAAAAGGATCGTGTAAATCATCAAAACTTGGTCTAAAAAAGGTCTTTGCTGCCTCGTATGTTTCAATGCCACGTTGCACTAACAAGCTAGCAACGATGTTATCTACATTAAGACTTTGTTTTAATTGGTCAACTTTTTTCGGATCTGGTTTTGGTTTAAGCGTCCATCTCATTTTTCTTTATTTCTAATGAAAAAATAGTTCTGTTTTTACTTCAGAGAATTGCCTAAACATTTCCATGACTCCAC
This sequence comes from Microcosmobacter mediterraneus, assembly GCF_031846265.1. Classification (NCBI taxonomy): domain Bacteria; kingdom Pseudomonadati; phylum Bacteroidota; class Flavobacteriia; order Flavobacteriales; family Flavobacteriaceae; genus Microcosmobacter; species Microcosmobacter mediterraneus. The sequence continues at coordinate 283,328 of NZ_JAVRIA010000002.1, read as the reverse complement.
AATATTTGTCTATGGATAAATTTACAGCACGTTCACATTTTTTAGTATTTAAGTTTTCGCCGTAAAAGTGATAATTGACCGCAACAGTTTTGTAGTATCTTGGATGCTCATCTGTTAATTCCCCAGAAACTTCAATTTTAAAATCGTCTAATGTAATATTCATTTTATCTAAAATTGAAATGACATCTAAAGCAGAACAACCAGCTAAAGAGGATAACATCATGGCTTTAGGAGACAGTCCATAGCGTTTATCTTGCCCTTCGATAGAGGTATCCATAGTTACCATTTCACCACTTGGATTATCCGATTCAAAAGTTAATCCTCCTTTCCATTGTGTTGTAATTTTATCAGGCATATTCTTTTAGATTAAAAGTTAGAACTACTATCTTGTACAACCAAAAATACTATTAAAAATACAACTATGCCATTAGTAACACCATTGTCTCCAGATCATGATTTTGAAACCAAAGAATTAGCAGAATTTTTCAACGAAACATTAGGATTTTGCCCAAATTCTGTGCTTACGATGCAAAGACGACCAGCTATTAGTAAGGCTTTTATAAATTTGAATAAGGCAGTTATGGCTAATGAAGGTCGTGTAACCTCTGCCTTAAAACGTATGATCGCTTGGGTAAGTAGTAACTCTACAGGTTGCCGTTACTGCCAAGCACATGCTATTAGGGCTGCGGAACGCTATGGTGCTGAGCAAGAACAATTAGATAATATTTGGGAGTATAAAACCCATCCTGCATTTTCTGATGCAGAAAGGGCTGCTTTAGATTTCTCATTGGCAGCATCATTAGTACCTAATGCTGTAGATGAGACAATTAAAAACCGTTTGTACGAACATTGGAACGAAGGAGAAATAGTTGAAATGCTTGGTGTTATATCACTTTTTGGCTATTTAAATCGTTGGAATGACTCTATGGGAACTTCAATAGAAGAAGGTGCTGTTGAAAGTGGAGATCAATATTTAGGTAAGCATGGATGGAATAAGGGCAAACATGTTTAAGTTTTTATTATGTGCAGGCTTTTTAATTGGTTTAAATCTAAAGAAGTATTACCCTCAGAAGACCATGTTATGAAAAAATTTCTAATAGTTGGCTTAGGAAATATTGGTGCTGAATATGCTGAAACAAGACATAATATAGGGTTTAAAATACTTGACTATTTAGCGCATTCTGAAGATCTAACCTATGAAACAAAAAAGCTAGGAGATTTAACTAGTTATAAGTTTAAAGGAAGAACGTTTATTCTTCTAAAGCCAAGCACATACATGAATTTAAGTGGAAAAGCCGTAAAATACTGGCTTGAAAAAGAAAAAATTCCAATAGAGAATTTATTGGTAGTAACAGACGATCTTAATTTACCTTTTGGAACTCTTAGGTTAAAAACAAAAGGTAGTGATGGAGGACACAATGGATTAAAGGATATTCAGGATAAATTAAATACAACTAAGTACAATAGATTCCGCTTTGGAATCAGTGATAATTTCAGTAAAGGCAAACAAGTTGATTATGTATTAGGAAAGTGGTCTGAAACAGAAGAAAATAGCTTAAAAGAGCGCCTTAAACTGTCAAAAGAAGTCATTAAATCCTTTGGTTTATCAGGAACATCTAATACAATGAACACCTACAACGGTAAGTAATCGACAATATCTTCGACTTATCGATTTATCAATATGTTACATGTTAATTTTAACAATTATTTAAGGTATTAAGATATTAATGTGTAAATTGGGAAACTTTTCTAAACAAAAACTAATTATACTATGAAAAAAATTACATTTTTTGTTGTTTTATTTTCGCTTTTAGCATCACCCAATGCTATGATGGCTCAAAAAACAACTTTGCAAGATGCATCTATCCAATCTGCAGATGGGACAATTAGATGTGCTTCAGATGCTTACTATGAGCAATTAAGGGTAAAATATCCTGATATGATGAGTAGAGAAGCCGCTGAAAATGACATAGCTCAGAAAATTCAAGAATTACAAAATAGCTCAAATCGTGGGGGAACTATAAGACTTCCTGTAGTTGTGCATGTAGTTCATAACGGAGAAGCTGTAGGAGTAGGTAATAACATCTCAGATTTACAGGTATTATCTCAAATAGATGTTCTAAATGAAGATTACAGAAGAATACCAGGATCTAGAGGTTTTGGAGCAGGAGTTGATACTAATATCGAATTCTATTTAGCAAAAGAAGATCCTAATTGTAATCCTACCAATGGTATTATGCGCTACAGAAGAAGCGAATTACCAAATGGAGGTGCAAGTATAGACAGTGATATTAAACCTAAAACATTTTGGGATTCATCTAGATACCTTAATATGTGGGTTGTTAATATTGGTGGAGGAATATTAGGTTATGCTACATTTCCAGGTACAGCACCAGCAGAAGAAGATGGTGTGGTCATGATACCAAGTGCGTTTGGTTCTAACGACGCTCCTGGCGTATTTATTGGTGGAGTATATAACTTAGGAAGAACAACTACGCACGAGGTAGGTCATTATTTAGGGCTGTTTCATACATTTCAAGGTTGTACAGGAGCTGGTGATAGTGTTGCAGATACACCACCACAAGCACAACCAAATTATGGTTGTCCAAGTACACCACCAGATACATGTTCTGGAGGAGATGATGATTTAATTGAAAATTACATGGATTACTCAGATGATGTTTGTATGGATATGTTTACTGCTGGTCAAAATGCAAGAATGCAAGCTGTACTCAGTGGTTTAAGATCATCTTTAGCAAGTTCTGGTGTACCTGATACAGATTTAGCACAAGCTTCTAACGATGCGAGTGTAAATGTATATTGTTTTGAAGAAAATTGCGGTCAAGTAACACCAACGGTAAGGGTTGGTAATTTTGGCACCTCTAATATGACTTCTGCAACTATTTCTTATAATATTAACGGCGGAACCAACCAAGTATTTAATTGGACAGGATCTTTAGCAAATGGTGAAGTGGCTTTAGTAGATTTACCTGCTTACACTGCAGCTGGCACAGATACTTTTAATGTATCTATTAGTGCTCCTGGATCTGATGAGCGTGCATGTAATGATTCTTACAGTGAAGTTTATGCAGCAGCACCAGTTGATTCTTATGCAACTACAGAAGTGAGATTAAGATTGACTACTGATACTTATTCTGACGAAACTTCATGGACCTTTGAGGATAGTAATGGAACAGTATTATATTCTGGAGGGCCTTATGATGGAACAACTGAAGACAACACTACATTTAATGAAACATTTGCTGTAAGCGCTAATGAGTGTTACACATTTACTATTAATGATGCATATGCAGATGGTATATGTTGTGGTTGGGGAAATGGATCATATGATTTAAGAACGGATGATGACACTATTATCATTGATAGTGATGGTATGTTTGGGGCTTCGGAATCAACAGCTGTTGCAGCATTATCCTTAAGTACAGGTGAGTTTTTTATTGATAACGGAATTACTGTATTCCCTAATCCAGCCACTTCTCAATTAACGATTAAAACAGCTAATACTAGTGTATTACCAGATAGTTATGAAGTGTATAACATTTTAGGCCAGTCTATGGTTAGAAACATGATTTCTAGTGAGGCTGATTTAACTTTAGATACATCTAACTATAGTAATGGTGTGTATTTTATTAAGATAAATAAAGATGACGCGGCGTTAACATTACGTTTTGTAAAGCAATAGTGTTCTAAAAATATTTCACAAATAAAAACGCTGGCATTTGCCAGCGTTTTTTGTTTTAAAGAGTTTTACTATTGATTAGTTGATAATCAATTTTTTAGTAATGCTTTTGTTGCTGCTAGATAATCTAACAAGATATAATCCAGATTGAGCACTAGCTAAACTAATTTGTTCATTTATAGTTCCATTGTTTGTTATCGTATTAGAATATACATAACGACCTCTAATATCATAGATATCTAAAGTTACATCATCGTTTGTAAACGAATCAAAAGTAATAGTGAACTCACCTTTATTTGGATTTGGATAAATGTTAAGATTAGTTAAGAAATTATCCTCAACACTTAACTGAGCTTCTATTTCAAATTCAGAAAGATTAATATTGTAGAATATATTACCTACTGCTTCAACTATTATTCTACAGTTTGCAGAATCTACATTTGGAAGTTGCACATCATGAGAACCATCATTTGGTGTATTTGCTGCTAAAACCGTGTCAAAAGTAACACCTCCATCAGTTGACAGTAATATTCTCATTTCTGCAGCATTAATACCATTAGCATTAGTTCCTGCAACATTCCAGGTTACGGTTTGTGTTGAATTTCCGTCATAGGTAATTCCTGGGACATTCTGAGAGGTAACAGTAAAGAAGCCAGATTGTACTGTGTTTATTGTCATTAGGTCAGAATCAGTTTGCCCTCCAGCAGCGTCGTTATCTCTAACCGTTAGTCTAAAATTAATTGGCCTTGCCAATAATGTTAGTACTTCCCAAGTTGTAGAGTTTCCACCATTGCTAACTACATCTTCTAATCTTGGGACATAACGTGTTGGACTTGTTGTTGGAGAAAAAGATCGTACTAATGGACCTGTTGGTGAGGTGTTACTAGGTAATCCTGCTGGTCCTAAATCGTATTGTTCCCAGCAGTAAGTGTGAGACGTAGTCCCATCAGGATCAGTTGAACTTCCTGTTAGTTTGTATGGTGTTCTAATAGGAATGGAATAGTTTGCACCAGCATCTGCTGTTGGAGCAGAGTTTCCTGAAGGTGAAGTAGAATCACAGTCATCGCCATCATCTAAAGTAACAAATGTCCATATCTGATCAATACTAGCTTGATGAAAATAGTCGTTACTATTAGATTGCACATTTTGTGGTGGACAAATACCTGCATAAGCCATAATAGTACTACCGCTTCCTGGTTCATATGCTGTTGAAGGTGATCTATTGCCTCCTGCACAATTTGCCGAGGATCCATTAAAAGTGTGAGTGGCGCCAAATTGATGGCCAATTTCATGTGCCACAAAATCTATATCAAAAAAATCTCCAACAGGTGAACTTAAACCAGTTGTTCCTCCACCTTTACTCGAAGTACACACTGAGCCTAAAAAGGCAACACCTCCAGATCCTGTAGTAAATACATGACCAATATCATAACTGCCAGAACCTACAATACCATTCATTGTTCCTGTAGAGGTATTAATTACATTTGCAGAATTAATAAAAATACTATTAATGTTTGTAGATATGAGGTCGTCGTTATCTGCGATAATCTCCATAGTTATAGAGAGTTCTCTCTCATACACTCCATTAACTCGTGTCATAGAAACAACCATAGCAGCAAGCGCTCCTGCAACAGTTCCTCCATGAAAATTAGTATATTCTCTACTAGAGCCAAGCGCTAATCTGTAAGTTCTCATTTGTCCATCGTTAGCATCTCTTTGAAAACTATTCTCTAATCTTGAATTTATATTCTCGAGATATTCAATATCATCATTGACACCACATTCAAGAATATTTTCAGAATTAGGCAAACTAGTTTTTTTGTAAACCATATAAAAACCATCATTGGTGTAAGGGTCTATAAGTTGTGTCCCGTTTTCAGACAAAGTCATCGTATGCAAACCTAAAGGCGTTAGACTAAAACGGATGAGCGATGAAGGGTTTTCAATACTTTGCCCTACATAAGAGCGGATTTCAGGATATTCAGCTTGTAATTCTGAAGCCATGATTGAAGCTTCCATTACTCTAAATGATTCTAATGATCCATCAGCGTTAGGGAAATCTAGGATAGTATTAGATTTAATTCCTGATTGTCGTTCTGGGACGGTTTCTAATTGTCCTTTTAATGCTTCAATATTAAGCTGATAGTACTCAGCATCAATTGGCATTGAGGTTCGTGTTAACACATCAGATGTAATCTTCTCTTGTGTGATTTTGAACCAAAGTCCTTTAGATTGTTGGGCAAAACTTCCTAGGGAAAACAATGCCAACATCATAAAGCTTAGGTAAATGTTTTTCTTTTTCTTTTTCATAACTTGTAAACAATAATTTTTAGTGGAAGTTACAACGTAATATCATTATTAACAAGGATTTTAAAGATACTAGATGAAATACCTACTCCTAATTTTACCATTTACAATAGCATTATCTTGTAATTCAGTAAAAAAAAACATGAACTCCAAAGACAGTATTACTAAAATAGTCACTACTTGTCCAGAAGATGGTATCTGCAGTTTTAAAACTACAAGCAATAAGAGTTTTAAGATTTTAAAAGATGAATTTAACAGTACTTATCCTAGTATTAAAGACGGTGATAATTTACTTTTAGAGTTTCAATATGAAAGAAATAAAATACCAAATGTTGCAGATAGTGGTTACATTGAACAGGTGTTTATTGAATTAAATACCAATGACATTCCCGAAAATTTAGTTGATGAAAACTTACAGAATGTAAAATTATCGTTTGCACGTTTGTGTTTCTGTAGAGGACAAACAGGGTATTATAAAATCACTGAGGGTAATTTGAATATTGAAAAGATTAATGACAAAATTTTTAATTTAAACTTGGAATTTACTTGCAATGAAGTGCCTCAAGTTATTACTAAAATAAATGAAACCTTTACAATTGAATACTAGTACTACTAAGGTCTATTAGTTATTTTTGTAAAAAAAGGCTCTTGAGTAATCTCAGTAACAAATTAGAACATTCTGTAATAACCATTGGCACGTTTGATGGTGTACATATTGGTCATCAAAAAATCATAGAGCAACTCTTATCTGTAGCTAACAAGCAAAACTTAAAGCCAGTGGTGCTAACCTTCTTTCCGCATCCTAGAATGGTAATTCAACCAGATTTTAAAATGGAATTACTCAACACCATCGATGAAAAAAGGGGAATACTACTCAAACTAGGCATAGAAGAACTCGTTATAAAAAGATTTACAAAGAAATTTGCATCTCTAACTGCTAGAGCATATGTGGAGGAAATTTTAGTCAAAGAATTAAAAATAAAGCATGTCATTATTGGTTATGATCATCGTTTTGGTAAAGGACGACTTGCTAACATTGAGAACATGAAATCGCTTGGCTCAGAGTTTAATTTCACTGTTCAAGAAATACCAGCTCAAGATATTAGCGATATTACAGTTAGTTCCACAAAAATTCGTAAAGCCTTAGCTGAAGGTAATTTAGAATTAGCAAACAGGTATTTAGGGTATAATTACTTTTTATCTGGCACCATTATTAAAGGTAGAGGTTTAGGAAAAACCATACAATTCCCAACAGCAAATATTAGTATTAGTGAAGACTATAAATTGATACCAAAACAAGGGGTTTATGTTGTTACCTCTAAAATTAATGGACTAGTTGTTAAGGGAATGATGAATATTGGAACTAATCCTACTGTTAAGGGTAAAACACAATCTATAGAAGTACATTTCTTTAATTTTAACCAAGATTTATATAGTAAAAATTTAAAAATTGATATAGTTCATAGACTCAGAGACGAACAAAAATTTGAGTCATTACAAGCCCTAAGTAAGCAATTAGAACAAGACAAAAAAGATGCGATAGTTTATCTAAATAACAATAATTAATGTTCAATTTTTTCTTTAAACATATTGATAATTCTTCACTCGTTGTTTTTAGAATTCTATTTGGATTATTGTGTTTCTTAGAATCTGTTGGCGCCATAATAACAGGTTGGGTAAAACGCGTTATGGTTGAGCCAGAGTTCACCTTTTCTTTTATTGGATTTGAATGGCTACAACCACTACCTGGGAATGGTATGTATATCTACTATGCTGTAATGGGGCTTTTAGGTCTTTTTATTATGCTTGGTTATAAGTATAGATTTAGCGTTATCGCCTTTACTGTGATGTGGACAGGAGTATACTTAATGCAGAAATCTTCCTATAATAATCATTATTATTTATTAATTTTTCTGAGCGGACTTATGGCTTTTCAACCAGCCCATCGTTACTATTCCATAGATGCAAAATTAAATCCTAGTATAAAATCTATATCTATGCCTAGATGGTGCTCATGGCTATTTATTATACAAATGTTCATTGTATACTCCTATGGAGCAATTGCAAAGCTATATGGAGATTGGTTAGATACCACAGTTATGGAGTTGCTTATGAACAACAAATCGCATTATTGGCTCATAGGAAATGTGCTTCAAGAAAAATGGATGCATTATTTTCTGGCTTATGGAGGTGTATTATTCGATGGATTAATAATTCCTCTACTGTTGTGGAAACCAACGAGGAAGCTCGCCTTTTTTGCTTCAATATTTTTTCATGTGTTTAATTCGGTAGTATTTCAGGTAGGTATTTTTCCGTACCTATCTCTAGCCTTTATTTTATTCTTTTACGAGCCAAAAGTTATACATAACATTTTTCTAAGAAAAAAACCATTCTACAATGGAGATAAGGTAGATTATCCAAAGTATAAGAATCTTATCATAGGATTTTTTATCATATATTTCAGTATTCATTTAATATTGCCAATACGACATCACGCTATTAAAGATAATGTTTTATGGACTGAAGAAGGTCATCGTATGTCTTGGCGAATGATGCTTAGAGTAAAGTATGGTTATGGTAACTATAAAGTGATTGACAAAACCACTAAAGAAGTATATTCAATTAATTTGAATAACTACCTCACAAAAAAGCAACAACATGGTGTAAAATCCAAACCTGATTTTATTTGGCAGTTTGCACAATATCTAAAGCAAGATTTTGCCAAGCAAGGAAAAGATGTTAGTGTGTTTGCCTCTATTTTTATTAGTGTAAACGGAAAGCCAAATAAACAACTCATTGATTCTAATGTAGATTTAGCAGATGTAGAATGGGACACTTTTAAACATAGTACTTGGATATTACCTTCAAAATAGCAAAGCTTTTATTTTATTCAGTTTAAAATCTTATTACTTTTGTTGCCTCAAGATTTAGAAGAGAGTTATGCTACAAGTATCTTACATAAGAGAGAATAAAGATGTTATAATTGAACGTCTTAAAGTTAGAAATATTGATGCTACATCAATGATTAATGATGTATTAGATTTAGATGAAAAACGAAGAGAGATTCAAACTAAATTAGATACTACTAAAGCAGAATCTAACACCTTATCGAAAGAGATTGGAAATTTATTTAAGTCAGGCGAAGCCCAGAAAGCCAATATCCTCAAGAAAAAAACAACACAATTAAAGGATGATAGTAAGCAGTTAGAGCAAGACCTAAATGATACTGCAAACGCATTAAACGAGTTGCTTTACAAAATACCTAATGTACCCAATGAACTCGTACCTAATGGAAAATCTGACGATGATAACCTTGAGGTATTTAGAGAAGGAGATATTCCTGTTTTACATAGTGAAGCTCTGCCACATTGGGAACTTGCAAAAAAGTATGATATCATTGATTTTGAATTAGGTAATAAAATCACAGGTGCAGGATTTCCAGTCTATAAAGGTAAAGGTGCTAGATTACAACGTGCACTAATTGCTTATTTTTTAGATAAAAATATTGAAGCTGGTTATACAGAGTATCAATTACCACTTTTAGTTAATGAAGCCTCAGCTTTTGGTACAGGACAATTACCAGACAAAGAAGGTCAGATGTATGAAGTTACAGCAGATAATTTATACTTAATACCTACAGCAGAAGTTCCAGGCACTAATATTTTTAGAAGCGATTTACTTAACGAAAATAATTTACCTAAAGCCATTACTGGCTATACACCTTGTTTTAGAAGAGAAGCAGGAAGCTATGGTGCACATGTTAGAGGTCTTAATCGTCTACATCAGTTTGATAAAGTTGAGATTATTAGAGTAGAGCATCCAACTAGATCGTATACGGCTTTAGATGAGATGGTAAGCCATGTCAAAGGAATTTTACAAGACCTAAAATTACCGTATCGTATATTACGTTTATGTGGTGGTGATCTAACTTTTGCTTCAGCGCTTACTTATGATTTTGAAGTATTTTCTACAGCTCAAGATCGATGGTTAGAGATTTCATCGATTTCTAATTTTGAAACATTTCAAGCTAATAGACTTAAGCTACGCTACAAAAACAGCGATGGTAAAAATCAATTAGTGCATACACTAAATGGAAGCTCCTTAGCATTACCTAGAGTTTTAGCTGGTATTTTAGAAAACTACCAAACAGAAAACGGAATTACTATTCCAGAAGTCTTAGTGCCTTACACAGGATTTAATATCATTAATTAGTAGGAAAATACTTATTCAATATCGATTAAATGTTAAAAAAACAAGTTATTTAACGATTTTTAGTCCATTTATTATGTTTTTTTGTGGTTTTTTCAGAAGTTAGGTAAACCAAACAAAGCCAAATAACCTACTTATGAAAAATTTTAAACGCGTCTTTTTATTAGTCGCTCTAGTCGTTTTAGTCAGTAAAATTTTATTTTAATTTTCATAGGTAGCGTTTACGATAAATAGTAGAAGCGCCATGATTGAATAATTGAATCATAAAGATGATTAATAGCACATTTATTTGAAATGGTAGAATGCCTGGATTAACGTCCAGGCATTTTTTATAATAACATTCACAATTTTGAGTTATAGCATTTGCTATATTTACATAAATTAGTCCCATGAAGAGAGTCCTATTAGTCATTATCGTTTTGTTTAGCTGTTTAGGCTTTGGGCAAAATAATATTATTGCAGATGATTACTTTAAGCGTGGTGAGTTTGTAAAAGCCCTTTCCTTATATCAAAAGCTATACGAATCAAAAAAATCTTCTAATTATCTTTACAAAATAGCAGCGACTCTCCAACAGTTAGAGCGTTACCAAGAAGCCCAAGAACTCTTATTTCAAAAAAAGGAAAAATCTAAAAGTCCAGTCCTATCCATAGAAATAGGTTATAATTATAGATTACAAGATAGCTTAACAAAGGCTGATTATTATTTTAATGATGCCTTAGATTACATCGAAGAGAAATCACATTATGCCTATAGTGTTGCAAGAAAATTTGAAGAACATTCCTTACAAGATTACGCTATAAAAGCCTATACCAAAGGTATGGAGTTGCAACCAGATAAAAATTATAATATTCAACTGGCCAGAATTTATGGTGATCAAGGAAATATAGAGTTAATGTTTTCTAGCTACATTGATTATTTAGAAAACAAGCCTTCTTTTTTAAATAATGCCAAACGAGCATTTTCAGATTTTGTCTCCGAAAACAGTGATAATGAAAGCAATATTGCCCTCAGACGTTTATTAATACAAAAACTGCAATTAAGCCCAGAAACGTATTGGTATGAATTGTTAAGTTGGCTTTACGTACAAGAGAAAGCTTTTAATAAATCGTTTGTTCAAGAAAAGGCACTTTACATGAGAAATCCAGAAAGTCTTGATCGTATTATTGAACTAGCTGTTGCAGCTCTAGACCAAAAAGAATACGAAACATCAGAACGTATATTTAGTTATGTGCTAGAAAATTCTCAAGACATATCTACTTTACTAACGGCTCATCAATATAGTATTGATATTAAAACAGAAACCTATTCAGAAAAAGATTATGGCGAAATTGATAAGGTATATAACCAACTTTTTGAAACTTTTGGGACCTACAGACAAACTTTGTCTTTACAATTATCCTATGGTAATTTCTTAGCGTTTTATTTAAAGAAGCCAGAAGAAGGTAGTGCATTTTTAAAGCAGACTTTAGATTTAGCCATCTCACCATTTCAAGAAGCAAGTGTAAAGTTAAAGCTAGCAGATATTTTAGTATTTCAGGAGAAATTTAATGAAGCGTTAATCTATTACACTCAAATTCAAGCTAATTTAAAGAATAGCACAATTGCACAAGAAGCGCGTTTTAAAGTGGCAAAAACGAGTTATTACAAAGGCGATTTCGATTGGGCAGAATCTCAACTTAAAATTCTAAAAGCTTCAACATCACAGCTTATTGCTAATGATGCCTTAGATTTAAAACTACTCATCTCAGATAATAAGCAAGAAGATTCGTTAAGAACTGCTTTAAAACTATATGCTAAGGCCGATTTAATGGCGTATCAGAACAACTCTAAAAGCGCTATAGACGCATTAGAACAAATTCTTACAGAGCATAAAGGCGAAAGTATTACTGACCAAGCTTTATACAAACAAGCAAAGCTTTTTGAAAAGGAAGGTAAATATGAAAACGCTGCAGCCAACTATCAGCAAATTATTGCAGATTATAGAGAAGATATTTTAGCAGACGATGCACATTATTATTTAGCTGAACTTTACAACAATATATTAGGGAAACCAGAAGATGCCAAACCACTTTACGAGAAAATAATTTTTGAGCACGAAGACAGCATCTATTTTGTAGAAGCACGCAAGGCTTACAGAAAGCTAAGAGGTGATGCTATAAATTAAAAGTCAATAATAATTAATTCTTTACTTTCCTTAACTTTATAAACTTTATCAAGAATCACTTTTATGATCATATATAACGTTACAGTAAACGTAGACGACTCGGTTAAAGACGAGTGGTTACATTGGATAAAAGTCCATATTCCACAAGTTTTAGCCACAGGAAAGTTTTTGGAAGCTAAGCTAACACGAGTTTTAGTTGAAGAAGAGTTGGGAGGAACAACGTACTCCATTCAATATAGAGCAAAATCGCGCACAGCTTTAGAGGAATATTATAGAGATCATGCCAAGAGATTACAGCAAGATGGTTTAACCCGTTTTGCAGATAAAACCCTTGCCTTTAGAACAGAATTAGAGGTTGTAGATGAGTTTACTGTATCATTTAATTGATTAATAGGCTATGAAAATTGTGATTTGGATTCTTTTTATTGCTTCACTAACAGCTATATGCGTAGGTTTTTGGACCAATTTGGACTATTCTCAAAAATTAATTGGTTTCGGTACAGCAGGATTATTTTTCTTGGTTTTTCCATTGTTTTCCTATTATCGATGGAAAGGTAAAAAGCTTGAAGATTACATGCTTACTAAAGAAAACCTTGATAAAATGCGTGAAAACCAGAAAAGTAATAAGTACTAAAGCCTTTATTTTCAAATAAAAAACAATTTATTAACATTTGGTGTTCTTATTAGCCTTAACTTTGTGTTTTTAATTTTTTATATTTTTTTTATAATGACTGGAACAGTTAAATTTTTTAATGACTCAAAAGGATTTGGGTTTATTACTAACGACGAAACAGGAAAGGACATTTTTGTCCACGTATCTAACCTTAATGGTGTAGAACTTAAAGATGGTGACCAAGTAGAGTTTGAAGAAGCAGAAGGAAGAAAAGGCATGGTTGCAGTAAATGTGAGTATTATCTAGTAGAGAATATATCGTATTTTAGTTTCAGCGCTCAACATTGTTGGGCGCTTTTTTTACGCACTAATTTTATTGTTTATTCACTTTAATTTGAAAATCTCAGGTTAACATTCTCTTTAAAAGTTGCAGTACATCTTTAATTTCCTGTTTAGTATTATAACTGTGCAAACAAAACCGCAAGCGTTCCTTTCCTTTTAGCACTGTCGGAGAAAGAATAGCCTTAACATCAAAACCGTTCTCATGCAGCTTATTAGAGATAGACTTTATGTGATCATTTCCTGAAATAATACAACATTGAATTGCAGATTCACTATTTATAAATACCTCTTGTAATTTTAGTAGAGAAACTTCAGTTTTGAAAAATTCGATATTTTCTTTGAGTTTTTTTCTTTGAATTGTTGTCGCTAACTCTTCAAAAGCCATTATTATCGTTGCTAAACTATGCGGAGATAAAGCCGTTGTATATATAAAAGGCTTAGAAAAATTAATGAGATAATTAATTAATTGCTCACTCCCTAAAACAGCTGCACCATGGCAACCTAAAGCTTTACCAAACGTAATTATACGAGCAAACACATGCTGTTCTAAACCTAAATCTTTAATTAACCCTTCGCCATATTTACCAAACACACCAATGGCATGAGCCTCATCTATAACGAGGTTTAGATTGTTAGTAGTACAGAGTTGAGATAACGCAATTAGATTAGGAGTATCGCCATCCATAGAGAATACACTTTCTGTAACGACATATATATCTGGAGTATTATTCTGGGTTGTCAGGCTGAGCTTGTCGAAGTTAAAGCGAAGAATCATAGCTTCCAAATCCTCTAAATCATTGTGCTTAAACTTGTACGATTTGGCATGACTCATGGTTATACCATCTCGTATAGACGCATGTACTAGTTCATCGTATAGTATAATATCATTACGTTGTGGAACACATGAAAAGAAACCAATATTCGCGCTATAACCAGAGTTAAAAACTAAAGAAGCTTCACAATTATAAAATTTACAAAGAAGAGCTTCTAGAGACCTGTAAAGCTTAAGATTTCCTGAAAGTAAGCGAGAGCCTGTAGCACCATTTTTTTGTAAGCCCTGTGTTTTTAAATAATTATGTGTGGCTTCATAAATCTCTTGAGACTGAGAAAAACCTAAATAGTCGTTAGAAGAAAAATCTACCAAATTGGAGTTTGAGCCCAATTGACGAAACGCATTTTTGGCTTTGCGTTCTTGTAGCTTTTTATTTAACTTTTTAGGTAACATTGACCAAAGGTACAAAGACCTTTCAGGTTTTTAAAACCTGAAAGGTTTTGTTTGTTAATTATCTTTTTAAACAAAAAAATTATTGTTTATCAATAATTTTATTATATTTGTTATCGTAAAACAATAATTTTTTAGATGAAAACGAAACAGATTTTTAGCATTATGAATGGCTTTTCTTGGATTGTATTTATTGGTTATTGCATTAAAGCAGGAGCAATTACTTTGGTATCTATAATAAGTCTTTTTAAGAATAAGAATGCTACCGAAAATTTATATATGGGAATTGACCTAGCTAGTATCTATGAGTTCAGTATATTTCATTTTGTACTTACGACCTTGATTTTAATATTAATAGCTAGTCTTAAGGCTTATCTATTTTATCTTTTGATTATTATTTTTAAAAGGATAGACCTACACAAACCTTTTCAAATAGATGTAACACATTTAGTTTTTAAAATCAGTTATGTCGCGCTAACCATTGGTATTTTAGGAGCAGTTGCTAAACCTTATACCATTTGGTTAAGAACCAATGTGTTTTTTACACAATTAGATATTGGTACATCTGCCTATATCTTTATGGCTGGAGTTGTGTTTATAGTTGCTACTTTGTTTAAGCGTGCTGTAGAAATTAAACAAGAAAACGATTTAACGATTTAATTATGAAAAAAGAAAACATACTTGTTAATGCTTTGTATTGGCTATGCAATATTTCATTTTATTTATTAATAATATTACTTGTTATAGGTTTAGGTTTTGAGGCTTTTACTAAAGATGGTAAAGTAGGAAAATTTTCTACTGGAATTCATCATTCAATAGGATATGAGTTACCTGTGAAATTTCAAATTAATCCCAAAAACCCAATGTTTAATAATTCACTTTTTGAATTAGAAAGTGAAAAAATTAACTCACTTGGGCAAAAATCACAGAGTGGAAGATCTCATTATGTAAAACCGATAACAAAAGAAGATCGTATTAATTATAAAAGCATTATTAGTATTGATAATAATGCAATGGTTGATACTTACGAACTTAATAGTAGAACTTTCCGTGGAAATGGGTATGTTATCGTAAAACCCAAAACAACTCTCAATAAAATTATCATTTCTATTAGAAGCTATATTAGCTTTATACTTGGAATTATTATTTTCTTTTTTCTAAAGACGATTTTTAAAATGCTTAAGTCTAAATTTGAGTTCTCTTCTAAACTTTATAAAAAAATTCAGAAATTAGGAATTATTCTGATCATAGAAGTCATATTAACAACAATATCTAATTTTATATTAGCTAAAGATTTGCCTATTATTAAAGTTGGCCCTATAGATTCATCACTAAGATATGTATCTATCTATATGAATCCACGTTTAGACTTCAATTTTACATTAGTTTTAATTGGGTTATCACTGATAATACTAGCCACTCTTCTAAGAGAAGGGAATAGAATTCAGCAAGAAAACGAACTTACCATTTAGTTATGCCAATAGTAGTCAATTTAGACATTATGTTAGTAAAGCGAGGCATGAAAAGTAAAGAACTTGCCGAGATTATAGGCATTACCACAGCAAACTTATCGATCTTAAAGTCTGGAAAAGCTAAGGCTGTTAGGTTTTCAACCTTAGAAGCCATTTGTAAAGCTTTAGATTGCCAGCCAGCAGATATTTTAGAGTATGTAGAAGACTAAAATCTACTATCTTTATAGTCTATGTTTGCTCTAGTAGATTGTAATAATTTTTATGCGTCTTGCGAAAGGGTTTTTAATCCTAATTTGCAAAACAAACCTGTTGCAATTTTAAGTAATAATGATGGTTGCGTCATCTCCATGAGTGATGAGGCTAAACAATTAAAGTTACCTTTTGGAGCACCAATTTTTAAATGGGAAGGCTTTTGTAAAGTTAATAACATTACAGTGTTATCGTCTAATTATCCGCTTTATGGCGATATGAGCCATCGTGTAATGACTATTTTAGAACAATTTACTCCAAGCTTAGAAGTGTATAGTATAGATGAAGCTTTTTTAAAATTTGACGGTTTTGATAACTATGATTTTAACGCGTATGGAATTCAAATTAGACAACGTCTTCTTAAATGGACTGGTATACCAACCTGTGTTGGTATAGCACCAACAAAAGCCTTGAGTAAAGTAGCTAAT
The DNA here is from genome assembly GCF_031846265.1 of Microcosmobacter mediterraneus. Lineage (NCBI taxonomy): Bacteria > Pseudomonadati > Bacteroidota > Flavobacteriia > Flavobacteriales > Flavobacteriaceae > Microcosmobacter > Microcosmobacter mediterraneus. The sequence goes on along the minus strand of NZ_JAVRIA010000002.1, from coordinate 266,622 downwards.
AAAATAGCACGAAAGTTCCCAAACCAAACTAAAGGTGTCTATGTCATCGATTCTGAAGAGAAAAGATTAAAAGCTTTAAGGTGGATTAAGCTCGAGGATGTTTGGGGAATTGGTCGTCGTTTAAAAAAACGACTAGAATATAAAGGCTGTAAAACGGCTTACGATTTTACACAATTATCAGACGATTGGGTCCGCAAAACATTTTCTATAACCGAGTGGAAACTTAAAAAAGATTTAGAAGGTATTTCAAAAATTGCGTTAGACGAGCCACAAACCAAACGTGCTATTGCCACTACCAGAAGCTTTGATTACACTTATGACGACATCAGTTATATTAAAGAACGTGTCTCAACTTTTGCTGTGAGTTGCGCAGAAAAACTTCGTAAGCAAAATTCTAGTTGCCACATGATTATGGTAATGCTAAGCAGTAATAAACATAAAAAAGAACAAGAGCAACATAGAGCAAGTACACGCGTTATTTTACCTTATCCAACAGATTCTAGTTTGGTAATTAGTAACCAAGCGGTTAATGCTTTAGAGTCTATTTATAAAAAAGGGATACACTATAAACGAGCAGGAGTTATCGTTACAGGATTAGTGCCAACAGATAACCATCAATTAGATATGTTTTGCCATCAAAATCCTAAGCATAAATCATTAATGACAGCTATAGATGGTTTAAATAAAAAGTATAAAGACCATAAAATAAAGTTAGGAAGTCAGGATTTAGAGCGTACATGGAAAATGCGTCAAGAACGCTTATCACCTCGTTATACTACAAATATTAACGAGATTATTAAAGTAAAAGCATAATGGGTTTTAAGACTTTTGAGACAGAACGTTTAAGACTTAGACCAACTAATGTAAATGATGCACCTTTTATTTTAGAGCTTTTAAACACACCAAAGTTTATTAAATATATTGCAGATAGAAATGTGCGCACCATAGCTGATGCCAAAACCTATATTGAAGAGCGAATGTTACCTCAGTTAAAACGATTAGGTTATGCAAATTATACAGTGATTCGTAAATCTGACGATACTAAACTAGGAACTTGCGGATTGTATAGTAGAGAAGAAATGGAAGGTATAGATATAGGCTTTTCATTTTTACCACAACACGAAAAACAAGGCTATGCCTTTGAAGCAGCAAGGTGTATCTTAGATGCAGCATTTAACGAATTTAATATCGATGAAATTTCTGCGATAACGACAGAAGAAAATTTAAGCTCTCAAAGACTTATTAAAAAACTAGGACTTAACTATAAGGACATAGTACATCTTGCAAATGATACCGAAGATTTATGGAGGTATCAACTAAAAAGAAACTCATAAGATGGCAAAGCATAACGAACTCGGTAAAAAAGGCGAACAATTAGCTGTAGACTTTTTATTAAAAAAAGGGTATAACATTGTAGAGCGTAATTACCGATTTGATAAAGCTGAAGTTGATATTATTGCCCAATTAAAAGACACACTTGCCATTATTGAGGTAAAGACCAGATCTACAACTGATTTTGGAAATCCGCAAGACTTTGTAAAACCAAAACAAATTAAAAACCTTGTAAAAGCTGTAGACGAATATGTAAATGTTAATAGCTTAGACGTTGAGGTTCGTTTTGATATTATAGCTATTGTAAAACAACATAACAACTATAACATAGAGCATTTAGAAAATGCGTTTTATCATTTTTAATTCCTGTGAAGGCAGGAATCTAATTAATGAAATAGATTACCAAGTTATCAGCAAACCTCGCAATAAAAGAGGAAAAATATAATTAAGGTTTATCCTCTAAAAACAAAGGCATCCTTAATCAATGTTAGCCAATAGCCTGCTTCAAATCTGCGATTAAATCGTCTGCATCTTCAATACCAACACTTAATCTAATTAAAGAATCCACGACACCAGTTTTTTCGCGTTCTTCTTTAGGTATACTAGCATGTGTCATACTTGCAGGATGTCCAGCAAGAGATTCTACACCACCTAAAGATTCTGCTAATGTGAAAATGTTAAGACGCTCTACGATTTTAATAGCATTTTCGTAGCTATTTCCTTTTGTTGTAAAGGAGATCATACCACCAAAATCATCCATTTGGTCTTTAGCAATATCGTGGTTTGGATGTGTCTCAAAACCTGGCCAATACACCTTTTCAATTTCAGGATGTGATGCTAAATAATGTGCAACCGCTTTACCGTTTTCACAATGACGTTGCATTCTTACATGGAGTGTTTTAAGACCTCTTAGCATTAAAAAACTATCCTGTGGACCAGAAACAGCACCACATGAGTTTTGTATAAAGTACAAACGTTCTGCTAAAGCATCATCTTTTACAACCAAAGCTCCCATAACCACATCGCTATGACCACCTAAATATTTAGTTGCAGAGTGCATAACGATATCAGCACCTAAATCTAAAGGTCGCTGCAAATATGGCGTAGCAAACGTATTATCTACTCCAAGTAAAATATTATGAGACTTTGCAATTTTTGCTGCAGCCTTAATATCAATGATATTCATCATTGGATTGGTTGGTGTTTCAATCCAAATGAGTTTTGTATTATCATTTACGTAAGAGGCTATCTTATCAGCATTTTCCATGCCTATGAAATGAAACTTAATTCCAAAGTCGGCAAATATCTTTGTAAAAATTCTATACGATCCACCATACAGATCATTGGTAGAAATAACTTCGTCACCAGGTTTTAAAAGCTTAATTACAGCATCTATTGCAGCCATACCAGATGCAAATGCTAAACCATGAGTACCATTTTCTAAACTAGCAAAACCATTTTCTAGAGCTTTACGAGTTGGGTTGTGAGTTCTAGAGTACTCAAATCCTTTATGTCCTCCAGGTGTACTTTGCGCATACGTAGACGTTTGATAGATTGGAGGCATTACTGCACCATAAGCTTTGTCATGTTCTTGGCCTCCGTGAATGGTTTTGGTATTAAATTTCATAGGTCTAATTTATAAAGTGCAACAAATTTAGTCTTAAATTCGTTCTATTCAAATCTTAAAGAAACCTTTAGACGATGTATAACAAAAAACCTATCAAAGGTAAAATACAAGTGCTTATTTTACTGCTAATTACCTTGGGTTGTAAAAAAGAGATACAGTTATCTTTTTCTGAAAAAGAATTAACAAGTACTGATCAGGCTGAAATCTCTATAATTTATCCTGAAGCAGAAGGAACTAAGGATATAATACTCAAAATTAATAACGAGTTAGAGAAGACTATGGTTAAATCTATAGCTTTCAATAAAGAAAATATTCAAGGTATGGTATTACATGATGCTATTAAGAACTTTAATGATGCGTATGTTTCGTTTAAAAATAATTTCCCTGAAAACCAGCAAAAATGGATAGCCAATATAGAGAGTGAGGTTATTTACCAATCTAATGAAATTATAACCATTGCTTTAAACAGTTATATAGATACTGGAGGAGCTCATGGTAATGATATTATTCTACTATTGAATTTTAATGCTAATTCGGGTCAGCGTCTAACCAATGAGTCTATACTAGAGTGTAATGAAGCATTAAAAACACTTGCTAAAACGTATTTAATAAAGGAATTTTCTCAAGAAACAGCTATGGAAAACTATGCTCTAGAAGAGCCTTTTTATTTACCAGAAAATATTGGATTTAGTGAAGAAGGGCTCATATTTTTATATAACAGATATGAAGGGCCTTTGGGTTTTACGGAGTTTGTGATTCCTTATGATGAGATAGATACGTTTTTAAAAGTGCAATAACTGAAGTTTTGTTTAGAATAGCTTTTCTTTGCATTTTGAAATAGACCTATGAAAAAAATATATTTTCTAAAAACGTGTAATACATGCGTTAGAATTTTAAAAGAATTAAATCCTTCTTCAGAATATATACTTCAAGATATTAAAAACGAACCCATTACAGTAAAACAATTAGAGGAGATGAAAGCCCTTTCAGGTTCCTATGAAAGTTTATTTAGTAGAAGGGCAAAACTTTATAAGGAAATGGGTTTAAAGGATCAAAAGTTAGAAGAAGCTGATTACAAACACTACCTTTTAGAACACTACACTTTTTTAAGTAGACCTGTAACTATAGTTGAGAATCAGATTTTCATTGGTAATTCAAAGAAAACTACTGAAGCTACAAAACTAGCCATTAATGCATAGTAGAAAATTTGCTTTAGTTGCAGTTTTCTTGGTTCAATTACTTTATGGGCTTAATTATACATTTGCTAAAATTGTAATTAACGAAAATTATATTAAGCCTTCTGGCTTTGTATTACTCAGAGTTATTGGCGCTACAGTTTTATTTTGGGTTTTTGGTTTGTTTTTAAAATCTGAGACCATTGAGCGCAAGGATTTATTTAAGTTCTTTATAGCTGCGGTTTTTGGAGTAGCAACCAATATGTTATTGTTTTTTAAAGGCTTGGAGTTAACCAGTCCAATACATGCCTCAGTAATTATGATTACTGTTCCTATAATTATTATGGTATTTTCTTCATTCTTCTTAAAAGAAAAAATCACATGGCTTAAAGGTTTAGGAGTCTTGCTAGGATTTGTAGGCGCTGTAATACTGACGCTTTACGGTAAATCTAACAGAGTTGGAGATAATGTTCTTTTAGGCAATTTATTTGTATTTATTAATGCCATATCTTATAGTATTTATATTATTCTTATAAAAAAACTGACAGCAAAATATCATCCATTTACATTTATAAAGTGGTTATTTTTATTTGGGACGTTTATGGTACTTCCGTTTGGCTACAACGAACTTAGAGAAGTAGATTGGCAAAGCTTTACACCTTACATTACTTTTTCTGTTGTTTTTGTAATCATTGGAGCCACTTTTGCGACTTATATATTAAATCCGTTAGCATTAACAAAACTTAAAGCCTCAACAGTTGGTACATTTATTTATTTACAGCCAGTAATTGCAGGTCTTTTTGCCATAGTTATGGGAGTAGATACTGTAAATGTTGTTAAAATTATCGCAATGTTTCTCATATTTGGAGGTGTATACTTAGTTTCGTTTAAACCTAAGATTAAATCAACTTAATGTCTGAGCTTACCGCTTCTTTTTATACTACAATTGATGATATAGAATCTGAGCATTGGAATAGTTTAGGGTGTTGTGATAATATATATTATTCACCTGAATTTTTTAAAGCATTTGAACTCGCTCATAATGATATTGATTTCACTTACATTATCATATTCAAAGGAAAAGAAGCCGTTGCATTTGCAAACACACAAATAGTAACTATAAGTATAGAGACCATTACTAAGAACGTAAAAATTTCAGATAGCATTAAACGCAATATTAATCGTTTTTTTAATAAGAATAGTCCAAGAATTTTGTTTTGTGGTAATGTGTTTTTAAGTGGAGAATACGGGACTTTTCTTAAGAAAGGTGAAGATAAAATAGAAACTTTTAAAGCCATTGCAGATGCAGTAAAAGAATTGTATAAGCCCAATAAAACACTCAATGCTGTTTTTGTTAAGGATTTTAAAGAAGAATCACTCTACATCACTAATGAGTTAAAGTGTTTCGATTATATTCCTATGCGTGTAGAGCCTAATATGATTATCCATTTAAAAGAAGAGTGGTCTAATTTTGAAGATTATAAAAACGCTTTAAAATCAAAGTATAGAGTTAAAGCTAATAAGGCAGATAGTACGAGTAAAGTTTTAGAGTCTAAATTATTTTTACCTGAAGATATTGAAAAGTATAAAAATCAGATGCAAGCTTTATATGAAAACACAATCTCTAATTCTAATTTTAATGCACAAGTATTAAACCTTAACACGTATACTCACCTTAAAGCATTTTTTGGAGACAAGTTTATAGTAAAAGGCTATTTCTATGAAGGTGAGCTTGTTGGTTATTTGTCAGCTATGGTAAATCAAGATCATTTAGATGCCCATTTTATTGGTCTGGATTATGGTTTAAATAAGGCATGTGCAATCTATCCAAGAATTCTAAATGATTATGTTCGTTTAGGTATTGAGCATAATTCTAAACGTATTAATTTAGGCAGAACAGCTTCAGAAATCAAAAGTACCTTGGGAGCAGAACCTGAGGATCTAATGTGCTATATAAGACATCGAAAAACTTTTCAAAACCAATTAATGAAACCGTTTATAAAGAATGTAAAAATTAAATCTTTTAAACAACATCATCCATTTAAAACATAAAAAAGAGGCTTATAAGCCTCTTTTTTATAAGGTCTTTTTTTTATTTACGTCCAAGCATTAATTAGTCCTCCCATTAACGCCATAGTTACAACCCAGTAACCAACATTAATCAGTACATATTTAAGTGATCGTTGCTCAAATAAGGCATTGGTTGCAAAAACAGGTAATACCACAAATAAACCTAGCATAGCACCATGCAATGCTCCATGTTTAAATGTCATGTACTCTGCTGTTCCATGAGGCATTTCTGGTGGTCCACCAAAAAACACCATAGGCATAATAAAAAAGGCAATTAAAAAAGCAAAAACCACAGCTAAACCATAGGTTTTTGCAGGATTCATTTGTTTAGCTTTTTCTTCGGTCATACCAGATTCTCTCATCCAAAGTTTTCCGAAGAGAGGACCATACCATAAAAATCCTGTTACAAGAGGTAAAATTGATGCAGCAACTAGAGCAAGCCAATTAATAGACATGTCTTCCATAATTAATTAATTTTAAGTTAGTTGGTTTCAATTTACGAAATTATTTTTGAGACCTCAAAAAAGAACTAAATAAGAAAGTCTAAAAGATGAATAAAAGTTAACTTATTGCACTAATGGAACAGGTCTCTTCCCATGGCTACGCGTGTCTTCTTTTGTGAGTATTTTAAAGTCTTCTGACCTTGGAAATTTATCTGCTAGCTTTAATAAATCTTTAGGTAAGTCGCAAAGTTGTCTTGTTTTAAGGCTTATAAAAGCACCTAAAACCTCGCATGTAGCAAGGTTATCACCTTTATCGTTATAAAAGTTATGGGTGAATCTAAAAAACTTACCATTTTCACTCAAGCCAGAGAGTTGCAGACTCACTTTAACGGGTTTACCAATAAATGATTCTTTAAAGTAATAAATGTTTTCGTAAAACATTACAGGCCCTAAATTATGACTTACCATTTCATTTAAAGAAAATCCATAATCAGTAAAAAAGGACATTCTTGTATGACTCATAAAATTGATATATGCCGAATTTGCTAAATGACCATTAGCATCAATATCACTCCAACGAATTTCAAATTCTTTAATAAACATATTTAATATTTTAAGTTGCTAAGTTATAACTTATCTAGGTTTTAGTTTAGAAGTTTTAGAGGTATTTACTGCCTTTAAAGGCTATGTTTTTATACCTTTGCAGACAATTATAATTAGTATCCATGATACAATCCATGACAGGTTATGGGAAGTCCATTATACAACTTCCATCAAAGAAAATATCTATAGAGATTAAATCCCTAAATAGTAAAAATCTCGATCTAAATAGCAGAATGCCTTCAATGTACAGAGCTAAAGAGCTTGATATTAGAAGATCCATGGCCAAAACCTTAGAGCGAGGTAAAGTAGATTTTTCTCTCTACGTTGAGGTGACAGGAGAAGACACATCGAGTAAAATAAACGCTACTGTGGTAAAAGAATACATTAAGCAACTAAAATCTGTTGTAGATGGTAATGAAACAGAGCTTTTAAAAATGGCTGTACGTTTACCAGATGCTGTTACTACTGAGCGTGAAGATATTGATGAAGATGAATGGGCAATCATTTCAAATGAAATTAACGAAACTTTAAAAAAGATTTCGGCTTATAGAACTGATGAAGGCAAAGCGCTTGAAACTGACTTTAAAAAACGTATAGAAAATATTAGCTCATTATTAGAAGAAGTGATAAAGATAGATCCAGAACGTATAGATGGTGTAAGAGAACGTTTAGAGAAAGGAATATCTGAGATTAAAGAACGTGTTGATGAAAATCGTTTTGAGCAAGAACTCATTTATTATATAGAGAAATTTGATATTACTGAAGAGAAAGTGCGTTTAAAAAATCATTTAGAATACTTTATCTCAGAGCTAAATTCCTCTAAATCTAATGGAAAAAAACTAGGATTTATTGGACAGGAAATGGGAAGAGAGATTAACACTATAGGCTCTAAAAGTAATTATGCACCAATGCAAAAATTGGTAGTTCAGATGAAAGATGAGCTCGAAAAAATTAAAGAACAATTACTAAACGTTCTTTAAGATGAGCAAAGGAAAATTAATTGTATTCTCAGCACCTTCTGGCTCAGGAAAAACCACAATCGTAAGGCACTTATTAGCGCAAGAAGAACTCAATTTAGAGTTTTCTATTTCAGCCACATCAAGAGAAAAGCGTGGTGAAGAAGTTGATGAGAAAGATTATTATTTTTTATCTTCAAAGGCGTTTAAATCCAAGATAAAAAATGAAGAGTTCCTAGAATGGGAAGAAGTCTACAGAGATAATTTCTATGGCACACTAAAGACAGAAGTAGAACGTATTTGGGCAAAAGGCAAGCACGTTATTTTTGATATTGATGTATCTGGTGGTTTGCGTATTAAGCGTAAATTTCCTGATGAGACTTTAGCCATTTTTGTTAAGCCTCCTAGTATTGATGAACTTAAAATTAGATTAAAAAAGCGTCAAACAGAATCAAAAGATAAAATAAATATGCGTATTGCAAAAGCATCAGCAGAACTAGCAACTGCACCTCTTTTTGACACTGTGGTTTTAAACGATGATTTAGATAAAGCATTGAAAGAATCTTACAATTTAGTGTCTAGTTTTATAAATTCTAGTGAGGAAGAGTAACATTTTACTGAGCTAATAGTCAAATACATTAAATAAAGGTGTTTATGAAAGTTGGACTTTACTTTGGAACATTTAATCCAATACATGTTGGTCATTTAACTATAGCAAATCATTTAGCAGAATATAGTGATATAGATCAGGTATGGTTTGTGGTTACACCTCATAGTCCTTTTAAAACCAAAAGTTCACTTTTAGATAATAATCAGCGATTAGAGATGGTTTTTAGAGCAACTAAAGATTATACTAAATTAAGACCAAGTGATATAGAGTTTGGATTATCTCAACCTAATTATACCATAAACACGTTAACCTATTTACAAGAGAAATTTCCAGATTATGAGTTTGCTTTAATTATGGGAGAAGATAACCTTAAAAGCTTTCATAAATGGAAAAACTATGAGCTTATTTTAGAACATCATCATATATATGTATACCCAAGAATTTCTAAAGGTAAAATAGAAACCAGATTTAAAGATCATCCAAAAGTCACTAAAATTGAAGCTCCGATTATGGAGTTGTCTTCTACATTTATTAGAAAGTCTATAAAAGCAGGTAAGAACATACGACCAATGTTACCAGAACATGTTTGGGAATATGTAGATGAAATGAATTTTTACAAAAAATAGAATGCTAAAAAACACAATAAAAGGACTAGAAGGATATGCAGGTGCATATGGTCTTATTACCAAATTAAAATTATGGAAATATTTTGGTGTGCCTATCCTTATTAGCTTTGTTATAGCTGCATTAATAGCTGTTGCTGCTTATGGCTGGTCCGATAATTTAGGTGCTTATATGGCTAAGATTTGGGTATGGGATTTTGGCAAAGATACTTTCACAAGTATTGTAAATTTTGTTGCAGGAATAATTATACTAGCATTAGGACTTATTTTGTATAAGCATATTATTATGGCACTTTCAGCACCTTTTATGAGTCCGGTTTCAGAAAAAATAGAAGCATACTTAACAGGTAATACCTACTCACCAAGAAAAGGAACTTTCAACTCTCAATTAATGCGAGGAATTCGTATAAATTTTAGAAATTTAGGAATGGAACTCTTATTAACTTTGCCTATTCTACTGCTTAAGTTTGTTCCTGTTGTCAATATTTTTTCAACCTTTTTGTTGTTTTTAGTACAAGCGTATTATGCAGGATTTGGTAACATGGATTATACTTTAGAGCGTCATTATAATTATCAAAATAGTTTACAGTTTGTAAGGCAACGTCGTGGTTTAGCTATAGGAAATGGTATAGGCTTTATGTTATTACTTTTAATCCCAGTTGTTGGTGTTATTTTGGTATTACCACTATCTGTTACAGCAGCTTCTAAAGTTACTGTAGATGCTTTACAAGCAGAAAAATCGACAGATGTTGTTTAACTTTAATAAGATATTTACGATTGTCCCAGTAGAAGACAAAGACTATTGGAAGCTATGTAATTTTGCTGTAGCTAACGAGGAGCGTTTAAAAGCATATTTCCCCTTAACTCTTGCAAAAAATCTAACACCAGAATTATCTAAAATATTTGCAACAACAAAAGCAAAAAATTTTAAAGAACGTTCCGAATTTCTATTCTTAATAAGAAAAGATCAAGTTAAAGATTTAGTAGGAATGGTGTATATTAAAGAGGTAGACTTTGAAAAAAAACAAGGCGAATTTGCCTATTGTATAGGTTATCAATTTGAAGGACAAGGTATTGTTTCTAAAGCTATCAAAGCATTATCTAATTATGCTTTTGATGTATTGGGACTTGAAACACTTCAAATCATATCTCATAAAAGTAATTTAGGAAGTATAAAAGTAGCAGAAAAAAATAATTTTATTTGGAAAGAAACTTTGCCAAAAGAGTATACTCCACCAAATAAAGAAGCTTTAGATATGGAGCTTTACGAACTATATAAGAGCTAAAAATGAAAGATAAATTTTTTAACTACATCCAGAGATTACAAGATACAATTACTTCTAAATTGGAAGATGTGGATGGTTTAGCAAAATTTAAAGAAGATATTTGGAAACGACCAGAGGGAGGAGGTGGAAGAACACGAGTTATTGAGAATGGTAACGTATTTGAAAAAGGTGGTGTTAATATTTCAGGAGTTCATGGCAAACTACCAAAGTCTATGCAAGCCTATTTTAAGGTTGGTGATGTAGACTTTTTTGCTTGTGGATTGAGTTTAGTTCTCCATCCTCAAAATCCTATGATACCAACGGTTCATGCTAATTGGCGATATTTTGAAATGTATAATAGCGAAGGCAACATAGTAGACCAATGGTTTGGAGGAGGACAGGATTTAACACCTTATTATTTATTTGAGGACGATGCTATTCATTTTCATAAAGTATGTAAATCAGCTTGCGACAATCATAATCCTGAATTTTACCCAAAATATAAAGCACGTTGTGATGAGTATTTTTACAACAGTCATAGAAATGAAGGACGAGGTATTGGTGGATTATTTTTCGATTATTGTAAAGCTTCTGAAATGATGTCAATGCAAAATTGGTATGACTTTGTTACAGAAGTTGGTGATAGTTTCCTAGAAGCCTACATGCCAATAGTAAACAAAAGAAAAGATTTAGACTACACAAAAGCACAACGCAATTGGCAAGAGATAAGACGCGGTCGTTATGTAGAATTTAATTTAGTGCATGATAAAGGCACGCTTTTCGGTTTAAAAACTAATGGCAGAATAGAAAGTATTTTAATGAGTCTGCCGCCTCACGTACAATGGCATTACAATCATTTGCCAGAAGTTGGTAGCGAAGAAGAAAAATTGATTAAGGTTTTAAAAACCCCAATAAGTTGGGTTTAAAAAGAAGACTATCTTTGCAACTCTAATTATTTAAAATGTTCCCACTCAGAAGAAATAGACGCTTACGTCAAAATGAAGTCATAAGAGGTTTGGTAAGAGAAACCATAATCACTCCAAATGATTTTTTAGTGCCTTTATTTGTGGTTGAAGGCAAAGGTGTTAAAGAAGAGATTGCTTCAATGCCAAATTACTACAGGTTTAGCCTCGACTTATTAGAGCAAGAAGTGAAAACACTTTGGGATCTTGGGTTAAAGGCTGTTTTACTTTTTGTAAAAGCACCAAACAACCTTAAGGACAATAAAGGAACAGAAGCTCTGAATCCTAATGGTTTGATGCAGCGAGCAATAAAAACAGTAAAGAATATCTGCCCTGACATGTTAGTAATAACAGATGTAGCTTTAGATCCTTATTCGTCTTATGGTCACGACGGTATTGTTGAAAACGGAAAAATTATTAATGATGCCACAGTAGATATTTTAGCAAAAATGAGTATTAGCCATGCAGAAGCAGGTGCAAATTTCGTTGCTCCTAGTGATATGATGGATGGAAGAATATTATCGATTAGAGAAGCTTTAGATGATGATAACTTCATTGACACAGGGATTATGAGCTATTCAGCTAAATACGCTTCAGCATTTTATGGTCCTTTCAGAGATGCTTTAGATTCTGCACCTGCTGACTTAAAAAATGTACCAAAGGATAAGAAAACCTACCAAATGGATTTTGCGAATAGATTTGAAGCCATTAGAGAAACCGAAATGGATATTGACGAAGGCGCAGACATTGTTATGTTGAAACCAGGATTATGTTATCTAGATATTGTTAGAGACATTAAAAATGAAGTAGAGGTTCCTATAGCTGTATACCAAGTGTCGGGAGAATATGCTATGCTTAAAGCTGCAGCAGAAAAAGGATGGCTAGATCATGATGCTGTAATGTTAGAACAAATTACCGCAATAAAACGTGCAGGAGCCGATATTATAGCCTCTTATTTCGCTAAAGATGTTGTCAAATTGATTTCGTAAATTAGCAGAACAAAACTTATACTACTTTAATGGGCTTACTCATTTTCTACGGAATCATTTCCATTTTCTTTTCATTTTTATGTTCCATTTTAGAAGCTGTATTGCTGAGTGTTACACCAACATTTGTCAATATGAAAAAACAGGAAGGTAAAGTTTATGCTACAGAACTTGAAGAACTAAAAAAAGATGTAGATAGACCACTCATTGCAATTCTTACGCTCAATACTATTGCGCACACAGTAGGAGCCATATTGGTTGGTGTACAGGCCAAAGTAGCATACGTTGAAATATATGGTACGCAAACCAGAAGCCTTTTTGGTTTTGAAATTACTGAAGATATCATGGTCGGAATTGTTTCAACCATAATGACAATTTTAATTTTAGTCGCTTCAGAAATAATACCTAAAACTATAGGAGCAACTTACTGGAAACAACTAGCTAATTTTACAACCAAAGCGTTAAAAGTTCTAATTTTCCCATTAAAATGGACAGGGATTCTTTGGGTATTACAACTTACCACTAAACTAATTGGTGGTAAAGGACATGGTAGTATTTTAAGTAGAGAGGGCTTTATTGCTATGACAGATATTGCTCAAGAAGAAGGTGTGTTTGAAGAAAATGAAAGCAATGTCATTAGAAATCTTTTATCATTCAAAGAGGTTTTGGTAAAAGATATTATGACTCCAAGAACTGTTATGAAAGTTGAAGATGCCTCAACATCAATAGCCGAATTTTTTAATGAAAACACCAATTTAAGATTTTCAAGGATTCCAGTCTACAGAGACACTCTAGATAATATTATTGGATTAGTTTTAAAAGATGATGTTTTTAAAGAAATGGCTTTTGATAATGGTGAAAAAAAGCTAGATGAAATAAAACGCGATATCCTTGTAACCAATAGAGATACACCAATACCTAAACTTTTTGAGGAACTAGTTAAGAATAGAAATCACATAGCATTAGTTGTAGATGAATATGGCTCTGTAAGTGGTTTAGTAACAATGGAAGATGTTATCGAGACTTTACTTGGGTTTGAAATTATGGACGAAAGTGATAATGTAGCTGATCTTCAAATGTATGCTAGAAAAAGTTGGGAAACAAGAGCTAAACGATTAGGTCTTATTGAAGACAATGAAACTGATCTCGATAAGGAGTAATGCAATACTGTTATTTTGACACACCTTTAGGAATTGCCAAAATTGAAGGTAACTCTGAAGGAATTTCAAAAATATCAATTCTAGAATCTGTTGCAGAAACTAATAAAGCTATTCCTAATAACTTACAAGATTGTGTAGATCAACTCAAAGAATACTTTAAAGGAAAGCGTAAGCAGTTTAATCTTAAACTAAATCCTGAAGGAACGGTTTTTCAAAAACAAGTTTGGCAGGCAATCAATTCGATTCCATACGGAAAAACAATATCGTATTTGGATCTTTCTAAACAACTAGGTAATGTTAAAGCCATAAGAGCTGTAGCAAATGCCAATGGTAAAAACCCACTTTGGATTGTAGTACCATGTCATCGCGTTATAGGTAGTGATGGAAGTCTTACTGGTTATGCAGGAGGATTATACAGAAAGAAGTGGCTCTTAGAGCATGAAAACCCAATTAAACAGCAAAAATTGTTTAATTAATATTCAGTTAAAAAAATTATCTTTAAACATCAAAAAACACTCCTAATAATGAAAATAGCTAAATTACTAGTCTCATTACTTCTTGTTATAGCAATCTTTTATTGCTTCAATACTAAACTAGGCTCAATTCCGCCAATAGGAAAATTTTTAAGTCCTTCCCAAGGAGTTTGGCAAAATGAAAGAGATGAAGATATTACTGGCGAGCTAAGTATTGATGGCTTATCTGATGAGGTAACAGTTCATTACGACGCACAATTGATACCACATATTTTTGCTCAAAACGACCTTGATTTATATAGAGCTCAAGGCTATATCACAGCTAAACATCGTTTTTGGCAAATGGAGTTTCAAACCCATGCAGCAGCAGGACGATTATCTGAAATTGTTGGTGAAAACGCTTTAAACTATGATAGAGCGCAACGTAGAAAAGGGATGATATATGGTGCAGAAAACAGTATGGAAGTCATTAAAAAAGATCCTAAATCGCTATCGCATTTACAAGCTTATTGCGATGGTGTAAATGCCTATATCAATCAACTACAGCCACAGGATTATCCTGTAGAGTATAAGCTCCTCGATTATAAGCCAGAAGCGTGGACTATAGATAAAACCATGCACTTGCTCATGTACATGACAGATATGTTATGCGGAGGTGATTCGGATTTTGAATATACCAATGCGCTCAGAGAATTTGGAAAGGATAGGTTTGATATGCTGTATCCAGATTTTTACGATTTTGATGATCCTGTGATCCCAACAGATACTGATTGGAGTTTCATAGATGAAGAGCAAACACCATTACCACAAAGTGAATTGCCCATGGATTCAATTAAAGAGGTCATGGAGAAACCAAATCCACATAATGGCAGTAACAATTGGGCAGTAGGACCAAGTAAATCATATTCAGGTAATCCAATTTTAGCTAATGATCCTCACTTAGGCTTAAACTTACCTTCTATTTGGTATGTGATGCAAATTGCAACTCCAGAACATAATTCTATGGGAGCAACATTACCAGGAACTTTAGGAATTATTTCAGGGTTTAATAACCACATATCTTGGGGCGAAACTAATGCAACAAGAGATGTTAAGGATTGGTATAAAATTGAGTTTAACGAAGACCGAACAAAATACAAATATGATGATGGATGGAAAGATGTAACGGTTAGAGTTGAAGAGATTAAAATAAAAGGTAAAGAAATGTACTTAGATTCTGTAATGTATACACATCATGGACCAGTAAGTTATGACCACACCTTTAAAAGTGATAGTGAACGCGTTGGTTATGCTATGAAATGGGCTGGACATATTGGCCATGATTTTGTAGATCTATTCTTAAAGATGAACACAGGTAAAAATTACGAGGATTATAAAGATGCATTATCCAAGCATGTTGCACCAGCGCAAAACTTTGTATTTGCTTCTACTGAAGGCGATATAGCTATTTGGATTCAAGGCTTGTTTCCAAATAAATGGGAAGGACAAGGAAAGTTTTTAATGGATGGTAGCAATCCAGATCACGACTGGCAAAGTTTTATTCCAAGAGAATTTAATGCACATACTAAGAATCCAGAGCGTGGATTTGTTAGTTCATCAAATCAACATCCAACAGATTCATTATATCCTTTTTACGTGTTTAATGATGGTTATGATTCTTATCGTAATAGAGTAATTAATGACTTTTTTAGATCTAAAGAAAAATTTAATATTCAAGATTTTAAAGATTTACAGAATACTAACTTTAATAAGAAGGCTTCTGAGTTATTACCTTATATGTATAAGCACATGGACACGTCTAATTTAACTTCAGAAGAGCAGGAAATACTTGACATAGTCAAAGCTTGGGATTTTAATAGTAATATAGGTGAACTTGCTCCAAGTATTTGGGATTCTTGGTGGACCAATTTATACCTGCTAATTTGGGATGAGTATGATGAAAAAGAAGACATGGTTTTAGATAAACCATTTACATACATTGCGATTGATCTGTTAAAGGATAACCCAGAAGATGCCTTTATGGATATTATTGAAACACCAGAAAAAGAAACTGCTCATGATCTCTTTTTAATAGCCTTTAAAGAAACAGCTAAGGAGCTTAACTCATGGAAAGCCCAGAATGGCGATTATAATTGGCAGTACTATAAAGGCACCTATGTTGGCCATTTATTACAAGGTTTACCAGCGTTTTCAAGATTTGATTTACCAATTGGAGGTGACAGAAATACAGTAAATGCTGCTGGTAGAAATTGGGGACCATCCTGGCGAATGATTGTAGAAATGTCCTCGCCACCAAAAGCTATTGGTATTTATCCTGGAGGGCAATCTGGTAATCCAGGGAGTAAATATTATGATAATTTCATAGATGATTGGGCTGTAGGTAACTACCATAGCCTTAACTATATGCAAAATGAAACTGCTGATGATACAGTAATTGCAACACAAACCTTAACACCTTCAAGTAATGAATAAGAACATAACCAACTTTATACTTACCATTCTATTAGCAATTATTCTTGCACAGTTTTTACCTTGGTGGTCAATTATGTTAGCCGCTTTTTTATCAGCACTGTTAGTTCAGTTGAAGAAAACGTCGGTATTTTTTATACCTTTTTTAGCCATTGCTTTATTGTGGATAGTACATTCATTTTGGTTAGGCAATGCCAATGATTTTGTTTTAGCAAAAAAGATTTCAACCTTATTAACTCTAGGAGGTAATCCTTATGTTTTGATTTTAGTAACTGGGATTATAGGAGGTTTAGCTGCTGGAGTTGCTGGTGTCTTTGGCAAGCAAGCGTCATTACTGTTTAAAAATAATAGTTAATAGAATTCTTGATGATTAAAATCTTAAGACATATGCATAATGTCTGGTCGAGCGTAGTCGAGACCTATTTAAAACCTGTCGAGTTGCTTTGCAAGGTATCTTCGTTTAAAATACATTTTGACCTCGATAATGCTCGAGGGGACAAAATATTATGATTAAGTTTTTTAGACATATTCGCAAATCACTATTAGAACAGAATAAAATGGGAAAATACTTTAAATACGCTATTGGAGAAATATTGCTAGTTGTTGTTGGGATTTTAATTGCATTACAAATTAATAACTGGAATCAAAAAAGATTAGAAGTTCAAAAAGAAAAAGTTGTTTTAAATCAATTAAAATTAGATTTTGAAGCCAACGATAGTATTATAAAAAAGGGATTAGAATATTTCGATACAAGATTTAAATACAACACTTTAATCTTAAAATACACAGGTCCTAATGTGGCACTACCAAAAGACGAAAAAACTAGAGATTCATTAGGTGCACTTAATTATCCTAAAGTAAATTTAGTAAACAGCACATTAAATATTTCTTCTCAACAATTTGATATTCTAGGTAATGAAAGTCTGAAAATTTTATTATCTAAATTTCCAAGTATATACGCAGGTTATCTTGAAGTTCAGGAAGAAGTTAAAAAACTTACCATAAAGCAACGGGTTCACTACAAAAAATATGTTCCTATAATAATCTTCGATAAAGATTTTGAACAAGAAAACTTTAAATCAAATATGTTAAGTGTTTACAGAGACAGAGATTTTCAAAATACAACTGTAGATAAACGATGGAATTTAAAAGATGCTTTAAGAATATTAAAGAGAATTGACAAAGAAAACAATCTTATTCTAGAGCTTATTAAAACTGAGTTAAACGATGATTAAATTCTTCCTTCATATCCGTAAATCACTTATAGAGCAGAAAAAAATGGGCAAGTACTTTAAATACGCTATTGGTGAAATACTACTTGTGGTTATTGGAATTTTGATTGCATTGCAAATCAACAATTGGAATGAGCAGGTAAAATCTGAAAAATCGTCTGAGACTCAACTAAGCCAATTGTATCAAAATGTTTCGGATGATCTCATTTTGTTGAAGTCACTAAATCAAAATATTAAGAACAGTTTAGTGTCTTGTAAAATGCTATCAGAGTAATTTCAAGAAATTAAACCATTCGACTCTTTATCAACAAGCTATATTATAGATAATTTATTTGAACGAAATTTTTACGGTAATACATCAGCTTACGATAAGTTAAATCAAAGTGGAGAGTTCTCTATTTTACCAAAAATTTTGCAAAATGACATCAGCTCTTATTACAACTCATTAAATCGGGTAAAAGAGCGTGAAGAAATATCCAATACTTTCATTAAAAAGGAGTTGGAGCCCTATTATTTTGACAACTACAGCATATATCATAGAAAGGGTAGTAATTTTCATCCACTTATGAGCGATTATTATAAAAATGACAGAAGAAGGCCCATACCTCTCAATATTGAGAAAATAAAAAATGACCATAAGATGCCTACCTTAATTTTTGGCAGGTATTTTCAATTACAAAATCAGCAAGAATTTTATGAAGACGCTATAGAAAAAGCCCAAAATATTAAAAAAGCAATTGAGGAAAATCTCAATTTTAATAATGATCAAACTCTTTAGATCTAATGTAGTATAGGTTTTTTATTCCAAAAACCGCTAAGTTATTGTTTTTCTTATATTTATAGTCTTCAACAAGAAAAATAAAGTAATCATGATTGCCAAACTAAATCTAGAAAACATATTGTTTTTGGATATCGAAACGGTTCCAGAAACAGAGCATTTTAGTGATTTAGATACGACTAAGCAAGAGCTTTGGGAAGCTAAATCGCAATACCAACGAAAAGATGACTTTACAGCTGAAGAGTTCTATGATCGTGCTGGCATTTGGGCAGAGTTTGGTAAAATTGTATGCATATCAGTAGGCTATTTTTCTAATGCAGAAAGTGATCCAAGACAATTTAGAGTAACGTCCTTTTATGATGACGAAATTAAAATTCTAAAAGATTTTAAGAACTTATTAATCTCACATTTCAGTCAAGCAAAACATTTACTCTGTGCTCATAATGGTAAGGAGTTCGATTTCCCTTATATAGCCAGACGTATGATTATTCATAATATAGAGTTGCCATATAAGTTGAACCTATTTGGGAAAAAACCATGGGAGGTTCCACATCTAGACACTCTGGAATTATGGAAGTTTGGTGACTATAAACATTATACATCTTTAAAGTTAATGACCAATGTTCTTGGGATTCCTTCACCAAAAGATGATATTGATGGTAGTCAGGTTTGTGAAGTTTATTACAAAGAAAAAGCTATAGATAGAATAATTACCTATTGCGAAAAAGACACCATAGCTGTAGCTCAAATTTTATTGCGATTACGTGGAGATGTGTTACTAGAAGAGAACGAAATTTTGCATGTATAAAAAAAGGCTGAACTTAAAGTTCAGCCTTTTCAAATTGTTTAAGTTTATTAGTTTCTAATAAACTTCATCATCATTATATCTTCGCCATCGTTAACTTCTATGAAGTAAACACCAGCATTAAGATTTTCAATATTAATTGAACCTTCAGAAGAGCCATTCATAATTGTTCTACCTAGTACATTCATAATTCTGTAGGTAAATTTAGCATCACCTTCTGGTAATTCTATATTAAGAATTGTTCCTTTTACTGGATTAGGATATAGCTTAAAGTCTTCTTCGAAGGCTATTTCATCAGCTAAAGATCCAACAACAATTAATTTATCGTTATTACCTCTAGCCGTTCCAGAAATTCCTGTTATAGTCACTTGATCAATGAATATTTGATCATTATTTCCTGAAGCATCATTTTGGAATCTAAACCCTGAGTCAGTTGCAAAATTGTAACTAGAAGCAGGAATAGTCACAGTAGCATTGTAGAAGTTATTGTTTTCAATATCTACACCACTTGTCCAAGTTTGAACTGTAGTCCATGATGAGCCATCAAAGAAACGTAACCAGAAATCTTCACCGTTTTCCATACTTAATACGTAGAAGTAAAAATCTACCTCAATTGATGAGTAAGATGTTACATCAATATTAGACAACGTCATTGAAGACGCTACACCAGAATTATCTCTAATTCTAATTGAGTATTGTCCTTCATAAGATCTTGCAGCATCTTGTCTTCTTGCACAATCGCTTCCGCCATCAATCCAGTTATCCCATCCTGTTTCGAAATAACCTTCATTTAAAACAACATTAGATGTACTACATGGCGCACAAGATGAGCCACCACAATCAACGCCTGTTTCATCACCATTTTGGATACCATCATCACAAGTTGGTGCAGCAGGTTCTGATAAGTTAATATTATCTATTGCGATATCAGCTTGCCAAGTACTTCCTACAAATCTGTTGAAACGTAATTGAACATTACTACCAGCATAAGAAGATAGGTCGATATCTACATCTAACCATTGGTTACCTTGATTACCGGATTGGTTCCAAACGCTAATCCAAGATGCTCCATCGTCATCACTGATTTCTAAATCAATAGTTCCCATATCAGCAGCTCCAAACATATGATAAGAGAAACTGAAATTTGGATTTGTTAAGCCAACCAAATCAAAACATGGTGAAGTCAAAATAGCACGCTTGTTTGGATAACCTGTACCATTACCAGAAGCCTCAACAAAAATATAATTAGAACCTTCTGTTGCACTAGCAGGACCAGTATTATTTGATGGTGTGCCGTTCGCATCCACTGTCCAGTCTAAATCATCTCCAGTTGCTTGACTCCATCCGCCAAGTCCACCTTCAAAACCTTCAGAATAAGGAAGTGAAACTGCTCCTGAACATCCATTAGATGGTTCTGAAACATTAACCGTTCTAGTAACTTGGTTTGCTGCATTACCAGCAGAATCTGAAACGTTGTAAGTTACTACATAAGTCCCAGCAGCACCTGAATTCACTGTGTCACCACCAATAACAATGTTACCAGAGATATCACCATCAATATTATCAGTTGCAGTTGCTCCTAATTCTGTATACGAATCTCCAACAGTTAAGTTAACAGGAGAAGATCCGTTTAAAACTATTACTGGAGCTGTAGTATCTGGATTTACAGTAACTGTTCGTGTTACTTCTGCTGCTGCATTACCAGCAGAATCAGAAACGTTATAAGTGACAACATAAGTAGCAGCAATACTTGTATTTACGTTATCTCCACCAATAACAATGTTAGCACTAATATCACCATCGATATTATCAGTTGCTGTAGCGCCTTGTTCATTATATGCTTGACCAAGTTCTAATGTTATAGAAGCATTCCCGATTAATGTGATAACTGGAGCTGTTGTGTCAGCAGCAACATTAACTGTGCGAATTACTTCAGTAGCTGCATTACCAGCATTGTCTGAAACGTTGTAAGTCACTACATAAGTTCCAGCTGTACCTGTATTCACTGTATCACCTCCAATAACTATACTTCCTGTTAAATCACCATCAATATTATCAGTTGCAGTAGCACCTTGTTCGGTATAAGTTCCACCTACATTAATATTCACTGTTGCAGAACCATTTAATGTTATCACTGGAGCTGTTGTATCTGGAATCACATTTACTGTTCTTGTAACCTCAGTTGCAGCATTACCAGCCGCATCACTAACATTATATGTAACGACATAAGTTCCGCCATTATTTGTGTTCACAGTATCTCCTCCAATTACGATGCTACCTGTTAAATCACCATCTATGTTATCTGTAGCTGTTGCACCAAGTTCAGTGTAAGTATCTCCTACATTTAGATTGACTGTAGATGAGCCATTTAATGTAATTACTGGTGCTTCAGTATCTGGTCCAGAACCTTCGATTATTACCGTATAATCTTCAACTTCGCCGTAGGTAAATGTTTCGCATTCTGTTGGCAAAGCATTATACTTCATGGACACTCTCATTCGAGTTGAGTTTTCAACAGCTGAAGAAGGTATAGTAAAGCTTCCACTTACTGAAGTTGCTTGTGTGTTTCCTTGGGTGAATACTTGCTCACCAGGATCAGAAAAATCACCATCTCTATTGTAATCTATCCATACAACATAAGATTCATTATAGACAGTGCCTGTCCAAGTCGGTGTAACTGTGATTGTATATTGTGTATCTTTAGTAAGTGTAGTACTTATGCTTGTAAAATCTGAATAGAATTGAGCTCCTGAGGAGTTATCTATAGTATTTAATTGTACACGACTAATGTACTCGTCATTAACATTTGTACTAGCTGAACCACAATAGTTCAATTGCACGTCTGTAGTTGTAAAATTGACAGAATTACTGTAAGCAGAATTACTGCCACCAGAACATTTACTTCGTACCTGTGCTTCATAATCTGTTAAAGCAGTTAAACCACTTAAACCTGATGATATTCCTGTAACAGTGTTAGTTGTCCAAGTTGAAGTACCGACTTCTCTATACCTTAAATCGTATGTTGCTCCTGGAACAGCATCCCAACTCAATGTTGCTGTAGTTGTGGATACATTTGACGCAGCTAAGCCAGTAGGTACATCTGCATTACATACTACTTGTCCTGCAATAGTAAAGTTTGTATTAGAAATATCAAAGAAAATATTATTTGCACCTCTAACCATTACTCTGTTTTGGTTACCTTGATTGTTTGGTACTACGATATCATGTGAACCATCATTTGGTACACCAGATGCTAAAGCAATTGGGTAAGTATCACCTCCATCTGTTGATAAGAAAATATCAACATTTGCAGCATTAACACCATTGCCTGTCGTGCCTGCAACATTCCAAGTTACAGCCTGAGTAGTTCCTGCATTCCACGTTACATTAGAATTTGGTGAGTTAACCACAAATGGACCTGCAGTACCATTTACAGTCACGGTCATGTCATCACTATTGTTGGTTCCACCACCTGCAACATTGTCTCTAACAGTTAATCTAAAGTTGAGGTTTCTAGCAACATTAGGAACAGCTTCCCATTGCCATGACGTTGCACCAGCTTTAATAGTTTGTAATCTTGGCAAATAGCGATCAGGATTTGTACTAGGCTCATAAGATCTGAAAGCCACACCAGAAGTAGCTGTAGTACTTGGTAATGTGGTTGAAGCATTATTTTCATCGATTTGCTCCCAAACATAACTTAGTACATTACCAGCATCAGCATCAGAGCCTGAGCCTTCTAAAACAAAAGGTGTTCCTCTAGGAATAGTGTAATTAGATCCTGCATCTGCTGTTGGTACTGAATTACCTGTATTAGTATTAGTTTGGCAACTCGTTGTTTTAATATAATCAGTAACTTGTTCAATAGATACAGAATGAAAGTTTGGTGTTACATTCTGTTCAACATCTGTCGAACCTGTAATACCAGCATAGCTCATTATTGTAGTTCCACTTCCTGGCTCAACTTGCACGTTGGTGCCTTCATTACCACCAAAGGTCCATGTGTGATTGGCTCCAAATTGGTGTCCTAATTCGTGGGCAACATAATCAACATCAAAGAAATCGCCTTCAGGAACTGTGGCGTTGGTCCAACCACTACCTTTTTGACCATTAACACAAACACAGCCAATGCAACCTGCGTTTCCGTTGTTTTGACCTTGGGCAAATAAATGACCTACATCATAATTGGCTTCACCAATATTACTAGTTAAAGTGGATTGTAATTGCCCATTCCATTGTCCTGAAGAACCATATGGATCAGAGCCAGAATTGGTGTAAATAACATCATCTGTATTTGCAATAAGAACCATATTGACATTGAAGTCTACTTCGAAAATTCCATTGACTCTTACCATTGTAGTGACGATGGCAGATAATGCTTGAGCTTTAGTGCCGCCATGATACTGGGTGTATTCTCCAGTCGTAGATACTGCTAATCGGTATGTTCTTAGAATACCATCATCTGCATTTCTTTGCATACTATCATCTCCAGACATAGATTTGGATACTTGGTTTACTACAGAACACTCAAAAGGGTCTGAAGTATCAAAACGCTCTTGTCTAGAGTATACTATGTAAGAGTTGTTGTCTGTAGTATATGGTTCTAT
This sequence comes from Microcosmobacter mediterraneus, assembly GCF_031846265.1. Taxonomy (NCBI): domain Bacteria; kingdom Pseudomonadati; phylum Bacteroidota; class Flavobacteriia; order Flavobacteriales; family Flavobacteriaceae; genus Microcosmobacter; species Microcosmobacter mediterraneus. The sequence continues at coordinate 242,446 of NZ_JAVRIA010000002.1, read as the reverse complement.
AAAAGAAGCAGGCTCAGTCGCAGATAACACCATACTACTAAATCCGTTTGGTGTAATACTGAACCTTACAATAGAAGAAGGATCATCAATACCTTGCCCAGCATAAGATCTAATTTCAGGGTATCTTTCTTGTAAAGCTGGATCCATTACAGAAGCTTCAAAAACTCTAAAAGCTTTAAATTCTCCATTTGCATTTGGAATAGAAACGATAACGTTTGAGGTTGAAAAATTAGAAGTCCTCTGAGGAGAATTTTGAACAATTTGTTTTAAGCTTTCAACGTCAAGGTTGTATACTTTGGGCTGAAGTAAACTTCTGTGATTGGTTTTAATTTGATTAGTGTTTTTTACAGTTTTTGTTTGCCATAGCTTATTACTTTGCGCAAATAAAACGTTTAAACTCATCATAGCGATGAGCAAGAAAAGTTTGGTTTTCATGTAAGGGTTATTAAGGGTTATTAATAGCGTAATTCGTGAGAAAAACTTGGCAATGAAAATAATGTAATTTTAAGTAGTTTTAACACTATTGTTAATAAATACTCAGATTAACGATGAAATATGCGGAAAAACCGTAATTTTTTTGAAGAAAGTTCTTACTAAACAAAAAAAATGCAGGATTTTAGTCCTGCATTTTTTATGAATTAATAGATTTTATAAAGACTCTATCTAATTATTATTTTTTTAGATGAAGTCTGAGTGTTGTTTTTCAAATTTACAATATAAATACCATTGTCTATCTGTGATAAATTTATTTTGTGCTCATTTGTATTAGCATTTAAGGACTCAGATTTCACTAATCTTCCAAGTGCATCATATAAAAACAATTGGGTAACTTCGTTAAGTTGTCCCTTAATGATTAATTCTCTAGGTGATTTTGTATTATAGATTTGTAATGTATCAAAAGGATTTTCAGTTACAGTTAAGGTGTCTGCCTCAAATCTTAAAAAGAATCTTCCTGTACCATTTAACACTGAATTTGTGGTGAAAATATAATCGGTTGTATTTAGTAATGTTACTGTGTTTAAAAGTGTGTCTTCTAGATACACATCCACATTTCCTGGTAATGTTGTGTTTAAAATATTTATGGTAAGCTGTTGACCTTCTCCAGCCCTTATTCCTAAAGGAATTACAACTCCATTATAAAGATCGTCATTACCAACAGCTTGTACAGCCATATCAGTACCTTCATTTGCATCTACTAACTCAGAGAATAAAGAAAATGAAGGAGCATTCCCTCCAAATATTGCGGCATCATACCCAGCATCCAAACTAAGAGTAGCATTATCACTAAAGTAGAAGTCTGTATTGTAGCTATTACTTGCTTCATCATTAATTTGAAGTTGTAAATACAAAATAGCATTTTGAAGTCCTTCTCTTCCTAAAATAAAATCGTCACTATCTCCTAAAGAACGCATATTAGTAGTGAAACTCACGTTTCCTCCACCAGCTTTTGAAGAGACAAAGAAGCCCTGACCAGGAGTGATCATAGCATTAGGATTTGCATCTGAGTAAGCCTGATTCCAAATAGTCCAACCATCTGAAGCATCACCATCATAACCATAAATACCTGATGTTGGTGAATCAAATTCTGAGTTATTAGCAGCTAAGAAATCGACTAAACGTATATAGGATGGGTATGGATTACCAATTAAGTTCCATTCAAAAAACGCAGGACCACTATTAGATATTGGTTTATTAATATTCCATGTATTGACAGTTCCAGTATATACAAATGTAGAATTATCAGTAGATCCAGCTCTGTAACCTGTTCCTGCAGTTAATAGTGCAGTTTCTTGATCAGAGTATAAATCGTAATTACCATTAATTTTATTAAATGGACCAAATAAAAATAGTGTATTGCTACCATTACTCACTATATTGGGATTATTAGGGAAAAAATCTATAAAAGATTGATCTGAGACAGGAGGAGACACAAGGTCATTACCACCAGAACTTGCCACAACATTTGTGTGACGTAAGTATTCAATATTTCCTGCTACAAATCCATCAACTATTAAGCTAGAGTATTCATCTGAATCTGAGTTAAATGTTACTGTCCCAAGGTTGCTTAAGTTTCCTGCTAAGGTAATTGACTGTCCTTGAGCAACATCAATAGAGGCTCCAGTATTAACTTCTAAATTATCTAAGTTAATATCAGAGTTAATGGAATATATTCCATCTAAAATCAGTGCGTTTTCCGAATCAGTTATATCAGAAGGAGCATAAGGTTGCCATACGTTATTATGGAAGAGTAGAACATCTTCATCAATAATATTCACAGTGTAATCTTCAACTTCTCCCCAAGTAAAGGTCTCACATGGATCAGGTATATCGTTATATTTCATGGACACTCTCATTCTTGTTGAACCTTTCAATGCAGCAACCGGAACTGTAAAATTACCACTTACTGGAGTGTTTTGAGTTGGATTTCTTGTCCAAACTTGTTCGCCAGGATCAGTAAAATCACCATCCTTATTATAGTCTATCCAAACAGAATACCCTTCATTATACAATGTTCCTGTCCATGTAGGAGTTATTGCTATAGTATATTGAGTATTCTTTCTAAGAATTGTTGATATGTTAGTGAAGTCTGAATAGAATTGATCATCTGATGAATTATCTATTTCGTTTAATTGTACTCTGCTTATATATTCGTCGTTAACATTCTGACTGCTTGAGTTACAGTATATACCAGTAACAACATCTAGAGTAGTAACACTTACTGTATTACTTGAACCCGAAATGTTACCTGCTAAATCTTTTGCGTCTACTCTAAAGATGTAAAGTGTGTTAGCTGTAAGTCCAGTAACTTGATATGTAGTACTAGCAACACTTGCAATTAAGGTGTTGCCTTGATAAACATCATATTCTGTTACACCAACATTATCTGTAGAGGCAGTCCAAGATAAATCTATGGTTGTTTGAGTAATATTAGATGCGTTTAAATTAGTTGGTTCACTAGGAGCTTCAGTATCTGGAGGGTCTAATGTCGTTATATTAACAGAATTACTCATCCCAGATTCATTACTTTCAGCATCTAGAGCTGTAACTGTAAAAACATAACTTGTGCTAGGTATTAACCCAGTAACTTGATAGGTTGTTGTAGCTACTGTTGCAATGACTATACCGTCTTGATAAACATTATATTCTGTAACACCAACATTGTCAGTTGAGGCATCCCAAGATAAATCTACAGTTGTTTGAGTTGTGTTTGAAGCAATAAGATTGGCTGGAATTGAAGGAGCTTCGGTATCTGGAGGGTCTAAAGTTCTAATATTAACATTATTACTCATTCCTGATTCATTATTCTCAGCATCTAGAGCAGTTACCGTAAACGCATAACTTGTGCTTGGTGTTAAACCTGTTACTTGATAATTAGTAACAGTAATAGTTGCAATGACTATACCGTCTTGATAAACATTATATGCTGTAACACCAACATTATCTGTTGCAGCATCCCAAGATAAATCTACAGTTGTTTGAGTTATATTAGAATCAATTAAATTGAGCGGTACAGATGGAGCTTGCGTATCTGGAGAATCTAAAGTAATAATATTAACTGTATTGCTATTACCTGATTGATTTTCTGCAGCATCTAATGCAACAACAAAAAAGTCGTAAGACGTTAATGCAGTTAACCCTGTAACCTGATAAGTTGTTGAAGCTACAGTAGCAATGAGTACTCCATCTTGATAGACATCATACTCAGAGACACCAATGTTATCCGTTGCAGCATCCCAAGATAAATCTGTAGAAGTATCTATTGTATTTGATGCTATAAGATTTGTAGGAGCTGTAGGCGCTTCAGTATCTGGTCCAGCCAAAGTAGTTACATTTACAGTATTACTTTGCGGCGATTCATTTCCAGCGATATCTTTAGCAATAACATAAAAATTGTAAGAAGTTGAAGCTAATAACCCTGTAACTTGATAACTATTAGTATTAACAGTTGCTATAACGATTCCATCTTGATAAATATCATATGCAGTAACACCTACGTTATCTGTGGCTGCATCCCAAGATAAATCGGTAGATGTATCTAAGGTATTAGTTGCTATTAGGTTTGTTGGAGCCGTTGGTGCTTCAGTATCTAGAGTCGTTATATTTACAGTATTACTTTGAGGAGATTCATTTCCTTCAGTATCTTTTGCAATGATATAAAACGCATAACTAGTTCCATTTGTTAAACCAGTAACTTGATGTGTTGTTGTAGCTACTGTTGCAATAACGATTCCGTCTTGATAAACATCATAGGCAGTAACACCAACATTATCAGTTGCAGCATCCCAAGATAAATCGGTTGAAATATTTGTTGTATTTGCAGCAATAAGGTTCGTTGGTGCAGTTGGTGCTTCAGAATCTAAAGTAGTAATATTAACAGTATTACTTTGTGAAGATTCATTTCCAGCAGCATCTTTAGCTATAACATAAAAAGAGTATGATGTTGCATTCGTTAGTCCAGTGACTTGATATGTTGTAGTCGCCACAGTTGCAATGACTACTCCATCTTGATAAACATCATAGGCAGTAACACCAACATTATCTGTAGCAGCATCCCAAGATAAATCTGTAGAAGTATCTGTAGTATTAGAGGCAATTAAATTAGTTGGAGCTGATGGATCTTGATTATCTAAAGTAGTAATATTAACAGTATTACTTTGCGACGATTCATTCCCAGCAGCATCTTTAGCTATAACATAAAAAGCATAATTTGTTCCTGCTGATAATCCAGTAACTTGAAATGATGTACTAGATACTGTTGTAACAACTAGTCCATCTTGGTAAACATCGTACTCAGTAACTCCAACATTATCAGTTGCAGCATCCCAAGATAAGTCTGTTGAGGTTTCGGTTGTATTAGAGGCTATTAAGTTTGTTGGAGTCGTTGGCGCATCTGTGTCTGGCGGATCTGATGTTGTTATGTTTACAACATTACTTGGATCTGATTCATTACCTGCAGCGTCTTTTGCTGTAACACTAAAAGAATAACCTGTACTTGGTGTTAAACCTGTTACTTGGTAAGTAAGTGTATTAACGGTTGCAATAACTGACGCACCTTGATAGATATCATATTCAACAACACCAATATTGTCAGTTGCAGCATCCCAAGACAAATCAGTTGTTGTATCCGTTGTATTCCCTGCTACTAAGTTAGTTGGAGCTATAGGGTTATCAGTATCTACAAAAGTTGCAGTTAACACCATTTGATCTATAGCCATGTCACTTCTAAAACCAGAACCAGTGATACCAACGAATCGAAACTTAACTATTGTGCCATCATAAGCACTAATGTCTACGTTTTGCAGATTCCATTGATTTCCTTGATTACCATTCTGAGTAAACACTTGAGTCCAATTAGAGCCATCATCAATTGTAGCCTCTAGAGATAAAGTTCCCATATTAGTGCCTCGCATATGATAATTAAATGTGAAAGAAGAATTAATATAATTTGTAAGGTTAAAGCAAGGGCTCTCTAAATATACTGTTGCGTTTGGTCCAGGATCTTCATTATTTGAAGCTTCCGTGTAAAAATAATTTCCACCACCAGTGATATCGTCAGATGGACCTGTATTTTGTGAGAGTGTTCCACCATTATTAATGGTCCAGTTACCATCATCGCCAGAACCTTGAACCCAATCACCCATGCCTGAGTCAAATGTTTCTGTATAAGTAAAATTAGAAACTAAAACTCCAGTACATGGTGCTAAGTTATTAGTACTAAAGTTTACAGAGGATGAATAGCCAGAAACTGTTGCACCACAGTTTGTACGGACTTGAACTTCATAATCAGTTAATGCTATTAGCCCTGTTAATTGATATATGTTTGTAATTATACCAGTCACCTCAGTCCATGTCGGAGCACCAATTTCTCTGTATCTTATATCATAATTTCCTGATGCTAAAGGATTCCAATTTAAATCTACTGAAAAACTTGTTGGATTAGATGTTGCTAACCCAGTTGGAGGAACATTAGCCAGAGGCGTTAATAAAATATCTCCAAGGTCTACAACCTCATAATTATTAATGGTTTGATTGGTTAATGTTTCGGATTGAAAACAAGGGGATTCAATTAGTATTTCGTAAGTATTTGCTATTGTAGGTCTGTAAAAATCTCCATGAGGTAGTTCGGAAATAGTATTAGAACCAAGACTTACATCATCTAAGCCAACTAATGTAATCGTTGCTTCAATTGGATTACCTGAACTAGCATCTTTAACTACGCCTCTAAAACCATAAGTTCCTTGCTGTAGATACTGTATTAGAGCTTCTCTGTTATAATTCCAAAAATCATCTAATTGAGCCGCTGGTGGTGTTTTAGCATTAGAGAGTTCTATAGTTGTTTCTTTACATTGATGATAAAAATTCATATAATCTTGTCTACCACCTTGTACTTGATACCAATCTGCACCATTTGTTATTCCGTTTGTTAGATCATCCATGTATCCACTAGGACCAGCTGCCTGACAATTATCAGCGTATTCTCTACTGATAAGTTGATACCAGTCATCGTCTGGATGACGTGTAAAGGTGTTGTCCCAAGGATAATTTACAACTTCAATCCCACCATGAAAATTTGCTGATAAAACAAAATGGTAATCATCTGCTAAGTCCATAAATAATAAAGTCTCAGGTTGATGTGGATTGCCATCAGGATTTGTACCACCAATATTATCAGGGTAGTTTCTGTTTAAGTCTACACCATTATCATTGGCACGTCTGGCATTAGCCACAGATGTATTTGTTGGATCATTATAATAAGTACCATCAGGATTAGCATTAGGATTTATCCAAATTTCAGAACCATTTAATAAGGTTTGAACTCTAGAATGATCTACATGATTTGTATCATTATAAGCAGAAATTAAATAATTGATAAGCTCAAGCATCATAGGGTAACCAGCAATTTCATCGCCATGCATTGACGAGGTGTAAAGTAATCTTGGTTCTTGTTCATTAGTTGACACATTATCAGATAGTTTTACGAATAATATATCTTTATCTCCCTCTGTTGTTGGACCAAGATTTATAAATTCACAAATACCAGGATTGTCATTTGCAAAATCTTGCATTTGCTGTGCATAGTCTGAATAAGTAGGATAAGCAGTAATTGGAAAAGTAAGGGTATTAGCTAAGCCATCAGAGCTTGGAATATCGTCAGACATCATTTGAGGACCAATAACATTATCAAATGCAGTGACTTGAAACGGAATATCCTGTTCTAAAAATTGTTCAAATTGCTGTTCATTTGCCCATACTTTTACTGTATTAGTGGTTGGATCAAAATTTACAATAGACATTTGATGCGAAATTGGACCCAAAGCTTCACGTCCACTGACTTTAAAGCTAAAAGTAACTTCTCCCTTATTATTAATATATTCTATAGCTTGAGAAAGGCTTGTATTCTGTGCTATTACTGAGTTAAACATAAATAACACTAAAATAGCAAAGGTGATTCGAGGCAAATAACTAGTAAGTTTCATCGATAAGCGGTTAATTTATTCGGGTAAATATAATATAAATATTGAATATTATCTACAAAAGGCATAAAAACACGATGAAATACACTTTTATTATAAGTAAATTTCTATCAATAGTGTTTTTTTATTTTTCAGTTTGCAACAGCTATTCAAAATTAATTACATTTACATGTGGAGAATTCCAGCCTATTGAATGTGAAAAATTTGACTATTTCTTTCTCTAAAGAGGGTATTGAGAAAGAGATTATAATGGATATTTCATTTAGTATAAGTGCTAATGAAATATTAGCCATTGTAGGTGAGTCTGGATCGGGGAAATCAATAACATCCCTCGCAATTCTCGGACTACTACCAAAAAAAATTTCAAAAATAACAGGATCTATTACATTTTTAGAATATGAGCTCACAAGTATTGATAAAAAACAATTACAATCTATCAGAGGGCAAGATATTGCAATGATTTTTCAAGAGCCAATGAGTTCATTAAATCCATCGATGCGCTGTGGAAAACAAGTTATTGAAATTTTAAAAACCCACTATCCTAAAAGGAAACAAAAGCAAATAAAAACCGAGGTTTTAGAGCTATTTGAAAAGGTGAATTTGCCAAATCCAGAGCGTATCTTTAAAGCGTATCCTCATGAAATCTCTGGAGGACAAAAGCAACGCATCATGATTGCAATGGCAATTGCTTGCAAGCCTAAACTTCTCATTGCAGATGAACCTACTACAGCATTAGATGTCACTGTACAGAAAGAAATTATAGGATTACTAAAAGAACTTCAAAAAAGTGAAGGTATGAGTGTTCTTTTTATTTCTCACGATTTAACATTAGTGTCTGAAATCGCAGATCGAGTATTGGTAATGTATAACGGAAAAATAGTTGAGCAAGGTAATACTGAGCAGATATTTTTAAATGCTAAAGAAACTTATACTAAAGCCTTAATAGAATCTAGACCTTCAACTAAAAAAAGATTAAAAAGACTACCAACCATAAAAGATTTTATAAATAATACTAGAGAAACAGCCATAATTTCTAAAGAAGAGCGACAAGCTAGCCATGATTTTATTTATAATAATTCGCCATTGCTAGAAATTGTTGATTTAGAAAAAGCATTCGTTTCTAAATTAGGACCCTTTAAAAAAGCAGAGCTTTTTAAAGCTGTAAATGGTGTAAGTTTTAAAGTGTATGAAGGTGAAACCTTAGGCTTAGTTGGCGAATCTGGTTGTGGTAAGTCTACCCTTAGTAATGCCATATTACAATTAGACAAGGCAACATCTGGTAAAGTAATTTATAAAGGGACTGATATAAATAAACTCGATAAAACTGCTGTTAGGCAATTGAGAAAAGATATTCAAATTATTTTCCAAGATCCTTTCGCATCGCTTAATCCAAGAATGCCAGTTGGTAATGCCATAATAGAGCCTATGAAAGTTCATAATATTGGCAACTCAAAAAAAGAACGAGAAGACATTGTAAAAGAACTATTAACCAAAGTTGGTTTAGAACCTAATCATTTTTATAGGTATCCACACGAATTTTCTGGAGGTCAAAGACAACGTATTGGCATTGCTAGAACTATTGCTTTGCAACCTAAACTCATTATTTGTGATGAATCCGTTTCTGCTTTAGATATTTCTGTACAAGCACAAGTTCTTAATTTACTAAATGATTTAAAGCAAGATTTTAAGTTTACGTATATATTTATTTCGCACGATTTAGCCGTTGTAAAATATATGTCGGATCAATTATTAGTGATGAACGAGGGTAAAATTGAAGAGCTTAATGATGCAGATATAGTTTACCAGTCTCCTCAGTCAGAATATACCAAAAAATTAATCCATGCTATACCCAAAGGGTTATAGCATGAATATTTTTTTGGTTAACAGCATAATACTTTTTAAAAGTTTAATGCTTTTTTGAAAACTAACCATAATACTGTTTTCAAAATAAGTAGGTCTTGGTAGATTTGAGGTTTCATTCATAAGTAACAATTCATGTTAGATTTGGGGCAAAATCTCATAAATTAAGTTTATGATAGATTTGGTTATTATGATTTGGGATTGCTAATATGTGAATTAATTACATTAAATCTGTTTAAAAGCTATATAAATCGACAAAATGCACAATACTTTAACATATACATATAAAATTCTTACAAACATTTACATTTTAGAGATAAAAAAAGCTATCGATAGCGATAGCTTTTTATGGTAACTTATTATTAGTTTATTTCTGTTTTATAGCCTTTTTATTAATGATCTGACCACTAGATAATGTTACTTTAGCAATATACGTAGATGAGCTTAAAGCAGACAAATCATATATTTCTGTGTGGTTATTTGCTTTGAATCTGTAAATAGACCTGCCTAATAAGTCGATAATTTCAACAGACTTCATTTCAAAATTTGTTGGTACAAGAAATTGTACATTACCATTTTGTAATTCTGTAATGATCAATTCAGAGGTGTTCAATTCATTTTCATTAACAGATAAAGCGTCAGCATTAAAGACTATCTCAAAACGATCATTAAATTCACCAACTTCTGAGGTGAAAGTATAATCGTCAGCACTCAAATTATGAAGAACATTGAGAAGATTATCCTTAATATAAATAGTATTATTGAGCATAAAATCACCTTCTAATTCCGCGATGGAAACAGTGTATAATGTGGCTTGATCTATTGAAGTTAATAGTCCTAAAGGAATCACTTCATCCAAATGAATACTATTTAAATCCTTTCCTTGTATGGCAAATTTCTTATTTAAATCTTCTATTGTAGAGTAGAGAACAGCAAATGCACCTGTAGCTGTATTGCGTTCTGCATCAAAATAAGCACCATCAAAATCATCTGTAGCACCTTCTTTATAGCCCACTAAAACTTGGCTAAATGCACCATTATCTGTCATTAGGTTTAACCATAGCTTTTCGGTATTCCCTGTCTCTCTATTAGTAGTTACTTCAGTATTCACCATTCTAAAAAACTGACTGTTATTACTTGTACCACGAACACGCATACTATTATTAAATATTAAATCTGCAGTTTCAATAATTCCTGGTTGACCTGTAGGATCAGTGTGTACAGATGTATTTAAAGCGGCATTAGACATGGCTATAAAAAAGCCTTGACCAGATGGAATAAATCTATTTGGTATTGTTGGGTCACCTCCATCAGCAGTTCCTGTTTGACCAACGCCATTTATAATGGCATAATCGCTAGACGAAAAATTTAAGTTTTCAAAACCACCTGTATTAGCATCTGCTGGAGTATCTTGAGACCATAAATAGATGGCACCTGTCATAACACGGTTTGGTGCACCAGCAATATCAGAATTATAATCTAAAAACTCGTCAGCATCAATTGCTGAAGGATAAGGGTTACCTACAAAGTTCCAGTTATTATCACCCATTTCTTCATCATTTTTAAAGATAGAAACAGGAATAATACCGTTATTAAAACGACCATTAAAAGAATAATCAAATTGGCAGTCAGGTCCACCATCACAAGGAAAACTATTAAACAAAGGAGGACTATGCGTAGACGCATAACCAACGCCAGCTAACATAGTATCGGAACCATTTACCAATTGCCAATCTCTGAGAGTACCATCGTTAACATAATCGTCTAGTCCATTATCATCTAAGTCGTCATGCCCAACATTAGATGAGTTAGTATTCCCAGTTTCATCCCTACTATCTCTAAAATCTTGAGCAAAAAATCTGAAACGTCTTCCAGGATTGGCATCTGCCAAGGCATCACCTATAGTTTCATCTTCTACTGGAGAACTCCAATATGTGTATTCTGTAGCGATGTCCATTGGAGCTGTACGTTTATTAACTTGAATGTTATCTGGATTGTCAGCTGTAACAGTACCCGAATCGTTAATTTGAACAAATGCAGCTTGAGGCTGAACTATAATAGCACCACTTCCATATACGTATAAATTATTCTGTACTTCAACGTAAGTATTGGCACCTCCATTATTGACATCTCCAATAGTTAAAGTAGCTCCATTATTTATGATAAGGTTACAGGCTTCAAAACTAGTTTGTTGTCCACCAGCAGTTGTATTATAATTTGCGTTAATAATTGCTACTGTATCAGAATCTGGAAGAGTTGGGCTCCATGAACCGTTCCAAGTCGTTGTTGGTAGGGTTACGCTTACAGCATTAGAAGCATTATAACAGGTTGCATCATTTTCTTTAACTCGGCAATAAAATTGATAATTTAATACATTTGAAGCATCTGTTATCGTAAGAATATCAGTATCTGCACCAGAGTAAATTCCACCATCAGAGATAAGTTGCCAAGTCGGATTTGGTCCTGAGGCAGGATCAAAAACATACCAGTCATAATCTAAATCTCTTGTATCTCCACTAATATCATAGCCTTCGCTTGCAACAACAGTTAATGTAGCAATATTACAACTTGGAGAAGACACTGTTGGGCCTGCTACAGAAGGCACATCAAAAAATGGAGGAACAGAAAATCCGAAACAATCAGCTGTACCTTGAGAATCCCAATCATTAATATCAAACCCATCAGAATCTACAATGTAATCTGTTATTGCGGTACTTGTATCCTCAATAATATTTGGAAACTTTGGAGCTGTTGAAGTAATATCTCTAGTATAAACAAAACCAGAAGAGCCATACTCACTATTGGCCCAGAGATCAACTTCGGTTCCATTGTTAATCAGGACAAGTCTATCCACACCATCAGAACCAATACCATTTACACCAAATGCGCCATTAGTAAGGACAATGTCTGGTATAATATTAGGGCAATCACTACATGTACTTCCTGTATTACCAAATTGAACCATAAATGTACTATAAGCGTCTACTGAGCCACTAAGACTTAGGGCAGCACTTGTGTAATCGAAATCCCCATTATTAGTATCTATAAAATTTGCTGAAGCTTTATTGTTAGACAATCGTATACTATATGTGCTCAAATCAATGGTAGCAGCAGTTGGATTAAAAAGCTCTAGATAATGACATGAACCACCAGTATTATCAAAAAGCCCACTGATTAAGAGATCTGTCCATCCCGCTGGAATTGTACTTGTTGTGCCATCACAAGTGTCATCTTCTTCTGTATATACAGTAAAAACTTCTCGAGCTAAGCAACCTGAACTATCTTCAATATATAAAAATGCTGTATCAGCACCAGTTGGTATTGTTACTTCCATTGTTGTAGGTGAGAGTACTGTAAAAGGTGCTACCTCACCATTAATGGTAGCAAATGTACTACCACCTCCAAAGTTTGCGCCTGTAACCGTTACAATAGTACCGATTGGGCCACTCGATGGAGATAAAGCAATCGTTGCACCAGCGCAGATACCTGTACCTCTTATATCAAAATTATAGGGATTTTCATCACTATCGTTATTGTTAATTGTGACTGTAGCAATTTTGAGTCCAGGACTTCCAGGTGAAAAGGAAATCTCAATTGGCACAATGCCATCAGGAGCTAAAGTGTAAGTTCCAAATTCAGCAGGATTACTAACAAGAGTAAACTCAGTGCTAGACAACGTAATTGAGTTTATATCCAAGTCACCATCACCAAGATTTACAATAAAGTACGTTTTGGGCTGCGAGACGTCACCTTCAATCTGCTGAGCAAAAGTATTATCGTATACTGGAGCAAATGTTGTAAGGTTATCCGGAATATTAGCATTGTTACTTGTTTCTAATCTAATTTCTGGTGTTCCGACGAATCCTGTTCCATTTAGGTTAATCGTACAACTAGCTTCATCAGAATCATTGCTATTAATAGTTAATATTCCAGATAATGCACCAGCCGAAGAAGGAGAAAATGTTATGGTGTAGGTTTGACTTGAACCAACAGGAATGGTAATTCCTGTGGAAGGCGCAATTGAGAAATCTCCTGTAATTCCTATTGAGCTAATAGTTAAATCTTGATTTCCTAAGTTTTCAATCTCTAAATTATATGTACCAGTTTGCGAAGTAGAAACTGTACCAAAATCATAACTATATCCACATGGTCTGTAAGCGGAAGAGCTACTCTCTATTAGTTGTAGTTCGGGGCTAGTAACTGTTGGTCCACAAAATACACTTAAATCATCGACGTAATGCGATCTATCATCAAATGTTCGTTCTAATCTTAATCTAACATTAGTAAGTACAGAAATCCCCGAAAGGTCTGTAGTAAATAGTTGATAAGTGTTAGTTGTTGCTTGGTGTGCATCTAATTCTATCCAATTGGTCCCATCAAAATATTGGATAGATAATATGTTTGGATCTGGGTCAGAACCAGGGTCAGAACTTAATCTTGCATAATACTGTAAAGACGTAGGATTATCTACAGGAGGTAATTCTAACCAGTCACTTGTATCATTAAAGTTAGCATAATCAACACCTGTTCTGGCGTTTCCAGCATTAGTATTAATTGTAGCTGTGGACAACCAACCAGATGGGAAACCGCTTTCAAAACTTTCTTCGCCTAAACATGGACCAATAAGTGTTGTATCATTTCCTGTAAGAGGGCCACCAATCAGATAATCTGGACCACCTCCGCAATTGGTGTCATTGAAAGCAAAAACAAAGAAATAATAGGTTGTGTTTCCAGCTAAACCTGTTGCTGTAAAAGAGGTGGAATTTCCGACTGCCACTACAGTACCTCCTCCAAGACTATCTCCTACGTTATAAGAAGTTGCATCTACAGGATTTCCAGAAAGCGTATTACTCGTACTAGCGATTATTAAATAGTTGTCTGCACTACCTGAAGCCGTGAAACTTCCATCGATACTACTAGCAGTGACATTAGATAATACAAGATTGGTTGGTTGCGCTAAGGGTTCTGAACAGGAGACTGGAGAAGTCACACAGATATCAAAAGTTCCTGTTGCATTCCCATCATATTCCCATACTCTTATATAAACTGTACTACCTACTGTTAAACCTGATTCATTGATTTCGGACATGGAATTTCCACCAGAAAAATCTATATCATCGTTGCAAGTAATTAGACTTAAGCTTCCACAATTAGCTCCTGAATATAAAGCCATACCTGTATCGTCAATACCTCCATTATCAGATGTAGTTACGGTGATTTCACCACCTGCGGGAACAACTGCAGAAAACCATACATCTGCACCATTATAATTAGCACAACCAGGATCACTTAAACCACTATCGCTAGCGCCAACATTAGAGGCCGAAATGTTTATACAAGAACTATTTACTGCAAGAGGAATAGCCGTGCCACAGTCGTCATTTAAATCATTATCCGTTATAGTTAAAACATGCTGAGTTGCACTGCCTAAGTCGGCATTAGTACCACCAGAAGGATTAATCAAATTTAAAATTACGGTCTCATCAGGTTCTTGAACGGCATCATCATTAGAGATATATAGTGTAATACACTGGTCTGCGCTACTATTTGCGGGAAAGGTTAGTGTTTGAGGAAATACTATTGCTGCTGGTGAGCCAGCACCATCGTCGTAATCCGTGCCATTGGTTGCGGTACTCGCACCATCTAACTGAACTTGTACTGTAGTTGCTGCACTAGAGGAAGGGTTGGTTATAGAGGCACATACATCAATAAATAATCCGTCTTCTGCTAAACTCAAAGTGGAAGAAACAAACTGTACTCGAGTATCAGTAGAACCGCCACAATCGGTAACATTAAAAGTACCTGTAAATGTTTGTTGCGTAGAGTTGTTGGTTAACCAATTAGCACTATTGTTAATAGCGGATCTTAGAGATGCAATAGTTCCAGTTAACGTACCATTATAAATGGCGTTATCCACTTCTGGAGCTATTGCCAAACAATTTACTCCATTAGTAAGACCAGTTGGAATTGCTGATTCGGCAGTGCTTGTTGCATCGGTATCCCAATTACCATTCATGTGAATTGCTGCTATTGGAGTGGGTGACCCTGTAGTACCTGTAAATGCAATTATTTGATCTCCACTTGTAGATAAAGCAAAAGCTGTTCCTGGTTCGGTCAAAGTAATAACATCTCCACAATTTACACCTGGAGAAGTCCAAGTCATTACACCTTCACTACTGTTTCGTAGACCACCACTACTTAGCCATCCTCTATCGGTAAAGTTAATTTGTGTACCTGCTGGTATATCTATAAAAGTTATAAACTTAAAATCTTGACCACCACCATCACCATTGAATTGTAGAAAAGCGATGTCACCAACACTTTGCCCAAACCCAAAAGTAAAAGCGCATAAAAATAGGAGTAGACTTAAGGAGTACTTTTTTAACATAGGGAACGGATTAGCAACATCCTCTTACGAGGGCAACAAATATACATCAAAATTCTCTTATTTTAAGGCGGTTAACCTTTAGTAATTATTAACAAAAAGTTATTATTTTAGTTTTATCGATGAAAGATTCTTACACCGTAAGTGAAGCCTTACAATTAGCACAAAATTACTGTGCCTATCAAGAGCGTTGCCATAAAGATGTTGAACAAAAGCTAAAGAGTATTAATATGATACCTGAGGTCATATTGCATATCATTAGCCAACTTATTGAAGGTAATTATCTTAATGAAGAACGCTTTGCAAAAAGTTTTGCTAGAGGAAAATTTTCTATAAAAAAATGGGGAAAACACAAAATTGTGAGAGAATTAAAGCTTAGAGATATTTCTAAATACAACATAAAAAGTGCATTAAAAGAAATTGATGAAGAAAATTATTTTAAAACTCTAGATGAGTTAGCAAAAAAAAGACTCTTACAACTGAAAGAAAAGAATATTTATAAGCGTAAAAGAAAGCTTTGCGATTATCTATTGTATAGAGGCTGGGAACCTTATTTGGTCTATGAAAAAGCAAGTGAACTTATCAAATAAAGATCTAATTACAGCGCTTTGTTTGTTCTAATAATAGCCTGTTCGTTCTTCCAATCAATCCATTTTTGCCCCTTTAACCTACGCATCACATTATCTAAAGTTCTCATTATAAAAACATTATAAATTGCTTTGCTCAAGTTTTTTGGTTTTCGGGCAATTGCTCTTAAACTCATTGAAAACCCTGGAGTAATATAACGCATATAGTGCCACCAACCTTCTGGCATATATAAGACTTCACCATGATTAAGTTCGCAAACCCAACCTTTAGCATGTTGCAGTGCTGGCCATTTTTCAAAATCTGGGTTGGCAAAATCTATATCCTCTCTAGTAATCAACGAATGCGGAATTTTATAGAGGTATTTATTCTGTTTTTGATCAAACAGGATGCATTGCTTTTTGCCTTCAAAATGAAAATGAAAAATATTAGCCAAATCAATATCATAATGCATAAACGTATACGAATCTCTTCCGCCAAAAAATAGCATAGGTAAACCTTTCATTAGACGTAAACCAAAATCTGGATATTTAAAATCGTTTTGTAGCTGAGGTATTTCTTTTAAAATATTCCAAAGAAAAATACGGTATTTAGTAGGTTTACTTTTTAATAAATCTACATATTCAGACATTTTCATGGTTGCATGAGGCTCATTGAAACCATCTTTATAATCTACTGGTCTGTCGTCATAAAGCGGAACTGTTTTGTCGCCTGCTATGTCTTTCATGTAGTCTAAAGACCACTTAGAATAGGCAGGCCAATCTTCAATGAAGTTTTCTATAACCACAGGTTGTTGTGGTTTAAAATAATGTGTTATAAAATCCTCTTTACTAATAGTTTTAACACGAGGAATTTGTCTAAGATCTAATTGCAACGTCTTAATGTTAAGGTGGTCTCAAAGTTAAGAAAACGTCTCGAAATTGTAAATAGTAATTTTTTGAGTGTAGCGTTAGATGTTCTATTTAAGAACTTTTGCTTTTTGTTTTGCTTCTTCGTTTCTCTCAATTTTATGATCTGGACGTGTCCATTTTGGCTTTTCACCAAGAGCATGGAATTGAGAATCTTTTGCTTCAATTGAAGTAGGTTGCATTTTTTTAATGAATGGCTTTTGTGGATTTAAACCTAATACATCAAATAACTTCATATCCTCATTAACATCAGGATTTGGAGTGGTTAGTAATTTATCTCCTGCAAAAATGGAGTTTGCTCCAGAAAAAAAGCACATAGCTTGACCTTCCTGACTCATTTCTGTACGTCCTGCACTTAAACGCACTTGTGCTTCTGGCATAACAATACGTGTTGTAGCTACCATTCTAATCATATCCCAAATAGAAACAGGTTTTTGGTTTTCTAAAGGCGTGCCTTCAACAGCAACTAAAGCATTAATTGGTACAGATTCTGGTTGAGGGTTTAAAGTAGATAATGCTACAAGCATACCAGCTCTATCACTCTCTTTTTCTCCCATTCCTATAATTCCGCCAGAGCAAACAGTAACGTTAGTTTTACGCACATTATCTATAGTTTCTAATCGGTCTTCATAACCTCTTGTAGAAATCACTTCTTTGTAATATTCTTCTGAAGAATCTAGATTATGGTTATAAGCATATAAACCAGCTTCAGCTAATCGTTGTGCTTGGTTTTCAGTGACCATACCTAAGGTACAACAGACTTCCATCTCTAGTTTATTTATAGTCCTTACCATTTCTAAAACCTGATCGAATTCTGGGCCATCTTTTACATTACGCCAAGCAGCTCCCATACAAACTCTAGAACTTCCTGATGCTTTAGCTCTCAAGGCTTGTGCTTTAACATGGCTCACAGTCATTAAATCATTACCTTCAATATCTGTGTGGTAACGAGCAGCTTGCGGACAATAGCCACAATCTTCTGGACAACCTCCTGTTTTTATAGACAGTAAAGTAGAAACTTGTACTGTATTTGGATCATGGTGTAAACGATGAACAGTAGCAGCCTCATACATTAATTCCATGAGAGGTTTATTATAGATATCTAAAATTTCTTCTTTAGTCCAGTTGTGTCTTATTGTACTCATATTTCAAAAATAGCGTATTCGTATTTTAATAACTAAATTCCAAAACTGAAATTCAAAAAAATTGTCAACAATTAAGATTTAGATATAATTACTGAAACAGCATTACCTCCAAATCCTACAGCATTAATCATTATGTTTTGAATTTTTTTAGGTTCTTTTTCCTTCAAATAAGGTACTGAAATAAAGTGTTGATGTTGTAGCATTAAAATTGCCATTTCTAAGCTCAATAAGCCTGAAGCTCCTAGAGTGTGTCCAAGCTTCCATTTGTTGTTAGTTAACGAAGGAAGGTGAGCGTTGAATACCTTTTTAATAGCCTTATATTCTGCAATATCACCTTTTATTGTGCCAGGAGTATGTGTTACTATAATATCAATTTCTTCAGGCTTTAAATTTCTTAAGGCCATTTTCATTGAGCGTTGGAAACAAACAGCATTTGAAGATAAAGATGCATTATGTTCTAAAATTTCAGTGGCATAACCAATACCTTTAACTACAGCTAAAGCGTTATTTGAGATCCCTTTTTCTAAACATGCTAGAGCTGCACCTTCACCTAAGACCATTGTGTTTTTGGATTTATCTATGTTTAAAGCTTGACAAGGAAATTTATTTTCGGACACTTCGAGTGCCCCAGTGTCTGGTTTGGAATAGATTTTAAGTGCTTTCATCTGCGCAATGGTAAATTCAGTCAAAGGTGCTTCGCTACCACCAACTAAAAATTTATCTGACATGCCAGAATTTATCCAAGCGACTCCGTTTAGTAAAGCATGTAATGCTGTTGAGCAAGTTATAGAATGAGAAATTTCTGGACCTATGGTTTGTAAATCGTGGGCAACCCAAGAGGAGATATTACCCAATGTTGTTGTTGGAGAGGTTAATGTATTTGTAATATCCTTTTTAAGGAAATCTGAATGATATTTTTCAAATAAAGTTGTTGCACCACGCGAAGATCCTATATTAATTCCAAAGTTATTGTCTGAATTCCATTGAGCATCTTTAATAGCCTTACGAGAGGCATGTAAAGCCATTAAAACAGACCTGTCTAGTGCTCTATATTTTGTAGTTTCTTGCCTTAACTTTTCAAGAATTTCATTAGACGTTTCACTTAGTTTTGAGCAAAGTGAAGTTTCTTCTCCTTTTTGATATTCAGAAATAAAATGGTTAGGCTTAAGATAGTTATTCCATATTTCAGCAGTCGAATTACCTAGAGGAGATATGGAGCTTACAGCAGTTATAGAAATAGGGTTTTGCAATAGAAATAATTTATAAGCAAAAGTAAGACCTAAGTTAGTATTTTAGTAACAAATTTGTACTTTCTTATACATATAAACATAGAATAGTTTAGTTAATCTTATGGAACAACAAAAACAAAAAAGTTGGTTTGCTCGAAATTGGCCTTGGGTAATACCAGTAACAGGATGTTTAGGCTTAATTGTGCTTCTTATTGTAGGAGCAGGAGCTGCGATTTTCGGTGTATCAAAAATGATTACCAATTCTGAACCTTATGAATATGCTATAGAGCAAGCCTCAACTAATAAAGAGGTTATTAGTTTATTAGGAGATTCGATTGAATCTGATGGGATTATGAAAGGCGATATATCTTTAAGTAATGATGATGGTCATGTAGATATAACAATACCAATAAAAGGCAAAAAAGGAAAAGGAAAAGTTTCTATAAAAGGTGAAAAAACGGATGGTGTATGGGATTATGAATCTATTTATGTTACCATTAAATCCTCTGGAGAAGAGATTAATTTATTAGATAAAAATTTAGAAGGTATCTAAAGCCTTTTCTATGACGTCGTAAATGGTTTGAAGTTCTTTTTCTGAAATAGTATAAGGCGCTTGTATATAGATAGTATTACCCAACGGTCTTAAAAACACACCATTTTTTAAAAAGAAATTAAAGAGTTGATCTCTTAAATTCCCATAGCGCTCCATTTTTATTTTTAGGTCTAGAGCAAAAATAATACCTGTTTGTCTCGTGGATTCTACTTTAGGGTGATCATGTATTCTTTCATTGAAGCTTTGATGAGATGAGATGATTCGTTTTATATTATTCTGAATAGTATCAGATTGTAATAATTCTAAACTCGCTAAAGCTGCTGAGCAAGCTAAAGGATTAGCTGAGTATGTATGTCCATGAAATAAACCTTTGCCAATGTCATCACTGTAAAACGCATTGTAAATTTCTTGTTTACAAGAGGTAATTGCCATTGGCATGATGCCGCCAGTTAAAGCTTTACTTAGACAGATAATATCAGGTTTAGTTTCTATATGATCAGATGCAAAACATCGTCCTGTTTTACCAAAACCTGTCATAACCTCATCAGCAATTGTAATGATGTGTTGTTTATTACAGAATTTTAGAATATCGTTTAATCCATTTGCATCATGCATTTTCATTGCAGCAGCACCTTGTACTAAAGGTTCGTAAATAAAACCAGCAATTTTATGCTGAGAAACAAGCTCTTTTAATAAAATTATAGTATTTGCTATGTTATCTTTTGTTGGTGTTGGAATACGTTTTACTTCTAAAAAATAATCTTCAAAAGGGCCATTATAAACAGAAATACCTGACACGCTCATTGCACCAAATGTATCGCCATGAAAACCATCTTCAAAAGCTATTAGAGTAGTTCTTTTTTCATTGTTGTTAAAGTGATATTGTAAGGCCATTTTTATGGCAATTTCAACACTGGTTGAACCATTATCACTAAAAAATAATTTGCTTTGATTTTTTGGTAAAACTTTGATGAGTTCTTCAGAAAGTTTTATTGCTGGCTCATGTGTTAAACTGCTAAACACTATATGATGAAGTTTACCTAATTGTTCAGCAACACGTTTGGTTATAAAAGGATTACAATGACCATACATACAAGTGTACCAAGATGATATAGCATCAATATAAGATTTCCCATGTTCATCATAGAGTAGAGATCCTTTGGCATTTGTTATAGCAATATTCTCAGGATGAAGTTTATGCTGTGTTAAAGGATGCCAAATATGCATTTTATCACGATCTTTTAATATCATCTATAACTTAGCTTTAAATAAATTGGCATATTCTTTTATTACGTTTTTGTCAAAATAAGGTTCATCATTTATTCGACCTAGAACAGGAATTTTTGTTATTTTTGAGATGATATCTTCAGTACTTTTATGTTCGTTGCCATTAAATAGTATTACGATGTTTTTGAAGCCTTTTTGTTTTAATTGTTCTACTGTAAGTAATGTGTGGTTTATACTACCAAGATAATGTCTTGAAACCACAATTACTGTATCAGTTTTAGTAATTAGATCCAATACAGTTTTAGTATTATTAAGTGGCACTAATAATCCACCAGCACCTTCAATAACTAAATTATTTTTTGTTTTTGGTTTTTTAATAGAATCAACATCTATGGTAATACCATCAATTTCTGCAGCACCATGAGGACTCATAGGTGTTTTTAAAGCATAAGTATTGTCATAAAATACAGATTTGTTATTGGAGATTAATTGTTTAACTCTATGTTTATCTCCAGAGTCTACATCACCAGCTTGTACAGGTTTCCAATAGTCAGCTTCAAGAGCTTCAGTTATAATGGCTGAAACTATGGTTTTACCAACATCTGTACCAATACCTGTTACAAAATATGTATTCATTTAAAATCGAAATTTGTATTACAATGATCACAATTGTATTTGTACCTAGCATTAAACGGAAGTGTTCCAGAGATAAAACCAATAAGGAAAGCAAAAAATGATTTAAAGCTTGTAACTGTTGATATTAATTGAACTTTACTACTATTACAATTTGGACATTCTATACTATTACCTTCATTATCTGTTGAATATTTAGCAATTGATTTTAATATTTCATTTGCTTTTTTTACATCTTCAGAAAACACTTTCAGTTTTACACCACCTATGGCATTACTAACCAAAGGATCTGTATCTATAGTTAAACTATCAGATAAAAATACTTGAATACCATCAGCTTCTAAACGACCTTTTACGATTAAGGCTTCAGAAGTGTATTGATACTTAGCTATGGTTGTGAATTTTTGAGTCATTAATCACAAAGATAATTTGGAAGTATTTAGTAACGAAATGAAAACGCATAAAAACAAAAATGTCAACCTTTTCGGATGGCATTTTATTTTTAGCTCCTTCTCTTGGGCTTCCTTCGACTCCGCTCAGCATAAACTTCTCGCCATCCTGTTACACAAAAAAAAGTCCAACATTTCTGTTGAACTTTACTTTGCTCCTTCTCTTGGGCTCGAACCAAGGACCCTCTGATTAACAGTCAGATGCTCTAACCAACTGAGCTAAGAAGGAGTGTTAATGGCTTTTGCGAGCGCAAATATAGCCTATTTTTTATTTTCGACAAACAATTTTTATAGAAAAACTATTGTGTTATAGCTTTATAAATATCGTTACCATTTGCAAATAATACAAGGGCAATTAAAATAAAGAAACCTACCATTTGGGCACGTTCAAGGAATTTTTCGCTTGGCTTTCTCCCAGATACCATTTCGTATAAGGTAAATACCACATGTCCTCCATCTAAAGCAGGTATTGGTAATAGATTTAAAATGGCAAGCATTATAGATAAAAATGCTGTTAATCTCCAAAAGGCTTCCCAGCTCCAAACTTCTGGGAAAATATCAAATATTGCCTTAAAGCCTCCAACGCCTTTGTAAGCACCTGTGCTAGGATTAAAGATAACACCTAATTGCTCCCAATAGGACTGTATTTGCCCAATAAACTTATTCCAGCCTACACCAAAACTTTCACCAAATGTGTAATCTTGATGTATTCTCTCTAAATAACCTAGTTCTTCAGATCGTTCAAGATGACGAGCAGGTTGAATACCTATTCTACCCTTTGCATCCAGTTGAAGCATTTTTTCAACAGTGCTATTATCTGTCCTTAAAATTGATACTGGAACGGTTTGATTTTGTAGTCCAGCAACACATTCTTCAAGTTGATCAAAATATCTAATGTCTTTGCCATTGATGGCTTGAATAATATCACCTTCTTTTAAACCAGCTTCTTTGTTAAGCGAAGAATCAGTAACCTCACCAACCATAAATGGGATTCTTAGTTTAAACAATCCTCTTATCTTACCAGAGGATAATTGACCAAGAAAATCTTCAGGCAAATTAATGGTCTCTTCAACACCCAATCTACTTATTGTTATAGATTCTGCACTAATAATATTATCAATTATTTCAGAATCGTTGACAATTTTTGTATTATCTACAGCAACTACTTTGTCTCCAGTTTTAAACCCAAGATCCACTAAAACAGGATTCTCTATCCAATAACCATCTTTTAGACTTTTTAGTGTTATATCTGAATCACCATAAGCAAAAGATGCTAAGATGTATATTATGAGCGCCAAAATAAAGTTAACTGTAACTCCTCCAAGCATAATAATAAGGCGTTGCCAAGCAGGTTTAGATCTAAACTCCCAAGGTTGAGGTGGTTGAGCCATCTGTTCCTTATCCATACTTTCATCGATCATTCCTGCGATCTTAACATAACCACCTAGTGGTAACCAACCGATTCCATAAACGGTTTCTCCTATTTTCTTTTTGAACAAAGAGTACTTTACATCAAAGAATAAGTAAAACTTCTCTACTCTTGTTTTAAATAATTTGGCTGGTATAAAGTGTCCTAACTCGTGTAGTACGATTAATAAGGATAAGCTTAATAGAAATTGGGAAATCTTAATTACAAACTCCATCTATCTTTTCATAAATATTGATAAGCTGCAAAAGTAACTTTTTACCACTATTTAGAAAAATAAAGCGTTATTAATGCTTAATTTTTTAACACCCTTTTATCAATTATGGTTTTTTTCAACAACAATTCATTTTGCTGTTAAAGTTATAAGGTATAATATCATTGGGTTGTATCTTTGTGTTTTTATCTATGAGGATAGGCTCACAATTAAGAAATTATGCTATCATTTTTTAAAGCTTACAAATATTTTTGGATATTTTTAATAGTACTTTCTATTGTTATTATATACACGTTTTACTCCATTTTAAAGCCAACTAGAGTACTACCAGTTTGGCAACCATCTATGGTTAATTATGAGTTGGTAGATAGTACCATTCAACATAAAGCAAAGTATCACACCATAGCTGATTTTAGTTTAACTAATCAAAACGGAGAAACCATAACTCAAGCCACCTACAAGGATAAAATATACATTGCAGACTTCTTCTTTACCACCTGCCAAACCATTTGTCCGATAATGACAGATCATATGTATCAAATCCAAAAAGAGATTGAAAATGATGATGATGTAATGTTGTTATCTCATTCTGTAACTCCAAAAATTGATTCGGTAGCTCAACTTAAGCGTTATGCTAAGAAAAAAGGTGTTAATGACGCTAAGTGGAACCTCGTAACTGGCGATAAAAAGCATATTTATGAGCTAGCAAGAAAAAGCTATTTAGCAGTCAAAACTGATGGAGATGGAGGTGAATATGACATGATTCATACTGAAAATTTCCTACTTATTGATAAGAAACGCCAAATACGAGGACATTATGATGGCACCAATCCTGAAGATATAGAAAGACTTTTAGATGATATTAAAATTCTTAAAGCCTCGTATAAAAATTAATCTTTTTCCTATTTTTGCTTCTTTATAATGAGTCTAAATAAATCATAAATGACAGTTGCCGATTTAAACAAAGGTCAAAGAGCTATTATCATTGATGTGTCATCAGATCAAATCCCTTTGAAACTCCTCGAAATGGGTTGTTTACCTGGTAATGAAGTTAAACTGTTACAAGTAGCTCCGTTTAAAGACCCAATGTATTTGAATATCAATGGAAGTTATTTAGCCATCAGAAAAGATACAGCCTCATTAATTACCATAGAACTTAAAGATGCCTAAACAAATTAATGTTGCTTTAATAGGAAATCCTAATACAGGAAAGACTTCTGTTTTTAATGCCTTAACGGGTTTAAACCAAAAAGTAGGTAATTATCCTGGTATTACAGTAGAAAAAAAGGAAGGTATTTGTAAATTACCAAGAGGAGTTAAAGCGCATATTTTAGACCTTCCAGGTACTTATAGTTTAAACGCGTCTTCACTAGATGAGAGTGTTGTTATTGAATTGCTTCTCAACAAAAACGATAAAGATTTTCCAGATGTAGCTGTTGTAGTATCTGACGTAGAAAACCTAAAACGCAACTTACTTCTTTTTACTCAGATAAAAGACCTTAAGATTCCAGCAATCTTGGTTATTAATATGAGTGATCGTATGAAACGAAAAGGAATTACTTTAGATTTAGACGTTTTAGAATCTAAGCTCAATACTAAGATTGCACTTATTAGCACTAGAAAAGGTGAAGGTGTAGACACCTTAAAGCATCTTATAAATAATTATCAAAGTTTATCTACCGAACCTTGTTTAGATACATCAACTATTGATAGCACCTATTTTGAAAATCTTAAGAACGTATTTCCTAATCAAGACTTATACAAACTCTGGTTAGTGATCTCACAAGATGTAAATTTTGGTAAAATTGAAAGAGGATCTTCGTCAATTCAAGATTTTAAAACAAAAACGAAATCCGAGCTCAAAAGACTTCAACAGCGCGAAACCATTAAACGATATCAATTTATAAATAATGTGCTTAAAGAAGGACAACAAATTGATAGTTCTAAAGCCAAAGATTTTAGATCTAAATTAGACAGAATACTTACGCACAAAGTCTTTGGCTATGTTATTTTCTTTGTGATATTACTATTAATTTTTCAAGCCATTTATGATTGGGCTACTGTACCAATGGATTTGATCGATGAAGGTTTTGCCAATTTATCCAGTTGGTTACAAAGCGTGTTGCCTAAAGGCGTATTTACCAATTTGCTTACTGAAGGTATTATTGCAGGAATTGGAGGCGTTGTGATTTTTATACCCCAGATTGCATTTTTATTTTTATTGATTTCCATTTTAGAAGAAAGTGGTTACATGAGTCGTGTGGTGTTTTTAATGGATAAAGTTATGCGACGCTTTGGATTGAGTGGAAAAAGTGTTGTGCCTCTAATATCTGGGACAGCTTGTGCCATACCAGCGATCATGGCTACTCGAAATATTGAAAATTGGAAAGAACGCTTAATTACCATATTAGTAACACCTTTTACAACCTGTTCTGCGCGTTTACCTGTTTACATTATCATCATTGGTTTAGTTATACCTGAAGGTAGCTTTCTAGGTTTTGGCTACAAAGCATTAACATTAATGCTACTGTATATCATTGGCTTTTTAGCAGCCTTGGTTTCTGCTGCTATTTTAAATAAGGTAATGAAGCTAAAAAGCAAAAGCTTTTTTGTGGTTGAAATGCCTAGCTATAAGATTCCGTTATTTAAAAATGTAGCGATTACTGTATTAGAAAAAACAAAGACATTTGTATTTGAAGCCGGAAAGATAATCTTGGCAATTTCTATTGTACTTTGGGTTTTAGCATCCTATGGACCTGGAGATAATTTTAATAATGCTGAAACTATAGTTAGAACCGAATTCCCAGATATTGGAGAAGATGCTTTTGAAGATAAATTAGCCGCACACAAACTTGAGCATTCTTATATAGGATTAGTTGGTAAGGCTATTGAACCTGTTATAAAACCTTTAGGCTACGATTGGAAAATAGGTATTGGTATAGCAACGTCTTTTGCTGCACGGGAAGTTTTTGTTGGTACTTTAGCTACGATTTATAGTATAGGAAGCGCTAATGATGATGATGAACTGGGAGAAGGAACTATTGTAAAGCGTATGTCTGAAGAAGTTTACGACAATGGCAAACCAGTATTTACATTGGCCTCAGGAATTTCACTATTACTGTTTTATGCCTTTGCAATGCAATGCATGAGTACTTTAGCTATTGTTAAACGAGAAACTAACAGCTGGAAATGGCCAGCGATTCAGTTAGTAAGCATGACTCTTATTGCCTATGTTGTTGCTTTAATTGCGTTTCAATTTTTGAAATAAAACTTATGTGAAATGAAAACACCTTGAGTTTTCAAGGTGCCCACTGCTATCTATCAATCTTCTTTTAAGAAAGGATTATTATATGCTAAAATTTACTTATCTAAACTAATAGGGATAGAATCATCATATTCATTTTTTACTGCTAAAGGTATTACTGAAACTCTACCCTTATAAAGCCACATTTTGAATATAGTAATTAAGTAAAATAAAATAGGCACAACAATTAATGTCAAAAATGTTGCTATTAATAAACCATAAATTACAGTCCATGCTAATGGTCCCCAGAAAATCACGTTATCACCTCCCATATATATGTTTGGGTTAAAGTCTTTAAACATTGTAAAGAAGTTAATGTTAAAACCAATTGCCAAAGGAATAAGTCCAAGTATGGTCGTTATCGCTGTAAGCAATACTGGTCTTAAACGGGCTTTACCAGCAGTAACAATACTTTCAAATAATAACTCTTTACTTAAATACTCATCATCTTCTAAATCTAAATCATGTTTTTTTCTATCAATTAAAAGTTGTGCATAATCCAGTAATACCACACCATTATTTACAACTATACCAGCTAGAGAAATAATTCCCATCATGGTCATCATAATAACAAAAGGATTTCCTGAAATCACTAATCCACCAAATACACCAATTAAACTAAGCAATATGGCTATCATTATAATTGTTGGTTTAGATACAGAGTTGAATTGGAAAATTAGAATAAAGAAAATTAAGCCTAAGCCAGTAAATAATGCGCCCATTAAAAAGGCCATTTGTTTATTTTGTTCTTCAATCTGACCTGTATAATCAATCTTTATATTCTTCGGTAAATTTTCGAAAGATTTCATTTCGTTCTGAACTTGAGCTACAATAGCTCCAGCATCGGTGTAACCAGGTGATAAAGCAGAATAAACTGTTACTAC
Organism: Microcosmobacter mediterraneus; assembly: GCF_031846265.1. Lineage (NCBI taxonomy): Bacteria > Pseudomonadati > Bacteroidota > Flavobacteriia > Flavobacteriales > Flavobacteriaceae > Microcosmobacter > Microcosmobacter mediterraneus. The sequence goes on along the minus strand of NZ_JAVRIA010000002.1, from coordinate 214,169 downwards.
ACGCCTAGAATCCTTGTGCTTTATAGCACTAAATCCGGAGTTGTTAGATTGTTTTGCTAAAGTAGAAATAGGAATTTCTATAATCTTTCCTGAATTATTTCTAAAGGTTATATTTTGATTGAAAAGCGCACTATTGTTGTATCTATTTTCTTTATTAAATCGCACATAAATATCATAGTCCTCACCATCTTCTTTATAAATACCAGCTTTTGCTCCAAAAATAGAATTTCGTATTTGTTGACCAACCTGTGCAGAACTCACACCAAGTTCACCAGCTTTTTCTCTATCAACAATAACCTGCATTCCAGGTTTATCTTTATTAACATCGATTTTTAATTCATCAATTCCAGGAATGTTTTTAGAATTAATAAAATCACGCATGCTTTCTGCCATAGCAATAAGCTCACCGTAATCATCACCTTCAATCTCAATATTAATAGGAGCACCTGCTGGTGGACCAGCTGCATCTTTTTCGACTGAAATTAATACACCAGGATAAATTCCAACTAATGCTTCTTGAACTTTTTGACGTAATAATTCACTGTCCTCACCACGTCTATATTTATACTCTCGCATTGAAGCCGTAATCTTTCCTTTATGAGGCATTTCTGCGTCTGAACCACCATCAGTTTGAGGGTTTCCAGCACCAGCACCTACTTGTGAAACAGCACTTTCTACTAAAAAGTTATAATCATCATCTATATATTTAGAATCGTTTAAAACTGTATATACTTTTTGTTCAATTTCTTTAGTAATCGCATTGGTTTTTTCAATATCAGTTCCTTGAGGATATTCTATGTAGACAATAATTTGATTTGGCTTATTATCTGGGAAGAATTCAACTTTTGTGCGCTGCGAAGCTAATGAGCCACCAAAAGCCATAAACGAGATAATCAATAAAAGGAAAGTTCCACCGACTAACCAATATGGACTTCTGCCAGATAATGCTCCACGTAGTCTTTTCTCATACCAGTTTTCTAATCTAGGTAGGGTTTTGTTTTGAAAACTATTTGCCCAACCACGAAGGAATAACCGATATACCCAAAGCATAATTGCGGTAAAGATCATCAACGTACCTAAACCTCTATAATCTCCGCCAAATATGAATGCAATAACACCAATTACTGCCATTATTAGTGTTGTTCTAATAATCTTCTTCAAAGGCATGTCTTCATCTTCAGTATTCATAAATTCTGATACTAATACTGAATTAAAAAAGATAGCAACAAATAGAGAGGAACCTAAAACAGTGGCCAACGTTATTGGTAATAGCTTCATGAATTCACCCATAACTCCTGGCCATAGTCCAAGAGGAATAAAAGCAGCGACTGTTGTCGCAGTAGAAATAATAATAGGAAAAGCAATTTCACCAATACCTTTCTTTGCAGCTTCAATTCGACTCATACCTTCCTGTTCCATGAGACGATACACATTTTCTACAACCACGATACCATTATCCACAAGCATACCAAGTCCCATAATAAGACCAAAAAGAATCATAGTGTTTAATGTGAAGCCAAACATGTTTAAAATCATTAAAGACATAAACATGGACATCGGTATTGCAAATCCAACAAAAATGGCATTTTTAAACCCTAAGAAGAACATTAATACAGTGACAACTAGAATTACACCAAATAAGATATTATTTACCAAGTCATCAACTTGTCCTAAAGTGACTGAGGATTGATCATTAGTAATAGAGACTTCTAAATCTTGAGGGAATTCATTAGTAATTGCATTTTCTACGATTTCTTTTACTTGATCTGTAGCAGCAACCATATTTTGTCCAGCTCGTTTCTTCACATCAAGCATTACAACACGTTCACCAATCAGTTTATCACCTTTTTTTCTGGCGTAGGTTGTTCTGTCTTTTTCTTTAAAGGAAACTTCAGCAACATCTTTAAGATATATGGAGTTACCATTTTCAGATTTTACAACAAAATTTTCGAGTTCATATGGTTTTTCAACTTCACCTAAAATTCTAATTGTACGACGTTGCCCACTTGTAATAAAATTACCAGCAGACATAGTAACATTTCCATTGCCTATGGCTTGTAAGACATCACTATAACTCACTTTCGCAGCCATCATTTTATAGATATCAACCGCAACTTCAACTTCCATGTCTTGCACACCTCGAATATCTACTTGTTTTATCTCTTGAAGATTTTCAATTTCATCTTGAAGATATTCTCCAAATTCTTTAAGCTGAACAACTGTATAATCACCAGAGATATTAATGTTTAGGATTGGCATTTCTTCACTCATACTCAAAGCAAAGACATTAGGTTTTATTTTTGCATCGTTAAAGGTTGGCCAATCTTCACTAGAGGTTTCTGTATCTAATTCATCCTTAACTTTTTGTTTGGCTTCAGGTATAGATAACTCTTCATCAAACTCAACCATAATCATTGAGTAATCTTCTTGGGATGTAGAGGTGTATTCTACAACATTACTTATGCCTTTAATTTTATCTTCAAGAGGATCAGTTATTAACTTTTCAATATCTTCTGCAGTGTTACCTGGAAATAAAGTGCTTATGTAAATTTTAGTCTCTTTAATTTCTGGAAAATTCTCTCTTGGCATTTCAAAAAAGGCAGAAACTCCTAAGTAGAAAATAACAGCCATAACCACATACATGGTTGTTTTGTTGTTAATGGCCCATGATGATAAAGGAAACTCCTTGTTTACCTTTTTAGTGCTTTTCTTTTTAGCCATAACTATTCGGTTTTATAATCTAAGACTTTTACAGTCTGTCCGTTTTTTACACTTCTAGCTCCTTCTTGTATAATTTCAGAACCATTTTTAATACCACTTAAAACTTCGATGACATCACCTTGAGTTTTTCCAGTTTCAATTATAACACGTTCTGCAACTCCTTCACCATTGTCTTTCTTATTATTCACCACATATATATACTGCTCACCGTTCGCATTTTCTGAGATAATACTTTGTGGAATTAAAAGCGCTACTTCATTGGTATAGTCATTTATCTTAACCTTAGCTGTAAGATTTGGTTTAATGCTTCGATCTTTATTTGGAACACCAATTTCTACCTTGAACGTACGATTTGTTGGATTTATAAAATCACCAGCCTGACGAACTTTAGCAGTCATTTTTTTTCCTAAGATTGGAAACTCAACTTCAACATTTTTATTTTTTGTAACATCAGAAATATAACGTTCGGGAACATCGGTTTCAATATACATATTATCTAAGTTTACAATACGCATTAGCTGAGACTGACCAGCGCCAACAACGCTACCTTGCTCTGTAATAATGTCGTCTATGGTACCTGTAAAAGGAGCTCTTACAATAGTCTTACCTATTTGTTGTTTTATTTGGTTTACGGCCTGACTCTGCGCTTCGTAATTAGATTTAGCTTGTAAATATTGAATCTCACTACCGATTTTTTGATTCCAAAGACGTTCTTGACGTTCGAAAGTAGTCTTAGCTAGGTTGGCTTGAATCTCAGCCTGTGCTAATTGTTGACTCATTCCACCATCATCTATTTTAGCAAGTGTTTGACCTTTAATAACTTTTTGCCCTTCGGTAACATATACTTTTGTTAGAATACCAGAATATTCAGGAAATATGACCAAGTTATTTTTAGTATTAACGTTTCCTTGTAGGTCTAAAAAGTGATTAAAAACTTCTTGTTTAGCTGTAAATGTTGTTATTAAAGGTACTTTTTTAGTGGTGTCTAATACTGCAATTTTAGCATCAAGTAGTTTTAATTGTTCAGCAATTTCTTGTTGCTTAGCTACTATTTCGCTTCGCTTTTTTCTTATGTCTTCTAAATTTTCTGTTTCAATAACAGCTTCAACAGATTTACTTTTTTCTTCACCACAAGAAGTGATTAGTAAACTGATTAATAGTAGTGAGAATATATATTTCATGGTGGTATAATTTTTCAATGATTAATTTTTAGGTATTTGATTGAGTATAGTTTCTAGTTCGGCTTTATTATTTATAACATTAACCATTGCTTGCAAATAATCTTGTTGTGCACCATAAAGCTGTGTTTGCGCTTGACTTAATTCAAAGCTAGATGCAATACCTTCAAAAAACTTTATTTGATTTTTCTGCTCTATTCGCTCAGCTAAAGCTAAGTTGTCTTTTTTAATGTTATAATCTTCAATTGCAAACTGGTAGTTACTTTTAGCACTTTTAATTTGTAGTAATAATTTTTGCTCAGTTTCTAAAAGGTCATCCTGAGCTTTTTCTAAATTTATTCTAGCACGTTGTGTCGCTGCACTTCGTCCTAATGAGCTGAAAATAGGAATACGTAAACTAGCTCCAAAAGTAGCAGTACCAATCCATCGATTACTAAAATCGGCAAAATCGAAGGCGTTACGGTTGGCGATATATGAGCCATTTAAAAAGGCATCTAGCGTAGGTAAGGCTTTGCTTTTTTCAAGTTTTAAAAGTAGCTCTTTAGAGCGTTTGTCATTTTCTGCAATTTTATAATCTATAGTATTCTCATAATCTTCTTTTGCATCTAGCAGGCTCAAAACAATGTTGTATTCCGCTAAGCCCATTAAATTATCGGTTAAAGTTGGAGTAGTGTTTATATCTTGCCCAATAGTGATATTGAACATTTGATAAGCAATAGTTTTAAGTCGTTTAGTGTTGTTTAAATTACTTTGCACTCCTGATAATGTAATTTGTAGTTGCTCAACACTTTCTTCTTCACCTAAACCATTTTCAAAAATCTTAGTGGTTTCGTCTAGGTTTTTTTGAAGTACCGAAATGTTACGTTCAAAGATTTGCACACTTTCTTCAGCAAGTAATACATTGCCATAAGCTTCTATAACAGCTTTTCGCACTTCTAAATCAGTTTTTTCTTTAGCATTTTTTGAAATTTCCAGAAATACTTTTGCAGACTGTAAACCAACAAGATATGAGCCATCAAATACTTTTTGAGTTAGGTTGGCAGAAGCTGTCATAGAATGTCTAGCTCCAAAATCTGGAACACCATCCATATCAAAATCAATAGCTTCAAATTGTTGTTTAATTTGATTTTGGTAGTCTACTGTGGCATTAAGCTGAGGTAAGCCAGTAGATGTCGTTTCCCATTTTTGTTCTACTGCAGCTTCAATATCTCGAGCTGCATTTTTTGCAGTCCTATTATTTTGCAATGCATAATCAATAGCTTCTTGTAGGCTAAATGATTGTTTATTATCTTGAGCAAATAGCGAAAACGAAAGCAATAAAGTGATGCTCAATAATATCTGTTTTCTCATTATATTTTGATTTGTTGTTCGGTAGGTTGATTTATAAATTGATTAAGTATTTTCAGCCCTTGGCTAGTACATATTCCTCTGAGGTGATACTCTAAATAATGTTCCATGAGCATGTTCATTGAGAATATTTTTAAAGGAAATAAATCTTTATCCTTGATAGCCAACATAGAACTGAAATAAATTCTTGAAATAAACTCTATATCTATACTTTTTCTGTAAAGACCTTGTTTTTGACCTCTTTTAAGATTCTCTAATACACAGTCTTGCATTACACTAAACTGCTTTGTCTTAAGCGTTGTAAAGATGCTTGGATAATATTTTTGAAGTTGATATTGAGGTGAGGATTTTTCGTCTTTAAGATGATCCATAACAAAACGCTTAATATCATAAATCTCTTCAATAGGATTTTTTTCTAAGGCGCAAATACAATCAATGCCATGCGAAATAAGATCAAAAAGATGGAGTGTTGTTGCTTCTACAAGTTTAGTTTTGTTTTCAAAATGTAGATAAATTGTCTTTTTTGAAATACCAATTTTATTAGCAATATCATCCATAGTTACACTCTTAAAGCCATAACTTAAAAATAGGTCTGCTGCTATAGCAAGTATTTTTTCTCTCATAATCAAAGCAAAAATACAACAGGAAACTTTTAATACCTAAAAAGTTTCCAAAGTTTTAATGGTTTTTTAACATTTACCAAAAGAGTTTGCTTGATGAGTAACATTTACTTTAACTTTGTTCAATGCAAACAGTTGAATTTTACCAAAATGCAATCATTAAATACATTAGTGATTATGCTAAAGTCCAAGAGCCTAAAAATTTATATGAGCCTATAGCGTATATTTTGAAATTAGGCGGAAAACGCTTGCGTCCGGTTTTAACTTTAATGACAGCTGATATTTTTGAATGTGACTACAATAAAGCTATGAATGCAGCACTTTCGGTTGAGGTGTTTCATAATTTTTCATTAGTGCATGATGATATTATGGATGATGCACCTCTGCGACGAGGGAAACAAACTGTTCATGAAAAATGGGATATTAATACAGGAATCCTTTCAGGTGATGCTATGCTCATCATGGCCTATAAGCTTTTTGAAAACTATGATGTTGACATATTTCAGGAGTTGGCAAAATTGTTTAGTAAAACAGCTTTAGAAGTATGTGAAGGTCAGCAATATGATGTCGATTTTGAAACTAGAGATGATGTCACAATTTCTGAATATTTAAAAATGATTGAGTTTAAAACAGCAGTTTTAGTTGGTGCAGCCATGAAAATGGGAGCTATAGTTGCTAATGCTTCAATTGAAGACCAAAATAAGATTTACGAGTTTGGTAAAAATTTAGGGATAGCGTTTCAATTGCAAGATGACTATTTAGATGCTTTTGGCAATCCAGAAACTTTTGGTAAGCAAGTTGGTGGTGATATCATTGAGAATAAAAAAACGTATCTCTACTTAAAAGCACTTGAGTTTTTAAATGAAGACGACCAATTGCAATTAAAACATTTATTTAGCATAAGTCCAAGAGATAATGTTGAGAAAATAGAGACTGTAAAACATTTTTTTGAAACGAGTGGCTCTTCTTCAGCTACAAAACAAGCCATTGAAGCTTACTCTAATAAGGCTTTTAATATTTTAAATACACTAACTATTTCTGATGGTAAAAAAGAAATACTCAAAAATTTTGGCTTAGGTTTAATGTCTAGAGATACCTAATGTATTTGCCTAACAATTTTGAATTGCTTATCACTGAAGCTAACCGTTTGAGTTTATACGATAAAATGGTACAGCAGCTGAATAAAGATTTATTATTGGCTAACATTGATCTAGAGTTTGATGAGCTAACCTTACCCACTAGCTTAAAGTTGATACTACAGGATACAGTATATCATCTTATACAAGAAAAATTTTCAGAGTACCTTAATCTACTTTATATCGTTGATGTTTCGGAGAAAGATATTAAAGCTATAGATGGTAATGATACTAGAAGGCTCTCAGAAGATGTTACTTTTTTAATACTGAAGCGAATTTGGCAAAAAGTGTGGTATAAATCTAAGTACTAGCATAATGGTTTGTTGGCTGAGCGAAGTCGAAGTCAAAACCAAAATCTAATAAAAGGCAACCATGGCTCAGCATAAATACTTTTCTCTTCATCGTAGAGAACATCATAACGTATTCCAAATATTACGTTATTAGTTCTGTAACCAACACCAATAAATAATGCACTATTCCAAAAATTATCGTCAATATTGGATACAAAATTCTCATCAAAATTCCTATTAACGTTAAGTTGTTCAAATTCTGTAGAAAGCTGAATTTCTCTTAATGGATTGTACAATCCGATAATACTGCCTCCTAAAATAGTAGACTTAAATCTATTTTTTTGACTATTTACAGTTGCATTTAAACCTATACCAAGCCCAAAACGCTCGTTAAAATTATAGACGCCTTGAGGCGCAACAGTAGCACTAAAAAAGCCATTAGCAAAACTTAAGCCTAAGCCTCCTCCAAATTGTACATTTCTCCAAAAGTTATCCTCTTCATTTTGCGGAATTTCTTGCGCATAACTATAAAGACTAATTAGAACCATCGGAATAGTTAGCAGTATTAATTTTAAATTTTTCAAAACAGATATTAGTATTAATAAAACTTATGTAAAACCATACTTATAAATATACTAAAACCGTATTTAGGTTTTCCTAAAAGTTGTACTTTTGTATAAACTTTATGACAACGAGTAGGTATTTAATATACAATGGATAAATATTCCTTTCTAAACGCCGCACATACAGCTTACTTCGCTGATTTATATGACCAATATTTACAAAACCCAGATTCTATTGAACCGAGTTGGCGTGCCTTTTTTCAAGGTTACGATTTCGGAACTGAAAATTATGGAATGGATGGCGAAATTATCGAAGGTGTAAGTGCGCAAATCCCAGAGCAACTTCAAAAAGAATTTCAAGTTGTAAAGCTTATTGATGGTTACAGAAACAGAGGTCATTTATTTACTAAAACCAATCCTGTAAGAGCAAGACGTAAATATGCACCTACATTAGAGATTGAAAATTTTGGATTATCACAGAATGATTTAGCAACCACCTTTTCGGCTGGAGAAATTATTGGTTTAGGCAAAACGACTTTACAAGTTATAATAGATCACCTAGAACGTATTTATTGTGATTCTATTGGTGTAGAGTACATGTATATAAGAAAGCCTGAAGAAATCCAATGGATACAAGACAAACTCAATGTTAACGATAATCATGGTACGTTTTCACCAGACCAGAAAAAGAATATTCTAAAAAAGTTAAACCAAGCAGTTTCATTTGAAACCTTTTTGCATACTAAGTATGTTGGGCAGAAACGTTTTTCTTTAGAAGGCAATGAATCTTTAATTCCTGCTTTAGATGCCATGATTGAAAAGGCTGCAGAGTTTGGTGTTAAGGAGTTTGTTATGGGAATGGCTCATAGAGGACGTCTTAGTACTCTAACCAATATATTTGGAAAATCTGCTAAAGATATTTTTAGCGAATTTGACGGTAAGGATTATGAGGAAAAGGTGTTTGATGGTGATGTAAAATACCATTTGGGTTGGACGAGTGATCGCGAAACCGACAATGGTAAAAAAATAAATTTAAGCATTGCACCAAACCCTTCGCATTTAGAAACAGTTGGAGCAGTTGTTGAAGGTATTGCAAGAGCTAAACAAGATAGTAAGAGTATAGAGGATGCTTCACAGGTTCTACCAATTGTAGTGCATGGAGATGCTGCAATTGCTGGTCAAGGCTTGGTTTATGAAGTAGTACAAATGGCTCAGCTAGATGGTTATAAAACTAATGGAACGGTTCATATTGTTGTAAACAATCAGATAGGTTTTACAACCAATTATTTAGATGGTAGATCTAGCACCTATTGTACAGATGTTGGCAAAGTAACGCTATCACCTGTGTTGCACGTTAATTCTGATGATGTAGAATCAGTAGTGCATGCCACATTGTTTGCTTTGCATTTTAGAATGAAATTTAAACGCGATGTTTTTATTGATCTATTAGGTTACAGAAAATATGGGCATAACGAAGGTGATGAACCTAAATTTACGCAACCTTTACTTTATAAAGCCATTTCAAAACATAAAAATCCCAGAGATATTTACGCAGAGCGTTTACTCGCTGAAAATATCATCGATGCTGGTTTTGTAAAACAAATAGAAAAAGAATACAAAGATAAACTTGAAGAAAAACTAGAAGATTCAAGAAAGATTGAAAAAACGGTTATTTCTCCATTTATGCAGGAGCAATGGAAAGATTTTATTCGTGTTGATGAAAAAGAGATGATGAAAACTGTGGACACCACTGTTGCAGTAGATACTTTGGCTAATATCACAAAATCGATCTCTAACCTACCATCAGATAAAAAATTCATAAGAAAAATTCAACGCTTAGTAGAATCTCGTCAAACTATGTTTGATGAAAATCGTTTGGATTGGTCAATGGCTGAGCATTTAGCCTATGGATCTTTGCTTACAGAAGGATTTAATGTTAGAATTTCGGGTCAAGATGTTGAGCGCGGAACATTTTCGCATAGACATGCAGTTGTAAAGGTTGAAGATAGTGAAGAAGAGATTATTCTATTAAAAAATGTAGCTAAAGACCCAAATCAATTTAATATTTATAATTCACTACTCTCAGAGTATGGTGTAGTTGGTTTTGATTATGGTTATGCTATGGCAAGCCCTAAAACACTTACCATTTGGGAAGCTCAATTTGGAGATTTTAGCAATGGAGCACAAATAATGATAGACCAGTACATTTCTTCTGGAGAAGATAAATGGAAAACTCAGAATGGGTTGGTAATGTTGCTTCCTCATGGTTATGAAGGTCAAGGTGCTGAGCATTCATCTGGTCGCATGGAGCGTTATCTTCAGGTTTGTGCTAAAGACAATATGTTTGTGGCTGATTGTTCAACTCCAGCCAATATGTTTCATTTGTTACGTAGACAAATGAAAGCCAATTACAGAAAGCCCTTAGTCATATTTACACCAAAGAGTTTATTACGCCATCCAAAAGTAGTATCAAGTGTTGATGAATTTGCCAATGGAAGCTTCCAGATGTTAATTGATGATACTACTGCAAAAGCTGATAAAGTGAAGACTTTAGTTTTTGTAACAGGTAAATTTTACTACGATTTATTACAAGAAAAAGAACAATTAGAACGAAATGATGTGGCTTTGGTAAGAATAGAACAATTGTTTCCACTTCCATCAGAGCAAATTAGAGCGATAGTTAAAAAATATAAAAATGCAGATGATATCGTTTGGGCTCAAGAAGAACCAAGAAATATGGGAGCTTATGGACATATGTTGATGCACTTAGATGAAGCACGACAATGGCGAGCAGCAAGTAGACGACCTTATGGAGCACCAGCAGCAGGTAGCTCGGTACGTTCAAAGATTAGGCATCAAGAAATTATAGATTATGTTTTTGATAAGAGTAAAAACAATCAACGATAAAACTGTAATACCTGCGAGAGTAGGAATCCAAAAATAAAGTATCAAATGATAACATTCCTGCTTGCGCAGAAATGACAAATAAAGAGAATATGATTTTAGAAATGAAAGTGCCTTCTCCAGGCGAATCAATTACTGAAGTGGAAATAGCAGAATGGCTAGTTGCTGATGGTGATTATGTTGAAAAAGATCAAGCGATTGCTGAAGTTGATAGTGATAAAGCAACTTTAGAATTACCTGCAGAAGCAAGTGGAACAATAACTCTAAAGGCTGAAGAAGGAGATGCAGTAGAGGTTGGGCAAGTGGTGTGCTTAATTGATACAAGTGCAGAAGCACCTGAAGGAGGAAGTACTGCCTCTACAGAAAGTAATGAAGTAAAAGTAGAAACACCTAAACAACCCAAGCAATCTAAAAACGAAACATATGCTTCAGGTAGCGCAAGTCCTGCTGCTAAAAAGATTTTAGCTGAGAAGAGTATGGATGCTTCTCAAGTAAAAGGTACAGGAGTTGATGGACGTATTACCAAAGAAGATGCTGTAAAAGCTGTCCCTTCAATGGGTAAAGCAATTGATACAGACGGCAGAGGAACGTCCAGAAGTAAAATGTCAATGCTTCGTCGTAAAGTGGCTGAACGTTTAGTTGAAGCTAAAAATACAACGGCTATGCTTACGACATTTAATGAAGTAGATATGTCTCCGATTTTTGCATTGAGAAAAGAGTATAAAGAAACCTTTAAAGCAAAACATGGTGTAAGCTTAGGCTTTATGTCTTTCTTCTCATTAGCAGTTGTAAGAGCTTTAAAATTGTATCCTGCTGTAAACTCTATGATTGATGGTAAAGAAATGTTAACCTACGATTTTGTAGATATTTCTATTGCTGTTTCAGGACCAAAAGGATTAATGGTGCCTGTTATTAGAAATGCTGAGAATTTATCGTTTAGAGGTATTGAGAGCGAAGTAAAACGCCTAGCTATAAGAGCAAGAGATGGACAGATTACTGTAGACGAAATGACAGGAGGAACATTTACCATTTCTAATGGTGGCGTTTTTGGTAGTATGTTATCTACACCAATAATAAATCCTCCTCAGTCTGGTATCTTAGGTATGCATAATATTGTTGAACGTCCTGTAGCTATTGATGGAAAGGTTGAAATTAGACCAATAATGTTTGTGGCTTTATCTTATGACCATAGAATTATTGATGGTAAGGAATCTGTAGGATTTTTAGTAGCTGTAAAAGAAGCTCTTGAAAACCCAATTGAGTTGCTTATGAATAATGATATCAAAACTGCTTTAGAGCTCTAATATTTTAATGATAAATAATTGAATAAAAAAAGCACTTGTATTTACAAGTGCTTTTTTGTTTATATAAGGTTTGTTTTTTATTCTAAGCCTAATGTAGGAGAATAGTTTGTAGGGAAATCTCCAGCTTTAGCTACATTTCCTGAAGCCATAAAATTAGATCCAAATTGAGAATCTATAGCCTGTAAGAAACTATTTGCCATTAAAGCATATCCTCTTGCTGTTAAATGAACACCATCTAAACTCACTAAACCTCCAAATACTAAATCAGTATTTAAAAAGAAATCATCAAACTGAATTCCAACAGAAGATGCTTCAACAAGTACAGAATTTAAGTCTACTAAAGCTAAACCGTTTGCTGAGGCAGCTGCAGATATAGAAGCGTTATAAGCTTCTGTTGCTGCTGCAATTTCTGCTTGTTCAGTAGGTAATAAAACCCAAGTATCAATGAGTGGGTTTGTAACACCTTCAACTGAGAACTGACCAGCTAAATCAGGAGTTAAGCCTTGAGATACTAAGAAATTAAATGTATCTGTATTTACTGTTCCGATAACTGAAGAACTCGGTAATGTTAGTAGATCTTCAGCTGTGGCTTGTCTTGTTTGACCATAAATATTACCTAATAACGCAGCCACTAAAGGTGCTGCCTCTGGTGGTAAACCAAACTGCCCAATAAAAGCAGGAAATGCTGGATTACCTAATAAAGTATTGGTGATTAGCGTTGCAATGTTATCAATACTCTCATCTCTAATAACAACTGCACTAGCCTCAGTTTCTGAAAACACAATAGAACGTTGAGCTGCATTATCAATAGCACCTTGAGCTTCTAAAAATGCATAAGCGCCATTTAAAGCACCAAACAAAGTGTTTAAGGTAGGGATTAATGGCCCAAACGCCTCATTAGAAGGCTCTAATGGATTATGAGTTACAGTTGTAAAATAAGATAAACTTGTAATATTAGGAAGGTTAGCGATAGCACCATCTGCTCCAGTTGCAACTAAGGCATTAACCATAGTAGTTAAAGCAAAATCAAAAGTTCCAGTATCTGTTATAGGATTTGAACCATCACCACCAGAGGTTGCATAACCTAACACATCATTTCCACCAATTTCTGAAAGTGTAAAAAATGTTGGATTCTGAGCAACAGCCAGTTCTAACATTGAAGCATCAGGACTACTTCCTGTTAATCTTACTGCATAAGGGTTAGCTGCAGCTGGAAAGTTTGATAAGTTACCATATCCATTAGCAATCATATGAAAGCTCTTTGCTCCTGGAACTCCTAAGTTATTAAAAGGACCAGTTGGATTATTTAGAGCAATATCTGTACTTACTGTAACAGGTCCAATAATTGATTCTAAGGGAACAGGACCAGCACCTCCAAATACTAAACGAGGTTGCGTTATTCTGTTTCCTGCTAGTGCTAAACCACCAAAATTGTCATTCATTAATGGTTGATTATACTCACCACCTCCAATTTTGGCAAATTGATCTGACATTATATTTGGGAATGAATTTTTCTGCGAGGCAATAAATAGTCCGTTATCGGTAAAACCTGCAGTGAAGGAAGCACCAATGGATACAAACCTTGAGAAATCTGCTGAACCAGCTGTTAAATCTGGTAATATCACTTCTTCTTCATTATTTCTATCTCTTAAGTCTTCTAATGTTTCATTTTCACAACCTAGTAATCCCACAAAAAGTGCTGATAGTATTATATATTTAATAGTTTTCATCTTTAGTATTCTTTTTCGTTATTATAAATTGTTAATTGTAATAGATGCGTAATACATAGATCCTACTAAACCAGTACCAAAAGCTGTAAAGTATTCATCTTGAAGTAAGTTTGTAGCACCTAATTTAAAGGTAGACTTTAAACTAGGAATTCTGTAGTTAATTTGAGCATCTAATACATGGAAAGCTGGTACTTCTCCATCTCCAAATGATGCTTCCCAGAAATAGTTATCACTCCATCTCCAAGCTACATTGAATCCGAAGTTTTCAAATAAGCTAGTATTACCAAAACTTGCTTTGAATTTATGTTCTGGTGTATTAAAATTAGTTCTGAAATCTGGATTAGCTAATACATCAAAATCTAACTTTGTGTATGTATAGTTAGCACTAATATCAAAACCGTTAAATATTTTTGTTGAAACACCAATTGCTGCACCATAAGAATTCACATCTGCATCAGAATTGGTGTAGGTTTGGTATACTTGGCTATCACCTTCTGCTATTGCTGCAAGAGCTAAAGGCGTTGCAGTACCTGGAATAGTTTGCGTTAATTGAACATCTCCATAAAAAGGAGCTATTACAGTTTCATTAGCTAAAAAGTCTTGGTATTGGTTAAAATATGCAGAGGCATCTATAACAAAACCTTCTACTTTACCACGATAACCAACCTCGTATGAGGTTACCTGTTCTGGCTTTACAAGTCCAGAATTACCAATCTCAAGATCAGCTGGGTTTCCTGAAGCAGCAAAAGCAAGGACTGAACTTGCTAAAAAAGAATTGTTGTAAGCTCCTTGTCCATCAAAATCGATATTAGACTGACCAAGAAGAGCTGCTCCTGTAGCACTTAAACTATAGTTACGTATATCTCTTGCTGGGTTATCAGAAGCTCCACCAATTAATATAGCTCTACCAACATCTAATCCAATGTATAAATCTTGGGTTGTAGGATTTCTAAAACCAGTTTGGAACGATGCTCTAATATTATGATTTTCATTTACAGTTAAACCAGCAGATAACCTTGGTGAGAAAAACCCATCAAATAATTCTGATTTATCATAACGAATAGAGCCTGTAAGTTTTAATTGCAAATTTTCATTAATCTCAAGATTTTTCTGTGCCTGAGTATAAACACCAACTTCTGAATAATCTATAGGACCATCAGTATCTGTGTAAATTGTACCGAAAGAATTTAACTCATAGCGTCTGTAAGATCCACCAACTTGCAATTCAACAGCATCCCAAAGATGAGTAAAGTTATAGTTAGCATCTGCATGATAGATTTTAGAATTATCTTGGAATTTAGAACCAGTTGTTAAATCAGGATCATTAATACTATTATTGAATGCATTTTGGAATTGAGGAGTACCAGGAAGGAAGCGACCTGTGTCAGCTGCTTGGCGACCTGCAAAATGAGCTTGCGCATCGTTAGCTCCACCCAAAGTAGCGCCAATATAACTTGCTACATATTCTCCAAACCAAGTTTCATCATCTTTCCATGCTCTATTGATATTAATACCTGTAAATACCATATCATAAGAATCACCAGCTTTATCTTCTGTAACATAACCTCTTAAAAAGAAATTATCATTTCTAACTTCTATTTTATGTTGTTGTAAGAAAAAGTTCTTAATGTTATACCTATTAGCTCCTTGGTAAATGGTATTACCAGAACCAACTTTACCTACATATTGAATTTCAAAATCGTCTCCCCATGGTCTGAAGTATAATCCCCAATCTGCTTTTATACTTTCGGCATTATAGTTGGTTAAATCTGCTTCATCATAACCTGTTCTACTTACATCAACAGAAGGCACCAAAGTTGAAGATCCTGGAGGTGCTAAACCTAAGCCCTCTAATAGTTGCGCAACACCATTGATATTTGTACTTACTTCATCACCATATACATTTAAACCGTCATAATTTAAATTGTTTGCTCTTGTGCCTCCAACCATATCTTTATCTGTTATGTTGTTTGCGGCCCAATCAGTTCCTTTTAAATATCCAAAATTCACTTTTGCAGCAAACTTATCACTAAACTTATGAGCCATTCTGATTCCTAAATCAGTATAGTCATTATTTCCTGCAGCTTCTTGAGAAGTTATACCACGTTTAACATAGCCACTAATACCATCATTATCAAAAGGGCTTTTGCTTCGCATAAACAGAATACCATTGAATGCATTAGCACCATAAAGGGCAGATGCAGCACCTGGTAAAATCTCAACACTTTGAATATCAGTTTCTGTCATTCCTAATAAATTACCAAGTGGGAAATTCAAGGCTGGAGCAGAGTTATCCATTCCATCTACTAACTGCATAAATCGTGTATTAGCAAAAGTTGCAAAACCACGTGTGTTAATGGATTTAAACGTTAAACTGTTGGTGTTAATATCTACACCTTTAAGATTTTCTAAACCATCATAAAAATCGGCAGATGCCGTATTTTTAATTGCTTTTAAACCAAAACGTTCTACAGTTACAGGCGATTCAAAAATACGCTCTGGAGTTCTGGAAGCAGATATTACAACTTCATCAAGCTCAGTTCCTTCTTTCATTATAAAGTCTATCGTCTGAGGATTTGTTGTTACTTCTTGTGTTACTGTCTGAAATCCTACACTACTTACTTGAATAGTAAAAGGTGGATCTTGGTCAACAGATAAGTTAAAGTTACCATCAAAATCTGAAATAGCACCTGTTGTAGTACCTACTACGATAATGTTTGCTCCAGGAAGTGGTTGTCCATTATTGTCTTTTACAGTACCTTTTACTGTTGTTTGAGCAAAGGAATAAGCACAACAAAACAGCATTAAAATCTTTAGAATTGTCTTCATTTTAGGGAATAGTTAATTAAATATTATGCCAATATATATAAATATATGGTATTAAAAATAAATATTCCTTAAAAATTATGCATGCATAGTATTTATTTGATGATTTTACATCGAATAAATTGCTAAAATAGCATTTTTTATGAAAAATTTTGTTTTACTCAACCGTAACTGACTTAGCCAAATTTCTTGGTTGATCTACATTTTTATCTAGCATTACCGCAATATGATAAGATAATAATTGAAGTGGAATAGTAGTGAGTAAAGGTGATAATAACTCTAATGACTCAGGGACTTCAATAACATGATCTGCTAATTTTTTTACAGTAGTATCTCCTTCTGTTACAATACCTATAATCTTACCAGATCTGGATTTTATCTCTTCAATGTTACTAACTACCTTATCGTAATGTCCTTTTCTTGTGGCAATAACAACAATAGGCATATTCTCATCAATGAGAGCAATTGGACCATGTTTCATCTCAGCAGCAGGATAACCTTCGGCATGGATATAAGATATCTCTTTAAGTTTTAAAGCGCCTTCTAAGGCTACTGGAAAATTATAACCACGTCCTAGATATAAAAAGTTACTAGCATCTTTATAAATCTCAGCAATAGATCTTACATAATCATCAGATTCCAAAGCTTTTTTTACTTTTTCAGGAATGAGTTCTAACTCAATCATATGATGTCTAAACTCAGTGCTCGTGATCGTGCCTTTTGCTCTAGCTAAACGCAGAGCTATAAGTGTTAGTACTGTTATTTGTGTTGTAAAAGCTTTGGTTGAAGCAACACCAATTTCTGGTCCAGCATGTGTGTAAGCTCCTGCATCAGTTTCTCTGGCAATCGATGAGCCAACGACATTGCAGACACCAAAGACAAAAGCACCTTTAGATTTTGCAAGTTTTATGGCTGCAAGCGTATCTGCAGTTTCTCCAGATTGAGAAATAGCGATAACGACATCTTTATCTGTAATAACTGGATTTCTATATCGAAATTCTGAAGCATATTCAACCTCTACAGGAATTCTAGCTAAATTCTCAAAAATATATTCTGAAACTAAGCCAGCATGCCAAGATGTGCCACACGCAACTACAATAATTCGGTCAGCATTTAAGAAGGTTTTCATGTTATCCTCAACACCAGCCATTTTAATAATAGCGTCTTTGGGTAACATTCGACCTCTAAAGGTATCTTGAATTGCACTAGGTTGTTCATAAATTTCTTTGAGCATAAAATGGTCAAAGCCTCCTTTTTCTATTTGCTCAAGATTTATTTGTAGCTCCTGTATATATGGATCAACTAAAGAATCATCTTTAATTTTTCTAATCTTAACGCCTTTATTTCTCCTAACGATAGCCATTTCTTCGTCTTCTAAATAAATAGCATTCTTTGTGTATTCAATAAAAGGAGAGGCATCACTTGCTATAAAAAACTCATCTTCTCCAATACCAATAGCTAATGGACTCCCTAATCTTGCAACAACAATTTCGTTTGGTTTATTCTTGTCAAACACAGCAATTGCATAGGCACCAACAACTTGGTTTAAGGCAATCTGAACCGCTTTACCAAGCTTAGTATTTTCGTTCTTTTTTACATCTTCAATTAGATTGATAAGAACTTCTGTATCTGTATCTGACTTAAAAGTATAACCGCGTTTGGTAAGTTCCTTTTTTAGTGATTCATAATTCTCTATAATTCCGTTATGAATGATAACTAGATTACCAGAATTTGAATAATGAGGATGCGAATTTACATCATTTGGCACACCATGTGTTGCCCAGCGTGTATGACCAATTCCTAAACTACCTTCGGTGTTAATTTCTTTTGCTACTCTATCTTCTAAATCAACTACTTTACCTTTTGTTTTAGAGAGTTTTATGTTGTTTCCATCAAAAAGTGCTATACCAGCACTATCATACCCTCTGTACTCAAGCCTTTGAAGCCCTTTCATTATTATAGGATAAGCTTCTCGGTGTCCAATGTAGCCAACAATTCCACACATAGATTAGTCGTTTTCTGGTTCTGAATAAAAGATTTCTAAATACACTCTTTTATCTGGATCTGGATGATTATTTCCTGCTAAAATAGTACCTCTATGAGAAATTATTGAACTCAAAGGTATTTCTAGCACAGAAGAGTCATCACCTGTTAAAATATTGCCATGATTAAAACTCTCTTCAAGATTAACATTAGTAGAAACAGATAGTCCTAATTTTACATTAGTGGAGTCGTTTACTAGTAAGTTGGTGATGTGTTGAGTGAGTTTAAATTTATATTTAACACCTTCGCTTTGAGGATCATCATCATCAACACGTTCTAAAGGCCCAAGATGGTTAATGATTGAGTTCTCTGGATCTACACCATTATTAGCATCGAGAAAGTAGTCTACTAAAGGTGTATTGTTTTTTGCATCAAATAAGAATAATCTATTTGGTTCATCACCATTAACCAAAGCGTTGTCCACATAAAAGACTAAGTTTGCTTCGTTGATAATTCGTTTTCGACTCATAAATTTTCCATCAGCATCAGTATTAACAAATTCTTTTTTAAAGCTTTCAAAAGTATTGTCAGAGCTGTTATCATTATCTAAATCTTCACCACCAAAAAGTTTGATCTCTCCTAAAGCGCCTTCACCACCTTTTAAGTAAATTCTTTCATCGCCATTAACCTCATCACCATCAGGGATAATTGTTGTAAAATTGGTATCATAAAAGTTAACTCTATTGCCATTAAAACCTAGTGTGAATGTTGCATTTTCTCTTTCTTCACCTTCTGTAAAAGGATCTTGTGTGTAGTACAAAACAATATTTGCAT
Source organism: Microcosmobacter mediterraneus (assembly GCF_031846265.1). Taxonomy (NCBI): domain Bacteria; kingdom Pseudomonadati; phylum Bacteroidota; class Flavobacteriia; order Flavobacteriales; family Flavobacteriaceae; genus Microcosmobacter; species Microcosmobacter mediterraneus. The sequence goes on along the minus strand of NZ_JAVRIA010000002.1, from coordinate 194,733 downwards.
TAGATGAATTAAAATTAAAATACATTAAACTTCCATCTGGAGTTAACGCTTCTGCTTTAATATACAAACCTCTAAAATAGTTGCTAAAATTATTGGCATTACTTAGAACAGGATCACCTTCCATATCTAAGATTTTCTCTTGCCAAAATTGATTATCTAATTTTAATCGTAATGAAGGTGCATTACGCTGAGTTACTTCATCATCTTCATCCCAAAGCTCTACAATATCGCTACTAGGGACAAAGTTATTAACATCAATAAAAGGTGCTGCATCTGGATCTAATAAGATTGGTGTACCTTCTAAATCTGATGGCGAAATATTATCTGAAATGGATGTTGCTTTATTAGAAAAATAACTCTGAGATTGGCTGAACTCTGAAGTAGGATCGAAATCTCTAAGAAAAAAATTGTTCTCATAAATACTTAATTTAATAGGAGAACTTCCGTATACAGAGTCTAACTCGTAAATAGGGAATCCATCTTCATCTACATCAATTGCTCTACTAAAATACGGCAAGGTAAGTACGACCGAATCTAATTCTACATTTTCACCAAAATCTGGAGCAATTACTGCCGAGCTCAATTGTGTTACTATGCTAGCTGTGTAGCTTCCGTAATTAGGATCATTATGTACACCAAGTAAATTAATGGGCATGTTATCCGTTTGTACAGGATCTAATTTATTTGTGTAAGCGATAACATTAAATTTTTCGCTATCGGTGTTAAAATTAGTAGCATTCTCATTATTAATAATGTCAGAATCTATACTTGCGAAATCTTTATCACAAGCAATAATTGTAGTTAACAGAAGTATTGTAAATACTGAATACCTTATGGTATGTTTCATGGTAATATAATTTTATCGCAGTTTAGCTTAACACTTTATTTTGATAGAATTCTGTATAGGGTTCAATAAATTCTTCTGGAGAATGGTACTCTAGCACAGGCTTGCCAGACTCTTCTAAATAATGTTTTAAATCATCAGGTAAATTATTTGACCCTTCAATTAGAGCATCCGAATAATCTATGGCAATTTTCATTAAGTTATTGAAGTTTGGTGTTTTTAAAATTTCAATTGCACTCTCTTCAATATTATCAAAACGAACTTTATCTATCATGGTCTTATCTAACGTACCATCGAAACTTTGATTGTATATAGAGGTCACAATTTTACTTTCAGAGAATAAAGGCTCGTCTTTATAGTACTCTTTAAGATAAACAGGAAGTAAAGAAGCTAGCCAACCATTAACATGAATGATATCTGGAGCCCAATTTAATTTTTTAACTGTTTCAATTACACCTTTTGCAAAGAATATAGCACGTTCGTCATTATCTGAAAAGAGCTTTCCGTCTTCATCAGTTAATGTTGCTTTTCTTTTAAAATACTCTTCGTTATCTATAAAGTAAACCTGAATACGTTCTTTAGGAATGGAAGCAACCTTTATTATTAATGGCATATCTAAATCATTAATAACAAGATTTATACCAGAGAGTCTAATCACTTCGTGTAGTTGATGACGGCGCTCATTAATGTTACCAAAACGCGGCATAAATATTCGTATCTGTCCGCCTTGTTTGTTTACCATTCTTGGCGCTTCAAAAGACATGGATGAAATCTCAGTCTCTGGTAAATAGGGTACAACTTCCGACGACACATATAATATTCGCTTATCCTTCATATAGTTTAACTTTGAAAAGTTTGTAATAAAACATGCAAAATTACGAATTTTTATGCAGATTGCCTTGAAAATATTAAGTTTGCAGGCTGTTAATTTTTTGTTAGCAATGAAAATATTTTACAACAAAAAAGATCTTAGAGCCTATTTAGGCACTAGCAGAAGTGATTCTGAAACCGTTGGTTTTGTACCTACAATGGGTGCTTTGCATGAAGGTCATCTATCTCTAATTGAAAAAGGACTATCTCAAAACGCGCTTGTAGTGGTTAGCATTTTTGTTAATCCAACTCAGTTTAATAATGCTGAAGACCTAAAAAACTACCCAAGAACTTTAGAAAGAGATGTTACATTACTTAAAACACTATCTAAAGATAAAATTGTTGTTTATGCTCCAACAGTAGAGGATATATACAGTGATTTAGTTATTTCTGAGTCCTTTAGTTATGATGGTTTAGAACATGAAATGGAAGGGAAATTTAGAGCTGGTCACTTTGATGGTGTTGGCACAATTGTTAAACGCTTGTTAGACATTGTAGAACCAGAATCAGCGTATTTTGGTGAGAAAGACTTTCAGCAATTAATGATCATTAAAAAGTTAGCAGAAAAACATAATATTCCTGTAAAAATAGTTGGTTGTAAAATCCATAGAGAAGTAGATGGTTTAGCCATGAGTTCTCGTAATGAACGCCTTAAGCCAGAGTATAGAAATGCAGCACCATTTATTTACAAAACATTAAAGTCTGCCAAGCAGAAGTTTGGCACAAAAAGTGCTAATAAGGTTACGGAATGGGTAATAAATCAGTTTGCAAATCATGGTCTATTAGAATTAGAGTATTTTACTATTGCAGATGAGAAAACCTTAAAGCCTATAAAACGAAGATCTAACACAAAAAAATACAGAGCATTTATCGCAGTATTTGCAGATGATATTCGACTAATAGATAACATCGCTCTAAAATAATTACCTTTGCCTCATGCAAATTCAAGTTGTAAAATCTAAAATCCATCGCGTAAAAGTTACAGGTGCAGATCTCAATTATATAGGTAGTATAACCATTGATGAAGATCTAATGGATGCAGCTAATATAATACAAGGTGAGAAAGTTCAAATCGTTAATAATAATAACGGTGAACGATTGGAGACCTATTGTATTCCAGGTCCAAGAAATTCTGGTGAGATTACTTTAAACGGAGCAGCTGCTAGGAAAGTAGCGGTTGGAGACACACTAATTTTAATCACTTATGCGTTTATGGATATTGAAGACGCTAAGGTTTTTAAGCCATCACTAGTCTTCCCTAATGAAGAAAATAATCTTCTAAACTAAACTTTGACACCCAAGCAAAAAAAAATACTAACCATTCTAATTCCTATTCTAATTAGTGTTGGATTAGTATGGTATTCTCTTAACAAAGTACCCTTAGATAAAATAATTGCTGAGGCTAAACAAGCAGATCTAAAATGGATTTTACTTAGTGTAGTTTGCTTAACAATTAGTCATATATCTAGAGCATATAGATGGTTATTTATGTTAGAACCTTTAGGCTATAATGTAAAGTTCAAAAATAGCATGATGGCAGTATTTGCTACGTATCTCATTAATTATGGTATACCAAGATCTGGAGAAGTAGCTAGAGCAACAATTTTAACAAATTATGAAGGTGTGCCTTTTGAGAAAGGTTTTGGTACTATCGTAGCAGAACGCATTGCAGATTTAATTGTAATGCTTGGGATTATTAGCATAACATTAATCTTACAATTTGATTTTATTATTGAATTTTTTCAAAAGAAATTCAGTATTAACACACTTATCATATTTGGCGGAGTTACCTTAATGTTAATTATCCTGTTTTTTGTTTTTAGAAAAAGCGAATCTGGTATAGCAAAAAAAATAAACGATTTTATAAAAGGCTTATTAGAAGGTGCTGTAAGTATTCTTAAAATGAAAAAGAAGTGGCCTTTTATAGCTCATACACTATTTATTTGGGGATTATATGTATTAATGTTTTACACAACTACCTTTGCGTTTGAGAGTCTAAAAGGTATTCCTATAGCAGCTGTCCTTATAGGTTTTATATCAGCGAGTTTTAGCATTGCAGCCACTAATGGTGGAACAGGCGCTTATCCAGCAGCAGTATATGCTGCATTTTCAATTTTTGGTATAGCAGAAGATCCAAGTTTTGCATTTGGCTGGGTACTCTGGGGTTCTCAAACCTTAATGACCATTATTTTAGGTGGTTTATCATTACTGTATTTACCTATTTATAATAGAAAGGCTAATGTAGCCTCCGAATAATTTTATAAATTGCCACTGCAATCAATTCTATATCAATGAAAAAGGCCTTTATCATCGCGCTAACACTTATCACAACTTCTTCTTCCTTAGCTCAAGCTATTTACGAGGATTTTGAATCTGAAAGATTAGGAGAAACACGTAAACTTAAAATTCAGTTACCACGTAATTTTGATAAAGAATATAAGTATGGTTACCCATTAGTAGTCGTTTTAGATGGTGATTATATGTTTGAGCCTGTTTCTGGTAATATTGATTATCAGGCTTATTGGGAAGATATTCCAGATTGTGTTATCGTTGGTATTAAGCAAAGTAAGAGTAGAGATTTAGATTTTCTTTATGATGAGTATAGTTTTTTCCCAACGCAAGACGGTGCAGATTTTTATGAGTTTATTGGTCAAGAGATTTTACCTTACATGAAAGTAAATTACAATACGTCTAATTTTAGAATAATTGTAGGCCACGATCTAGGTGCTAATTTCATAAATTATTTTTTGTTTAAAAACGAACCCTTATTTAAAGCATACATTTCTTTAAGTCCAGATTTAGCTCCAGAGATGGCAAGCAGATTACAAGAAAAATTTACTTCTATTACACAACAAACATTTTATTATGTAGCAACTAGTGATGGAGATATAAAGCAATTAAGGCAAGACATTTTAGAACTAGACAATAATCTAAAAGGCATAGATAATGAGAAACTACGTTATAAGTTCGATGATTTTTCAGATGCAAGTCACTATTCTTTAGTAGGAAGAGGTATACCCAAAGCATTAAATGATATATTCTATTTATACAGACCAATAAGCAGAAAAGAATATGATGAAAAAGTACTTACATATGAAGGCTCTCCTTACGAATACCTAATGAAAAAGTACGATGATATTAAAACCTTCTATGGTTTTGAAAAACAAGTTGTGGAGAACGACATTAGGGCTATTGCAGCAGCTTCAAAGAAAAAAGATAACCTAGATTCTATGCAGAATATTGCTAAGTTAGCAGAAAGGGAGTATTCAGATTCTATGTTAAGCACTTACTATTCAGGTATGTATCATGAGATGGCAGGCAATCTCAAAAAAGCATTACGACGATACCAAGCAGGTTTGCTTTTAGAGCCTTCTCAGTTTGTTGATAAAGATTTACTTTTAGATAAAATGTACGACTTAGAAGAAGAGCTTAAAAATTAAACGTGCATTTCATCGAAAAAATTTACTTATTATCGTTTAATTAGTATCTTTACTAACCCAACTCTAAACCTACTTATAATGAAAAAAGCATTAATATTGCTTTTTACCATGAGTCTATGTTTGCAAATTTCGGCTCAGGTAAGTTACGATGAACTCTTCTCGTACCAACTAAATCAGACAAGAGAACTTAAAGTTAAGCTGCCCAAAAATTATGATGAAAATGCATTACTAAAGCATCCTGTAATTATCGTATTTGATGGTGATTATTTATTTGAACCAGTGGTTGGTCAAGTCGAATTTCAAACCTATTTTGATGATATGCCTGGATCAATTGTAGTTGGTATTATGCAAGGAAACGAAAGGTTTTACGATAGTTATGTAGACGAAGCTACAGGATTACCAGTAGAATCTGGTGCAAATTTTTATGAGTTTATAGGTAAAGAGTTGTTGCCTTACATAGATAGTAAATATAATACCAGCAAATTTAGAGTAGCAGTTGGGCATAATAAAATGGGAAATTTTATTAATGCTTTTGCGTTAAAAGAGCTTCCTTTATTTCAAGCTTACGTTAATTTAAGCCCAGATTTTGTAGGCAATATGCAAAAGAATATTATTAATAGGTTACAATGGATGGAAAACGATTTTTTCTATTACATGGCAACGAGTGATAACGATATTCCTCAGATAAGAGATATGGTGTTAGAAGCCCATCTTTCCTTAAAAAATTTAGACAATAAAAAGGTTACATATTATTTTGACGATTTTAATAATGATACTCATTATACCTTAGTGTCAAGTGCCATATCTAGAGCCTTTGATAAAATATTCGATTTATATAAACCACTTAGAGAAAAAGAAATTATTGAAAAGGTTATTCCATATGAAGGGACTTTAGATGTATACTTGGCTGAGCGTTATGAACGCTTAGATGAGTTATTCGGAATTGAAAAACCAATACCAGAAGAAGAATTTGAAAAAATTGCTAAAATAGCTGAGGAACGAGAAGATATTGAGACCTTTAGAGGTTTAGGTAAACTTGCAAAAAAGCAAAATCCAGAATCCTTACTTGGCACATACTATTTGGCTCAGTATGCAGAGAAAAGTGGTAAAAATAAAAAGGCAAAAAAACTCTACGAATCTGCCTTAACTTTAAATGATGTCAGTCATGTTAACAGAGAGTTTATTTTCTCAAAGATAGACGAATTAACTATCGTTGATACAGACGATGAAAATGAAGAAGATGATGAAGAGAACTAAAATAAATATACCATCCACGGATTACTTCTTTGAAGCTCTCTATAAAAAAACAAGGCAAATGTTGGCAGATAATAAGCCATATAAATTAGCTGCATTTAAGACGTTAATGTTACTTCATTGGTTTAAGGATATCCATTAAAAAATAGTACTTTAGCCACTTAATATTTAGTTTTCACTACTTCAGATAACTAATTAATGGCTAAAGTAAAAACAACATTTTTCTGCCAGAATTGTGGCAGCCAATATGCTAAATGGCAAGGTCAATGTACTGCTTGTAAAGCATGGAATACTATTGTAGAAGAAGTTGTACAGAAAGCGGATAAAAGTGATTGGAAAATGTCGACTTCAGTTACAAATAAGCGTCTTTCTAAACCTTTACTAATTAATGAAATAGATTCAACCCAGGAAACGAGACTACAAACTAACGATAGTGAGTTCAATCGGGTTTTAGGAGGCGGAATAGTACCAGGATCTTTAACGCTTTTAGGAGGAGAACCAGGTATAGGTAAAAGTACGCTACTGCTTCAAATAGCATTAAAGTTACCTTATAAGACACTCTATATTTCTGGAGAAGAAAGCCAGAAACAAATTAAGATGCGTGCAGAGCGCATTAATCCAGATAACAGTAATTGTTATATTCTTACTGAGACAAAAACACAGAATATCTTCAAACAAATTGAGGCTACTGAACCAGATATCGTTGTGGTAGACTCTATCCAAACCTTACATAGCGATTATATAGAGTCGTCAGCCGGAAGTATTTCTCAGATTAAAGAGTGTACTACAGAGCTTATAAAATTTGCTAAAGAAACATCTACTCCAGTACTATTAATTGGTCATATTACTAAAGATGGACACATTGCAGGTCCAAAAATTTTAGAGCATATGGTAGATACTGTACTTCAGTTTGAAGGCGATCGCAATCATGTATTTAGAATCTTAAGAGCTAATAAAAATAGATTCGGATCTACAAATGAGCTTGGCATTTACGAAATGCAAGGCTCAGGACTTAGAGAAGTTACAAATCCAAGTGAGGTTCTAATTTCTAAAAAAGATGACGAATTAAGTGGAAATGCAGTAGCAGTAACTTTAGAAGGTATGCGTCCTTTACTTATAGAAGTTCAGGCGTTGGTGAGTACTGCAGTTTACGGAACTCCACAACGCAGTGCCACAGGATTTAACGCCAAACGATTAAACATGCTATTAGCAGTTTTAGAGAAACGCGCTGGTTTTCGTTTAGGTGCAAAAGATGTGTTTTTAAATATCACAGGAGGAATAAACGTGGATGATCCAGCAATAGATTTAGCTGTCATCGCAGCGATTTTATCTTCTAATGAAGACGAAGCGCTCCAAAAAGATTTTTGCTTTGCAGCAGAAGTAGGGTTATCAGGCGAGATAAGACCAGTTCAACGTGTAGAGCAACGTATTTTAGAAGCTGAAAAATTAGGCTACTCAGCAATTTTTGTATCCAAGTACAATACCATTTCCTTAAAAAATGCAACCATAAGAATCCAGAAGATTTCCAAGATAGAGGATTTGGTTAGGTTTATTGCGCATTAGTAGTTAGATACTTGTAGTGACTTTTCACAAAAAAAGGTGTCTTAAACATAAAGGTTCAACTTTATGAAAAACGCCAAACGTCTCGCATCTTTATTAATTTTAGTTCTACTTCTCAAGATTATATTTTTTTAATCTATTTCTACTAATATTCAATAGTTTTCATCAAAATTCCTAATTTTGCACTCTTGTTTAAAACGAGTGTCGTATGAGCCAAAAGTTTCCTGAATATAAAGGACTTAACTTGCCAATAGTTGCAGAAGAAATTCTTAATTATTGGCAGGATAACAACATTTTTGAGAAAAGTGTTTCTACACGAGAAGGAGCTAAACCTTATGTCTTTTTCGAAGGGCCTCCTTCGGCTAACGGTTTGCCAGGTGTGCATCATGTTTTAGCACGTGCCATCAAAGACATCTTTCCGAGATACAAGACTATGAAAGGCTACCAAGTAAAACGGAAAGCTGGTTGGGATACTCATGGTTTACCCATAGAACTAGGTGTTGAAAAAGAATTAGGTATAACTAAAGAAGATATTGGTAAGACCATTTCTGTAGAAGATTACAACGCAGCATGTCGTAAGGCAGTAATGCGTTATACTGATGTTTGGAATGATCTCACTGAGAAAATGGGTTATTGGGTAGATATGGATGATCCATATATCACCTATGACCCAAAGTACATGGAAAGTGTTTGGTGGTTGCTAAAACAGATTTATTCTAAAAACTTATTATATAAAGGTTATACCATACAGCCTTACTCACCTAAAGCAGGGACGGGTTTAAGTTCACACGAACTAAATCAGCCAGGAACCTACCAAGATGTTACAGATACCACAGTAGTAGCTCAGTTTAAAGCCAATACAGATTCATTACCAGACTTTTTAAAAGATGAAGGTGACATTCATTTTTTAGCTTGGACGACTACACCTTGGACCTTACCAAGTAATACAGCATTGACAGTTGGCCCTAAGATTGATTATGTGTTGGTTGAAACCTATAATCAATATACATTTAAACCGATGAATGTGGTTCTAGCTAAGAAATTAGTGAATTATCAATTCTCAGGTAAATTTAACTTGGTGGAAGATAAATCTGAATTAATAGCTTATAATTCAGGAGATAAGAAGATTCCTTATTTTGTTGTTAAAGAATTTAAAGGAAAAGATTTAGTAGGCATCACTTACGAACAACTATTGCCTTACACCTTACCAAATGATAATCCAGAAAATGCCTTTAGAGTTATTTCTGGAGATTTTGTTACGACTGAAGATGGAACAGGAATAGTACATACAGCGCCTACTTTTGGTGCCGATGATGCTTTGGTTGCGAAACAAGCAACACCAGAAGTTCCGCCAATGCTAGTGAAAGATGAGAATGGTAATTTGGTGCCATTAGTTGATTTGCAAGGGCGATTTAGACCAGAAGTGAGTGATGATATTTATGGTTTTGCAGGTGAATATGTAAAAGTGGAATATCTTAAAGAGGATGAAATTGAAGCTGAATTAAAGGTTCAACAAGAAAAATTAGCAGTAGTTCTAAAAAATCAAAAACAGTATTTATCTGTTGATGAACGATTAGGATTGAAACTTAAAAACGAAAACAAGGCCTTTAAAGTTGAAAAATATAAGCACAGTTATCCTAATTGCTGGCGAACTGACAAACCAATACTTTATTATCCATTAGACTCTTGGTTTATAAAAGTTACTGATGTCAAAGAACATATGGTAGCCTTAAATAATACTATAAACTGGAAACCTGAATCAACAGGAACAGGACGTTTTGGTAATTGGTTATCTAACGCTAACGATTGGAATTTATCACGATCACGATATTGGGGAATTCCATTACCAATCTGGAGAACAGAAGATGGTAAAGAAGAACTTTGTATTGGTTCTGTAGAAGAATTAAAAACTGAAATGGCAAAAGCGGTGCAAGCAGGAGTTCTATCAAAAGACATTTTTGAAGATTTTGAAGTTGGAAACAATTCAGATGAAAACTATGCAACTATAGATTTACACAAAAACATTGTTGATGAAATTGTGCTGGTTTCTGCGTCTGGACAGCCAATGAAACGAGAAGCTGATTTAATTGATGTGTGGTTCGATTCAGGTTCTATGCCTTATGCACAATGGCATTATCCTTTTGAAAATAAAGATAAAATCGATAATAACACATCATATCCAGCGGACTTTATTGCCGAAGGCGTAGATCAAACTCGAGGGTGGTTTTACACGCTCCATGCTATTGGAACTATGGTTTTTGATTCTGTTGCTTATAAGAATGTAGTATCTAATGGATTGGTTTTAGACAAAAATGGGCAAAAAATGTCTAAACGTTTAGGAAACGCAACAGACCCTTTCGAAACCTTATCCACCTATGGCGCAGATGCCACACGTTGGTATATGATTATGAATGCCAATCCTTGGGATAATCTTAAGTTTGATAGTGAAGGTATTGAAGAGGTAAAGCGCAAGTTCTTTGGAACCTTGTACAATACCTATTCATTCTTCAGTCTGTATACTAATTTAGATGAGTTTTCTTATACTGAAGATGATATTCCGTTAAGTGAACGTCCAGAATTAGATCGCTGGATTTTATCAGAATTGCATACCTTGATTCAAAAGGTAGATGCGTATTACGCAGACTATGAACCTACAAAAGCAGCTCGAGTTATTTCAAGCTTTACTCAAGATTATTTGAGTAATTGGTATGTGCGTTTAAGCAGAAGACGTTTCTGGAAAGGCGATTATCAAACCGATAAAATTTCAGCATATCAGACGCTTTATACATGTATGGTAACCATAGCAAAGTTAGGAGCTCCGATTGCACCATTCTTTATGGATCGTCTGTATTTAGATTTAAACGCAGTAACCAAAAAAGAAAATTTTGAAAGTGTGCATTTAGCAAAATTTCCTGAATTTGATTATAGTTTTGTAGATAAGTCTTTAGAACGAAAAATGGAGAGCGCACAAACAATTTCTTCTTTAGTACTATCATTAAGAGCAAGTAAAAGTTTAAAAGTACGTCAGCCACTTCAAAAGATTATGATTCCTATTAGTTCTGAAACTCAAAAGGAAGAAATTTTGGCTGTAGCAGATTTAATAAAGCAAGAAGTTAATATAAAGGAGATTGAGTTGCTTGAAGACGCTTCGGATATTTTGGTTAAGCAAATTAAACCCAATTTTAAAACTTTAGGACCGCGTTTTGGTAAGGATATGAAGTTGATTGCCAATGAAATACGAAGTTTTGATGCTGATAGTATTAAAAATATCGAGCAAAATGGTGAAATAGACGTTGAAATTAACGGAAAAAATATTACATTGGGAATAGATGATGTTGAGATTACATCACAAGATATAGAGGGATGGCTTGTAGCCAATGAAGGATCTATAACTGTAGCATTAGATGTTACTATCTCTGAAAATTTACGAAAAGAAGGGATTGCACGTGAGCTCGTAAATCGTATTCAAAATTTGCGTAAAGATTCAGGATTTGAAGTAACAGATCGTATAGATGTAATGCTTCAAAAAGACGATTCTATTGTAAACGCCGTTAACTCCAATATAGACTATATTAAAACAGAAACCTTAACCGAAGAATTAGAAATTAAAGACAGTATAATCAAAGGAATTGATATAGCTTTTGATGAAGTGAAAACAAAATTGTTTATACAAAAACATTAATATTATGGGAATAGAAACTAATAATAGATATTCTGACAAGGAGTTAGAAGAGTTCAGAATATTAATTCAAGAAAAAATTGACAAGGCAGAGCACGATTTAGAACTTATTAAAAGTGCTTATATGAATGATCATAATAATGGCACCGAAGATACAGCACCTACTTTTAAAGCATTTGATGAAGGTAGTGCAACTATGAGTAAAGAATCGAACTCTCAATTAGCAATACGACAAGAAAAATTTATTCGCGATTTAAAAAATGCTCTAATTAGGATAGAAAACAAATCTTATGGTGTCTGTAGAGTAACAGGGAAATTAATTAATCCTGAACGCTTAAAATTAGTACCTCATGCTACTTTGAGTATTGAAGCAAAGAATATGCAGAAGTAATTCTTTTTAATAGTATAATAGAAACAAAAACGCTTTGCTTTTGCAAAGCGTTTTTGTTTAAAAATTATTTTCTGAAAATTCTTTAAAGTAAGCCTTTATTTCATTTCTAGCCTTTAGGAAGGCATCGTACTTTTCTTTTTCTGTTCCTTCTACTTTAGAAGGATCAAAGAAATTATGATGGATTCGTATTGCATTTTTACTTGGAATAAAAGGACAGTTTTCATTGGCATGATCACAAACAGTAATGATGTAATCAAAATCTACATTAGCATATTCATCTACATGATTTGAGGTATGATGTGTTATATCAATCCCATCTTCTTTCATAATCATTAAAGCTCCTGGATTTAAACCATGGGTTTCTATTCCTGCACTATAAACCTTTACACGTCTATTATCTAAAAATTCATTGAGATAACCATGTGCCATTTGGCTTCGGCAAGAGTTCCCTGTACAAAGTACTAGTATGTTTTTCATTGACTTTTGTCATCCTGAACTGTCACACTGAGCTTTCCTGTGCTGAGCATAGTCGAAGTATCGAAGTGTTGATTCAGGATCTCATTTTAATTTAACTTAATTTTTTTAACAGCAACCACTTTCTGGTGTGCAGCAAGTTTCTGATGAAGCAACTTTAGACTCAATAATACCACAAGCTTCTTTTGCCTTACAATCGGTTTTTTCGATGGCTAATTTAATAATTAGATGTTGGTCTTTTATTTCGTAATCGTTAACAAATAGTTGTGTGGTGTGAAATAAGGTGTTTCCATATTCAAACTTTATTTCGGCATTAGGATCAAAAGGTTTAATACGCCCTACTTTATTCAGAATTCCATTAGCTTTAAAGCACCTCATAAATTCAGTTTTTCCTAATTCATTTGGGCTTTCCCAGAGTTGTACAACGGTTTCTGTCCAAGAATCAATATTAGCACCACAATCTACAGATTCTATGTTAGTATGTTTTATTTCAGTGATATGATAATTAGCGCCAACAAGTTGATTTTGAGCATATTCAAAAAGCAATGCTTTGTCTTTATGTGTTTCCAATAGATTTAAAAAGTCTTGAGTTTTCATTTTAATAGGATTTATATACGTATTAGTATTGTTATTAAATCTTGATTATCGACCTAACAACAATTGGATTTCGTTTTAGAAAAAAAGGAATTTAACGATTGTCTAAACTCTTCTAAACGCTCTATGTTTAAACAATAGTTTCGCTGTTTCCCTTTATGAGAGCCATAGAGTAGGCCAGCATCTCCAATAACCGTTAGATGTTGTGAAATGGTAGCTTGAGACAGACCAATAACTTCTACAAGGTCATTACAGCAGCCTTCTTGTACGCTGAGTTCTTTTAAAATAGCAACACGCGCAGGATGCGCAAAAACCTTTGCTATTCTAGATATATCAATATGATTTTGATCGTGTATTTTAAGTCTAGTTGCTCCCATACTTAGAAAATTAATTATACAAATATACACTATTATCGTAATATTGCAATATCACGATAATATAATAATTAAAAAAACTGAGTATAGCACTCAGCTTTTTATTATTACAAGGATTTAAACCAATCTTGGAACTGCTCTCCCAAAAGGAAAACTGGTTTTTGTTTTCCACCAATGGCACTAACTAAACTCATTAACCACATGGCTAAAGGTAGTATCCATGCAAATAAATTTATTATTGGTATTATACTACAAACTAGTGCAACTATGAAAATACCTAGTACTTGTCTAATGTAGAAAGAAGCAAATTCGGATTTCTTATCACCACCATTCATAACAATAGCAATGATCCAGCCTATTAAAGTTATGTGAGCAATGATTGCTACATTTTTACCATCACTAAGTACTTCTTTGGCATCTCCTGTAAATTCATTGAATTTATCTTTAGCATCATCTGCAAACTCACTAGCTTTTTCCTTAGCGTCACTTGCTAACTCCTTTGCTTTTTCTGCTGCGTCACCTGCAAATTCACTAGCTTTATCAGCAGCTTTTTTTGCACCTTCTTTAGCGTCTCCTAACATATCGTTTAGGTCATCGCTTAGACTTTTTTCGTCAGACATAGTTTTTGTGTTATTAAAATTAGACCTTAAAATTACAAAATAAAGTTAATGACCTAGTATTTATTTAGATCCAAATAAACGCTGGAAGAAATTTTTAGTCTTCTTACCTGCTTCTATTACTGTCTCTTTTGCATCTTCAGCTAAATCTTCTAGTTTTTCTCCAGTATCTGAAGCAAACTCACTAACTTTTTCTGCAGTTTCACCTAGCACCTCTTTTGCCTCTTCTGCTAGTTCTGTTGCTTTAACTTTAGCTTCTTCTTTAAACTCATTAAACTTTTCTTTAGCTTCCTCGGCATACTCACTTACTTTTTCTTTGGTCTCTGCAAAAGATTCTTTTGCTTCTTCAGCTAAATACGTTGCTTTTTCTTTGGCAACTTCGGTATACTCCTCTAATTTTTCACCAGCATCTGAAGCAAATTCTGAAGCTCTATCTTTAATATTATCGTAGGTGTCTTTAACGTTAGACTTAAATTGGTCTACTTTTTCTGATGTAGAATCTGTGTCATCCTGTATAATTTCAGGAATATCTTTAAGATTTTCGTCTTTATTATTCTGTTCTTCAATCATTGATATTATTTATTTTATAAGTAACGTATCTATTAATTTTGTTACAAGAACTACAAGAAAGCCTTATCTATAGGTTCCCATAGCTCTATTTTATTTCCATCATTATCCATGATATAACCAAACTTACCATATTCATACTCCTCAACATTACCTACTATTGTGACCCCTTCTTTTTTCAAAGTCACTAATAACTCCTCTAAATTTTCAACACGATAGTTAAACATGAAGTCTTTTTTTGACGGTTCATAATATTTGGTGTCTTTAGGAAAAGGACTCCATTGTGTGGAACAATCTTCACCTTCTTTGTTTTTCCACCAAAAGGTACAGCCATAATCATCTGTATTAAACCCTAAATGTCTCTTATACCAATCTTTAGTGGCTTTTGGATCTTTGGTTTTAAAGAACAAACCACCTATTCCTGTTACTCTATTTTTCATTATATAATTTTTTATTAAACATGCTGATCGATAAGAATGGCATTACCATCTGGATCAAGCACTACAAAACTTGCTGGACCAGATGTTGTTTCATCAGCTTCTGTTTCAAGTTTAATGTTATTAGTTTTTAGTGTTTGTTGAATGTCTCTAACATCATCAAATGATTCTAATGCATTCGCATTTTCATCCCAACCTGGATTAAATGTCATTATGTTATTTTCAAACATACCTTGAAATAAACCTATTAATGCATTTCCATTTTTCATAATGAGGTAATTCCGCTCTATATCTCCAGCAAAAACACTGAATCCGAGCGTTTCATAAAATGCTTTTGATTTATGAATGTCTTTTACATTTAGACTAATTGAAAAAGCTCCTAATGTCATAATCTATTTTTTTATCGCGTTTTCATAAATATCTATCCACTCTTCAACAGTCATTTTACCCAAAAGCTCTTCAATTAAATCATAAGGAATATCATCTACTTTCTTAAAACGCACACAACTCTTGCCCATATCTAATTTGTATTTAGCATGTTTAGGATATTCCGCTACGAACCAATTGTATAGTTCTTTTTTGGCATACATTCCCATGTGATAGAATGCAATAAAATTCTTTTGTGATGCGATACTTATAAAAGGTAAAGGTGGAAATGGCTTACAATGATATCCTGGAGGATAAATGGATTTAGGCACAAAATAAGCTGGCATACCATAACCCATTCCAGATTCTAAACCTTCAGGCATATTATCTTTTATAAGGTTATGAAGTTTGGTCATTGGTTCTTTTCGTTCTTCTGGAAGTTGACTAATGTAGTCTTCTGGTGAATCTGCTTTGTATTGCATAATTATAAGATTGATTTAGTTGTTATTTGCGTTGTAAAATTAGTCCTGAAATTAAAGATATAATAAACCCTAATATAAGCACAGTTGCAAACATTAAACCTGCCATAAAACCAGGACTACCATAGTCTTCCATTTGTTGTTTAAGTTCTGCACTTTTAGTTTCAAGTTCTTGCGCTGTCATGCCACTTTCTTGCATTTTATTTATAGAATAGTCTAAATAATCTGCTACAAAATCTGGGTTTATTTGTGTAGTATATATGTAATCCATAACAGCTACACCAACGGCTGAAAATAATGCGATTAGCATGCCTATAGCTAAGGCTTTGCCAAAAGAGACACTTCCATTATTTTCTTTGTCTCTAAAGTACTTAACGCCAAAGAATATAAATAGTAAAGAGAGCACCATAGAGGTGTATCCAATAAGTTCGCCGTAGTCATAGTCTACTCCCATCCCAAAAAAGAATGGCAATCCAAAAAATACAAACCCACTTATGAGCGCGTATAAACCATACTTAATTACTGTTTTTTTCATTTTATTATGTATTGATTAATTAGCCAAAAGTAGAAAGAAGGTGATTTGTGAGGCTCATACTAAAGTACCATTTTACTCATACTTTAGTTGTAAAGCTAATAATTTAAATGATATTTAGACTTTTTGAAATTTGAATCGCTTGGGTACGACGTTTTGCATTCAGTTTTACCAATAGGTTAGACACATGTGTTTTTATGGTGCTTTCAGAGACAAAAAGCTTTTTTGCAATTTCTTGGTTGGATAAGCCTAAAGCAATTTCTTTTAGGACTTCATATTCGCGTTTACTTAACCCTAATTCTTCAATCTTTTTAAAGTCTATTTTCTGATTAGAAACCGATAAAGCCTTTTGTGCTTTATTATTAATAAATAGACCTATGGTCAAGGATATAATAGCAACAATAGCCATAATATATTCCACTTGAAAGTCACCACTCACCACAGCGTATTTACTAAACTGAAAAAGTAGAAGTAAAGCAATTATTAAGGAACCAAAAATTAGTATGGTTTTCTTCATGTTATAAAACTAGCAAAATTTAGCTTTGATTTTATCTACAATAGTTTGTGCTAATTTCTCCTTGCTTTCGATGGTCCAACCTGCAACATGAGGTGAAAGAATAACATTATCGGAGTTAATAAGATATTGAAATGCTTCAGGTAATTTAGGTTTCATGTCTGGTCGAGCGAAGTCGAGACCTAATTGAGACCTCTCGACTGCACTTCGACTTCGCTCAGTGACCACGCTCGAGGTGACAATTGTTTTAAATAAATCCTCGAAAGACGATTTTTCATATTCCAAGACATCTAAACCTGCACCAAGTATTTTGCCAGATTTCAATGCTAAAACCAAATGATCTGTCACTACGCTTTTACCGCGAGCTGTATTAATGAGCCAAAACGATTTTTTGAAAGCATTTATAAAATCTGTATTGACCATATTCAAAGTTAATGGTGTCTGAGGTGTATGTAGGCTTAAGACATCAGCCTTTTCTTGAAGCTCTTCTAAAGACACTTGTTTTGCATTTTCATCACCAACATTGTTTTTAATATCATAACATAATACTTCTACATCAAAGCCTCTTAGTTTTTTGGCAAAGGCTTTTCCCATGTTTCCGTAACCTATTAAACCAATAGTTTTTCCGTCAAGCTCAACGCCTCGATTGGCTTCTCTGTTCCATTGTCCTTGTCTTACTTCTTTATCAGCTTTATTGAGTTTATTGAATAGAGAGAGCAACATAGCTAAACTGTGTTCACCAACGGCATTTCTGTTGCCTTCTGGTGCATTAAAAAGGGTTACACCCTTTTCTTCAGCATATTTGCAATCTATGTTTTCTAACCCAGCACCAACTCTGCCTATAAATTTTAGGTTTGTTGCTGAGTCTAGGAATTGTTTATCGATACTAAATCTACTTCGAATAACAATTCCATCATAGTCTGATATTTTAGTTTCAATGGCTTCTTTTGAAGATGTGTAATCTTCATCATTAGTAAAGCCCAAATCGTTGAGTTGGTTTAGGAGCAGTTCGTGGTTGGTATCTAGGTGTAGTATTTTCATGTTCACTTCCTGCGAAAGCAGTAATCTTTTTTAAGATTAAGTTCATTTTGTCTTGATACAAAACGAACCAAAAAATCAAATTGAAATTAGGAATTTTTCAGCGAAGCTGAAAATCAAAAATGAAATCTAAAATTCGTCCATGGCTTCCGAATTTCTTAACGATTTAATTTTTATATTCTGAATTTCAATGGCTCGATGCGTTGCATCGATTTATTCCTTTAACTCTTCATCAATTTTCTCAATAACTTTAGAAGTGGCTTCTGAGACTCTAACACATTGCCTAAAGTAAAGTTGTGCCAAATAATTACTTTCATAAAGTATATTCAAAAATTCAGCATTTTGTAAAATATTATCATAATCATTTGGTTTGTATGTTGGACCATTTAATAACTTAAAGTGCTTACGTGTAAAGGGAAGTGTAGCGTTGGTAAATGCATTTGCCACTTTTGTTTCTTGATCTTTTAAAAGCCAATAATCTTCTTCATATAGCTTAACTAGATTAAGACGTAAATCCTTATTACTGATTATATCTAACCCTTGACTTTTTAGATTTTCGAAGGTAGCATAAGATATACCAAAAGAATAATTACCAGTTGGCACATAGAAATAGGCATCCAAAGAATCGTGATACTTACCTTGGGCTTCTAAATGATCAATTAGTTTTTTGCTTTTAGATTGAAAATCATTGAATTGTAATTTTCGTTTTTCTAATATGTTTTTATTGGATACTAAGCCTTGTTTTAATTCTTCTAAAACATCTTGCTCTCTAATATCAGCTTTTCGATTTTCATTCCAATTGTTTATTTGCAGAGCAATTAGAATTCCTATTACGACCAAAAGAATTTCCCCTATAGCGTATTTAAAATATTTACCCATATTGTTCTGTTCAATTAATGATTTACGAATATGTCTAAAGAATTTAATCAAAATTATTGATTTAGTTCGGTTTTTATAAGCTCTAAAACTTCGGCCTGATAGTCATATAACTTTTGCGCAGCTTCAAAGGAATCACTCGCATCAATGATTCTTTCGGCAACGATTGTTTCAAATACCATATCAGATAATATAGCTTCTTGTGAGAACTTGAATGTGCTTTTTTTTATGTTTTCAGAACCAAATAATCTCAATACGCGCTTTAAAGGGTAGTTTTCTTTTAAGTATGGTAACACTAAATCAAAAACATCTTTTTCACTCCAGTTTAAAGTTGTTTTATAATGATTTAAAAAACTATTCCAAGATGCTAATTTAGAATTTAGTTCGTTGTTTTTAATTAAAGAAATTTTACCAGAGGTAATAACAGAATTTATAACCCCTTCCTTAGGAGTGTAAGTAGGCAACCATCCTATACTGAACATTAATGAATCTAGTCTCTTGTCAGTAATTAATTTGGGTTTAGGCTCTATATAATTGCCTAACTCTGTTAGAAGCCGTAAAACATTTGAATGACGTTTTAAATCTTTAGTTAAGATTTTCTGATTTTCTGAAACCTCTGTTTTTAAAGCTTTGAGGATTATTTGTTCTTCGTTTCTTGCATTTCTACTTTCATTCCAATTATTAATCTGAAGCGCAATTAAAATTCCAATTACCACGAGGATAATCTCGCCAATAGCGTACTTAAAGTATTTGCCTGTTTTGTTTTCCATAAGTAAATTTTTACGAATATGTCGAAAGAATTTAATCATCTTTTATCTCTTGTTGAATCAGCTTTAACAAACGCTCCATATTGTCTTTAAGACTATTATATCGAAATATTTGACCTTCTGTTAAAAAAAGACGCTGACGCAAAAGATTAATAATAAAGACATCTTTTTTAAAATCTGAAATCGTTTTTGGTTTTACCTCAAACTTCGACAAATTATACTGTGAAAAATCACTGTTTGAGAAACCGCCTGTGTTATACTTAAAACGGTCATAGTTAACTATTGGTAAAAAGTTAAACTTCATTAAGTAAGGTCCTATTATATTGCGTGTATAATCTTTATTTGCAGAATCCCAGCCTTTATAGTTATTATTGTAAAATGTGTTTAAAGAATCTACGAGTTCGTTATTTTTTATGTAGTCTATGGTTCTAGAATCTGTAATGCCATTAAAAGTAGTTTTATTAATATCAAATGAAACCATAAGCATAGTACTAGAAAATCGTTGATTGAATTCCTCTAGGTTTGAATCCCTTTCAGCACTCAATACATCTAAACAAAATTTATAATCGTTTATATGTGTTTTTCCGTTTTCAATTTGAAGCTTTAAGAATTTAATATCGTTCTTAATATCTGTTGATAGCTTTTTTAAAATGATTTGTTCTTCCTCTGAATGTTTTATTTTTTCATTCCAGTTATTAATCTGTAGTGCAATTAAGATTCCGATAACAACAAGGGTTATCTCACCAATTGCGTATTTGAGGTAGCGTTTTGTCTTTCCAGTTTCCATGAGGTTGTATCTTATTTTGCGGAAGAATTTAATCATTTGTATACGCTTTAAGTACATTTGTAAGTTCTCTATTAGATTTTGATAATTTATCTAATAGATTAATTAATCCTCCACCTTTAAGTCTCAATTCGAAAAGAATTTGTTCAAATTCTTCAGAGCCATAATGTGCCGTAAGTTTTTCTTCTATCAATAGTTCTATATCAATATCGTCGGCATAATAATTTAACTCCTTTACAGATTTAGAATTATGAATACCATGCTTTCTTAAGAACGGTCTTACTAAATCGCGTACAACTTCCCAATAAACAGTAGCTTCAGTAATAGTGGTTTTTTGATTTCTATAGTAAATTTTAATGGCTTCTTGGATATCCTTATTAACAATTTCTTTAGAAATATTCTCTTCAAACGCAATTGATACTATATTTCCTCCCCATCTAAGTTGATGTAAGTAAGACGTTTTATCAATTATTTTGTTAGCAGGCACTTCAATGAGTTGGTCGACTAGTTTTAGTTGGTCTTCAAGCCCTCTTTTATTCGTTTCATAATTATTATAATCCGACTGTAAATCTTCTATTAGATTTTCAATGATATATTTTTCATTGAGTTTTAACTTTCGATTTTCATTCCAGTTATTAATCTGAAGCGCGATTAAGATTCCAATAACAACCAATAGAATTTCTCCAATGGCGTATTTAAAGTATTTGGAGGTTTTGTTTTCCATAATTAAGTTTTGACGAATGCGACGAAAGAATTTAATCATTTTTTAAATCTTAGGATACTCAGTTTGTGTACGTTCGTGTTTTACATTTCCTGTATGCGCTGTGTTTAATTTTTCAAATAATAACACATGTACTTCCTCGTCATTTAAGGTTGTTGGGTTGTGTTCTACACCTTTAGGCACCACAATGAATTCACCTTCATTAACCACTTCTGTCCTGTCTCTAAATTGCATGTGTAGTGTGCCTTTAACCACTTGAAACAATTCGTCTTCGTTATCATGACTATGCCATACAAATTCGCCTTTTAGTTTGGCTAAAATAACTTGCATATCGTCTACCACAGCCACCTGATGTGGATGCCAGTTTTTGTTAAATTTTAAAAATTTGTCTTTGATGTTAATAGCTTTCATACCTTAAAAATACAAAAGCAATTTGGTTTAGATACCTAAGATCAGTCTGGCAATCCAAAAATAAATCAAAATCCCAAAGATGTCATTACTGGTTGTAATAAAAGGACCAGTTGCAATTGCAGGATCAATGCCTCTTTTATCTAAGAATAGAGGAACAAAGGTGCCAACAATACCAGCAACAATAATTACAACTATAAGGGATGCTGAAATAGCTAAAGCCGTCAAAAAATGTTGTTTCCAAATCCAAACCACTAGTAATAGAAATATGGCAAGTAATATGCCATTAAGCATGGCTAAAAACATTTCTTTTAGTAAACGACTGTTAATACTTCCTTTTACATCGTCATTAGCTAAACCTTGTACAATAATAGCGCTCGATTGTACACCAACGTTTCCTGCCATGGCAGCAATAAGTGGTGTGAAAAAGAACAAAATAGGAAAGTTCTCTAGCATAGCATCAAAGCCTTCCATAATACCTGCAGCGCCAATACCACCAAGTAAGCCTAAAAATAACCATGGAATTCGTGCTTTTGTAAGCTCAATAATGCTGTCACTAGATTCTACATCTTGTGTAATACCAGCGGCTAATTGGTAATCTTTTTCAGCTTCTTCTTTGATGACATCTACAATATCGTCAATAGTAATTCTGCCAAGAAGTACTTTCTCATCATCAACTACAGGAATAGCTTCCAAATCATACTTCTGCATGACTTTGGCAACTTCCTCGGCATCGTCATTAACATGAACAGAATCTACTTTTGGAATATAGACGCTAGAGATATGTGCTCTGTCTGGCGCCATGAGTAGGTCTTTAAGGGATAAACGACCAATAAGCTTTTCATCTTTATCTACAACATAAATAGAGTGCACACGAGTAACACTTTCTGCTTGTGCACGCATTTCTCTTACACATTGCAAAACGGTCCAGTTTTCTTTAACTCGCACTAATTCTTTTGCCATGAGACCACCTGCAGAATCTTCATCATAGGTAAGCAGTTCTTGGATTTCGGCTTTATGCTCTTCGTCTTCAATCTCTGAAATAACTGCTTCTTGACGTTCTTCAGGAAGCTCTGCTATGATATCTGCGGCATCATCTGTATCTAATTCTTCAATTTCTTGAGCAATTTCTTTAGCAGAGAGTTGCTCAAGGATTTTTTCTCGGATATCTTCATCCAGTTCAGCTAATATATCAGCTGTTTTTTCAGAATCTAGAAGTTTTATGATGTAAACGGCCTGATCAAAGTCTAGCTCTTCTAAGGTTTCAGCAATATCAGCAAAGTGATACTCATTAAGAAACGTATAAACTTTAGCATCGTCTTTGGTTTCTATAAGCTGAGTGACCTGGTCTATAAACTCTGGGCTTATCTCAAAGGTGATATGTTCTTTTTCTTCAGACACGTGTTTTGTTGTACTGTCAGTTCGAGTGGGATTTTTGTAACGTTGTGAAAAAATCTTGTATCGAGAACTTCTGACTTCTCGATACAAAATCAATGTTGTTTCACTCAAAGTGACACGTTAATTCACGTCATTTTCAATTAATTGTGTAAGCTCAATAAACTCAGAAACACTTAATTGTTCTGGACGCTGGCCAAATATACTATTTGCTTTTAAATTATCGGAAAGATTAAATGTTTTTAAACTGTTACGTAATGTTTTTCTACGTTGCTGAAAACTTGTTTTTACAACTTTAAAAAATAGAGCCTCATCACAAGGCAAGGTATAGTTTTCTTTACGCGTTAATTTTAATACTCCAGAATCTACCTTTGGTGGTGGATTAAATACACTTGGCGGCACAGTAAAAAGATACTCAGCTTCATAAAACGCTTGTGTTAATACCGATAAAATACCATACGTTTTAGAGCCTTCTTTTTCGCAGATGCGTTTGGCGACTTCTTTTTGAAACATGCCAGAGAACTCAGGAATCTGGTCACGTATCTCTAAGGTTTTAAATAGTATTTGAGATGAAATATTATACGGGAAATTACCTATAATGGCGAAAGACTCGTTATTAAAAACGTCGTTTAAATTGTACTTTAAAAAATCTTTTTCAATGATTCTTGGCGCAAGATTAAGGTAATGTGATTTTAGATAGTCAACCGATTCTGTATCGATTTCAATGACGTAAGTTTCCACATCTTTTTCAAGAAGATATTTTGTAAGAACTCCCATTCCTGGTCCAATCTCTAAGACTTTAGAATAGTTGTTAAGAGAGAGTGAATCTGCTATTTTTTTAGCAATGTTCTCATCTCTTAAAAAATGCTGACCTAGGTGTTTTTTGGCTTTTACAGACATAGAAAAGTATAAACTACTTAATTATTTATTTTCAAGTTCGTTATCAATTAAACTAATGATTTCTACTATGCGATTTCGTAAGATATTAGATTGCACATTTGTCCAACCATTTATGCCATATAATCTGGTTAAATGGTCTTCAAATTCTGGATGTTTTAATAAGGATACATAATCTTGATTATGCTTTGAAGACCCAATATTGTAATTAGTATAGCTAGAGTTATTATCTGTTCTTTCAATACTGTAACTGCCTAATAAATTGACTTTAAAGGCTTTATTTCGCACACTTCTTAATTGATAATGTTTCACTAAGAACGGAATAAAATGATCGTGCCTGTATTCCTTCCACGCATGTTCATCTTCAATAACGTCTTGTATATCAGCAGACCAATTGGTAAGGGCTTGCTTTAGTTTGTTGTTTTTTATGAGGTGTAAGGTTCCAGAGCTACCAAAATTATGAATTATTGGGTCAAAGGAAGCATAAGGCATGGCGCGCGCAATATATAAGTCTATGCTGTCTTTTAAAGCGAGCTCAGGGTTATCTATAAGTTTAAACAGTTCACCGCAAGATTTAAGCATAGATAGTCTTGTGTTTATCTTTTGGTCTAGTTGATTAAGGTTATCTGTAAAGTCAGATTTTAATTGGCTTAGTAATACGTTTTCTTCTGCTCTTTGCTTTCTGCCTTCATTCCAATTATTAATTTGAAGTGCAATGAGAATACCTATAACCACGAGGATAATTTCGCCAATAGCGTATTTAAAGTACTTGCCAGTTTTATTTTTACTCATGAGATCGTATCTAATTTTTCTGAAGAATTTAATCATAACCCACTACCGCTTATTAAATCAGCGAGTATGATTTCAGTTTGAAGTTTTACTCTGGTTGTTAGTTCAATATATCTATTGATAGTATGCTCCTGGGCAGCAAGTAAATTATAGTACTTTGAAATGTATTTTTTATGGTCATAATTTGAGGTTATGGATTCTAGTAAGGCTTCATTTTTCAACCCTCTATTATCAATAAACTGTTCTCTAAAATTTGCTACTCCATTAAAAAATGATGCACTATTACCTTCAGAGACTTTAATCTCGGCTAATTGTAATCGGTTAAGTTCCATTAGTTTATTGGTGAATTCGTTTGAGAATAAATCTATATTTCCGCTTGATATTAGAATATTAAATGTGTTTACATTGTAAGTGTTATTAACGCGTAACCCAATAGGGGTTGGGTTGGTAGATAAATATTCGTACAATGATTCGACAGATTTGTAAGTGTCAAACACATTTAAAAGTGAATCTATTGTGGGTAATACTCGTTTATTGACTTCAAGTCGATAATTCAATTGAGCAGTATCTTTTTTTAGATCGTAAATCAAATTAGCAAAATAACTCCTCTTTAAGATTTCCTTTTTACGCTTTTCATTCCAATTATTTATCTGTAGGGCAATCAAAATCCCAATAACTACCAGGAGTATCTCACCAATGGCGTATTTAAAGTATTTACCCATTTGATTTTTTTCAATTAGTGATTTACGGATGTGACGGAAGAATTTGATCATTCTTCAGTTAAAGTTAGATTAATAATTTCATTGATAATGACTTTTGCCTTTTGATACCTTTTGATTCTTTGCCTTGTGTATACCATATAGTCATCGATCATGTTTTCAAAAGTAATATCTGAGAAAAACTTCTTATGATCATACGCTAATGATGAACGACCTTCGGGAATATAATCACCAAAAACATCTAAATTTCTTAATGAGCCATTTTCTTTATAATAGTTTAATAGATTTTGAAAGCCAACAGAGGCATCTGTATCTTTATCTTCAATATCTATTGCAACTAAAGACCATTCGTAAAGTTTGCTTCTTAAATCTTCGTTGCTTAAAGCACTAAGTTTACCAGAACTCTCTAAATTTCTTAGCGTATATTCACTTCTTTTCCAAACTGGATTATCAAATGAGTTATACAAAATACTATCTAATTCAATTGCTGTAAAATTAATTTTAGGATTTGGTTCTATTTTTTGAAGTACAAAACTTAATGATTGTTCTATTCTTTTTAATTGAAGTAATAGAGAGTCAAGTGTATTGCCGTTTCTATTAAATTCAGCATTGAGTGTATTCAGTATTTTTAATTCATTAGAACGTTCTTTTCTGTTTTCATTCCAATTATTAATTTGAAGCGCTATGAGAATACCAATAACCACGAGGATAATTTCGCCAATTGCGTATTTAAAGTACTTGCCAGTTTTATTTTTACTCATGAGATCGAATCTAATTTTTCTGAAGAATTTTATCATTTGATTAATCCTTTAATCTTGTTAGTTCTCCTTCTATACTGTCTACTACAGTTAACGATTGGGCAATAGTTCTTTTGTATAAATCAACTAAAAACTCCCTGCTATACATAGCTTCACGGTACGTATACAATGCAGTTCCATTACCGATTAATTTCTTGTAGTTCGCATCACTTATAGTTGCGCCAATAGAGTCTAATCCAAAATAGGGTTGAAATATTGACATTAGTGATTTATACGTGTCATAAGATGGTGTGGCATTTTCTAGAAGTTTTATGGACTCATAATTAAATTCATATAGTCTACTAATGTCATTCCTTAGCGTTTTGTTTGAAATTATAGACAAGCCTTTATTCTTTGCTTCTTCGAAATAGGAGGTATGCAGATTCAAAATCAAATCAAGTGCAACACCTAGTTCTAAATTAGAAACTATTGTGTCATTTTTCTTTTTCTTACTCAAGAGGTGTTTTATTAAGGTACTATCTGCCTTATGATGAAATTTATAGATATTGTAATTGTAATTTAAGTCTATAGTGTCTAGTAAAACATCAGCTCTTATGCCTTTTAGAATATCAATCTCAACAAGTCTTTGTTTTTTTTCTTCATTCCAATTGTTAATCTGAAGTGCTATCAAAATCCCAATAACTACAAGAATAATTTCACCTACAGCGTATTTAAAGTATTTTGATGTTTTGTTCTGCTTCATGAGATCGTATCTGATTTTGCGAAAGAATTTTATCATAGGTTGGTGTTACTTCGTAAAGTTAATCAATTCGCGTCTGTAAGCAGTCAATAATTTAGACTTAGAAACAAATCCAAAATAGTTACCACCTTTAATTACAGGTAAATTCCAAGCACCTGAGCTTTGAAATTTCCGCATCACCTTTTGCATGGAGTCGGTTTCATAATTAATAACGTCAGGTGGATTACTCATAAAGGTTTCAACAGAAGTGGAATCATAAAGTGATTGATCAAACATCACGTTTCTAATATCATCCAAGAGTAGTACACCAACTAATCGTTTATCATCGTCAACAACTGGAAATAAATTCCTGCTCGATTTTGCCACACCTTGATGGAGCATATCGCGTAAAGATGTTTCTGGATGTAACTCAATAAAGTTTTGTTCTATGACGCTGTCCAAGTTCATTAAGGTTAATACACTCTTGTCTTTATCGTGTGTTAACAAGGCATCTTTCTCAGCTAATTCTTTAGTATAAATTGTATGTTCTAAAGCATTTTTTGTAATTAAAAACGACATAGAAACTGTAAGCATCAATGGTACAAAGAGTTCATAACCACCTGTAATTTCAGCAATTAAAAATATTGCTGTTAAAGGTGCATGTAAGACACCAGCAATTAAGCCAGCCATACCAATAAGTGTAAAGTTAGATTCAGAAACCTGAAAACCTAGCCCAAGATTATTGATGATTTTAGCAACGACATTGCCTAAAGCGCTTCCCATGACAAGGGTAGGAATGATGATTCCTCCAGTGCCTCCAGCAACAAGAGTTGTGGTCATAGCTATAGTCTTGAAGATTGTAATACCAAAAAGCAAGGCAATAACCACCCAAATATTATCAGTAAAACCGTCAAACAACGACTTACCAAGTGCATCAATATGATTTCCAGAAAGTAGATTATTTATAAAACTAAATCCTTCACCATAAAGTGGTGGAATAAAATATAGCATGATTCCAATGGCTAAGCCACCTACTAATAGTTTTTGAAACCGTGTTTTAAAACGCTCAAAAAATTTAAAAATAGCAAAGTAGATTTTTGAAAAATAAATAGAAGCTATTCCTGTTCCAACACCCAATAAAATGTAAAACAATGTATCTCTTACTTCAAAAGTTTCCGTGACATTATATGTGAATAAGATTTCGTTACCTACAAATAAATAGGATGTTATAATGGATACTAAAGAGGCAATTAAAAGTGGTAATAAGGAAGCAAAAGTTAAATCTAGCGCAAATACTTCAATGGCAAATATGACTGCTGCAATCGGTGATTTAAAACTTGTGGCAATAACACCTGCTGCTGCACAACCAATAAGTAAGGTTCTGGTTTTTCTGTTAATGTGAAATAGATCACCAATGCTTGAACTTGCAGCTGAGGCAGAAAAAATAGCAGGACTTAATAACCCAACCGAACCACCAAAACCAACGGTTAAAGGCGCTGTAATTAATGGCAAAATCATTTTATTAGAAGCAATTTTCCCACTGCGTTTAGACAATGCAAATAAAATAGAGGGTATGGCTGGTTCTAACGGTTTTTTTGAAATACGTTTTACAAAAATATAAACCAATATAAGGCCTAAAACAGGTAATATAAAGTAGACCTTATTTTCTGAGAAAATAATACTTTTTTCTAGTAACCAAGAAATCCCAAAGGTTAAGTTTTTGAGCAGTACAGAGATTAAACCAGCCACAAAGCCAATTAAAGCAGCAAGTAGCAACACAAAATTACGTTGCGAAATATGCTTGTATTTCCATACAAGAAAACGCTTTAAAAGGGTTGGTTTAGCCATGGATTAAAGCTAATAAAAAATCCTGCTAAATGCAGGATTTCTATTTTTTGGTTATAAATCTAATTTAAGATTCAGTTCCTCTAGTTGTTCTTTGTCTAGAGGAGCAGGAGCATCGATCATGACATCTCTTCCAGAATTATTTTTAGGAAAGGCAATAAAATCTCTTATCGTTTCTTGTCCTCCTAGAATTGCAACTAATCTGTCTAATCCAAAAGCAATACCACCATGAGGTGGTGCGCCATATTCAAAAGCATCCATTAAAAATCCAAACTGAGCTTTAGCGTCTTCATCAGAAAACCCTAAATGTTTAAGCATTATCGCTTGTGTTGCTTTATCATGAATTCTAATAGAACCTCCTCCGATTTCGTTTCCATTTAAAACCAAATCGTAAGCATTAGCTTTAACTTCTCCTGGTTTAGAATCTAATAATTCTAATTGACCAGGTTTTGGAGACGTAAATGGATGATGCATAGCATGGTAATGACCAGTCTCTTCATCTAATTCTAATAATGGAAAATCAATAACCCAAAGTGGTGCAAATTCGTCTGGCTTTCGTAAGCCTAGACGTTCTGCTAATTCCATACGTAACGCACTTAATTGCGCTCTTACTTTATTAGTTTCTCCAGAAAGCACGCAGATTAAATCGCCTGCTTTTGCTCCTGTCACTTCAGCCCATTTTGCTAAATCGTCTTGGTCGTAGAACTTATCTACAGAAGATTTGAATGAGCCATCGTCATTACAGCGACAATAGACCATACCAAGAGCACCAACTTGAGGACGCCTTACCCAATCTATTAATTTATCTATTTCTTTTCTGGTATATGAATTTCCGCCAGGAACAGCTATTCCCACAACTAATTCAGCAGAATTAAATACATTAAAATCTTTATGTTGTGCTACTGCATTCAGTTCACCAAATTGCATCCCAAAACGAATATCTGGTTTGTCATTTCCGTATAAACGCATGGCATCATCGTAAAGCATTCTAGGGAATTTATCGACGTCAACACCATTTATTTCTTTGAGAAGATGACGTGTTAAGCCTTCAAAAGTATTTAAAATGTCTTCTTGTTCAACAAAGGCCATTTCACAATCTATCTGAGTAAACTCAGGCTGTCTGTCTGCTCTTAAATCTTCATCTCTAAAACATTTTACAATCTGGAAGTACTTATCCATACCACCAACCATAAGCAATTGCTTAAAGGTTTGTGGCGATTGTGGCAACGCATAAAACTGTCCTTCATTCATTCTTGAAGGCACTACAAAATCTCGAGCACCTTCAGGTGTGGATTTTATTAGATAAGGTGTTTCAACCTCTATAAAATCTTGATTAGACAAGTAATTTCTAACTTCTTGCGTAACTTTATGCCTAAAGATTAAACTTTCTTTTACAGGATTTCTACGAATATCTAAATAGCGATATTTCATACGTAAATCTTCACCACCATCAGTTTCATCTTCAATAGTAAATGGTGGTAATAACGCCTGGTTAAGTATGGTAAGTTTAGAAACTAATATTTCAATATCACCAGTTGGTATATTTGGATTTTTAGAAGCACGTTCTTGCACTTTACCTGTGACTTGAATAACAAACTCTCTTCCGAGTTTTTGAGCCTCTTTCATAAGCGAAACATCAGACTGATCTTCATCAAAATATAGCTGCGTTATGCCGTAACGATCTCTTAAGTCTACATAAATCATAAACCCTTTATCTCTAACGCCTTGCACCCAACCTGTCAAGGTAACTTCTTGATTCGTGTTTGCGGCTCTTAATTCACCACAAGTATGACTTCTATACATGCTCTTTATACTACTATTAAGGCTGCAAATTTAACCCAAATTCTGCATTAGAACTTCGTAATGAGGATTAAAAGTGCAAGAAAATATGATTTTTTCTAAGTTTCAGCATAGCAGAGCTCTGGTTAAACTTAAAAAAGTAGCTCAGCGTTATATTTTGAAGCACTTTTAGAATGTAATAGATTTTCTGATGAAGACTTTGGGTTTGCTGAAGTTGAAAGGATTTTAAGAGGTAAAACGACTATGAATTTGTAACTTTGTCGTAATATTTTTAAGTATGAATCAAATAATTCAAAACATATTAGTTGTTGTGACTGTATTAACTGCTGTAGGGTATTTGGTTCAAAAATTTATTTGGAAACCCAAAAAAGCAAAAACCACTAAAGCTTGTGGCAAGAATGACTGTGGTTGTTCTTAGTTTATAATCTCCTGATTAAAACGGATCAAATAATTAGCATTAATCTGATTTCGATCAGCTTTTGGATAAGGCAATAACTCAAAAGCACCTAACAAAATACCTTCTGAACTTAGAAATTTTGATAATTCTTCAGAAACACCATGAGGATAAAATGTAAGGTCTAATGTCTTTTTTAAAACATTATCTATGTAAATAGTTACAGTGGCTATAGCCTCTCCTGCTCTTATACACATCACTTCTTTAGGGCAACGAGAATCTGGTGAAAGTTTTGAAAACTCCAAGGTTATATTCTCAATGATTATGCTATCCTCGAAGGCTAAGGTATGTGTCAGAATTTCAATATTAGTGTTGGTGTTTTGTCCAATGAGTTGTAATGAACTCAATACTAAAAATAGAAACGTAATTTTTTTCATGTCGAAGAAATTATAGTATAAAGACTGATAAAAAAAATCAGTGTGACAAATATGAGACAATTATTTTTAACTATATTTGAAAACTTTTTTAAGCTCACTTAAAAATTATTTAAAATATAAGAATGTCAGTTGCAGTAGAAAACTTTGTAAAGGCCATATATAAGAATAAGCACCAGGATAATTTAGACACAAAACCTGGCACTATTGCTAAGAAATTAAGAATTTCTAACGCAGCAGCAACAGATATGTCCAAAAAATTAGCTGAACGTGGTTTGCTGCAATATGAAAAGTACCAAGAATTGAAACTCACAGGAAAAGGGACTGCAATGGCTCTTAATGTGGTTAGAAAGCATCGTCTTTGGGAGTCGTTTCTTTTTAAATTGTTTGATATGAGCTTACACGATATTCATCGCGAAGCTGAACTATTAGAACATGAAACATCAGATTTTTTAGCGGATAAAATTTCCGAGTATCTGGGCAATCCAAAATTTGATCCTCATGGTGATCCTATTCCCAATGCAGATGGTGAGATTACGACTAAAAATACTTCTATTGCACTTTCTGAAGCTGAAGAAGGAAAACAGTATATCATTTCTAGATTAATGAGTGATGATAAGGAGTTTTTTGACTTTTGTGCAATGAATGGATTAAAATACGGAAATTCTTTAGCAGTAGTTAAGCAGTTTAAGAACACTAAAATGACGCAACTATTAATTAATACAAACACCATTTTATTAAACCAAGACTTTTCAACTATAATTTATGTTACAGAAAAATAAGATATGTTTTTTAGGCTTAGCTTTTGGACTCTGTTTTTTTGCAAATTCTCAAGAAACTCAAAGTGATTTAGGACCTTTAGTTACTGACCGTCCAGATGCTACTGAAGCCTCTTCAACAGTAGGTAAAGGTATATTGCAGATAGAAACAGGAGGATTATACGAATCTTTTGAAGATAATGGTATTAAATCCGAACACTATACCTTTAATACCATGCTAGTGCGCTATGGGATTTTAGACAATTTAGAGTTGCGTCTAGGTTGTGATTTTGTTGAAGGTACAACTAAGGTTAATGGTAATAAGCTTGATAATGTTACTAGTGGACTATCACCTTTATTATTTGGTGTTAAAATTGATATAGCTGAAGAAAAAAATGGAATACCTGAGATTGCGCTAATTGGTCATGTTTTTCCTGTATTTAGTGCCTCTAAAGACTATAGACCAGAGACTACCGCTGTCGATTTTAGATTTTCTCTATCACATACTTTGAACGAACGTTCTAGTTTAGGTTACAATATTGGAGCAGAATGGGGAAATGACTCACCAGAAATGGCAGCCATATACACCTTAGCTTATGGTTATAGCATTACAGATAAGATTGGATTCTATGCAGAGCTTTATGGAGATTTACCAGAAGATAGTTCAGCTAATCATTATTGGGATGCTGGTTTTACATACTTAGCTAACAATGACTTACAGTTTGATGCGTACTTCGGAAGTGGAATTACCGGAGGCCAAGACCTACTATTGGGATTAGGGTTGAGTTACAGAATTTTAAAATTACAAGAATGAAAAAATTAGTTTTTATATATAGTGTAGCCTTGGTGTTTTTTGGATGTAAATCTGAAAAAGAGCCAAACGATGGTAAACTGAATGTGGTAACCACAACCACTATGATTACAGATTTGGTGAAAAATATAGGAGGCGATCTAATTAATGTAGAAGGGTTGATGGGAAGTGGAGTAGATCCTCATTTGTACAAGGCAAGTGAAGGTGATGTTTCTAAGTTGGTCAACGCAGACATCATATTTTATAATGGCTTACATCTTGAAGGTAAGCTAATAGAAGTATTCGAAAAAATGGGCAATAAAGCTAAAACACCAGTTGCCTTAGCAGATGAATTAAACAAAGACTACTTAATTGGGTCTGATTATTTTGCCTCTAATTACGATCCTCATGTCTGGTTTAATATTCATTTCTTTGCCAATTTTGCCAAGAAAGTAACAGACGTACTGGTTGAAAAAAACCCTGAAAATGAAGAGCAATATAAAAGGAATATGCATGCCTATTTAAGTAAACTTACAATGTTACAAAAGAAACTGGCAGGAATTATGAAAAATCTCGCTAAGGAAAAGCGAATTCTGGTAACAGCACATGACGCTTTTAATTACTTTGGTGATTTTTGGAATTTTGAAGTAGTTGGATTACAAGGGTTATCTACAGCAACAGAAGCAGGAGTTCAAGATGTACAGAAGTTAGCATCATTTATAATAGAAAAAAATGTGAAGGCTATTTTTGTAGAGAGCTCGGTACCAAAACGAACTATCGAAGCACTCCAAGCAGCAGTAGAGTCTAAAGATCATGACGTTGCTATAGGTGGAACATTATATTCAGATGCTTTAGGTGATGCAGGGACGGTTGAAGGCACATACTTAGGCATGTATGAGTATAATGTAAATACGATTGTAAATGCACTAAAATAATGAGTGATAAGATTGCTGTAAAAGTAGACGATTTAACTGTTGCGTATAATTATAAGCCAGTGCTTTGGGATATTGATTTAGAAATCCCAGAAGGTGTTCTCATGGCCATTGTTGGTCCCAATGGAGCAGGGAAGTCTACGTTAATTAAAGCAATTTTAGGGATTTTAAAACCCATTGCTGGTAGTGTGAGTATTTATGATAAACCTTACGAAGATCAAAGAAAACAAGTGGCTTATGTACCACAAAAAGGAAGTGTGGATTGGGACTTTCCCACAACTGCATTAGATGTAGTTAAAATGGGTACTTATGGAAGCCTTGGATGGATTAAAAGGCCTCGACAAAAAGAAAAAAAGGCAGCCTTAGAAGCTTTAGAGAAGGTAGGAATGTTGCCTTTTAAGAACAGACAAATAAGTCAACTGTCTGGTGGTCAGCAACAACGGATTTTTTTAGCTAGAGCTTTAGTTCAAAATGCATCTATATATTTTATGGACGAACCGTTTCAAGGTGTTGATGCTACCACTGAAATAGCTATAATCAATATTTTAAAAGAACTTAGGAAAGCAGGGAAAACTGTTATTGTTGTGCATCACGATTTACAGACTGTCCCTGAGTATTTTGATTGGGTAACGTTTTTAAATGTAAAGAAGATTGCCACAGGCCCTGTAAAGGATATTTTTAATGATGATAATTTAACTAAAACTTACGGAATTAACTATAAGGTAAGTATACAAGAGTAGTGGATATACAAGAGTATTTTTCTTTAGTCTTTACTGACTATACACTTCGTACAATTACACTCGGAACAGCAATTCTTGGTGCTGTTTGTGGAATGTTAGGCAGTTTTGCAGTCCTCAGAAAGCAAAGCCTTTTAGGTGATGCTATTTCTCATGCAGCTTTACCAGGAATAGCTATAGCATTCTTAATTACTGGAGCTAAGGATAGTAATGTATTACTATTAGGAGCACTAGTGAGTGGACTTATCGGAACATTTTGGATTAGAGGAATAATAACCAAAACACATTTAAAATCGGATACGGCATTAGGATTAATTCTGTCCTTATTTTTTGGCTTTGGAATGTTGCTACTTACATTTATTCAAAAACAGCCTAATGCAAATCAAGCTGGTTTAGATAAATATTTGTTTGGACAAGCTGCTACGTTATTAGAGAGTGATGTTTGGATGATGGCCATTGTAACCGGAATCTGCCTTATAATATTGCTTTTGTTCTGGAAAGAATTTAAAATTTTATTGTTTGATGCTGATTATACTAAAACCTTAGGATTTAATACAAAGACTATTGATATTCTTATCACCAGTTTTATAGTTTTAGCAATCGTTTTAGGATTACAAACTGTAGGCGTAGTGTTGATGAGTGCAATGCTTTTGGCTCCAGCAGCAGCAGCAAGGCAATGGACTAATAGCCTTGCAACTATGGTGTTTTTAGCAGCGTTGTTTGGAGCGTTTTCAGGAGTATTTGGTACAGCGATTAGTGCAAGCCAGAACAACTTATCTACTGGACCAGTCATTGTTATTGTAGCTGCAGTTTTTGTGATATTCTCATTTGTGTTTTCACCTAGTCGTGGCTTATTATTCAAACAAATCAGATTTATAAAAAATAGACGTGATTTAGAATTGCATAAAACACTAGCATTTATGCATGATATTGCTAAAACACATGAAAATATTTCGCATCCTCATGCTATTAGACTTCTAAACAATTTTCAAGGCTTTACTAAAAGTACCTTACAGAAACTGGTTCAAAAAGATTACATCACTTTAGATGGAAATATGTGGAGTTTAACCAAGGAAGGGTTTGTTACTGCAGCGAATTTATACAATCAACAAGCAAATAATGAGTAGTGCACAAATCGAAATACAAGTTATTGCAGCTTTGGTAGCTATTGCATGTGCTATTCCCGGAACGTTTTTAGTACTCCGTAAAATGGCCATGATTAGTGACGCCATTAGTCATTCTATTTTGCCTGGAATTGTATTAGGGTTTTTTATTACACATGATTTAAATTCACCTTTACTCATATTTCTCGCAGCGATTACTGGTATTATAACCGTTATTCTGGTAGAGTATATTCAAAAAACAGGATTGGTAAAAGAAGACACTGCTATTGGATTAGTATTTCCTGCTTTGTTTAGTATTGGTGTAATAATGATTGCAAAGAATGCAAACGATGTACATTTAGATGTAGATGCTGTTTTATTAGGAGAATTAGCCTTTGCGCCTTTTGATCGTTTGCTTATTTCTGGTATAGATTTAGGGCCAAAATCCATGTGGATTATTGGAAGCATTTTATTAGTTACAAAAGGCTTATTATTTGCGTTTTTCAAGGAATTAAAAGTTAGTACATTTGATGCTGGGTTAGCTGCTTCATTAGGTTTTTCACCTATGATAATGCATTATGGATTAATGTCTGTAGCCTCAGTAACTACAGTAGGTGCCTTTGATGCCGTTGGTGCCATTTTGGTTGTTGCCTTGATGATAGCTCCTGCTGCTGCTGCATATTTAATCACCAAGGATCTCAAGAAAATGCTCATTTTGGCATGTTTATTTGGTGTCTTTAGTGCTGTATTAGGATATTGGGTTGCGCATTGGATAGATGCCTCGATTTCTGGTTCTATAACGACTGTTTTAGGGCTATTGTTTTTAACTGTGTATTTATTTGCGCCAAGCAAAGGAATTATTGCTGTGATGTATCGTGAAAAACAACAACGAACAGAAGTATCCTTACTAACTTTTTTATTGCATTTAAGAAATCATGATGAAGAACGTGAACGCCATGTAAATCATTTAAATGAACATATTAATTGGCAAAAAGTACGCTCTAAAACAGTATTAGATTTAGCTCAGAAAAACAATATGATTACTATCAAAAACAGTATAGTATCATTAACCTCGAAAGGACAAGAATTCACCGATTTAGCGATTGACTATATTATTACTAACGACGATTCTGCTATTGAGTATATGAAAGACGATTTCTTTTTGTTTAGAGGTTAAGTCAGCTAGCACAATTCACACACAATAAACTTTCAGGTCTAATCAAGATTCTTCCAACAGGTATAGCTTGTTTACATTTTAAACAGATCCCAAAATCATTGCTTCCAAAACGTTCTAAAACGCGATTTAGATTAGCTAGTTTAGTTTTTGCTTGTCGAAGTGAAGCTTCATTAACACTTTTGTTATTTATAGCATCTATTCTACTTACGCGACCAATAGCATCATTAGGGGAAATCGGTTTTGTCAATTCTTCGTAGTCTGTTATTTGCTTTTCAGTCGATGCAATTTCTTCAAGTATTTTGGCTTTAATGTCCTTAAGGTTCATGTTTAAAAACCTCTTTCTTTCTGGATAGTTTCGTAGGCTTTTTGTACTTCCCTAAATTTTTCTTCAGCACCTTCCTGATGTTCTTTTCCTAAATGCGCTACCTTATCTGGATGGTATTTTTTGGCCATTTTTCGGTAAGCACGTTTAACGTCATCATCAGTTGCAGTTTTAGGAATTTCAAGAATTTTATAAGCATTTTCTTTACTATTGTAGAACATGGCTTTAATACTTTCAAAATCCTTATTACTAATACCTAAATAGCCAGAAATGGTGTAGATTTGTTTAATTTCAGACTCAGCAACATGATCGTCTGATTTGGCGATACCAAACAAGAAATGCATTAATTGTAAACGCGATGAATGATCCATCATCTCCTTTATTTGCAAGCATACTTGACGCGTAGAAATATTCTGCTTTGTGATATTTTTAAATAATCGAAACGCATTATTTGCACGTTCTTTACCATACATTTTGGTAAACTGATTACGAACAAAATCCAATTCGCGTTGATCTTGTTTACCATCTGCTTTAATAACAATAGAGGCAAGTATTAGTAAACTAACTTCAAAATCTCCAGACTGTGTCTGTGCACGCTGTTGTTGGGCTCTAGATCTGTAGGTTTGTCGTTGTTGAGGTCTTCTAGTTCTTCGTCTAGATCTTTGCTGTTGTCCTTGCCCTAAAAGCGGACTATTTTTCCCAGAAGTCATAGCATCTACAACACTTCCTATTGCTAATCCTACTATCGCACCTATTGGTCCTCCAAAAGACCAACCGATTGATGCTCCTATCCATTTAGATATACTCATAAGTAATTATTGATTTTATGAATGCATAAATATACTATTAGTAAGTAGATTGCAACAAAGATTTGTTACACAATTGTATCTTTGTACCATTAAATTTAAATAAACAAATAAAGATATGTATCCAGCAGAATTAGTAAAACCAATGCGAGAAGATTTAACAAATATTGGTTTTGAAGAATTACACACTTCAGAAGCTGTAGATAATGCTATAGCAAAAGAAGGAACGACCTTAGTTGTTGTTAACTCTGTTTGTGGTTGTGCAGCAGCTAATGCAAGACCAGGAGCTCGTTTGAGTTTACAAAACTCTAAGCGACCAGATCACTTAGTTACTGTATTTGCAGGTGTAGATAAAGAAGCTACAGATAAGGCAAGAGGTTATATGATACCTTTTCCGCCAAGCTCACCAAGTATGGCACTATTTAAAGATGGCGAGTTAGTACATATGTTAGAGCGTCACCACATAGAAGGTCGTCCTGCAGAGATGATTGCAGAAAATCTTATGGATGCCTACAACGATCACTGTTAAAATTACTTTTTATATCTAAAATGAACCACGATTAACATCGTGGTTTTTTATTTTGACTAAACTTTAATACCTTAGTTTTTTATACTTCTGTTATGAAACACATAGTTCCCAAATTCATTGTTTTATCCACCTTAATGTTGGTGTTTATTATGGCTTGTAAAAGTGATGATATTATATTAACCTGTGATGATTATATTATTTCACTTGAAGCTCTAGAAACAGATATAAATCACCTAGCAAGCACAAGTGTTTGTGATGAAGATTTTGAATGTAGATTTTTACCCTTTGGTGTAAAAGCATGTGGTGGTCCAAAATCTTATGTGGTTTATTCTACTTCGATAGATACATTACTTATTGCAAATATGATTGATGTTTATAATGATATTGAAGAAGAGTTTAATGAGATTTGTGATGCCACTTCAGACTGTTCAGTACCAGCTGCACCTATCGGTTTTGATTGTATTGATGGTGAATGTATTCCAGAGTTTTAATAAACGAAATGATTAATCAGCAACTAAATCCACGATTATACTCGTGGTTTTTTTGTTTTGTACGCAACCTTTAGAAGGTTTTGGCATCTACAAAATAAAAAAAGTGTTATGAAATCAATCAAATCTTTTATCGTTCTAATCATTGTATTCAATTTTTCATGTACACCTAATGATAAGTCTTTCGCTACTGATTTTCCAGTGGATAACTCTTTAGGAGATCAGTACACAGCTTTAGGAGAAAACCCTTTTATTAATACCAATGAAAATCCAGTTTCAACCTTCTCTGTAGATGCAGATGGAGCATCTTATGCCAATGTTAGGCGTTTTATTAATCAGGATCAAATCCTACCTCCAAATGGTGCCGTAAGGATAGAAGAGCTCATAAATTATTTTAATCTAGATTATGACTATTCTGATACTACACATCCAATGTCACTTAATGGCGAAATAAGTACTTGTCCATGGAATATAGAGCATAAATTATTACGACTAGGTATTAAAGGAAAACCGATATCTGAATCTGAATTACCAGCCTCTAACTTTGTGTTTTTGATAGATGTTTCAGGATCTATGGGAAGTGAGGACAAGTTAGAGCTCCTTAAAAATGGATTCAATTATCTTGTAGACGAATTAAATGATAATGATAGAGTAGCCATTGTTACTTATGCTGGTAATGCAGGATTGGTATTACCATCTACTCCTGGATCAGAGAAACAAACCATTAAAGGTGCTATAAACTCCTTAGGTTCGGGAGGTAGTACAGCAGGCGCAGCTGGAATAACCACAGCATATGAAATTGCTCAACAATATTATATTGATGGTGGAAATAACAGAATTGTGTTAGGTACAGATGGCGATTTTAATGTTGGTATTTCTAGCCAAGAAGAGTTAGTTACTCTTATTGAACAAAAACGAGATTTGGGTATTTTCTTAACGGTTCTAGGTGTAGGTAGAGGAAATCTTAACGATGCTGCTTTAGAGCAAATTGCCAACAATGGTAACGGAACTTACGAATATTTAGATTCTGTAGAACAGCTTAGGAAGGTGTTTATTTATGACTACCAAAAATTCTTTACTGTAGCTAAGGATGTGAAAATTCAAGTTAATTTTAATGAAGACAAAATAGAATCGTATCGATTAATAGGTTATGAAAATAGAATATTAAGTGAGGAAGACTTTGAAAATGATGAGGAAGATGCCGGAGAAATAGGTGCTAACCAAAATATTACAGCTTTATATGAAATTATACCTGTTAGCAATACTGAAGCTCTAGATGAAAAGGCACTCACATTAGATTTTAGATATAAGCTGCCAGAGAGTAATTCTAGTATTCCATTAACCTTAGATATTTTTGACCAAGGAAATTCGTTTAGTTCTGCAACAGACTTTATGCAATTTACAGCTAGTGTGGCATCGTTTGGGATGTTAATTTCTGACTCAGAACACAAAGGCAACACAAGTTATTCTGATATTTTAAGTTGGTTAAATTCTACAAGTTTAAATGATGAGCATGGTTTTAAATCTGAATTTAGAAATTTAGTCCAAACCACTTCAGGATTGTAAACATTAAACTTTACAAAGGGTGTTGAGTTATGTTATGGTTTTAAGTATTTTTGATGCTGCAAAAACTATACAATGCAAAAACTTATTGCTTATCCTTTAACGGTTCTTTATTTCGTTTGCTTTGGACTAACGTTAATTGTATTTCATCCTATACAATGGTTTTGTAAAAATGTTTTAGGCTACAAAGCCCATAAAATTAGCGTAGATTGGTTACAGTTTTTTATTATGCGAAGTCATAATGTTTTAGGTACGCGCTTTACTTTAAATAATGTTTATGATATAGAAGTAAATAGGCCTTTAATTATAGTTTCTAACCACCAAAGTATGTACGATATTCCGCCTCTGATTTGGTATTTTCGTAAGCATCATCCTAAATTTATTAGTAAAAAGGAGCTAGGTAAAGGCATACCAAGTGTGTCTTATAATTTGAGACATGGAGGATCAGTATTAATTGACCGAAAAAAACCATTAGCGTCTATAAATGCTATTAAAGAATTTGGAGAACGAATTCGTAAAAATAATTGGGCTGCAGTTATTTTTCCTGAAGGCACTCGTAGTAGAGACGGAAACCCAAAACCATTCAAAAGTAAAGGTTTATTATCCTTGTTTGAAACAATACCTAACGCAATTGTTGTCCCAGTTACTGTGAATAATTCATGGAAAACATTACGTTACGGCAAGTTTCCGATGGGAATAGGCTCTCATTTAAAATTTAAAGTGCATCAACCAAAAGATTTAGCATTGGAGTCTCCAGAGCAATTGATAACATATTTAGAAACTACAATAACTTCAGCAATAAATGAGTCCTGATATAATTGAAAACACTAAGATGTTTGTGAAAAAAACTCTCGCTAATGCCGAAGGAGGTCACGATTGGTTTCATATACTTAGAGTCTATAATAATGCAATGCTTATTTCTAAAAATGAAAAAGCTGATAATTTGGTTGTTGCTTTAGCTGCTTTACTTCATGATATTGCAGATTCTAAATTCCATGATGGTGATGAAACCGTTGGTCCTAGAATAGCCAGAGAATTTTTAGTTGATCAAAATGTAGATTCCATTGTTGTCGAACACGTAATTAACATCATTCAGAATATTTCCTTTAGTAAATCTTTAGATAAGGAAACGCCATGGAGTTCTCAAGAACTAAAAGTTGTGCAAGATGCAGATCGTTTAGATGCACTTGGAGCAATAGGTGTTGCAAGGACTTTTAATTATGGAGGGTTTAAAAACCGTAAAATTCATGATCCTGATATTAAACCTAATCTAACTATGACAAAAGAAGAATATAAAACTTCTAATGCACCAACCATTAATCATTTTTATGAAAAACTTCTATTGTTAAAAGATAAAATGAACACTCAATCAGGAAAGAGAATAGCTGAGAATCGTCATCATTTTATGGAACAATATTTAGAACAATTTTTTGCAGAGTGGAATGGTGAATTTTGATTTACTGAATAAACAATTTCACTTCTTGTCTATATTTTGAGGCACTTTTCCCAGTTATTTGGTTAAACACTTTATTAAAGTGAGAAAAATTATTAAAACCACATTCAAAGCAAACATCTGAAATACTCATTGTACTCTCAGAAAGTAATTTAGTAGCATGTACTACTCTATATTCATTCACAAATTTGGTAAATGTCTTACCAGTAACTTTTTTGAAATAACGACAAAATGCAGGAACTGTCATGCTTACTTTATCAGCAATTTCATTTAGACTAATGTGTTCTTTAAAGTTTTCATTTACATGTTTAAAAATGATATCAATTTTAGCACTGTCTTGAGGTTCAGTTTCAAAAGCAAAACGATCTGCATTTAAAATAGTATAATCTTCGGCCTTTGCTAGTGCATGCAATATTTCTAGTAATACTAATACTTTTTTGAAGCCCTCTTTTTCTGATATTTTTTCAATTTTTCTTCCAAGTTTTTTCTTTGTTTTTACACCAAAGTGAATTCCCTGTCTTGAACGATAAAGCAACTTGTTTATGGCTTGCATTTCAGGTATACTAAAAAAAATATCTCCTAAGAATTCTGGCTTGAATTGAATTAAGGTTTGTGAACCATTAACTGTTAAACGATCTGTAAATCCATTATGTGGTAGATTGGGCCCAATCAATAATAATTGACTATTATTAAAATATGACAAATGATTTCCTATATGAACCTTTCCTCTACCTTTATTTACATAAATCAATTCTATTTCAGGATGAAAATGCCAAAAAGGTTTAATTTCTCCCTGATACGCATAGTTTTCATGTTTTCTTACTAAAATAGAACTTCCAAATTCAGGACTAATCTTTTCTAAAGTAGGTTTTCGCTTTTTCATATCTATTTTATTCAAAATTATAACAAAGGTATTTCAATATGATATATAGAATTACCTTAAATATGTTCTAAATTAACCTTAATTTAATATTTAACCCAATTCAAAGTAAAAATAGAACATAAATTGGTCAATAAAGCTGTTTTAATTATTAGCCATACTATCTATGTTTGTACTGTTAAATCTATTAATACTTAACGATGATGAAAACATTAATGACATTAACTATGGTAGTATTGCTGTTAGGAACAGACATAGGCTACGCAAAAAATCAGTCAACTATTACAGTTGATAAAAGTGTAAAGACAGAAAAGAAAAACAACCAAACGTGCATCAAAAATTTAGATGGTGAAGTGCTTTTTTCAACAGAACAGATTATTTCTGAAGATGAGATTAAACATATCTTTAATTTACAAAGCTTAGAAGATGGATTATATACTTTTGAAATGGTAAAGGATTTTGAGATAAAAGTAAAACCTTTTGCAATTGCTAACAATGAAGTTGTATTTATTGAGCGAGCTGAAAGAGTTTTTTTTAAGCCAGTAATAAGGCAAGACGCTCAAAAACTTATGGTGTCTCTATTAGATTTTACTACTAAATCTGTTGAATTAATAATCTATTTTGAAGACGAAGTAATTTACAGCGAAACGCTTAAAGATAGAGTTGAATATAATAGAGTACTTCAATTAGACAAAACAAAAAAAGGAAATTATAAAACTATTGTAAAAGCAAACGGAAGAGTTTATAAAGAATACTTTACACTATAATGTGAAGTTGTATTTAGTTATTTTTATTTTAGGAAAAAGTGAGCCATTTGGCTCACTTTTTGTTTAAAATAGTCTCATCTGTCCATCTTTATACTGTTCATGTAAAGTTGTATTTAACTTAGGCATAGACTTTTCTTTAAAGTATTTTAATCTGGCTAAACTCATCATAGCATTAATCTGTTTTGCAATTTGCCCTTCGCCACGCATACGTTTTCCATAACGACTATCGTTTAAATTACCTCCATGACAACTCTCAATTTGATGTAAGACTTTTGCTGCTCTATCTGGTAAGGTTTTTTTAATCCAATCTGTAAAAATTTCACCAATAGCACCATTTAATCTTACAATGGTGTGTGCAATTGATAAT
Organism: Microcosmobacter mediterraneus; assembly: GCF_031846265.1. NCBI lineage: Bacteria > Pseudomonadati > Bacteroidota > Flavobacteriia > Flavobacteriales > Flavobacteriaceae > Microcosmobacter > Microcosmobacter mediterraneus. The sequence goes on along the minus strand of NZ_JAVRIA010000002.1, from coordinate 150,726 downwards.
GCACCAGCTTCTGAAACGGTTTTAGCTAAATTTAAAATTTCATGACTATTTATAGAGGGAATAATAGGTGCTAGCATCACGTTAACAGGAATTCCATGTGCACTTAATCTCTCTACAACGTTTAATCGTTTTTTTGATGTAGCTGTTCTAGGTTCTAAAATTCGTCGTGTTTCTTCAGATAGAGAAGTGATTGATACATTAACACTGATGAGTTGTTCTTTTGCTAATTCTGAAAGGATATCTAAATCTCTTAAGATTAATGCGTTTTTAGTAATAATACTTACAGGATGTTTGTACTTAAGAAATACTTTAAGACATTGTCTAGTAATTTGGAATTGTTTTTCGGCAGGTTGATAACAATCCGTATTACCAGATAAAACAATGGGATAAGCTTCCCAACTTTTCTTTTTAAGTAGCGTTTCTAAAAGTTTAGGTGCATCTTTTTTAACTAAGATACGTCGTTCAAAATCTAGGCCAGCACTATAGCCCCAAAACTCATGACTATTCCTTGCATAACAGTAAATACAACCATGTTCACAGCCTTGGTATGGATTCATAGAATACAACATCCCAACATCTGGACTCTTAACTTTATTGACTATTGTTTTTGGAAATACAGGTAAGTAAAGCGTTTTATTTTTATCAGCGACTTCACCTTCACGTTTGCAAAACTCTAAGAAATCATCTCTAACTTCATGGCTTAATTCAAAAAAGCGGTTGTGGACATTTTGTTGGGCACCACGCCCTTTAATAACAGATTTAGAGCACATACAAAGAAAAAATTAAAGCGTGATTACTAAAAAGTAGGACTTTAAAATTACTTAATAATTTGCCTTAATACTGTTAATAAGTGGTTTCGTTATTCACAAAATTTGTAGGAAGAATAGTATTATTTCCCTGGAAACTCAGCTTTGCGTTTTTCTAGAAAAGCTGAGGTGCCTTCTTCAAAATCATCAGTTCCAAAACAATTACCAAATTCTTTTATTTCAACTTTAAAACCATCGACACCATCTTTATAGTTGGCGTTAATTGCATGTATTGCAGCACCAATAGCTACAGATGAGTTTCGCATTATTTTCCATGCTATTTTTTCACAAACAGGTAATAATTCTTCTTGTTTTGTGACATGATTCACCAATCCATAATTTAAGGCTGTATTGGCATCAATCATTCCTGCTGTCATAATGAGCTCCATAGCTCTGCCTTTGCCAACCAGTTGAGGTAGACGTTGTGTTCCTCCATAACCAGGAATAACACCTAAAGACACTTCTGGTAAACCCATTTTTGCATTATCACTAGCAATTCTAAAATGTGCAGACATTGCTAATTCTAGACCGCCACCAAGTGCAAAACCATTAACTGCGGCAATTACAGGAGTAGATAAATGTTCAACATAATCGAATAATAAAGTCTGACCATTTTCTGCTAAATGCTCACCTTCCTCTACAGAAAAATCAGCAAACTCACTGATATCTGCTCCAGCGACAAATGCTTTTTCACCGCTTCCAGTAATGATGATGACTTTAATATCAGAATTATCATTAGCTTCTTTAAAAGCCTGGTGTAATTCTGTTATAGTTTCTTGGTTTAAGGCATTTAATTTTTTTGGTCTGTTAATGGTAATTATACAGATTCCCTCTTTAGAATTAGTGAGTATATTGTTGTATGACATCATAGTATTTATTCTTTTGGAAAAGTAACGGTAAAGGTTGTGCCTTGTCCATATTCTGATGTAAAGTTAATACTTCCGTTGTAAGTTTCTACAATATTTTTAACCATGGCTAAACCTAATCCCATTCCACTAGTTTTGGTTGTAAATTTTGGTTCAAAAATCTTAGGTTTATATTCTTCTGTAATACCTATACCATTATCAGTAACTATAATATTTACATTACCTTTTTTTGAAATAACTTGAACTCTAATTTTTGGATCTTCTTTACCAATAGGAATGGCTTGTATCCCATTTTTTATAAGATTTGTAATAACTCTAATGAGTTGTGTACGATCAAATTTTGCTATAATTTTTTCTTCTTGACTATCAAATGAAATATAATGTTCATTAAATATATCTAAAGCCAGTTTTGTGGTTTCAACGACATCTAGCATTTCATTTTGCTGTGCAGGCATTTTCGCAAAATTTGAAAATGCAGAAGCAATAGAGCTCATCGTATCGATTTGTTGAATAAGAGTCTTAGTGTATTCATCTACCTTATTATGAATATTGGAATCTGTTGGGTCAAATTTTCGTTGGAAACTTTGTACACTCAATCGCATTGGTGTAAGCGGATTTTTAATTTCATGAGCAACTTGCTTTGCCATTTCTCTCCAAGCTTGTTCTCTTTCACTTCTGGCTAATTTAACGGCACTTTCTTCGAGTTCATCAATCATGCTATTGTATGAGTCTACAAGGTTAGAAATCTCTTCACTTGTTTGTCCTACTTTAATTTTTTCATTTCGTTTTTCTAAACGCGTGGCCTTAATTCTATCACCAATTGTTTTTATGGACTTAGTTATGTATTTAGATAATAAATAAGCCAATGCTATGGCGATAAGAAGCATTAAAATATATGTATAAGCTAAACGCTCTAAGAATTCTTCTAGTTCTTTTGCTAAGAACTCATCATTTTCTAAATAAGGTAAATTAATGATGGCTAAGTTTTTAGATCTATTATCTAAAAGATAGCTATAAGATGATCTAAAGGTAGCTCCTTTTTCTTCACGCTTATTTACAAAACGGTGTTCTGCAGTGTTGGATAATGTGTTTAATATTTCGGCATCAAGACATTTTTCTGCAAATTCATTTCTAATATTTGCTTCTGAGGAAATTAATAAATTTCCTTCAAGATCATAAATATTGATTCTTAGGTGATGAATGTTACTAATCTCAAATATTTTTTCCTTAAATATAAGTGGTACTTTTTCAGTGGTTCTTGGATACGTAGTTTCACTAAGTATATAGCCTAAGTGTGTTTTAATACTTTGTTCTTTACGCTCTAAACGTTGTTTATGATAATCTTGTGTTTCTTCGCTATATTGATAAATAGCAACTGCTGCAATGAGCACAGAAGCCAATACAATAAGCAAAATCATTGCTAAGAAAATACGTACACGAAGAGAGAGCTTTCTAAGTTTCATTAAGCGATTAAAATTCTTTTAAATATAGCAATAATCAAACCAAAGACTATGTATTTGGGTTTTTGTCTCTAATCCTTTTATAAAGTTTAAATCCAAGCATTAATAAAAGACCTAAAACAATAATTAGAACAACTCCAAATACCCAATTAATAGCATTCTTTAGGATTACTAAAAAAACGACTGCAAATAAAATAAATGTAGCACCTTCATTCCAGATACGCATGAAGTTTGAAGAGGTTTTAACAGTGTCGTTTTGTAGTTGCTTAAAATAAATATGTGTTTTATAATGATATATAAAAAGCAGTAGTACAAATACTAATTTTACATGCATCCAACTTTGATTTAACCAAGAAGGAATTAAAATAAGCAACCATATTGCAAATATAGTCGCTAGAATTGCAGAAGGCCATGTTATAATATACCACAATCTTTTCGCCATAAGTTTAAGTTGTTTACCTAAAATTTCTTTCTCTGGAGAAGGTTTATGAAATGCCTCGATCTGATATACAAAAAGACGCGGAATATAAAATAAACCAGCAAACCATGTCACCACGAAAATGAGATGGAATGCTTTTATATAATTGTAATATTGCATTAACTCCTAATTAATAAAATAAAAGTGTATTGATCAATCTTCTACAAATAAATAATTCAACTGCTTTGTATTAAAAGCTTTATTGAACTCTGATATTTCTTTGTCTACTAGTGCGTCAAATGCTTTAAGTTGAGCATTGATTTTTGAAGTCAATTCATTCTTAACAGCAATATCTTGATCAGTTGGTGCAAAATCACCCATACTTACTAATGAATTTAGATGACCTAATTTATTGGTCAGCCTAATAGGAAAATTTAATGGGTCTTGACCACTTCTGTTTTTGGTTTGATACAATGCTTTTTCAATATCAGAGAATTTCTCTGAAAGCTCTTTTGCTTTTTCCACCAAGTCTTTAACACTGTCATTACCTTTATACTGAGATTGAAAGGCACTCAACTTTTTATTGATTTTTCGAATCTTTTTAATGGATTTATGGGCTTCATCCATTGTTTTATTAACGTCTTTTACAAATTCAAATTGCTTTTGCATATCTGCTAAAGTACTCTCTGCTCTAGGATCTGCAACAATGGTAAAGTTCTGAGATGTTTCATCTCCATTGACACTTAATGTTACTTTATAATCTCCAGGAATGGCTTTAGGACCATTTAAACTTGCCCACCAAAGGATCATTCCTGGCAAGCGTTCAGTACCATCGTAAGACATGTTCCAAACAAATTGGTTGAACCCCTTTTTTGCTTTGAGTTTGTCTTTCTTTTTGTTTTTGGTGTTGAAGGTTTTAATGGTATCACCTTTGGTATCAAAATAGGTGAGTGCAATTACATCTTTCTCACCCATTTCTGGTAAATAAAAATTAGTAATTACACCATTAGGATGATTAGTTCCTGAAGTTTTACTTCCTTTAAAACTTCCGCCTCGCATACGATAGGTATCCTTCGGCTTAAATAAGATATTACTCGAGGTATTAATGTTGTATAATTGATGAATGATTGATAAATCATCAAGTATCCATAGGCTTCTTCCTTGTGTTGCAACGATAAGATTGTTATCTTTTATTGTAGCATCTGTAATCGGTACGATTGGAAGATTCAGTTGAAAAGGTTTCCATTCTTTTCCATCATTAAAAGACACATACATTCCTGTTTCTGTTCCTGCGTACAACATTCCTCTCTTTTTAGGATCTTCTCTTAATACTCTTGTGAAATGTTCATTGTCAATTCCGTTTGTGATTTTTGTCCAACTCTTTCCGTAATCTGTTGTTTTGTATAAGTAAGGCGTAAAGTCTCCCAATTTATAGCGAGTTCCTGCAACGTAGCATGTTCCAGCATCAAAATTACTTGGTTCAATGCTGTTAATCATCATCCATTCAGGCATTCCTTTTGGTGTAACATTTTCCCAATTTTGTCCACCATCTCTTGTTAGGTGTATTAATCCATCATCACTACCAACCCAAAGTAATCCTTCTTGTAACGCTGATTCTTGCGCTGCAAAAATGGTACAGTAATATTCAACTGAGGTATTGTCTTGCGTAATTGGTCCGCCAGAAGATTTTAATTTTTCAGGATCATTTCTTGTTAAATCTGGACTGATAATATCCCATGATTGCCCTTCATTTTCTGTCACATGAACATGTTGTGAGAACGTGTATAATCTATCTGGATTATGTTTAGAAAATATAATTGGGAAATTCCACTGGAAGCGATATTTCATTCCTTCTGCACCATGACCCATTGGATTGTCTGGCCAAACATTAATAGCTCTTACTGTATTGGTTTTATGGTTTACACGTGTTAAAAATCCATCATAACTTCCACCATAAACAATATCATTATCTTCTGGATCAATGGCAATATGTGCTGATTCTCCTCCAGCTGTAGATTCCCAATCGTCCTCATCTATGGTCCTTCCATTTGTTCTGTGTGGAATGCGAATCGTTGAATTATCCTGTTGTGCTACATAAATTCGGTATGGAAATGCATTATCTGTAGTTACACGATAAAACTGTGAGGTTGGCTGATTGTGATACGTACTCCAAGTCTCTCCACCATCATAGGTTACTTGTGCTCCACCATCATCACCAATAATCATTCTGTTAGGATCTTCAGGAGCAATCCACAAATCATGATGATCTCCATGTGGTGCATTATGAGTACTAAACGTTTTTCCGCCATCTGTACTTTTATGATAGCGTACATTGAGCACATATACTTTATCGACGTCTTTTGTATCAGCATACACACGTGTATAATACCATGCTCGTTGACGAAGTTTACGTTCGCTATTTATTTGTGTCCACGTTTCTCCTCCATTATCACTTCTGTACAAGCCTCCTTTATCTTTATTTTCCACCATTGCCCAAACGCGCTGATTGTCAACTGAAGAGACCGTTACACCTATAATTCCCAAGGTATCTGTAGGAAAGCCATCATTTTTGGAAATTTCTTTCCATGTTTTTCCTTCGTCAGTACTTTTCCAAAGTGCTGAACCATCACCTCCTGAACTTAGACTAAAAGGTGTACGTTGAATACGCCAAGTTGAAGCATACAATATTCTTGGATTTGTTGGATCAATAATTAAGTCAACAACACCTGCATGGTCATTTGCAAATAATATTTTATTCCATGTTTTTCCTCCATCAGTACTCTTATACAATCCTCTGTCTGGAGTTGGCTTGTAAATATTTCCTAAAACACCAGCGTATACTGTGTTGTAGTCTGTTGGATGAATTGCGATTCTTGGTACATGCCTAGAGTTTGGTAAACCCATAGATTTCCAGGTTTTTCCAGCATCAACAGTTTTCCAAATACCATAACCAGACGATACATTTCCTCTAACTGTTTTTTCTCCACCTCCAACATAGATTACATTGGGATCACTTTTAGCAACAGCTATAGAACCAATACTTCCGCCAAAAAAGCCATCAGAAATATTTTCCCACTCTCGGCCACCATTGGTAGTTTTCCAAATACCACCACCAGTTGCTCCAAAATAAAACAAGTTAGGTTTGTTTGGAACTCCTGTTACTGCAGCACTTCGTCCTCCTCTAAAAGGACCAATTAATCTGTACTCTAAACCTTCATATAATTTCTCATCAATATTTTGAGATTGAATATCAGGAATAATAAAAAGACTAAGGATTGCAAGTAATAGAGTTGATTTTTGCATGTTGTTGTGGTTTGGTTATAGTGCATTAAAAATAAGTAAAACTCGTTAAATCTATTCAGTAGATTACAACTTTAACTTCACTCTTCTTAAAAGTAAAGAATTTCAGAAATCGCTATGAGGCTGAGATAATATTAGATCCTTGCCCATTCATTAATCCATTGTGCTAATAGTGTAACCCATTCGTCATCATCATTAAGACAAGGAATAGTTGTGAATTCTTTTCCGCCTACTTCATGAAAAATTTCCTCGCCTTCCATGGCAATTTCTTCTAAGGTTTCTAGGCAATCACTAACAAAAGCTGGAGTTACAATTGCCATGTTTTTAACACCTTCTTTTCCTAATCGCTCAATCGTTCTATCTGTATATGGTCTTAACCAAGGATCAAACCCTAAGCGAGACTGAAAACTGGAAGAGTACGTACCTTCTTTTAAATTTAAATAGTCGCCAACGAGTCTTGTGACTTCAACACATTGATGTCTGTAGCAAAATTCATGCGCTGGAGATGTAGTTGCACAGCACTTACCACAACTTTTTGGACTAGGATCGCAATGTGATTTAGTGACATCACTTTTTCTTATGTGTCGTTCAGGAACACCATGGTAAGAGAATAACAAATGTTCATAATCTTTACCTTCTAATTCTTTAGCAATACGTTTTGAAAGTACCTTAATATAGTCTAGATTATTATAGAATGCTTTTAAGTCTGAAATTTTAATATCTGGGAAATGTTGTTGTCTTATGTCTTCAGCTAATACAAGTATAGTCTCAGTTGTAGCCATGGCATATTGAGGATATAACGGAATTAAAAAGATATCATCAACACCTTTATTTACCAGTTCTTGAATTCCTTTTTTAATAGTCATACTACCATAACGCATGGCAAGAGCAACTGGGAAATCTACTTTTCCCTGAACTTTATGTTGTAAGCGTTCTGATAATACAATTAATGGAGAACCTTCTTCCCACCATATTTTTTTATAAGCTTTTGCAGAGGCTTTTGGTCGTGTATTTAAAACAATACCTTTTACTAATAGGTTTCTTGCCCAGAGAGGCACATCTATAACACGTTCATCCATTAAAAACTCACCTAAATACCGTTTTACATCTTTTGGATTTGGAGAATCTGGTGAACCAAGATTAACTAATAATATTCCTTTTTTACTCATAGATTTTAATTCAATGACATAATATATTTTTTTGGTGTTGTACCATATTTCTTTTTGAATGCTGATATAAAATGACTGGCTGTACTGTAGCCAACTTTATGACCTACTTCGTTTACATTATACTTTCCACTTTCTAGAAGTTTTCTTGCAAATTCCATTTTGTAATCAAATAAAAAACTATAAACAGAGTCTCCATAAATTTGCTTAAATCCTTCTTTTAATTTTTTTAAGCTTAAATCAATTTCATCAGCCAATTCTTGTAAACTAGGTGGTTCAATCATTCTTGAAATTATTATGTCTTTAGCTTTTTTGATTTTTGTTACATTACTTTCATCTACTAAAAATGGACACTGTTCGATATCTGCATCTTCATTTCTGTTAAAATATAAAGCCAACAATTCATAGACTTTCCCTTTAGTAAAAAGTGGACGAAGTGATGTGTTTAAGTTGTAATTATGAATTTGCTTAAGCACAATAAATTGAGAAGGCGAGATAACACCATCTTTATAATATTTCTTGTCTTTATTCTCATTACTTAAAAAGCTGATATAGTTGGCTTCTGTTGAAAATAAACTATGAAATTTATTGATTGAAATAAGTAAAGAAACTATAATAGTCTCAGAACAAACTTCTAAATGAATAGGTAGTTCTCGTTGCGGATTATAGAGCAATAGCGATTGATCTTTTAATAATGGAAGTTTGTAATTACCATTATTAAAAAGAAATTCACAAGATCCATTGATGCAGAAATGAAACTGAATAAAACTATTATCTATCTGTCGTTCTACAATTTGGTTTTTAGACGAATCATTTTCAAATGTTAAAACAATAAAGCCCTCTTCAAGAGGAATCTCAGTGAAAAACCCTTGAGCGACATTTTTTTGATGAGAAAACGGATTCAAAATATTCTTATTATTTAGAATGGTTCTAAACAAAATGCGTAAAACCCCTTTTATTTCCTGCAAAATTATGACATTTCTTATTTTTAATCTAAAAAAATGATCAAAAAACGTGAAGCGGTATTTTAAGTTCTTTTAGCGTTATTTTTTATAGTACAATACTAATATTTTTGCCACTGGTATGATGCAAAACTTTAATACTTCTAAAGAGAATTCTTTTTACGCCATTGGTCTTAGTTACAAAAAGGCTGATGCTGAGGTTAGAGGTTGTTTTAGTTTAGATGAAAGCGCTAAAATTAACTTACTTGAACAAGCAAAAAAATCTGGAGTAGAGTCCTTGTTTGTGATTTCTACATGTAATAGAACAGAGATCTACGGTTTTGCGCAACATCCATTTCAGCTTATAAAGTTATTATGTGATAATACCAAAGGAACAGTAGAACAGTTTCAAAAGGTTGCTTATGTTTTCAAAAACAAGGAAGCTATTTCTCATATGTTTAGAGTTGGTTCCGGTTTAGATAGTCAAATTCTTGGTGATTTTGAAATTATCAGTCAGCTTAAATTTGGCGCAAAACTTTCCAAAAGTAAAGGTCTGTTTAATCCTTTTATGGAACGCTTAACAAATTCTGTAATTCAAGCGAGTAAACGCATTAAAACAGAAACAGAAATTTCTTCAGGAGCTACATCTGTATCATTTGCATCAGTTCAATATATAATGAATACTATTAAAAATGTTTCAGATAAAAATATTTTACTTTTTGGAACAGGAAAGATAGGTAGAAACACTTGTGAAAATTTAGTAAAACATACTAAAAACAAGCATATAACCTTAATAAATAGAACGAAAGACAAAGCAGAGCAAATTGCTGGAAAGTTCAATTTATGTGTTAAAGACTTTTCTGATTTAAATGAAGAAGTTAATGCCTCTGATATTATAATAGTGGCTACTGGAGCATCAAAGCCGACTTTGGATAAATCTCATATAAATACTAACAAAGAGGTTTTGATTTTAGACTTATCTATACCTAAAAATGTTCATAGTAATGTCACTGAAATAGACAATATAGCTCTAGTTCATCTAGATTATTTGTCGCAAATTACAGATGAGACTTTAGAAAAACGGAAGATGTATATACCCCAAGCGGAATCTATAATTGATGAGATTAAATTAGAATTTAATCAATGGTTAGAAACTAGAAAGTTTGCACCAACAATAAAAGCACTTAAGCATAAGCTTAAAGATTTTGCAACACTGGAACTAGATGCTCAGCGTAAAAAATATTCAAACTTCAACGAAACACAAGCTGAGGTTATAAGCAATAATATTATTCAAAAAATAACAAATCACTTTGCACACCATCTAAAAGAGGATAATAATTCAACTAACGAAAGCCTTGAACTCATAAAAAAAGTATTTCAATTAGAAACCACTACAGATGTCTAAAGTAATACGAATTGGTACTCGCGATAGTAAATTGGCGCAATGGCAAGCCAACGCAGTACAGAATATGCTAGTTAAACTAGGACACGAGTCTGTCTTAGTACCTATAAAGTCTTCTGGAGATATCATCCAGGATAAACCACTTTACCAATTAGGAATTACAGGTATTTTCACTAAGGCGTTAGATATAGCTTTACTTAACGAAGAAATTGATATCGCAGTCCATTCTTTTAAAGATGTACCAACGATATTACCTAATGGTATAATACAAGCAGCAGTTTTAAAACGTGGCAATGTTAATGATTTGTTGGTTTTTAAAAAGAACGAGGAATTTTTATCGCAACGCGAAGCTGTAATTGCTACAGGAAGCTTAAGACGAAGAGCACAATGGCTTAATAGATATCCTACTCACACCACAGAAGACCTAAGGGGAAATGTAAATACAAGGCTTCAAAAGCTTGACGATAATGAACACTGGAATGCTGCAATTTTTGCTGCTGCAGGCATAGGAAGATTAGGTCTTATGCCAGAAAATTCTGTGAAGTTAGATTGGATGATTCCTGCACCAGCGCAAGGTGCTATTATGATTGCTACTCTAGACGACAATGAAGCTATTAAAGAAGTTTGCGCTGAGCTTAATCATGAAGAAACTGAAATCTGCACATCAATAGAACGTAAGTTTCTTAACCTTTTGGAAGGAGGTTGTACAGCACCAATCGGAGCATTAGCTTTTATAAAAGATGAAGAAGTTAACTTTAAAGGTATATTGTTAAGTAAAGATGGCACAAAAAAGATTGAAGTAGAAAAAGTTGAAAAGCTTGGGAATCATCATGACATTGCTGAATTCTGCTCTAACTTTATCATAGAGCGAGGTGGGAAAGTATTGATTGATACAGTGAAGTCAGCAAAGAAAGATAAGAATGTTTATTCTACAAAATTGTTAACAGAATCTCAACGGCAATTATTTAATGAAACTGTTGGAGTAGAAAGTTCTAATTTCATTAAAATCAGTTCTAACAGAATAAAACCAAGTATTTTAAAGGCAGAGCACAATAATGTTATTATTACAAGCAAAAACGGGGTCGAGGCTATTGTAGAGAATATGCCTAAAGAGGATCTTCGGTTTCATAATATTTATTGTGTTGGTAGACGAACAAAGAAATTAATAGAACAAAAAATAGGTCCAGTTAAACACTCAGAACGCAATGCTAAACGATTAGCAGAATATTTATCGAAGTCTATTAAAGGAGAAGTAGTAACGTATTTCTGTAGTAACCTAAGATTGGATGATTTACCTAAAATACTTAATAAAGGTAATGTTATTGTTAATGAAGTTGAAGCCTATAAAACACGTTTTGATGCTCTAAAACTTAAAGATAAAATAGATGGAGCCTTATTCTATAGTCCATCTACTGTAGAAAGTTTTGTGTCTATAAATAGAGCATATGGAGTAGCTTTTTGTATAGGTGAGAGTACTGCAAAAGTAGCTAGACAGTATTTTAAAAATATTGAGATTGCAAAAGTACCAACAGTAGAAAGTGTTATTGATTTGGTGAATGATTATTACATGAACTCATGATTAAAAACGATTTATTTTTAAGAGCTTTAAAAGGAGAAACTGTTGATCGTCCACCTGTTTGGATGATGCGTCAAGCAGGACGATACTTGCCAGAGTTCATGAAAATCAAGGAAAAGTATGATTTTTTCACAAGATGTAGAACACCAGAATTAGCAAGTGAAATAACAGTGCAGCCTATAAGACGATATGGTATGGATGCAGCGATTTTGTTCTCAGATATATTGGTAATTCCTCAAGCTATGAATATTGAGGTAGAAATGAAACTAAATTTCGGACCATATTTACCAAATCCAGTTAGAACTCAGCAAGATGTGGATAGTGTTGTTATTCCAGATGTAACTACAGAATTGGATTATGTTTATAATGCTATTAAAGCTACCAAAGAGTTACTAAATGATGATATTCCTTTAATAGGTTTTGCTGGTTCTCCATGGACCATTTTATGTTATTGTGTGCAAGGTCAGGGCTCAAAAAACTTTGATAAAGCAAAAGCTTTTTGTTTTACAAATCCGGTTGCTGCTCATCAGTTATTACAAAAAATTACAGATACTACGATAGCTTATTTAAAGGAAAAAATTAGAGCTGGTGTTAATGCTGTACAGATTTTTGATTCTTGGGGAGGAATGCTATCTCCAACAGATTATAAAGAATTTTCTTGGCAATATATTAACCAAATTATTGAAGCTTTAAAAGATCATGCTCCAGTCATTGCTTTTGGTAAAGGCTGTTGGTTTGCTTTAGATGAGATGTCTAAGTCTGGAGCTTCAGCTTTAGGAATAGATTGGACTTGTTCTGCTAAAAATGCACGTTATTTAACAGGAGGAAACATTACATTGCAAGGTAATTTTGATCCATCACGTTTATTATCACCACCAGAAGACATTAAAAAAATGGTACGCCAAATGATCGATGAATTTGGGAAAGACAAGTATATCGTAAATTTAGGTCATGGTATTTTGCCTAATATTCCATTAGAAAATGCAAAAGCATTTGTGGATGCAGTAAAGACGTATAAGGCTTAATCTAAGTAATAGATATATCCAAAGTTTAGCCAAACGAGCCAATCATTAGCTTTATTAGAGTCTAGGTTATGATCTAAGCCATCTATCCAATTATTAAAGTAGTATTGCCATCTAAGATCTAACATTAAATCTGAAAGTATAGTAAGTTTATATCTTACACCTAAACTTCCAACAACAGACCAAGTAGAACCACCTTCGTCTGATAAAAAAGGATCAGAAATAACGTTTGGGTTTGCTGCATTAACCCATCCAGAATAGTAATTACTGAAATTTTCGGCGTTTCCGTCACCATATGTAGTACCAAACGAGGGATTATAATTTACATAATGTGCACCTAAGCTAACAAAAGGCGCAAAGGAATACCCTCCAGCTTGAAATAATCGTATACTTCTTGGGAAGTATTCTACTTGCATACCAATATCCCAATTTTGAGCTTCACCAAATTGTCCACGTAAACGATCTGCATCTTCACTTGTTCTTGAAGGATCAACCCATTTACCAAAATGATTTAGAGCTGTTTTATTCCAAGAAATTTCGCTTCTTAATTTAAAGTGATCATTCCAATACGTGTCAGTAGAATAACAGTTACAATCAGCCCTGTAAGCAAAATTAATATAGTGAATGATTCCAATACCTATTCCTGTATTTCCAGCATTAGTTTCAAAATCACTCCTGACACCATAATCTGATTGAAAGGCAACAGGTCCTACTATGACACCGACTTCGTGAGAGAAGCCTAATTGAGAGTGACTTGTGTAGGTAATCAAAAATGCACCTAACAAGATTAGCACTCTTTTAAAACTTTGTGTCATAGAGATTTGTGTTTGATATGGCTAACTTAGCAAATATAAAAATTATCGATTAACTACCAAAAATATACGTTGAAATACATTTTTTAAGAATATTTTCAGAAATTTTTAATGAATATACAATTAAACAAGAAAAAAATATGAATACTAAAAAAAAGATATCGTTTTTTTAAAGATAACGTATCTTTGTAATCAAAATTATTAATAATTAAAATACATGAAAGATAAGATTAACGCTTTTATGGAGCTTGTAAAACAAAGAAATGGTCATGAGCCTGAGTTCTTACAAGCCGTTCAAGAGGTTGCAGAAACTGTAATACCTTACATAGCTAAACATAAAATATATAATGGGAAAAATATCCTATTAAGGATGGTAGAACCAGAGAGGTTGCTTTCATTCAGAGTGTCTTGGGTGGATGACAAAGGAGAAATTCAAGTGAATAGAGGATACCGAGTTCAAATGAATTCTGCGATTGGACCATATAAAGGTGGTTTACGCTTTCATCCTTCTGTTAATGCAAGTATTCTCAAATTTTTAGCTTTTGAACAAGTGTTTAAGAACTCACTTACGACACTACCAATGGGTGGAGGAAAAGGTGGTTCTGATTTTGATCCTAAAGGAAAATCTGATAATGAAATCATGCGTTTTTGCCATGCCTTTATGACCGAATTATATAGACATATTGGTCACAATACTGATGTTCCTGCTGGAGATATTGGAGTTGGAGCAAGAGAGATAGGTTTTATGTTCGGAATGTATAAAAAACTCAATAACACCTTTACTGGAGTATTAACAGGCAAAGGACAATCTTGGGGAGGATCACTTATAAGACCAGAAGCAACAGGATATGGTAATGTGTATTTTGCCCAGAATATGTTAGAAACAAAAAATGATTCTTTTAATGGAAAGGTTGTTGTGATTTCTGGGTCTGGTAATGTAGCACAATATGCTGCCGAGAAATCAATAGAATTAGGAGCAAAGGTAGTTACTCTTTCTGATTCTGGAGGTTACATTTTAGATAATGATGGTATAGATTCAGCTAAATTAGCTTTTGTTATGGACTTAAAAAATAACAAACGAGGTAGAATTAGTGAATATGTTGACCATTATCCAAATGCTAAATATTTTAAAGGTGAGACACCATGGACTGTAAAATGTGATATTGCATTACCATGTGCTACACAGAATGAATTAAATGGAGAGGATGCTAAAGTACTGATTGATAATGGTTGTGTTTGTGTATCTGAAGGTGCTAACATGCCTTCAACACCTGAAGCTATGCACGAATTTCAAAAAGCTAAAATTTTGTTTGCACCAGGAAAAGCATCAAATGCTGGAGGTGTAGCTACTTCTGGTTTAGAAATGAGTCAAAACTCACTTCGTATGAATTGGACTAGAGAAGAGGTAGACTCTAAACTTAATAGTATAATGAATGACATCCATGGGGCTT
The DNA here is from genome assembly GCF_031846265.1 of Microcosmobacter mediterraneus. Lineage (NCBI taxonomy): Bacteria > Pseudomonadati > Bacteroidota > Flavobacteriia > Flavobacteriales > Flavobacteriaceae > Microcosmobacter > Microcosmobacter mediterraneus. Next base: position 135,506 of record NZ_JAVRIA010000002.1, on the reverse strand, counting down.
GCGTAGCTTATGGAAAAGATGAAGATGGTTATGTGGATTATGTCAGAGGTGCTAATATTGCTGGTTTTGTAAAAGTAGCTGATGCTATGTTAGCTCAAGGTGTAGTTTAAAACACTTTAAATTAATAAAAAGGCTTTCATTTTTTAATGAAAGCCTTTTTTATATGATAAGCTTTTTTTTTTCGTTAATACCTTATATTTGAATGCTTTTAAAATAACTATGAAAAAATACTTCGTAATACTAACTCTAATCTTCTTTACTGGAGTCAATTTATTTGCGCAGAACTTTTCTAATTTATGGGATGGCCATTTCTCCTACTTTAATATTACAGATGTAACTCGTAGTGAAACAAAATTATATGCAGCCTCAGAAAATGCAATTTTTAGTTACGATATTCAAACAAATGAAATAGAAAAAATAACTACAGTGCAAGGGCTTTCAGGAGAAACTATTTCTACCATTGAGTATAGTGAAGTTTTTGATATCATATTAATCGGTTACGAAAACGGGCTTATTGAACTTTTTTTTGAAGAAGATGATACAATTTTGAGTGTAGTTGATATTCTTGAAAAAGAAACTATATCACCAGAAAATAAAAGGATTAATGATTTTAACGTAAATGATGGTTTAGTTTATATAGCTACAAATTTTGGAATTTCAATTTATGATTTAGACAGATTAGAATTTGGTGATACCTATTTTCTAGGTAATGGAGGTTTACAAATAAAAGTCTATAATACTGCAATTTTTGAAGATGCTATTTATGCTGCTTGTGGAAATGATAATGGTTTAAAGAAAGGCTTACTTTCAAATCAAAATTTAATTGATTTTTCACAATGGCAAACTATTAATCCAGGTAATTTTGTTTCAGTTGAGAGAAATTTAAGTAAGCTTTTTACAGTTAGTATTGGTGCGAGTTTGTTTGAAATAATTAATGATAATATTGTTTTTATTGTGTCTTTGGGTAATTTGCCAAATGACACAGATGTATCAGATAACACACTTGTTATTGCTTTATCAAATCAGGTTCAACTTTTTAATGAAGATGGTAATTTGATCACTAGTATTCAAACTCCAAGTGAATTAGGTATTAGTTTTAATTCTGGATTAATAATAAATGAATTTTTATACACAGGAACAAATGATTTAGGAGTACTTAGATCTAATTATTTGAATCCTGATGATTTTCAGGAAATTAGGCCAAGTGGACCATTAAGAAATAGTGCGTTTAAAATTCATGCAATAAATGATAAAGTTTGGGTAAATTATGGCGATTACTCAGTTGACTTAAATCCTTATCCATTACGGCAATTTGGTATGAGTATTTTAGTAGAGGAAGAATGGATTAATATACCTTATGATAGTTTGCTAGGAGGAAGAGATTTTGTGGATGTTGCAGTTAATCCCTTTAATCCTAGTCAAGCTTTTGTCAATTCATTCTTTAATGGAATATTAGAATTTGAAAATGAAACGCCTTTTTTTCTACACGATGAAAATAATAGTGGTTTAGAACCATTAATATCGGCGAGTTCTGATTACACAGATCTAAGAATCAGCAGTATAAAATTTGACAGAAATGGGTTGTTATGGTCTAATACAAGTAGGGTTAGAAGACCTATGAAATCTTATGACCCAGCTACTAATCAATGGCAAGCTTATGATATAGATGATGTGATTCCTGATATTAATAATATAGGATTTGGGAACGATGATAATGAGCTTGGATTTATTGACCTAGATATAGATAGTAACGGAACTAAATGGTTTGGATCTTTTTTTAACGGTTTAATAGGTTTTAATGAAAATATTGGTGGAGGTTTATCTAATAGTGTGAGCAGAACTGATCAAAATATGCCTACAACCAAGGTTAGAGCAGTTGCAGTAGATCAAAGAAATCAAGTTTGGATTGGAACTGATTTTGGTTTAAGAGTTTTATTCAATTCTGCAGGATTTCTAGAAAATCCAGTTCCAGAGGTTAATTCAATAATTATTTTAGAAGATGGTATTCCTAAAGAGTTATTAGAAAGTCAATTTATAACAGATATCAAAGTTGATGGTTCTAATAATAAATGGGTTGGGACATTAGATTCTGGAGTTTTTTATTTCTCTCCTGATGGACAAGAAACCATTTATCATTTCACTAAAGATAATTCTCCAATTCCTTCAAACTCTATTAATGACATTTCAATTGATGATATAAACGGAAGAGTTTACATTTCTACAAGTAGAGGTCTTGTTTCTTTTACTTCTGGAGGATCTAAGCCTGAAGAAACTCTAGACGAGGCCTTTGTGTATCCCAACCCTGTTCGTCCTGAGTATAATGTATTAGGATCTGATAATTTGAATGATATTAATAAAGGAATAAAAATAAAAGGGCTTACAGAGAATGTTAATGTAAAAATTACTGATGTAGAAGGTAATCTAGTAGCCGAAGCTCAATCTAGAGTTAATCAACGAAGTTCTAAAGCCAACTACAATTTTGCTATAGATGGTGGTACAGGTATCTGGAATGGCAAAAACTTTCGAGGCAATGTGGTTGCAACAGGTGTGTATTTGGTGTTGATTTCAGATTTAGATTCCTTCGAGACAAAAACATTAAAACTCCTTATCGTTAGATAGTACCATGTTACAATCTTTAGATGTCATTGTTTTATCCAAACTAAAGTATGGTGACAACGATTTAATCTTCAAATGCTATAGTAAACAGAAAGGCCTAGTTTCATTTTTCGCAAAAAATATTTTAAAACGTAAAAAAGGAAATGTGAGAGTATCCTTATTTCAACCCTTAGGATTATTAACAATAGAGTCTAGTCTGAGACCAAATCAAAACCTACACAATGTAAGAGAAGTAAAAATTAATAAGGTGTATCACTCTTTAAACACCAATATTTATAAAGGAGCTATTGCTATGTTTTTATCAGAGGTTTTAACGTCAACCTTAAAAGAAGAAGAACCCAACGCACAGTTATTTGAATATTTAGAAACCTCTTTTCAGTGGTTGGATCATGATAATGATTTTTCAAATTTTCACCTTTTATTTCTTCTTAATTTCACAAAATATTTAGGGTTTTATCCAAAATTTTCACAGCATAAATTACCTTATTTTAATCTTAGTAGTGGTACTTTTTCAGATGTTAAATATGATAATTATACAATAAATGGCAAAGATTTAACAGTGTTATATGCTTTAAAAGGCACAAATTTTGATACAGTAAAGACTATTAAACTAAATTCAAATCAAAGACATTCTTTTTTAAGTATGTTATTGTTGTATTTTGAATTACATTTGGGCGATTTTAAGCAGCCAAAATCATTAGAGGTATTAAATAAGGTGTTTAGTTAGATGGGTTTGAGAGTATGTAGTTTCCTTTTTGTCTTCTTTGTATTCATTTCTTTTTCTGTGAATGCGCAAGTCATTACAGTTCTAGAAAAAGGAACTAATGAACCTATAGCAGGAGTTGTCTTATACAATATCAATAAAAATAAGAGCACAAGCACTGATATAATTGGAAATGCATCCATTGATGCTTTTGATATTAATGAAATTATCTATTTTCAAAATATACTTTACAAAAAAGTAAATATCACCAAAAGTCAGATTATTACTAATGATAATACGGTTTATTTAGAGTTAAAAGTAGAAGGCTTAGATCAAGTAGTTGTATCAGCATCAAAATTTGAACAAGACAACAAAGATATTCCACAACGTATTATAAGTTTAAACGCAGAAGATATTAGGTTAGCTAATCCTCAAACCAGTGCAGATGCACTACTAGGAACGGGAAATGTGTATATACAAAAAAGTCAATTAGGTGGAGGAAGCCCAATAATTAGAGGGTTCTCAACTAATAGATTGCTCATTAGTGTTGATGGTGTTCGGATGAATAACGCTATTTTTAGAGGTGGCAATTTACAGAATGTGATTTCTATAGATCCATTTAGTATTAATAATACTGAAATTACCTTAGGCTCTGGCTCAGTGGTTTATGGTAGTGATGCTATTGGTGGCGTTATGAGTTTTTACACAAAGCGACCACAATTATCGTATAAAGATTCGTTGTATTTTAATACTAATTCCACAATAAGATACGCTTCAGCTAATTTTGAAAAGACAGCACATGTAGACTTTAATTTAGGCTATAAAAAATGGGCTTTTCTATCGAGTGTTAGTTTTACAGATTTTAATGACCTAAGAATGGGTAATCATGGCCCAGAAGAATATCTAAGACCTGAGTATATAGCTACGTTAAATGGTATTGATACAGTTGTAGAAAATTCAGAACCTAACATTCAGAAACCTACTGGGTACAGTCAGTTTAATATAATGCAAAAAATACGATATGAACCTATAGATAATTTAAACTTCGATTTTGGATTTTTTTTCACTAAAACTTCAGATTTTCCTAGATACGATAGGCTTATATTAGATAACGGAAACACCTTGCGCTCAGCCGAATGGAATTATGGTCCTCAACAATGGCTTATGTCTAACCTTCAAGTTACTAAAGTAAGTAGCAGATCTAACTTCTATGATAAAATAAAAGCTACAATGGCATATCAGAATTTTAAAGAAAGTAGAAGCGATAGAGATTTTCAATCTACTCTTAGAAATAGAACACAAGAGAGTTTAGATGCATACTCCTTTAACATTGATTTAGAAAAACAACTCTCTAAAAAATCTATTCTATTTTATGGGATAGAGTATATTTTCAATAGAGTTTCCTCACAAGGATTAATTGAAGATATTACGTCAAACAACACAGAATTAACAGTGTCACGTTATCCAGATGGTTCCACTTGGCAGTCTTTAGCAGCCTATGCTAACTATAAATATAAGCCAAATTTAAAGTTTGTATTTCAAACAGGCTTACGTTATAATCAAGTTACAACTAACTCAGATTTCACCTTTGATAACCAGTTTTTAAATCTTCCATTTAATGAAGCTAAACTCAATACAGGTGCTTTAACAGGAAGTGCAGGTTTTACTTGGCTTCCAAGTAAAATAATGCAATGGAAATTTAATTTATCAACGGCATTTAGAGCACCAAATATTGATGATATTGGGAAGGTTTTTGATTCAGAACCTGGTTCTGTGGTAGTGCCTAACGACGACTTAAGACCCGAATATTCTGTTGGAGGAGATTTAGGACTGCAATTAAATTTAAATACAGTAAAACTTGATTTTAATACATATTACACCTTTTTAGATAATGCATTAATTAGAAGAGATTTTAACCTTAATGGTGAAACTCAGATAATCTATAATGGAGAGTTAAGTAATGTACAAGCCATTCAAAATGCATCCAAGACATGGATTTATGGTTTTGAAGCTGCCATAGAGGTGAAATTATCAGACCTAACAAAATTAAGATCTCAGTACAATATTATTGGAGGTACAGAAGAGGATGAAAATGGTGTTGAGGTTCCTGTAAGACATGTAGCTCCAGCATTTGGCTCAACACATATTATTTGGAACAAGAACAGGCTAAATATTGATGCTTTTGCACAATATAATGGAGAGCTATCATTTAATCAACTAGCACCTTCTGAACAAAACAAAGCCTATTTATATGCTGAAGATGCCAACGGAAATCCTTATTCACCATCTTGGTATACGCTTAATATAAGGTCTTCGTATCAGCTTAATGATCAATTTTCAGTAACTGCAGCACTAGAAAACATAACAGATCAAAGGTACAGAACGTACTCTTCAGGTATTTCTGCTCCAGGTAGAAATCTAATATTATCATTGCATTATAATTTATAAATATAATTTCCTGTAAATTTTAGGTTTTTTTTAGAAGGTTTCTAAGTCTTCTTTATATTTTTGGAATAGTAATTGTAAATCTAGCTATACAACCTCAATTTACGATTATTAGAGCTTATGAAAAAGATAGTAATTATTATGTCCTTTGTGCTAAGTATTTTTACTTTAAATGCTCAGCAAGAACCTGCCTTTCAAGATGGAGAGTGGTTTGAATTTAGAATGAGCTATAGTGGTTTTTTAAAAGCTGGTGAAGCAACACTACACGTAAAAAATGACATGATTAATGGTAAACCTGTTTATCATGTTATAGGAAAAGGTAAGACAACAGGAGCAATAAAGTGGTTTTTTAAAGTTAAAGACCGTTACGAAACCTATTTTGATAAAACGAGCGGTTTACCATATAAGTTTATTAGAAAAATCAATGAAGGTGGTCATACAAAAGATATTGAAATAAAATTTGACCACAATCAAAATAAGGCTTACGTTAATAATAAAAAGCACAAGAAGCAAAAAGTCATTGATACTGAAAATAATGTTCAAGACATGGTTTCCATGTATTATTATTTAAGAAATAGCATAGATATTTCAAAACTAAGAATAGGTGATGAAATTACAACTAACATGTTTTTTGATGAAGAAAACTATGGCTTCAAATTAAAATACCTTGGGAAAGAGACCGTTAAAGTAACGCTTAACGGAACAAATGTAAAAGTTAAAGCACTTAAGTTTAGACCTTATGTTATGGCTGGTAGAGTTTTTAAAGAAGAAGAGAGTTTAACTCTATGGGTAAGTGAAGACAAGAATAAAATACCTTTAAAAATAAAAGCAGATTTAGCTGTAGGATCATTACGCGCAGATTTAGTGTCTTACAAAGGTCTTAAACATTATTTGCCGCTAATTTTTGATGATTAAAATATTATGCCAAACCAGCCAAATTACGACGACATTATTAAATCTCTTCAAGAGAAATACACTAAAATAGACCAAGATACTGACGACCATTTATACGGCTTACTTTACAGTAAGCCTATTACCTATTGGGATTATATTCAAACAGATGCACTTCTAAACCTTCAAATTCAACGCACAACATTGCCAGATGAAATGGTGTTTATCACCTATCATCAAATTAACGAGTTAATTTTTAAGATGATTTTGTGGGAAATAGATCAGATTGCAAATGCTAAGCAATTAAATGCCGAATTTTTCGAAAGTAAAATAATGCGCATTAGTCGTTATTTTGATATGCTCACAACCTCGTTCAATATTATGAGAGAAGGTATGGAAGTAGAGCAATACATGAAATTTAGATATACGCTCACTCCAGCAAGTGGTTTTCAAAGTGCACAATATAGATTTATAGAGTTTGCCTCAACAGAATTAATAAACCTCATTGACTATAGGTTTAGATCAACAATTAATAGAGAAACACCTTTTATAAATGCTTTTGAACATCTTTATTGGCAAGCTGCAGGTAAAGATCATTCAACAGGAAAGAAATCTACACTTTTAATTAATTTTGAAGCACGCTATAAAGATGATTTTTTAAGATTCATGAAAAATTACAATACCAAGAATCTTTGGTCTCGTTTTAAGGAACTTCCAAAAAAAGATAGAGAAGATAAAGACCTTATTACAGCCATGAGGCATTACGATTATACTGTAAATGTTACTTGGGTAATGGCACATTATAATGCAGCAAAGCATTATATTGAAAGCGGATTAGGTGATGGAGAAGCCACAGGAGGGAGTGACTGGAAAAAGTATATGCATCCAAAATATCAAAGACGAATATTTTTCCCTGAACTTTGGAGTGAGGACGAACTTAAAAATTGGGGAACAAACCATTAATAGCAACTAACAATAACCAAAAAATTGAAAAAATTAGCTGTACTAATTTGCCTAAGTCTTGTGTTGACGAACTGCAAGAAAGACAAACCAATAGAATTAGATAACATAACAACAGAACTCAAAGAAAAACCAGAAGATAAAGAGTTTGGTTTTAATCTAGATGAATTTGTTGTTAAAAAAGATACAATAAGAAAAGGAGATAGCTTTGGTGAAATACTAGAGCGTAATAATATAGGCTATCCACAAATTTTTCAGATTGCCGAGAAAGCAAAAGATTCGTTTGATATTAGTAGAGAACTACAAATAGGTAAACCTTATACATTATTGTGCTCAAAAGACAGTTTAGAACAAGCCAAATGTTTTATTTATCAGCCTAATTTAGAGGATTATGTTGTTATAAATTTTCAAGATTCTATAGAAGCTTACAGAAGTAAAAAGCCTATAAAATATATTGAACGTACAGCAACAGGAACAATTCCAAAAGGAAGTGGTATTTCTGAACTTATGATCAAAAAAGGGCTAAGTCCAAGATTAGCCTATAAAATGGCTGATGAAATTTATGCTTGGACTATAGATTTTAATCGATTACAACCAGGAGATAAGTTTAAAGTAATCTACACAGATAAGTATATAGACGATACTGTATACACAGGAGTCCATGAAATTAAAGCAGTATATTTTGAACACAATCGAGAACCATTTTATGCCTTTGAATTTGAAACAGATTCTTTAAAAAACTTAAAAGATTATTTTACGGAAGAAGCCAAGAATTTAAGACGAGCATTTTTAAAGGCACCAGTTCAGTTTAGTAGAATTTCTTCACGTTATAATCTTAATAGACGCATTGCTTATTATGGTTATAAACGAAGACCTCATAAAGGAACAGATTTTGCGGCACCAGTTGGCACACCGATTCTAGCAACCGCAAACGGAACTGTTACAGAGTCTACTCGAAGAGGAGGTAATGGTAAATATGTAAAGATTAGGCATAATGCAACTTACAGTACACAGTATTTACATATGAGCAAGCGCCTTGTAAAGAAAGGAGACTATGTTAAACAAGGTGATGTTATTGGTTTAATAGGTATGACAGGGAATACAGGTGGACCACATGTGTGTTATCGTTTTTGGAAGAATGGTAAACAGGTAGATCCATTTAAACAAAAATTACCAGAAGCAGAGCCAATATCAGATAGTTTAAAAACAAAGTATTTAGAATTTATTAAGCCAGTTAAAGAACGACTGGATAATATTCAGTTTCCAGAATTTGAAACAGACGACGACCATCCTACAATAAATCAAGTATTATAAAAATGGCATTAAAAGCAACTAATCCTACCACTACAAAATCGTGGTCAAAACTCTCAGATCATTTTAATACTATAAAAGATAAACATCTTAAAGATCTTTTTAAGCATGATGCGTTAAGAGCAGATGAACTATCAGTTTCGTGGCAGGATTTTTATGTAGATTTTTCTAAAAACAGAATGACTACAGAAACACTAAATCTTCTTTTAGAATTGGCAGATGAAGTTGATTTAAAAGGGAGTATTTCAAAATATTTTAGAGGAGACGTTATCAATGAAACCGAAAACAGAGCAGTACTCCACACAGCATTAAGAGCTACTAAAGATGCAACAGTTACTGTTGACGGTAAAAATATAATACCCGAAGTTTATAAAGTAAAAGAAAGTATTAAGGCTTTTTCTAATGCTATTATATCTGGAGAGAAAAAAACATATTCTGATAATCAATTTACTGATGTTGTAAATATAGGTATTGGCGGATCAGATCTTGGTCCTGCTATGGTTGTAGATGCACTTCAATTTTATAAAAATCATCTCAATACACATTTTGTAAGTAATGTAGATGGTGATCATTTTAATGAAGTAGTTAAGAATCTTAATCCAAAAACTACATTATTTGTTGTTGTTTCAAAGACCTTTACAACACAAGAAACACTATCTAATGCAAATTCAATAAGAGAGTGGTTTTTAAAATCTATGCCAAAAGAAGCAGTAGGTAAGCATTTTGTAGCTGTATCTACAAACATAGCGAAGGTTGAAGAGTTTGGTATTGAAAAATCAAATATTTTTCCGATGTGGAATTGGGTTGGAGGGCGTTTTTCGTTATGGAGTGCAGTTGGTTTAACTATTAGTTTAGCATTAGGTTACAATTATTTTGAAGACATGTTAGAAGGTGCTCACGAGATGGACTTGCATTTCAAAGACACTAATTTCAAAAACAATATTCCAGTCTTGTCTGCACTTTTAAGTGTTTGGTACAACAACTTTTTTAAAGCAGAAAGTCAAGCAGTTATTTCATATTCCCAGTATTTAAACCAATTTGCAACCTATCTTCAACAAGGTATAATGGAAAGTAATGGTAAAAGTGTTGATAGAGAAGGTCATACTTTAGATTATCAATCAGGTACTATAATTTGGGGAGAGCCAGGCACTAATTCTCAGCATGCTTTTTTTCAGTTAATACATCAAGGTACTAAATTAATACCTGCCGATTTTATTGGTTTTTCTAAATCATTACACGGAAATAAAGAGCATCATGATAAATTAATGTCTAATTTTTTTGCTCAGACAGAGGCTTTAATGAATGGTAAAAATAAAGACGTAGTAATTTCAGAATTAGAACAACAAGGTTTATCAAAATCTAAAATGAAAAAATTAATCTCATTCAAAGTTTTCGAAGGTAATAAACCAACTACTACTTTTTTAATAGATCAGTTAACACCTCGTAGTCTTGGAAAGTTAATAGCCATGTATGAGCACAAAATATTTATTGAAGGAGTTATTTGGAATATATTTAGTTACGATCAATTTGGAGTTGAATTAGGGAAGCAACTTGCAAAAACAATTCTTCAAGAAATACAAGGAGATAGCACTTTTATTAATCATGATAAATCCACACAAAATCTTTTAAAACATTACAAAAAATTAAGTTAAAGATTGATAAATCGTTAACCTTACACTGAAAATAATCTATTGTTAACAAGGTTGTTTTTAACTTCTATGATTTTGTTAAGAAATACTTAACATTTGGTTAATGTTAACCAGATGTTATAGTGTATTTTTGCCTCGAATTAAACCAATTTTTATTTTTAAATGAATCGATTAACCAAATTTTTAACGGTTATTGTTACAGTTTTATCCTGTACAGTAGCGTTATCTCAAAGCACAATCAAGGGTAATGTCATAGGCTCTGACTTTAAAGAAGCTTTACCAGGTGCAAACATTATTGAAAAGGGTACTTCAAACGGTACAACAACTGATTTCGACGGAAATTTTTCTTTCGAAACTCAAGCCTCTTCAGGAGAAATTGTCATTTCATTTGTAGGTTATGCTACAAAGACTGTTGCATTCTCAGGAGATCAGGATTTAGGAACAATTATATTAGATGCTAGTGATATAGGATTAGCTGAGGTACAGATTATTGCATCTGTAGCAGTGGACCGAAAAACACCTGTAGCTGTATCAACGGTTAAAGCAGAAGAAATTCAGCTTAAATTAGGGTCTCAAGAATTTCCAGAAATTTTAAAATCTACACCAGGAGTTTATGCAACCAGACAAGGTGGAGGATATGGAGATGGACGTATAAACCTAAGAGGATTTAACTCAGAAAATGTTGCTGTAATGATTAACGGTGTGCCAGTTAACGATATGGAAAACGGTCGTGTTTTCTGGAGTAACTGGGCTGGATTAGGTGATGTAACGAGCTCTATGCAAGTTCAAAGAGGATTAGGTGCTGCTAAAATTGCTGTACCATCAGTTGGTGGAACAATCAATATCCTTACTAAAACTACAGATGCTGAAATGGGTGGAAATATTTACACTGCATTAGGTAACGATGGTTATGAAAAAATTGGCCTCACGTATTCTACAGGTCTTATGGATAATGGTTTTGCAGCAACAGTATCTGCTGCTAGAACTCAAGGAGATGGTTTTGTAAGAGGAACACCTTTTACTGGAGTATCATATTTTATTAATGTTTCTAAAGAAATAAATGACGATCACAAATTATCATTTACTGCTTTTGGCGCTAAACAACAACATGGACAACGACAAAATAGACATACTATAGAGACATATAGAAATAGTCCAGATGGTATAAAATACAACTCAGATTGGGGTTATAAACAAGGTCAATTTACAAGTATTGAAGATAACTTTTATCACAAGCCACAAATATCATTAAATCACTACTGGAATATTAATGATAAAACAACGCTTTCAACAGCAGCCTATGTGTCATTTGGCTCTGGAGGAGGTGGAGGTTCACTGGGTAGTGATCTCGATGGACAAGATGGACGATTTAAATTTACTAGTGAGGATTACACGGTTGGTAACCTTGGACCAGTAGACATGGATCGTATTGTAGATGAAAACATAGCTAATGGTGCTTTAGGTTCTAGCGCAGCTTTAAGAGCTTCTAGAAATGATCACAATTGGTATGGTGTGCTTTCAACATTAAGTACAGATTTATCAGATAATCTTGTGCTATTAGGAGGTTTAGATTGGAGAAGCTATAAAGGACTTCATTTTAGAGAAGTTACAGATCTATTAGGAGGTCAATTTATTATAAATGATGATGATGAAAACAATCCTTTAAACCAAGCAAGAGTAGGTGATAAGGTAGATTATAATAATGATGGTTTAGTAGGATGGTTAGGTGCATTTGGTCAGTTAGAATATTCTAAGAATGATCTTGCGGCATTTATATCTGTAGCTGCATCAAATACATCTTATAAACGTATTGATTATTTTAATTACTTAGATACAGATCCATTACGAGAAACAGATCGTTATAATTTCTTTGGTTACAGTGCTAAAGGTGGAGCTAATTATAACATTGATGAAAATCATAATGTTTTTGCAAATCTTGGATATTTTGAAAAAGCACCAATATTTGATTCTGTTTTCTTAAACTTTAATAATGAAAATATTAATGAAGATGCAGAAAATCAAAAAATCACGAGTTTTGAGTTAGGATACGGTTACAGAGGCGAAAAATTTTCTGCTAACGTAAATGTATACTATACAACATGGAGAGATAGAACAGAAACTGAAACGTTTCAGTTAAGTCAAGATGAAACAGGTATTGCAAACATTCTAGGTGTAAATGCTATTCACCAAGGTATTGAGATTGATTTTGTTTATAGACCATTTGATGATTTAAGAATAACAGGTATGGCATCCTTAGGTGACTGGAGATGGGAGAATGATGTGTTAGATGTAAATCTTGTAAACGAATCTCAGGAAGTTGTTGAAACCGTAGATTTATTTATTGCAGATTTGCCAGTTGCTGATGCAGCTCAAACAACAATGGCATTAGGTCTTAATTACGAATTAACACCTAAAACAAATTTATTAGTTGATTATAACTACTATGCTAGAATTTTCGCAGATTTCGATCCAAGTGATAGAGGTACTCCAGGACCAGATGCATGGCAAATGCCAAATTATGGTTTATTCGATTTAGCTTTGAGACACAAATTTAGTTTTGGTAAATTTGATGCTCAGATATCAGGTAGAATAAACAACTTACTAAATACAGAATATGTGTCTGATGCCCAAGATGGAACAAATTCAGATGCATTAACATCTTTAGTATGGTTTGGAGCAGGAAGAACATTTAATGTAGGAGCAAGAATTAATTTCTAAAAAAAAGAGAAATGAAAAAAATAGTTTATTTATTAACAATTGTAGCCATAGTAATTACGGCATGTAATCCTATGGAAGATATTTATAACGAGATTTCCGAAATAGAAAATCCTGTTATTGGAACCGATGAATTTACAATGACTGCAGATGATTATGCAGAAATTGATAGCTCAACAGATGACGACTATTATGAAACTTTTGAGGCATTTGCTGACTTAGATGATGCTAAAAACGCATTGCCTTCATTTATAGCAGACAGATATCCTTTCTGGGGAAATGGTTCTGCTGTTACTGTTAGTTTTGATGTTTATGACGGAAATCCAGGAGATTTATTAAGTCCTTTTACTAACGCAGATGTTTATCTGCTAGGCTCTAATGATTATCCATCTAGTAATAGTAATGCCTTTTTAGAAGGCGAAGATGTGGAATCAACTTTAGAAGATGTTATTGCTGATCAGTTTCCTATGCCTTCAGATGGCCAAGTTGTAAGGTTAGGTTATAATAGTTTTACAGAAGCACCAACCGTTGGTTTAGCTAGTGTTTACGAAGCAGCATTTCCTGCAAATTTTGGAGACTTCGAATTTATTGAAGTATTCGATGATGGTTTAGAAGGTGATGCAGATAATTTAGGTTGGAGAAATCAATCAGCTTATGCCGAAGGATCAGGATTTGCAGGAGGAGCTAACCAAACAGAAGAATGGCTTATTTCTCCAGAGGTTGATTTAACAGGTAGCACAGGTTTATCCTTCCAAATCACTCAAGAAATCGACTTTTTAGGAGATGAGGATTTGTTTGATGTTTTAGTTTCAACGGATTACACAACTGGAGGAGACCCAATGGCTGCTACTTGGGAAGCTGTAGATTTTGATAAAACTATCTTTGGTAGTATGACCACATCAGAAGATTTAGATTTTGAAGACTATGATGGAGAAACGGTTCATATTGCTTTAAAGTATAGCTCTACAGATTCAGACTCACCTAGATGGAGAGTAGAATCTTTTGCTGTAAGAACTATTGGTTTTGAAGGACCAACAGAATCAAATTCTGCTTACTACACATATTTTGATGGTTCATGGAGCTCAAATGACAATGCTTATTATTTGGCAGATGCCGATTATGATTTAATGGGAGCACCAGGACAGTTTAATAATTTTAGTAATTCTGTTAGGCCAGAAAATTACATTCCTCAGTTTTTAGGAATGCAGTTTCCGTTTGCTCAAGAAGAAGATGAATTATATATGATTTACAGATTCTTTGCTGGTTCTACAGTAACAAGAGGTAATTTATACACATTCACAAATGGCGCATGGACACCAGCTATATCTTCGTTGCAATTTGGAAATGAGAATGGCGTTTGGGTACCAGATAATACAATTAGGTACACCTTAGTTGGAACAGATTATTCGGTTGTTGTTAATGGATTAACTGGTGTAGAAGGGTTTGAAGCCGCTGTGGGCAATTTAGATACGTTCGGTAATTTTAACAGAACAGGTGGAAGTACTAATTGGAGTGATGACATGTTATTAGCAGCTTTTAATTTAGTATTGGATAATATTAATCCATCAGCAGAAGAAGGGCAAAAATATTTTGTAACTATTGCTACTTGGGCTCCAGGAAACTCAACAGAAGATTTTGCTTTAATAAAAGCAGATGGTGTTTGGGTTTATCAATAGTATAGACTTATTAAGAATAAAAAAGCCTCTAAATTCTTAGAGGCTTTTTTATTGTTTCCATTCCAAGGATTCCATAATTTGTTTTATATCATTTTTAAGATATACTGCAGCTGGATATATAGAATCATAATTTGGTTTTGCATAGAAATAAAGTGATCCATTTAGAAAATGATTAGTGCTATCTGTAGCATAAAATTGAGATTGAGACGCAGCATTTCCACCAACTTCATAGAACATACCAAAAACACGTTTGCTTTCATTAATAAAGGGCTGCTCTACTATTTCATCAGCTTTCATAGTATGTTTTTGAGTTAAATTTTGAGCATCTTTAATTAAGGTTATAAGATTATCATCAGTAACTTCTTTATAAGTTAAATAAATGGTTCCTTTTAATTGAGGATATTCTAAATCTAATCCTATAGTTTTTGTTTTAGAATCTATTTTAATAGATGTTATTTCCTTAGAAAAGGTATTTCTCTCAAAAGAAAACGGAACATTAGGAGATATTCTTTTGTAAGAAGCTTCAGGATAATCTAATCTAAGCTGACCATTAGGTTTAGGTTTGTATTCATCATTACAAGAAGACAATATCAATATACTCAATAATCCTATTAAAGGTTTTTTCATTAGTCTAAGATCGTTAACTTTATCTGTTTAATTCGTTTTTTTTCTAATCCTTCAATAGTGAAAACGTAATTTTTAAAATTTATTTTACTTCCAACTCTAGGGAAACTCCCTGAGATTTCTAATACAAAACCAGCAATGGTCTCGGCTTCACCTTTTCTTTCTTCAAAAATTGTATTGTCTTCAATAGGTATAATTTTATATAAGTCTTTTAGTGTGGTTTTGCCTTCAAAGCTATAGTTTTTGTCGTCTAGTTTAGTGTAAATGACGTCGTCGTCATCAAACTCATCACTTATATCACCTACAATTTCTTCAATAATATCTTCTAAAGAAATGATTCCGGAAGTTCCTCCATACTCATCTACAACGACTGCTAAGTGAACTTTTTTAGCTTGGAATTCAACCATTAAATCATCTAATTTTTTATTCTCAGGAACAAAAAAAGGTGTTCTAACTAAGGATGTCCAATCTAATGAGGTTTTGTTGATATGAGGTAGTAAATCTTTGGAATATAAAATTCCAATAATGGTATCCATATTGTCTTTATAAACAGGAATTCTAGAATATCCATTTTTAATAATCTCTGGAATAATTTCTGAAAATTCCTGATAGGTGTTTAGTGCAAAAATATCTAACCTCGGACGCATTACTTGCTTAGTATCTGTATTACCAAAGGACACAATCCCTTCGAGTATTTTTTGTTCTTCGTCAGTGGTTTCATCACTACTTGTTAGTTCTAATGCTTGTGATAATTTGTCAACGCTAATGTTAGATTTTTGCTTTCCTAATCTGTTTTCTATTGCTACTGTGATATAACGCATAGGTAAACTTACAGGCGAAAAAACAGTGTCTAATATATTGAGCGGCTTAGACATAAAAGAGGAGAAAGAAATCTTATTTCTACTAGCATAAATTTTTGGAATAATTTCACCAAAAAGTAGAATTAAGAATGTTGCCAGAACAACTTTAATAAAAAACACTAATGAGATATTGAAAAAAAACAGGTTTATACTATAATTTAGGTTCTCAAAAAGGTCGTCACTAATAGAGGCAAAAAGTATTACTATAGCAATATTGATAAAGTTATTGGTGACTAAAATAGTAGCTAATAACTTTTTAGGACGCTCTAATAGATTGCTAATAGTTGTTTTCGTTTTTAAGTTATCTTCAAACCCTGAGTCAATATCAGATTGCGATAAAGAGAATAAAGCTACTTCTGCACCAGAGATTAAAGCTGAACAAAATAGGAGTATAATTATGGCAACAATACCTAAAATTAGAGAGGTATTTGAGTAGATAAGAGTAATTATAAAACTGGGTTCAGGATCCAAAGCCTTAGAGATTAATTACACAATATTAAAACGGAAGATCATCTGGTTCTTCTGCAACAGGTTCGTTAACAGCATTCTGTTGTTGAGCAACGTTTGGTTGACTTGTATTGGCAGGAGCAGAGCCTTCTGCTTTAGTTGTTAAAAATGTAAACTCTGAGCATTGAATTTCTGTAGAGTATCGATCTTGTCCTTTATCATCTTGCCATTTTCTGGTTTTAATTCTGCCTTCAATGTAAACTTTATCACCTTTGGTTAGATATTTTTCACAAATCTCCGCAGCCTTATTTCGTACTACAACATTATGCCACTCTGTATTTGTAATACGCTCGTTTGTTGTTTTGTTGGTGTATGTTTCGTTTGTAGCTAAAGGAAAGCGACCAATACAGCCACCACCTTCAAAATAATGCATTTTTACTTCATCACCTAAATGCCCAATGAGCATTACTTTATTTAGAGTTCCAGACATGTTTAAATTAGTTTAAGCTACAAAAATATACCTTTTGTATTGATTGTATTAAAATTAATAAAAAATTACGAGTTTATTAAACCTTTGATTAGTCAAAGAACTCTTCAATAAAATTTGCAATTAATATTGGAGTAGGGTATTTACGAATATTTTTTATGTGTATAGAGTCCCTGTAGTTGATATTGGATTCAATAATCCAAAACGTTGTATGTAAATGCTGGTGAGAAAGTTTGTGTATGTATGGCTTTTCATTGTATTTAGTAATGTCGAAATTTTCTTTACCAACAATATTTTTTAATGTGTTATGCTCTCTTATAAACAATTCTTCTATATTTTGTTCACTTTCAATTAAAGGAAATTGATATAAATTTTGCCAGATTCCTTTTTTAGTTCGTTTTTCAAGGATAGTGTATTGAGTATTAGTTTTAATAACTAGGTAGTTAAAAAACTTAGTCTTTACTTTAGTTGTTTTAAGTTTTACAGGTAAGTTTGGTATTATATTATCTTTAAGAGCTTTGCAGCTTGTATTTAAAGGACATTTAATACAGTTAGGATTTTTAGGCTTGCATTGTATAGCGCCAAACTCCATAACAGCTTGGTTATAATCACCAGGCTGATTATGATCAATTAAGGTAGTGGCTAAATCTTTAAATTCTTTAATCCCTTTTGTAGAGTTTATAGGAGTTTCAACACCAAAATATCTAGAGAGTACTCTGTAAACATTACCATCAACTACAGCTTTAGGTTCATTATAGCATATAGAAGCAATAGCACTAGCCGTATAATCACCAACACCTTTTAACTCTAAAAGTCCATTATAGTTTTTAGGAAAAGCACCATTAAGATTAAATGCAATATGTTTTGCAGAAGCATGTAGGTTCCTGGCTCTAGAATAATAGCCTAGGCCTTGCCATAATTTTAAAACGTCATTTTCGGTAGCATTTGCAAGATCAAAAACACTAGGAAATTGATTTACAAAAGCTTCATAATATGTTAAACCTTGTTTAACTTGTGTCTGCTGAAGTATAATTTCTGATAGCCACACAAAATACGGGTTTTTTGTTCTTCTCCAAGGTAAATCCCTTTTGTTATCTGAAAACCAGCGTATTAAAATTTTATTAAAATCCATTCGAATATTTTAAGTCTTGCAAAAATAA
Organism: Microcosmobacter mediterraneus; assembly: GCF_031846265.1. Lineage (NCBI taxonomy): Bacteria > Pseudomonadati > Bacteroidota > Flavobacteriia > Flavobacteriales > Flavobacteriaceae > Microcosmobacter > Microcosmobacter mediterraneus. Next base: position 116,962 of record NZ_JAVRIA010000002.1, on the reverse strand, counting down.
ATCTTTATAGCGTTAAATTTTAATGAATTACGCTTGAAAGTTTGAAATTAAATTACCTATATTTGCATCCCTTATAATTAATAGTAACCCTAAAAAGAATAACAATGACAAAAGCAGATTTAGTAGCTAAGATTTCGGATAAACTTGGTATGGAGAAAGGAGATGTACAAGCTACTGTAGAAACATTCATGGAAGAAGTAAAGACATCTCTAACAAGTGGAGATAATGTTTACTTAAGAGGTTTTGGAAGTTTCATAATTAAAACAAGAGCAGAGAAAACAGGTAGAAACATTTCTAAAAATGTAACGATTAAAATTCCTGCACACAATATACCAGCGTTTAAGCCAGCTAAAGTATTCGTAGAAGGCGTTAAAACTAACGTTGAAGTAAACTAAAAAAAGTATTAATTTAATTAAAGTATAACTTATGCCAAGTGGTAAAAAAAGAAAAAGACACAAGGTAGCTACGCACAAGCGTAAAAAAAGAAGACGAGCTAATCGTCACAAAAAAAAGTAAATTGAAAAAGTAGTTAATTAACTACTTTTTCAATTTTTAAAACAACGTTCTTTGATATAGAATCTTTAGTAATAGAGTTACCTTAAACTACTAAAGGTTTGCTGGATTTTTAAAATCCTGTGTCAAGAAAATAATAATCCATCTCGATTTTTCGAGATATAAATTAACATTATGGATAAAGAATTGATTATAAGATCAAGTTCCGATATTGTTGATTTTGCTTTATTAAAAGATGGAAAACTTATTGAATTACATAAAGATGAAGAGGATAACAACTTTGCTGTAGGTGATATTTTTATTGCCAAAATCAGAAAAGTTGTTCCAGGACTAAATGCTGCATTTGTAAATGTAGGTTACGAGAAAGATGCATTTTTGCATTACCACGATTTAGGACCACAATTATCTTCTCTTTTAAAATTCGTAAAACGTGTAAGCACAGGTAAACTCAGAGATTACTCTCTGAAAAACTTCCCATTTGAGAAAGATATTGATAAGCATGGTAGTGTAGCTAATGTGCTAAAGTCAAATCAATCTTTATTAGTACAAGTCGTAAAAGAACCCATATCTACAAAAGGACCTCGCATTAGTTCTGAGTTGTCCATTGCAGGTAGATATATAGTATTGGTTCCATTTTCTGATAGAATTTCAATTTCACAAAAAATTGAATCTAAGGAAGAAAAAGACCGTTTAAAACGGTTAGTTAAAAGTATAACACCAAAAGGGTTTGGTGTCATAGTTAGAACAGTTGCAGATGGAAAAAAAGTAGCCGAATTAGATAAAGATTTACAAACATTGCTAAACCGATGGAACGCAATGTGTAAAAAACTTTATAAAGCTCACCATCCTACAAAAGTTCTTGGAGAAATGAACAAAGCGTCCTCTATTTTAAGAGACATTTTTAACGATTCTTTCTCTAGTATTATTGTAGACGACGAAGCATTGTTTGAACAAGTTAAAGACTACGTGCATGAAATTGCGCCGAAAAAAGAATCTATAGTTAAATATTACAAAAACGGTGTTCCTGTTTTTGAAAAATATGGTATAGAACGACAAATTAAAACCTCATTTGGTCGCACAGTATCTATGGCAAAAGGAGCCTATTTGGTAATAGAACATACCGAAGCTCTCCATGTTGTAGATGTTAACAGTGGTAATAGATCTAACAAAGAAAAAAACCAAGAAGATACAGCTTTAGAAGTGAATTTAATTTCTGCCTCTGAGATTGCTCGCCAATTACGTTTACGTGATATGGGAGGCATTATCGTTGTAGATTTTATTGATATGAATAAAGCTGAAAATCGAAAAGCATTGTACAATCATCTTCGTGATGAAATGAAAGATGACAAAGCAAAGCACAAGATTTTACCACCAAGTAAATTTGGACTCGTTCAAATTACTAGACAACGTGTAAGACCAGAGCGCAACATTAAAACCAAAGAAGAAAATCCTAACGGCGTTGCAGGCAGTGAGATAGAAGCACCAATTAAGGTTATTCAATCCATTACCCAAGACCTCGAAAGAATTTTTAAAAGAGACTATAAAAAGGTAACCCTTAATGCACACCCTTTTATAGCAGCCTTTTTAACAAAAGGATTTCCATCGATACGTACTAAGTGGTTTATGGACCACAAAAAATGGGTAAAAGTTTTACCAAGAGATGCTTACACTTATCTTGAATATCATTTTTATGACAAAAATGGTAACAAAATCAAATAATATCCAAATAAAAACCCTTCCAATAACTGGAAGGGTTTTTTTATTCAAAACATTGAGAATAAAGTGTTCTTTTTGTTTTGGATAACTAACTATAACTAAAAAAACTAACTAATACATTAGCTGCAACTATGATTGCAGCACTTATCATTAAACTAATAAGTAAAATCTTATTAGGTTTGGCGTAATTATTATTTGTTGAATTCATAATATCAAATGTTTTATTAAAAGCCTTGAACCAATGACAATCCAAGGCTTGTTTAATCGATTTTGAGGACTTATTGATTAATAGCACTGTAAAATTCCAGAAAAAAATAACACCAAACAATACGTAACTTTACGTATTTTTCAATTATTTCTGAGGAATAAAAAAAGGCTCCGAAATAATAATTCCGGAGCCAGCTAATCCCTAAATTAATAGCTATATCTTATAAAGAATAAAATACAATGTAAAATTCCATATAAAGACTACACCAAACAATACGTAACTTTACGTATTTTTAAAAAAGGTAATTGACTGGCTAATAGTGTTTAAAGAAATTCTTCGTGTTCTTTTGCCCAAATCAGAAGGCTATTTTGTTTACGATTTAAACCAAGCTTCTTAATCATATTACTTTTATGCTTTTCTACAGTTCTTGTTGATATTGAAAAAAGTTCACCAATTTCTACACCTGTTTTATTTTTAGCAATAAGAGATAATACTTTTCTTTCAGTTTTAGTAAGCTGTTCTAATGATTTTAAAGACGGAATGGATTTTAAATGCCTTAATAAATCTGGACTGAAGTAGGATTGATTTTTTAACACAGCTTCAATACATTGTTCTATTTCATTTAAAGCAAACTCTTTTAAAACGTAACCATAAATATTTAGATTCTTCGCTTGTTTAAATAAGTTTTCATCTTTTTCAAAAGTTATAATAATAATCTTTGTTTTATAGTTTTTGACCTTACAAATCTCGGCAATTTCAACACCTGTATAATGCGGCATTTGTATATCTAGTATAGCAATATCTGGCTTTAATGTTTCAATAAATTTAAGTGCTGTTTTACCATCTGCTGCAGATGCTTCTATGGCATATCCTTTTTCAATAAGAAATTCTTTAAGTCCTTTAAGTATAAGTGGATGATCATCTGCAATGATTATAGAGGGAGCCATAGCTATTAATCTAGGTTAGATGATTAAATATATGAGAATAAAAAAAATCCTACAATTTTAAATAAAGATATTTTTTCTGATAATCAATAACCGCTTTCCCTTTTTTTAGAATATCAGCACCAATTATACCATCTACAGGATTAGACTTGTGTTTTATAAGGCCTTGGTTAACATGGATTAGATTAAATAAAACCAGCACTACCTTATCTTTTTTCCACTTACCTATCTTTACTTTATTGCGTTTAGAAATCTGTGTTGGCATATTAGAATCTCCTGCGCCAACAGCTCTTATTTCAGAATCTTCGACTAAAAGATTAAAGGTCTCAACAGCTTCAAAACCTACGCAAGAACTCGATGCTCCTGTATCTAAAATAAATAAGCCTTTATAACCATTTATTCTTGCTATGATTTCGAAATGATTGGTTTTAGTAAGGTGAAGTTTTACTTTAGTGTAGCCTTGGCTAAGTAGAAATTCTTGAAGGAGCATCTTTTAATTTTATACAAATATAAGAGGATATTCACTTATTTTTACGGCATGATAATTACAGATACACATACACATCTTTACAGTGATGCCTTTAATGAAGACAGATATGATATGATGCAACGTGCTTTTAATGAAGGTGTCACAAGATTTTTTATTCCTGCTATAGATTCTACGCACATTGATGCAATGCTACAATTAGAACAAGATTATCCTGAGTATGTTCATCTTATGATGGGTTTACATCCAACGAGCGTAAAGCCAGAAACTTATAAAGACGAGTTAAAAGGTGTTGCCAATTGGTTTGCCAAACGATCGTTCTGTGCTGTAGGCGAAATAGGAATTGATTTGTATTGGGATAAAAGCACATTAAACATTCAACAAGAGGCTTTTAAGTTTCAGATTGAATTAGCAAAATCTTATAATTTACCTATTATTATTCATTGTAGAGAATCGTTTGATGAGATTTTTGAGGTTTTAGAGGAGGTTAATGATGACAAGCTTTTTGGTATTTTTCATTGTTTTACTGGAACAAAAAAACAAGCTGAACGTGCTATTTCTTTTAATATGTTATTAGGAATTGGTGGTGTTGTTACATTTAAGAATGGTAAAATTGATCAGTTCATTAATGAGATAGATTTAAAGCATATTGTTTTAGAAACAGACTCACCTTACTTAGCACCAAAACCATACAGAGGTAAACGAAATGAAAGTGCCTATATTAGCAAAGTTTTAGAGAAATTATCCGCTTTATATAATAAATCTGAAGATGAAATTGCTGAGGTAACTACTCAAAACTCTAAAGCAATCTTTAAGATATAATATGAACCCAAACATTCTTTTAATTTATACAGGTGGCACAATTGGGATGATAAAAGATCCAATCACAACAGCCTTAAAAGCATTTGATTTTTCTAATCTTATAAAAAAGATTCCGGAGCTACAATTACTAGACTGTAATATAGAAACGGTCTCATTTGCAAATCCAATAGACTCCTCTAATATGAATTATGAGTATTGGATAATGCTTGCAAATATTATTGAAGATGATTATTATAAATTTGATGGTTTTGTAGTATTACATGGTAGCGATACTATGAGCTATTCTGCATCTGCATTAAGTTTTATGTTAGAGCATTTATCCAAACCAGTAATATTTACAGGATCACAGTTACCAATAGGAGATCTTAGGACAGATGCTAAAGAAAATTTAATTACCTCAATACAAATGGCAAGTTTACAGCATTATGGTAAACCTATAATAAAAGAGGTATGCTTGTATTTTGAATACAAATTATATAGAGGTAACAGAACTACAAAAATAAACGCTGAACACTTCGAAGCTTTTGAGTCTCTAAATTATCCTCACCTTGCTGAATCAGGAGTTCATATAAAAATTAATAAAGAGGCACTTTTAAAACCTAAAACCAGAAAACACTTAAGTGTTAGAAAAAAACTCAACACCAATGTTGCTATAGTAAAGTTGTTTCCTGGAGTCAATTCCAAGGTTATTGAAAGTATCCTAACTATAGAAGAATTAAGAGGTGTTATTATAGAAACCTACGGAGCAGGTAATTGTTCTTCCGAAGATTGGTTTATTGAGTTGTTAAAAGACGCTATTAAAAGAGGTATCCATATCATAAATGTAACACAATGTTCTGGCGGAAGTGTTGAAATGGGACAGTACGAAACCAGTACACGATTAAAATCTATAGGTGTTATTTCTGGGAAAGATATTACTACAGAAGCAGCAATAACAAAACTTATGTATATGTTGGGTGAAGGCATATCATCCAAAACGTTTAAAACTATCTTCGAAACTTCTTTAAGAGGCGAGTTGTCTTAAATTCAGAATTAATTATTTTATCATTTAATTATTTTTTTGTTAATTCACACGCCATTTATAAAAGGCATTTTAGAGAGGTGGCCGAGCGGTCGAAGGCGCACGCCTGGAAAGTGTGTATCCCGCTAAAGCGGGATCGAGGGTTCGAATCCCTTCCTCTCTGCTAAAAAAGAGGTTATAAGGTTAATGCATAACATCTAAGTTGTAAGTTGTTACATTAAGTATACAAAGCTTGTGTTTAGGCGTTAAAATTTAACTTTTGGTAACATTTTTTTTTTATCTTTAACACTTTAACTAATAAAATTAAGATTAAGAACAATGAAAAGATTATTTTCAATCCTTGCCATCGTAAGTTGTATGGCATTCGGAAACGTTAATGCTAATGCTTTAACAGCATCTGCAACAACAACTACAACAACTGTAATTCAAGAAGAAGCTGCGGCAGAAAACCTTGGATTTCATCAAGAATTAAAAAAGCGTTTTATTGAGGGTGGACCAGGATTCATGGGAATTGTATTATTATGTTTAATTCTTGGATTAGCAATTGCTATTGAAAGAATTATCTTTTTAAACTTATCCACGTCTAACTCTAAGAAATTAATTGCTAACGTAGAAGACGCGTTAAACTCTGGTGGTGTTGAAGCTGCAAAAGAAGTTTGTAGAAATACAAAAGGACCTGTTGCTTCTATTTTTTACCAAGGTTTGGATAGAGCAGACGAAGACATTGACGCTGCAGAAAAAGCTGTTGTAGCTTATGGTGGTGTGCAAATGGGACAATTAGAGAAAAACGTATCTTGGATTTCTTTATTTATTGCCTTAGCACCAATGTTAGGATTCATGGGTACAGTAATTGGTATGATCCAAGCCTTTGATAAAATCCAAGCAGCAGGAGATATGCAACCATCTTTAGTAGCTGGTGGTATTAAAGTAGCACTTTTAACAACTGTATTTGGTCTTATTGTTGCCATTATTTTACAAATCTTCTATAACTATATCATTGCAAAAATTGATAGTATAGTTAACGATATGGAAGATGCGTCTATCTCTTTGATGGACTTATTAGTAAAGCACAAAAAATAATACGTAACAATTATGGGTTTACATAAAATATTTAAAATTATAGCTGCGCTCTTAGGTGTTGTTGGAATTATCTGCCTGATTAGAATTATATCAGAAGGTGATGACGCAATAAAGGATGCTGCAGCTGCAGGAGATACTGCGTTAGTAGAACCATTTGCTATTATCGCATATATCATATTAGGATTAGTATTATTATTAGTGTTAGGTTTTGTACTTAAAAATTTATTTGCAAATCCTAAATCATTGAAAAGTACATTAATAGGCGTTGGTTTATTTGCAGCTGTACTATTGATATCTTATATGGTCTCAGGAGGAGATACAAGACAATATGCCTTAGGAGAAGAAGGAATGTTTGCTTCAGAAGGACAATCACAAATGGTTGGTGCAGGTTTAGTTGCATTTTATGTTCTAATATTTGGAGCAGTAGGAGCAATGATCTTCTCTGGTGTTAAGAAAATGATTAGTAAATAATAGAGTATGGCAAAACGATCAGCACCAGAAGTAAACGCAGGATCGATGGCTGATATAGCATTCTTACTCCTTATCTTTTTTCTTGTAACAACTACAATTGAAAAAGATAAAGGAATCCTAAGAAGCTTACCACCTATTGAACCGCCTAATGATGATGAAGTCGTTATTAAAGAAAAAAATCTTTTTATCGTACTTCTAAACAGAAACGATCAATTACTTGTTGAAGATGCTCCAATGGAGGTTAAAGATCTTAGAGAAGCAGCTATAGAATTTTTAGATAATGGTGGAGGACAAAATGCAGATGGCAAATCTTGTGATTACTGTAAAGGAAAACGAGACCCAGAATCATCAGATCATCCAGACAAAGCTATTATTTCTATGCAACATGATAGAGAAACATCGTATGGAAAATATATTGCTGTCCAAAATGAATTAGTAGCAGCATATAACTTTTTAAGAAATAGAGAGGCTGAGAGATTATACGGCACCACTATGGACGAGATGTTAGCTCAGAAAGAAAAGAATCAGTTTAAGAAAGATGAAAAACTTAATAAACAAATAGAAACTATTAAGTTAATGTATCCTCTTAAATTATCTGAAGCAGAACCTAAAAAGAATTAATAAAAGGTAGCACTATGTCAAAATTTAAAAATAAGAAAAAAGGAGATTTACCTGCTATTTCTACAGCATCTTTACCAGATATTGTATTTATGTTATTATTCTTCTTTATGGTAGCTACAGTAATGCGCGATAATAATTTGTTAGTTGAAAACGATTTACCAACTGCTAATCAAGTAGAGAAGCTAAAGAAAGATCGTACAACGTTTATTTATATGGGAAAACCAAGTGATCGTTATCAAAGTAGATATGGTAAAGAGGCACGTATTCAAATAAATGATAAGTTTACAAATTTAGAATCTGTTCAAACAGCCATTACAGAAGCACGAGAAAAGATAAATGAAGATTTACGAGATAGATTTGTTGTTGCATTAAAAGTTGATAAAGAAGCAAATGCAGGTTTAGTCTCTGATGTAAAACAAGAATTACGTAAAATCAATGCACTTAAAGTAATGTATGTTACTGGTATTGGAGACGTAGAGAATTAGTAGAAGTACTAGATTCTAGTTCTTAATTTATTATAAATTTAAAGCGTTATGAAATTTTCATAACGCTTTGTTATTTTTACACTATGTATAAAGCCAAAAACTATATATTACTTTTTTCCCCATTATTCCTTATTGGTCAAACGTCTCTCGATAATCAATATAGAGAAGATCAATTCTATTTTTCAGCTACCTATAACCTATTAAATAACAAACCTAATGATATAGCTCAACGTGGTTTTTCTACAGGATTTCATCTAGGTTTTATAAGAGATTTTCCTATTAATAAAAAAAGAACTTGGGCTTTGGGTTTGGGTTTGGGTCTCTCTTCCAACTCCTATAATAACAATATGTTAATTTCAGAAACGATTAATGGTTTTCAATACAATACTATAGATGAAACCACAGATTCGTTTACTAAAAATAAGTTTACAACCTATCTAGTAGAAGTCCCTTTTGAAATTAGATGGCGAAGTTCTGATGCTGAATCGTTTAAATTTTGGAGAATTTACAGTGGCTTTAAATTAGGATATTTACTACATGGTACTTCAAAATTTAGAGGAAGCCTTGGTGATATAGATACCTCTAATCCTAATTTTGAACGCTTACAATATGGCTTAACGTTAAGTGTTGGTTACTCTACTTTTAATTTGCATTTGTATTATGGCTTAAATCCTATTTTTGATAACATGGCAACCTTGAATAATGAACCTTTAGATTTAAGCACTATTAAAATTGGTCTTATTACTTACATTCTGTAATTGTAAGACAATACTCCGTAAGTAAGAGTGGCTGTTAGTTTAGGTTTATTAAAAAGAGCACTTCAGCACTTCTACATCCAAAAATTTACTAAAAGTAACTGAGGCATAAACCCTAAAAAAGCACCAATAATAAGCTCAGAAGGAGTATGTGCTTTTAGATGTAAACGCGATGTAGCAATAGCACCAAGAATAATGCACATTAAGGCTATTGTACCATTAATATTTATCTGAAAATGAATACCAACTGCCACAGCAAACATAAAAAACCCAGAAGCAGCAATCATATGAATACTTGCTTTAATCTTTAATAGAGCTAGGATTAAACAGGCAAAAGTAGAGCAGAGTATGCCTACAAAGAAGAAGTAAAGTTCTGTGATTTCATCAATTGGTAGTACACGTTGAAGAATCAAAAAAACAATGACACAATTCATTAATAAAGGTAGAGTACGTTCTTTAACATCTCTTAAATAAATGGAATTAACTTTATTTAGAGTTTTTAAAAGAAAGAATAATAGTATTGGTAATACAATAGTTAATATCCCAATAGAAATTAATTTGGCATGCCCTAACTGCTCAGGAATAAACCGTCTGGTTTTAGAGAAATAAAACTGTACGCCTAAAATAGGCATGATTAAAGGATGAAATATAAATGATATGCTTTTTAAGAGATAATTCATTAAATCTTCTTACGCAGTCTTGCCACAGGAATATCAAGTTGTTCTCTATATTTAGCAACGGTTCGTCTTGCAATAGGATAGCCTTTTTCTTTTAAAATTTTAGCTAGCTTCTCGTCCGTAAGTGGTTTCTTTTTGTCTTCTTCTTCAATAACAGTTTCAAGGATTTTTTTAATTTCTCTAGTAGAAACATCTTCACCTTGATCGTTTTTCATGGATTCTGAGAAGAACTCTTTAATTAATTTAGTTCCATAAGGTGTATCTACATATTTACTGTTAGCTACACGAGATACTGTAGAGACATCCATATCTATTTCATCAGCTATATCTTTTAAAATCATTGGCCTTAGCTTACGTTCATCACCAGATAAAAAGTACTCTTTTTGGTAATGCATAATAGAACTCATAGTAACAAAAAGCGTTTGCTGACGTTGCCTTATAGCCTCGATAAACCATTTAGCAGCATCTAGTTTTTGCTTAATAAATAGCACAGCATCTTTTTGAGATTTTGATTTATCTTTAGATTCTTTGTAACCTTTCAGCATATTGTTATACTCTCTAGAAACATGCAATTCTGGAGCATTTCTACCATTTAAGGTAAGCTCTAATTCGCCATCAACTATTTTAATGGCAAAGTCTGGGACAATATGCTCAACAATTTTATTATTACCAGCATAAGATCCTCCTGGCTTTGGATTGAGACGTTCTATTTCTTCAATAGCATCTTTTAGTTGCATTTCAGTAACATCGAACTTACTCAGAAGTTTTTTGTAGTGCTTCTTGGTAAATTGGTCAAAAGCTTTGTCAATAATGGCAATAGCCAACTCAACATCTGGTGTTTTCTCTTTTCGGTGTAGTTGAATACTTAAGCATTCTTGCAGATTACGCGCACCAACACCAGCAGGATCTAACTGATGCACAATTTTTAAAACCTTTTCAATGTCTTCTTCAGTGGTATAGACATTTTGAGTAAAAGCCAAATCATCCATAATATCACTCAAAGTTCTGCGTATATAGCCACTCTCATCCACACTACCTACTAAAAAATTTGCAATATCTTCATCAGTATCAGAAAGGCGAAATGTATTTAGCTGATTAACTAAGTGTTGCGTAAAGGACATTCCTGCTGCATAAGGCACACTTTTTTCATCATCGTCAGCACTATAATTATTGGCTTGCATACGATACTCTGGAATTTCATCATCACTTAAGTAATCATCTACATTAATATCATCAGCATTTATGGTTTCATTATCATTATACTCGTCGCTAGAGTTATCAAATTCATCGAAATTATCGTCAGCACTATCTGTTTCCTTACCACTTTCTAGAGCAGGGTTTTCTTCTAATTCTTGTTTAAGTCGCTGCTCAAAAGCTTGTGTAGGCAACTGTATCAGTTTCATTAACTGAATCTGTTGTGGTGACAACTTTTGGGATAACTTAAATTGTAAAAACTGCTTTAACGACATTTAACTTCTGTTGATTATAAAAATAAGAAAAACCTTTCGGGTTTTTAGAACTCTGAAAGGTTTTAGTTATCATTTTAGAACTCGGCATTTTGTGGTGTTCTAGGATAAGGTATAACATCTTTAATATTTCCCATTCCTGTGGCAAACATAACTAAGCGTTCAAAACCTAGCCCAAAACCTGAATGAACGGCAGTTCCGTATTTTCTGAGATCTAAGTACCACCATAATTCTTCTTCTGGGATATCTAAGGCAGCCATTTTTTCTTTTAACACATCTAAACGCTCTTCTCTTTGAGAGCCTCCAACCATTTCACCAATACCTGGAAATAAAACATCCATGGCTCTTACGGTTTTTCCATCTTCATTTAAACGCATGTAAAACGCTTTTATATTTGCAGGATAATCAAATAATATAACAGGACATTTAAAGTGCTTTTCTACTAAGAAACGTTCGTGCTCACTTTGCAAATCTGCTCCCCATTCTTCAATAAGATATTTGAATTTCTTCTTCTTATTTGGCTTTGAATTTCTAAGTATATCAATGGCTTCAGTATAGCTAACACGCTTAAAATTATTATCTACAACAAATTTTAATTTATCAATCAATGCCATTGGACTACGTTCTGCTTGAGGTAAACGTTTTTCTTCGTCAGCTAATCGTTTATCTAAAAATTCTAAATCTTCTTTGTTATGCTCTAAAACATAACGAATAACTGATTTTAAAAAGTCTTCGGCCAAATCCATATTCCCTGCCAAATCCATAAAAGCTACCTCTGGCTCTATCATCCAAAACTCAGCTAAATGACGACTTGTATTAGAATTCTCTGCTCTAAATGTAGGTCCGAATGTATACACTTTTCCTAGAGCCATAGCATAAGTCTCTGCTTCTAATTGTCCGGATACAGTTAGATTAGTTTCTTTACCAAAGAAGTCTTCTTTGTAGTCTACTTCACCATCTTCAGTTAAGGGTAGATTTTTAGGGTCTAAAGCGGTTACTCTAAATGTTTCTCCAGCACCTTCTGCATCACTTGCAGTAATTATTGGTGTGTGCATATTATAGAAACCATTCTTAGTAAAATAGTTGTGAATAGCAAAAGATAATGTGGATTTTACGCGCATTACAGCACTAAAGGTGTTTGTTCTAGTTCGTAAATGAGCATTTTCTCGCAAGAATTCAAACGTATGCTTTTTGGGCTGAATAGGATACTCATCTGGATCAGAATCACCAAGAATTTCAATAGAACTCACTTGTATCTCTAGGCTTTGTCCTTTGCCTTGACTCTCAACCAATTGGCCTTTAATTTGAACAGCAGCTCCTGTAGTAATACGTTTTAAAATACTTTCTTCAGTATTTTCAAAATCAACAACACATTGAATATTATTAATTGTTGAGCCATCATTTAAAGCAATAAATCGGTTTGCTCTAAATGTTCTAACCCAGCCTTTAACTTCAACGTCTTGTATCGTTGTCTCTTGTGATAATAATTGTGCAACTGTAAAGCTCATAGTGCTCTAAATTTTAAAGTGCAAAGATAATATTTGTAAAGAGTTAGACGAATTAAGAGTCTAAAATTTATAGATTATCTGAAAGGTTTATATCTTCTTTGTCTTCCCTTGGTATAATTTGAATACTAGGTTCTTTAAGGACTTCTTTGTTAGCAATGCTTCTTTCTAATGATAATAATAGTGAAGGGAGTAGTAATAAATTTGAAAGCATAGCAAATAAAAGTGTTGCAGAGACTAAGGCACCAAGAGCCACAGTGCCTCCAAAACTAGAAATGGTAAATACAGAGAATCCAAAAAACAAAACAATAGAGGTGTAGAACATACTTACACCAGTTTCTTTTAATGCACCATAAACAGATTTTCTAATTTTCCAATGATTGGCCTGCAACTCTTGCCTATATTTTGCTAAGAAATGTATGGTATCATCTACAGAAATCCCAAAGGCAATACTAAATACTAATATTGTTGATGGCTTTATAGGCACACCCAAATAACCCATTAAACCAGCTGTAACTAGAAGAGGTAAAAGATTTGGAATTAACGATACTACAATCATTCTTGCTGAACGAAACATATAAGCCATAAAAATTGAAATTAACAAAATGGCTAAGGATAAGGATATAATTAAGTTGTTAACTAGATATTTTGTGCCTTTTTGGAATACTAACGCTTTACCAGTTAGTGTAACATCATAGCGCTCTTTTGGAAATACTTTAGTTATTTTATTCTGAAGATTTTCTTCGATTCGTTCCATTTTATCAGTACCAATATCCTTCATAAAGGTTGTTATACGTGCATAACGACCTGTACTATCTACAAAGTTTTTAAGTAAATCAACACTAGAAGATGATTTTTTAATATAAGATGAAATGAATAAATTTTCTTGGCTAGTAGGTAGCTGATAGTACTTAGGATTTCCATTAGTATATGCCTGTTTGGCGTATTTAACTAAGCTTACAACAGACATAGGACGTGAGAGCTGAGGAGTTTCTATGATTAAATCCTCAAGCTGATTCATACGCTTTATAGTTGCTAATTTCATAACCCCTTTCTTACGTTTTGTATCCACAACAATTTCAAGAGGCATTATACCATTGAACTCGTCTTCAAAAAAACGAATGTCTTTAAAAAACTGTTTCTCTTTAGGCATATCTTCAATGAGGCTTCCAGAGATTGTAATTTTATTAATACCAAGTAAACTAACTATGAGTAATACAAGTGCAGTTACATAAATGGTAATACGCTTATGCTTTACCATTTGCTCCATCCAGTTAACAAAACCACCAATCCAACGTTTATTCAAATGCTCTAAATGACGCTGTTTAGGATAAGGTAAGAAGGTATACATGATTGGAATAATCAGTAAACACAGTATAAAAATGGCAAGGATACTCAATGATGCTACAAGTCCAAACTCTTTAAGAAGCTTACTTTGAGTGAGGATAAAAGTAGCAAAACCGGAAGCTGTAGTAACATTAGTCATTAATGTAGCATTACCAACTTTAGTAATAACTCGCTGCAGCGATTTTACTTTATTACCATGAGATTTTACTTCGTGCTGATATTTATTAATGAGAAATATACAGTTTGGTATTCCAATAACAATAATCAAAGGAGGAATAAGAGCTGTTAAAACAGTGATTTCATACTTTAACAAACCAAGAATACCAAAAGTCCACATAACACCAAAACACACTACAACTAATGAAATAAAAGTAGCTCTAAATGACCTGAAGAAAAGGAAAAAGATTAGTGATGTAACTAGTAAAGCTGCTCCGATAAACCAACTAATTTCTTCAACGATAACTTGAGAATTTAGTGTTCTTATATAAGGCATGCCAGAGACCTTAATATCTAAACCAGTCTCGTTTTTAAAGGTTTTGATTTTGTCTTCGAGAATAGTTAAAATAAAATCTTTACGAGCTGAAGTGTTTATTATATCTTTTCTTAAATAAATAGCTGTTCTAATCGTTTTTGTAGAACTGTTAAATAAAAAATTATCGTAAAAAGGATACTGCTTAAAAAGTTCGGATTGTAATTTGTTAATCTGATCAATTGTGCTAATAGAATCTTTAATAAAAGGTTCTAAATCAAATTTTTCTTCTTCAGTGTTCTTAACAAGTTTTTGTAAGTCTTTAATAGAAACTACAGTTTCAACTTCATCGAAAGTTTTGAAGTCATCCGAAAGTTTGTTCCAAGCATTAAGTTTATCAACTGAAAATAAAGTTGAGTCCTTAACACCAATAACAATGAGGTTACCTTCTTCGCCGAAAACATCTAAAAAATTATTATAGGTTAAGTTAACCTTATGATCATCAGGAAGCATGTTAGCTTCTGTATATGTAAAACGCATGTGTTGCCACTGATAACCAAAAAATACGGTAGCCAAAATAATGGCCATTAGGATAGCAATCTTATTACGAAGAATAAGCCTCGCAACTGCCTCCCAAAATCCTGTGGTTAAAAGTTTAAACATTCAAATACTAAAAGATGGTAAAGTTAGAAAAAAGCTTAAGAATGCTTGGTATATTTAAGGTTTATTAATTGCTAAAATATTATGATGTTATCTAATAAACATTAGGAAATTTTAACAGTGCTTTGAGAGAAAAATCTAAGTCTAATTAGTATCTTATAAATGTCACCATTATTCAGAAGCTATGAAAAAAAAGTATACTATTTTAAGCGTTTTCTTTCTTTTATTTGGTACTTCAATAATTGCTCAAATTAACAACAACTTTGCGCGAAATTCGTTTGCTGAGAAAATTTATGTTCAGACAGACAACGACATATACACTGTTAATAATTCTATTTGGTTTAAAGCTATAGTTGTTAATGCTGCAACTTTAAGTGGAGAATTTTCTAGTGTTGTTTTGTATGTAGATTTGATTGACCAAAACAATTCTATAGTTGAAAGTAAAATTGTAAAACTGAATGATGGAATTGGTGCTGGATTTTTTGATTTAGACAGTAAGTTTAAAAGTGGTCAATATAAACTAAGAGCCTATACAGATTGGAATAAGAATTTCGATACTGATTTTTTCTTTGAAAAAACAATTCAGATTTATTCAGAAGAGTTTAATAAAAGATCTTTAAAACCAATAACTAATATTCGTTTAGTCGATTCTACGAATTTAAATAATACTTATAAAGCTGATTTCTTTCCCTCAGTAATTGACACTAACCATAAAAGAACTTTAAAGGCTTTTGTTAAACTTAAAGACAATGTAAAAATCATTCCTTTAAAAAGAAACAAAGATAACTCTTATACACTTGAATTTGAAACACCCAAAACGTTAAATGAGGTTACTTTGGGTTATGCTTCAGATTCTGATTTAGATTATAGCACAAAATTTTCCCCACAAAGTAATTATTTCAACCTTCAATTTTTTCCAGAGAGTGGAAGCTTTGTTGTAGGTATAACAAGTAAAATTGGATTTAAGGCTGTAGATGTTTTAGGGACAAGTGTCGAGGTTGCAGGAGAGATTTTAGATGAAAAGGGTGAACTCGTTACAAATTTTAAAAGCAATTCGTTAGGAATGGGTCATTTTATTCTTAATAATGCAGACAATTCTAAAAATTATAGAGCAAGAGTTACCATGTTAAATGGTAACGCTATAGAATCTTTTGTTTATTTGCCTAATGTAAAAACAATAGGTTATGTTATGAGAATAGCAGAATTGAAAGATAATATAGTTGTTGGAATAAATGCTAGCTCTAATATAAGTGAGGATATTATACTTAAAGGTTTTTCAAGAGGTATTCAATATTTTGAGAGCAATGCTAAATTGATTGATAACAGATATATTTTTACTATTCCAAAAAAAGAATTCCCAGAAGGTATAGCTGTTTTTACACTCTATGATGGTAAACAAAACCCAAGGGCAGAACGCTTATTTTATAATAAAAATGAGATGTCTCAAATAGCAATTGAAGCCACCTTAAATAAAACGAAGTTTAATAGAAGAGAGAAGATTGACCTTGCCATTAAAAACAATACTCCTTCTACTTCAACTCAAAGTACATCAGTCTTAGTCATTAATAAAGATTATTTAGATTATTACAATTATGAGAATATAGCCTCTTACTTACTGTTATCTTCAGATTTAAAAGGTAAAGTTGAATCACCAAGTCTTTATTTTAATAATGGAACAAATCATAATATTGACGACTTAATGTTAACTCAAGGTTGGAGAAACTATAAATACGACAATGATTTTAACACCAATTTTAAATACAAAAGAGAAAAAGGTATTAATCTAAAAGGTATTGTAAATATTAAGAATGCTAAAAAAGATAAAAAGCAGTTAGATTTTGCTGTTATGACCTTTGGTGATAGCATATCCATTTATAATGCATCAATAAATGCTCCAGGAAGTTTTTCTTTTGAAGTAGATAATATCTATGGTGATTACAGAGAGTTGATCTTTAAGCATTTAAATATAACAGATAAGGAAATGAAATCTGTTAATATAACATTATCAAAAAAGCCAGCAATACCTGTAAAAAGCATTACTAAATCTTACACCAAGGTCAATGATAATATTAGTGAATTAATTATCAAACAGAATATTACTTTTAAAGAAACAGAAAATAAATACTTTAATGATATTAAAGGTCTAAATAAGTTAGATGAGGTTATAGTTAATGCTTACAAAATGACACCTAAGCGTAAAAAAATGGCTGAAAAATATGGATTGCCAGATATGGTCATAGAAGGTAAAGAATTACGTAAGAAAGTTACAAAAAACACTAAAGGTCTTTATCATGTGTTAATGGCTTTTCAAGATCAAGTTACTGTTAGAAGATCTAAAATGCGTCCTGGTGTTATGACTGCTCCATACCTAATAGTTGAAACGACTAGAGGAGGAAAAGGACATTTAAACTTTGTTGTTATAGATGGTATACCTGTAAATGAAAGGGATTACCTTTTTTTGCAAGATATTTCACCAATGGAAGTTACAAGCTTTGAGATTATTGATGAACCTAAAAAATTAAACCAACTTTACGCAGAGGTGAGAAATACAGTTCCTTCAGAATTTATGGTGTTTGGAAGTATTATTTCTATTTACACACGTAATGGTAAAGGTCTTTACGGTGCATTAAGACCTAGAAAAGAGAATAAAGTATTTACAGTAAAAGGCTTTTCACCCGTAAAAGAGTTTTATACTCCTGATTACAATTCAAATAATACTTTTTATGAGAATAAGCCAGATTATCGATCAACGATTTATTGGAATCCAAATGCAGAATTGAAAAATAATGAATTAAATATTAGCTACTATCATTCTGACAATGAAGGAGATTTTGTGATCATTATTGAAACCATATCAAATGACGGGAAAATAGGCTTTACAACATTAGATTATAAAGTTTCTAAGGTTGAAACTAACTAAGTTATAACGTTAAATTAAAAGTGAATTTAAACGCAATATTATCCTCAAAGTTAGGAATGTGGTAACTACCATATCTATATGCAAAACTTAGTCCAAAACCAAAGAATAATTTGTTGATTTCAAAACCAGATTCTGAGTATAATTGATCTAAGGTATTGAAGGTAATACCTAAATGGCGCTCTTTATTGGCCATATCACCTAAAGCATGCCTAGATATTAATACTAATTGCGGCTTCAACCATTCAGAAATTTTAAAGGGTCTGAAGAAATGTTTTAGTTGTAAAGTACCAAACCTATCGGAGAAAAACTCGTTGAAAAGCATCGTTTCAAAACTATTAAGCCCAGCAACAGAAAATCGTTGTAAAATGGTTTCTTTTCTAATATTATTGGGATATGCATGATATAAATGTGTTAAAGGTGCATCTCCGTTTGCAAAACCTGCTGTAAGTGTAATATTAGATTTTGAGTCGTTTTTGTGGTTGACTTGATAAATAGTTCGAAGATCTAATTTTGAGAAATTAAAATTGCTATTAAATATATCTTTTACACTTTTTATGTACTGTAGGGTGAATTTTGGGTAACCTTCTTTAGTTTCAACTAAAACATCATCTTGAAACTCATAATTACTAAATGGACTCCATTGTAAACTAATAGTCGCTAAGCTCAGATCGTAAGTATTGAAAGATTCATTACTTGGTTTAAAATTGTAATTATAGGTTGGGTTTATTTTGCTGTAAGATACTTTGGTTTCTGATAGTAAATTAGAGGATATCTGATGTTCTAAACTAATTGATTTAGTAATATGCCTATGAAATAAATCAATATTGAGAAGACGTGGTTCAAAAAATGTAAAGAACCGTTTATCAGTTAAAAATTTTGAGCTACCTGTTTCTTGTAGATCATCTGTATAGGTTAGGTTTATCCATGTATTCCGTTTTGGATCAACTCTAAATCCGCCAGATATACTGTACTTATCTTTATCATCTTTAAACCCATAAACCCAATAACCACTTAAACGAATTTTTTCTGAAAACTGCTTATTCGTAATTCCACCTAGGCCTGTTCTTAAGGCTTCAAACTGATTGTATTTAATTAGGTAACGCAAATCGAAATCAAAATACTTAGTTGGTAAAAATCCATTACCTAAGTATTTTATAAATTCAGCTTTTTTAATAGAATCTTGTGAGACTTTAGTGGAGTCTTGCTGTGATTGTGCACAAATAGGTAGTAAGAGTATTAAGAAGAGTACACAACGATGAATCATTAAACTATATAGAGGGTTAGACTAGAAAAAAAAAGCGACAATTATGTCGCTTTTCTATTATACTGTCATTATTTCTTTTTCTTTCAGACTTAGCATATCGTCAACTCTTGTAACGTATTTATCTGTTAATTGTTGCACATCTATTTCAGCATTACCTTTTAAGTCTTCAGAGGCGTCATCTGTTTTTTTAATATCATTGTTTGCATCTTTTCGAGCATTTCTAATACCAACTTTAGCATCTTCAGCCTCTGCCTTAGCTTGTTTTGCTAGACTTCGTCTGCGCTCTTCTGTTAATGGCGGAACGTTAATAATAATGGATTCGCCGTTATTCATAGGGTTAAATCCAAGATTAGCAACCATAATACCTCGTTCTATTTCTTGAAGCATAGCTTTTTCCCACGGTTGTACTGTGATGGTTCGACCATCAGGCGTATTTACATTAGCTACTTGGTTTAATGGTGTCTGAGAACCATAATAATCTACCATAACACTACCCAACATGGCAGGACTTGCTTTTCCTGCTCTTATATTAGAAAGTTGTTTTTCTAAGTGAGATATAGCATTATCCATGGCTTCTTTTGCTGTATCTATTATAAATTTTATGTCTTCGTTCATGATGTAAACTGTTTTAATTGAGAATTATCAAAATCTAAGCCAAATTTTATAGACGTTTAAAGGTTTACTTTTGTTCCTATATTTTCTCCAGAAATCACTTTTAGCAAGTTACCTTTTTTATTCATATCAAAAACTATGATTGGTAGTTGGTTTTCTTGACTTAATGTAAAAGCTGTTGTATCCATGACTTTAAGTCCTTTACTTAAAACATCATCAAAAGAAATATGATCAAATTTTACAGCTGTGGTATCTTTTTCTGGATCTGCTGTGTATATACCATCTACTCGAGTTCCTTTTAAGATCACATCAGCTTTTATTTCTATAGCACGTAATACTGCAGCAGAGTCTGTCGTAAAATATGGGTTACCTGTTCCACCTCCAAAAATAACGACACGACCTTTCTCTAAATGTCTTACCGCTTTACGCATAATAAAAGGCTCAGCAACTTCATCGATATGAATGGCAGATTGGAGTCGTGTTGGAATATTAGAATCTTCTAATGCACCTTGTAATGCTAAACCATTAATAACAGTTGCTAACATTCCCATATGGTCACCTTGTACTCTGTCCATACCATTACTTGCACCAGCAACACCTCTAAAAATATTTCCGCCACCTATAACAATAGCAACTTGAACACCAAGATCTGTAATGGCTTTAATATCTTCTGCATACTCTGCTAAGCGTGCAGGATCAATTCCATATTGACGTTCTCCCATTAAAGCCTCGCCAGAGAGTTTAAGAAGTATTCTTTTATATTTCATGAGTGATTTTGAAAGTTTAGCAAATCTAAACAAATATTGTTCTATTTAAAAGTGAAAGTTTTGAGATTAAAAAAAGCCTCTCAATTTTTGAAAGGCTTTTTACAATATTCTATGCTTTAAATTATCCTAAAGCTACACGTTTAAAGTTAGTTACAGCAACATCACCAATAGACTTAACATAATCAGCAACACTTACTTTACTATCTTTTATAAATGCTTGATTTACTAATGTGTTATCTTTAAAGAAACGTTTAAGTTTTCCTTTAGCAATATTTTCTAACATAGCTTCAGGCTTTCCTTCTTGACGTAATTGATCCTTAGCAATCTCAATTTCTTTCTCTACGATAGAGGCATCTACACCGTCTTCGTTTAAAGCAATTGGATTCATAGCTGCAGCTTGCATAGCCACATCCTTAGCAACTACATCTGCACCTTCAACAGCAGCAGATAAACCTACTAACGTGGCAATTTTATTACCAGCGTGAATATAAGATCCTACGAATGGTGCTTCAACTTTTTCAAAAGCATTGATATCTAGTTTTTCACCAATGACTCCTGTTTGTTCAATTAACTTATCAGCTACAGTCATACCTCCAAAATCAGCAGCTAAAAATTCATCTTTAGAACTGCATCCTAAAGCAACTTCTGCTAATTCATGTGCTAAGGTTACAAAGCTTTCGTTTTTACCTACAAAATCAGTTTCACATCCTAATACAATGGCAACACCTGCTGTACTTTCTCCATTTACTTTAGTGATTGCAGCACCTTCTGTAGATTCTCTATCAGCTCTTTTAGCAGCTACTTTCTGACCTTTTTTACGTAAGATTTCAATAGCTTTATCAAAATCACCTTCTGCTTCAACTAAGGCTTTTTTGCAGTCCATCATACCTGCACCTGTAGTTTTTCTTAATTTATTTACTTCTGCGGCAGTTATTTTTACCATAGATTCCATATTTAATAATTTAAAAAAAGTCGTTTAATACATCTTTAATTAAAAAGGAATTAAACGACTTAATGTATTGTACTTAGTTATTATTCCTCTTCTTGAGTTGCTGCTGCTTCCACAGGAGCTACTTTTGCCTCAGCCTTTGGAGTTTCAGGTTTTTTATTCCCAGCTTTTTCAGACTTACGTTCTGTTAAACCATCATTAATTGCAGAGGTTACTAGAGATAATATCTTATCAATAGATTTAGAAGCGTCATCATTTGAAGGTATAAGATAGTCAACCTGACGTGGATCAGAGTTAGTATCTACCATTGCAAAGATTGGAATGTTTAATTTTTGAGCTTCTTTAATTGCAATATGTTCACGTTTAATGTCAACAACAAATAATGCACCTGGTAAACGTGTCATATCAGAAATAGAACCTAAATTCTTTTCTAATTTAGCACGTTGACGATCAACTTGTAAACGCTCTTTCTTAGAAAGCGAATTAAAAGTTCCGTCTTTCTTCATTCTATCAATTGCAGCCATTTTCTTAACTGCTTTTCTAATAGTAACGAAGTTTGTTAACATACCACCTGGCCAACGCTCAGTAATATATGGCATATTTACAGCACCAGCTTTTTCAGCTACGATGTCTTTGGCTTGCTTTTTTGTAGCAACAAATAAAATTTTCTTTCCAGAAGCTGCAATCTTATGAAGTGCCTGTGAAGTCTCTTCGATTTTTGCTGCAGTTTTGTAAAGATTAATAATATGGATGCCATTACGCTCCATATAAATGTAAGGAGCCATGTTTGGATCCCATTTTCTAGTAAGGTGTCCAAAATGTACACCTGCATCAAGTAAGTCTTTAACTTCTACTTTTCCCATGTTTGTAATAGTTTACGTTCTTTTGATTAGCAATGTTTAAGTGGTCATTTTCATTCGCCTCAAGCATTTAGATGCTAAACTAAAATTTAATTTATTAATTGATAATGGCCGAATATTTCGGCAGTAATATTAACGTTTAGAGAACTGGAATTTCTTACGCGCTTTCTTCTGTCCGAATTTCTTACGCTCTACCATTCTTGGGTCTCTTGTTAATAGTCCTTCTGGCTTTAAAATTGTTCTATTTTCTTCATCTAATTCGCACATTGCACGAGATAAAGCTAAGCGAACAGCCTCAGCCTGTCCTGTAATACCACCTCCATATACATTTACTGTAATATCAAAGTTGCCATCATTGTTGGTCATTGCTAACGGTTGATTTACCTTATACTGTAAAGTAGCTGTAGGGAAATACGTTGCCATGTCCTTTTTGTTAACCGTGATGTTACCTTTTCCTTTAGCAACATACACACGAGCAACAGCCGTCTTTCTACGGCCGATTTTGTGAATTACTTCCATTAGTTAAATTCGTTTAAATTGATTGTTTTTGGTTTTTGAGCCTCATGTTTGTGCTCAGAACCTACAACAACGTTAAGGTTACGGAATAAAACTGCACCTAATTTGTTTTTAGGGAGCATTCCTTTTACTGATTTTTCTACTAGTCTTGTTGGATCTTTGTCAAACAATTCATTAGCAGTTAAACTTCTTTGACCACCAGGATAACCAGTGTGACGAATGTACGTTTTGTCATTCCACTTTTTACCTGTAAGGTTGATTTTTTCTGCATTAATAATGATTACATTATCTCCGCAATCAACGTGTGGTGTGAAGTTTGGCTTGTGCTTACCTCTTAAAAGTTTTGCAACTTTAGATGCTAAGCGGCCTAAGTTTTGTCCATCAGCATCTACTAAAACCCACTCCTTGTTTACGGTAGCTTTGTTAGCAGAAACTGTTTTGTAGCTTAATGTATCCACACTTAATAATTTAGTTTTCCTGTCTAAAGACAGATTTTAATTAAACATTCCTCTCTAAAAAAGAGTTTGCAAATTTACGATAAATAGTGTGATTACCAAATACTAAAGCCTACTATTTTTAAAGGAGTTTATTAAATTTTTGAGAAAGAATATTAATTATGTTAAATCCGTTAATTTTTTGCTAATCATAATGCTTAAGTGTAACACTCCGATTAGTTTTAAGTCTATTACGGAATAAAGACCAACCTAAATGAAATCAATCACTTTCGCTTTGTCACTTTTTGCTGCATTTATCGCAGCAGAAATAGAAGCTCAAGATTCTATAATTCCTAAACGTATTTATACTACAAAAGTAATAACAGGAGATGCTCCAACTATTGATGGTGTTTTAGACGATTCTGCTTGGGATTTAGTAGAATGGACAACAGATTACATAGAATTTCAACCAGATGTTGGCACACCACCAACAGAGCAAACTAAGATGAAAATTCTATATGATGCTAAAAATCTATATGTTGCATTTAAATGTTATCAAGCTGACCCAAATACCATAGAAAAACGAATGGGAAGACGTGATGATTTCCCTGGAGATTGGGTAGAGATAAATTTAGATAGTTACAACGATGATAGGTCTGCATTTTCTTTTACAATATCTGCTTCTGGTGTTAAAGGTGATGAGTTTGTATCAAATAATGGAAATTTTGATGATAGTTGGAATCCTATATGGTATACAGATACAAAAATAGATATAGATGGTTGGTCTGCAGAAATGCGTATACCTTTAAGTCAATTACGATTTGGAGATGAACAAGCACAAATTTGGGGATTACAATCCACAAGACGTTACTTTAATAATGAAGAGCGCTCCACTTGGCAACCACTAGATGCTAATCCACCAGGTTGGGTAAGTGAATTTGGTGAATTACATGGCTTAATTGGTCTTAAACCACAAAAGCAATTGGAAATTCAGCCTTATACTGTTGCGCAATTAGATACTTACGAAGCTCAAGCAGGAAATCCTTTTAGAGATGGAAGCGATACGAAACTTACAGGTGGTTTAGATGCAAAAATTGGAATTACTAATGATCTTACAGTTGACTTAACTATTAATCCAGATTTTGGTCAAGTAGACGCTGATCCAGGAGCTATTGCATTAGATGGTTTTGAGATTTTTTTCCAAGAGCGACGCCCATTTTTTGTAGAGAATAAAAATGTATTCGATTTTAGAATTGGAGGAGGTGCTGACAATTTGTTTTTCTCTAGACGAATTGGTAGAACACCTCAAGGCATCACAAGTGCTGATGGAAGCCTAGGAGAGTATGAAGATATTCCTAATTTTTCAACAATTTTAGGTGCAGCTAAGTTTAGTGGTAAAACCAAAAATGGCTGGGCTATTGGTATTTTAGAAAGTATTACGTCTAAAGAGTATGGGATTGTAAAACTAGATGAAAGACAGGACGTTATTAATAGTTTGCCTCAAGTAGGACAAGAACGAGAAGAATTAGTAGAGCCATTTACAAACTATTTAGTTACTAGAGCTCAAAAAGATTTTAATAATAGAAATTCTTATGTAGGCGCAATTTTTACGGCAACTAATCGAAATATTGAAGACAACGTTAATTTTCTTAGAAAGAATGCCTATTCTGGCGGATTGGACTTTAGACACAACTGGAAAAACAGAACCTATTATTTTCAAGGTAATATGTCGTTTAGTCATGTAACAGGAAGTAAAGAAGCTATTGAGATTACACAACGCTCATTAACACATTTATTTCAAAGAGAAGATGCAAGTCATGTAAGTGTAGACCCTAACAGAACATCGTTAACAGGAACTGGAGGAAATTTTGAAATAGGTAAAGGCGGAGCTGGAAATTGGCGTTATAATATTGGAGGTAATTGGAAATCGCCAGAGCTAGAACTTAATGATATAGGTTTTTTGCGGCAAGCTGATGATATTCGTCAATACTCTAATATCAGAAGACTTTTTAATAAACCAACAAGTTGGTTTAGACAGGCAAATGTTGGTTTAGAGTTATCAACAGCTTTTGATTTTGAAGGGAACTATAATCGTATTCAATACGAAATGGGAGGTTTTGTTAATTTTATAAACAACTGGTTTGCCGATTTTGGAGCTGCTCATAAACCAAGAATATTCACCAATACTTTTTTAAGAGGAGGTCCACGTTGGCGATACAATGAAGAAAATTTTTGGTATTTGTTTGTTGGTACAGATCAAAGAAAACGATTAAGCACCACGATTGGTTATGTGAATTCTAGAGCAAAACAAAATAATTTTTCTCTTAAACGTTACGAGCTTCGTTTTAGATATCAACCACTTAACGCATTAAGTGCATCACTTAATCTGCAATACGAAGAAAATCCTAGTAAAACTCAATATGTTACTCAGCGAGATTTTAATGGCACTCAGCGTTATATATTAGGTGCAATAGATAATGAGAGTTTTAGCGCAACACTTAGAGTTAACTACAATATTAATCCTAACCTCACTATTCAGTATTATGGTCAACCCTTTATTTTTAAAGCTAAATTCTCAGGCTTTAATTATGTAAATAATCCCATAGCAGAAGATATTAATGAACGTATTACGTTGTATAATGATAACCAAATCGAATCTAGTAATGGAGGTTATTTAGTTGATGAAGACTTAGATGGTAATACAGATTACAGTTTTGGTGACCCAAACTTTGCTTTTGTACAGTTTAGGTCTAATCTGGTAGTGCGTTGGGAGTATATTCCTGGATCAGAAATATTTTTGGTTTGGTCTCAAGGTATTGATGGTTTGGGTGATGTAAATAATAGTTTTAGTGGTATTGTTGACAATCAAATATTTGGTCAGAAACCCAACAATACATTTTTAATTAAAGCTACGTATAGGTTTGTGCTTTAATGTATATTTTTCAAAGCATAATTTACCAAACCAGTATTACTTTTTATACCTAGTTTTTTATGAATATTTTTACGATGCGTATCTATGGTATATTTACTTAAGCTGAGTTGATTTGCCATTTCAATAGAGGTTCTACCCTTAACAATAAGTTGAAGAATTTCCTTTTCGCGACGCGTAAGTTGAGAATCTCCAATTCTTGTATCTTCTTTATTAAACCAATTTTCAACTTCTTTTGGTATGGTATCGCTAAAAAAATAGTCTCCTTTTATTAAGGTGTTAATGGCCAAGATTAGTTCAGTTTTTTCTACGTTCTTGGTGACATATCCTTTAGCACCTGCTTCTAACATCTCAATAACATCTGGAGTTTGATCAAACATACTAAGCGCCAAAACTTTAATTTTTGGATAATCCCTTGTTATAGTCTTTGTTAGTTCGATGCCGTCTAGTATTGGCATTCTAATATCAGTAAGTATGATATCTGGTTGCAATTCATTTTCCAGCAATTTTAGAGTGTCCAACCCATTATTAGCTTCACCTATAATTTCTATTTCTAAAGCTTTTGAAAGAATAGATTTTAAGCCATCTATAAAGAGTTGATGATCGTCTACTATTATAACTTTAATACTCATATTGGAATGTTTAAAATTACTGTTGTACCCTTTCCTTTTGAGGTGTCGATAATAAATTCACCATTGATTTTCTGTATCCGTTTTTCTATATTAATTAAACCAATTCCTGATTTTGAGGCTTTAATGTCAAACCCTTTTCCGTTGTCTTCTACTATGATGTTCAAAATATTCTCGTTCTCGGAGAATTGCACAATAGCTTCAGTTGCACCAGAATGTTTTATGATATTAGTGAGCAACTCTTGTATGATTCTAAATATTTGAATTTCGAGTGCGCTTTCAATACGTTTATTGACATCTACATTAATTAATTTTATATCAATTTTTTTTGATTCCGAAATCTGTTTTGCAACTTGTTTTGTAGATGGAATTAAGCCTTTGCTAATCTGAGCGCCAAAGTTTTTATTTTTTGAAATACTACGAATTTCGTTATAAGTAGTATCCATTAACTTTTTTAGTTTTTTGTAGAAGTTAGAAAAATCATCTTCGTTATCATAGCTTTCTAAGTAAAGTTTTAGAGTTGCAACTTTGCTACCTAAATTATCGTGCAAATCAGCTGCAATTTTAGAACGCTCAGCTTCTTGAGCATCTATAATAGCATCAATGCCTTCTAACTCCTGAGACTTTAATTGTTGGTTAAACTCTTGCTCTTTGATAGTGAGGTTTTGCTCCATAATAATCCGTTTTCGTTTGGCATTATTATATAAAAAATAAATAAGTAAAAGGGTTAGAAATAAAGCTCCCAAAGCGGCAAAAAGGAGGTTTCTATTTTGTTTTCGTTTATAATTAACTTCAAGATTATCGTTAGTGAGTTGAAGAATCTCTTTTTCTTTCTTTTCGGTTTCGTATTTTGTTTGCACCTCCATAAAGCTTTTTTGGCTTTCGGTATTAAGGATACTATCGTTTAATTGGCTAGCTTTTTCAGAATATAACAAGGCATTTGCCGTTTGACCAAGACCTTTGTAGGCCTCTTTTAGATTGTTATACACAGAAACACGCTGTTTACCTTTGATGAGTTCTTCCGCTTTTTTAAAATAAGAAATGGCTTTTGCATAATCTTTGTTCTTAAGATGAATATAACCCAAATTACTTTGTGTTACTTCAATACCTGATTTAAGATTGAGCTCGCTTTTTAATTGCAAGGTTTTCTCTAAATACTGTTTTGCTTTTTCAGAATTCTTGTTTAAATACAAATCGCCAAGATTGTTGTAAATGATGGATAACGAACGTTTATCTCCAAGTTTAATGGCCAATTTCTCCGCTTTATTGTTATAGTCTATGGCTTTTAGCGTATCTTCATTTTTGTAATATTGCGTTGCTAAATTTGGAAGTGTAATGAGCCTAAACTGGGTTTGGTTCAGACTTTCAAAAACCAACAAAGCTTTTTCGCTGTATTCTATTGCCTTAGGGAAAATTTCTAATTCCGCAAATGCACTAGCTATGTTGCTGTAACATTTTGCAGCGTTTAAAGAATCGTTGTTTTTTTCAAAATAACGAGCACTTTCAGTTAAGGTTTCAATAGTTTTGTTGTAGTCTCCTTGCCTAAGTTGAATAGCTCCTAGACTAATATTAACAATGGCAACTCGCTGCTCTTCTCCGAGTTTTTGAAGTAATTTTTTAGTGTTATCAAAGTAATAGGTTGCAGAATCTAATTGTGCCGTAAAAAATTGAAAACGCCCTAATTGATTATTAGTTTCTGCTAAAAGCGAATCATTGTCTTTGTATGTAAAAGCTTTATGAGCAAAAGACTTTCCTTTATTAAGATCTATACGTTCATGCATTTGGGCTAAGGCCAAATACGTTTTAGCTATTTCGTATTTATTTGTAGTGTTTTTGAGAATGAGTTTTAAACTATCCACTTGTTTTGTTTGTGAAAACACAAAAACACTAGATAAGCATAATATGATGAGAAGTGATTTCTTCATAAAAGATTAATAGCTAAGTACTAAAGTTACTAAATATTTTAACCACCTTACTTGATTTGTAAGTGTTGTTAAAGATATAACCTATTGTATATGGCTACTATACCTATAATTAGGTATATGAATTAAATGGTATATCTGATAGTTTTGATGTATTAACTAATATATGCTCAACATGAAAAAAAATAAAAACACGGCTAGATTAGTTGTGCTGTTTGTAGTTTTATCGATTATAACACAGCTTAATGCACAAGAACCAACAGACAAAGTTTGGAATGTTTATGTGTCTACATTACAACAAGCATTGAAACCTGGTTTAGATCCATGTTTATATGTTTATACAGTTACCACTTCAGAAAATTTAAGAGTTCAAAGGAACATTGAGTTAGGCTTAATGGCTGAATTACACTCTAATCTAACCTATTATGCAGCAACAGCTTATACAAGAACTTACGGCATTTATTTTGATGACGAGCCAGATGGTAAATATAAGTTGGGCTCGTGTCGTGAAAGTGATGTTGTAATGCCAGATTTATCATGCACTTGGAGTTCAAAATTTGGTGATATTAATTGGCTAGCTGGTTGGTATAGTAGTACTTCTAAGAGTATATCAGGGAAGTTAACTTTAGAAAACGGAAAGTGGATTTATGTAGGCACATGGAAATGGCTAACTAACAATGTAGACTACGGAAAGGTAAGATTTGAATTTGATGAAACAGGCACAAAATTCTCAGGATATTATACCAGAAAAACAGGTACTTCACAGTATAAATGGCATGGCTCTGGTAATTGCAATTAAAATTAGATACCTACAATTAGGTATATGATTGGAAAGATGTATCCGGTAATTTTGAATTATTAAAATATAAAAAGCTATTAATTATGAGAATTTTTAAGAGATTAAGCTATGTTTCATTGTGTTTGTTTTTTGTGCTTTCTTGTGATAAAGATGAAAATGAAGATGGTAATGGCGGAGAACAAAACACAGTTACATTTTTGGATGTTACAAAAGAGGTAATTGGTGGTTGCACTATACAAACTACAGACCCAGATTTAGGTGTTCTATGCACCTTTACTATTTTTTATCAATTGGATGATGCCGATGTTACAGTTGGTGCAACTATTTCTGGACCTTGTGATCAAGAATTGAATGACACTTTTATAATGTCTGACAGTTTTTTTGGTGATGAAATTAGATTTGCTGCTTCAGCAATTTATTCTGACGGTACTTTCCCTGACTCTTATTTTGGCGAATCAGGAAGTGTTACTTTGGTAAATAACGACACTGAAACTAGCATGACGTTTAATGGTGTAGTATATAACATTGCCTCAAGTGTTACTGAAACGATATCTGGAAATGCTAAATGTCCATTATAACAGTATAATTTAAACGTTAGCTAAATGAAACCATTAAAATTTATAATAATACTCTTAGTATTTTTTAATTTTTCTTGTGATGAAATAGAAGAGTTGTTAGAAGAAGATATTGAAGTGTCTATATCGTTTCAAGGACTTTTGGAAGTAGAAAGTGAGACCTTATTAAATCCTGAAGACCAAGTCGAGTTTAATTCAGAAGCTGCTACATATAATATTCTTCAAGACCCAGAAATTGCAGAGTTATTAGAAAGTGGAAGTGGTACGGGAGAAATAAAAAAAATTGAGATTACACAGATTCGTTATTTATTTCAAAATTTTGAAGGTAACTCTGATGCTGTTGCGACAGGTGTTTTTCAGTTATTAGACCCAAGTATGTTTATACAAGGGTTTGAAACCGTGCAAACAAATTTAGCTTCGGCTGATCAAAATAACTCACTATATACAATAGATGGAGACTTTACCGAAATTAATGAGAGGCTCACAGATTCTGGAAGCTTGATTATTCTGTTTGCGGGAACCGCATCAGATAATCCCGTCTATTTTGATGTTGATGTTACTGTTTTTGTTAAGGTTACAATAACACCTCCAGATTTATAATTAAGCATAAAATTTATAAACCATAATATAATTAAGTCTTTCAACCATGAGAACACTAAAATACGTTTTACTTTTTTTATTGATTATGCCATCATTTTTAGCATGCGAAGAAGATGAGGAAGGTGATAATGAACCAGAGCGCCTTACAGTTTTAGCAACCTTTAATAATGATCGTGGTATAGGAGGTTGCAATCCAAGTTATGCTGTTACATTTGTGGTGTCTTATCGCGACATTCAAGCGTTTATTGATTTACCTCCACAAGGAACAGGGTTTCTCAATTTATTGGTTGAAGATGGGGAATCTATAAACGTTCAAGTAAGAAAACAGACAGATGATTCGGTTGTAGCAGATGCCAATGTATCCGTACGAACTGATTCTAGACCAGAGGCATTACAAGAGTCTCCGCGTATTGTAAGTTTTTGTGAAGTGTTCAATCTAAGTTTTCAGAATTTTTGATTCTAAGCATTAATAGGCTATTAATCACTTATTATAATTACTTAAAAGAACAGAAAACTGGTTTTGTTTTCTGTTCTTTTATTGTTAGTGTGCCTCCAGTCAATTATCTCCAATATCTAAATCTATAGGGACTAAAAGTTGTAAGGACTTTTTATAAGAATGTACAGCGTTATTAGTATAAATAAAAGATTGTTATAAATCTTTAAGAGCTGAAAAAATGGAATTACCTAGCGCTTTTTCCTCAAAGCTAATGGCTTCGGTAATATAACCGTTTCCAAGGCGATTTATGTCTTTAAATAGGATGCCTTTGTACTTATAATACACGTGCTTTGATTCGCCTTCAGTAGATTTTGCATTGTTGGCATAAACTATACAATCCTTGCCGGCAATGGTTTCATTTTCTTGTTTTGTGTATCCTGAGGTTGAATGTTTGGCAATTAAGCTATTAAGTTCGCCTTGTCGCATAAACATTTTTGACGGCTTTCGTTCGGGAAATGATGTAAGTCCTTTCTTCTTGTCCTCATCAAACATATATACTGAAACTTCTCCAGAAATGGTTTCTTCTAACTTCAATTTTTTCCCGTAATCATCAAAGTATAAGACGTTTGTTGCGGTTAGTGTCCCATTTAACTTTTTGGTTTCGTATGTTATAATTCCCGATTTTATTGCAAAATGTCCATCAGGATCTTGGTTATCTCCAACTTTTACCTCTTCAGGATTGGTCGAAATATTTTTCGTGTCATCAGAATTATTATTAGTTTCTTTGGTGTCACTTTTACAGGAAATTAAAAGTCCGATACTTATAAAAAGTACAAAAAGATGTGTTAGTTGATGTTTCATAACTTATGGGTTTTTATAATTATTTCTTTCAACGAAAATGCTTAATCCTTCATAGACTAAAAATCCAGCTTTTCTATATTCTCCTTGCATAATAAGGTCATCATCAGGAAGATTATTCAATTGACTTTCGGTTAGCTCTTTAATAATATGCGATTTACTTTTCTTAGTAATCTTACCTGTTTTCCAGTCACAAATTTCATAAAAAACGTCAATATAGCGACCATCGCGCTCTACTTTTGTAATTTTCAAGTTATATCTTGGTACAGTATTTACCTTGCCATTCATTAAATCGCTTGTATACCATAAATCTCTACCAGCAGCTTCAGCCGTTCCTGACCCAACAGCATATCTTGGATTTTGAGCATCTTTATCTTCAACCATTAGTCTTTCGTCTGTGTTAGTAAACCTGCCATTATCGAATGTGAGCCCTTTTTCCAAGTTTTGTTTTTCACATTGATTACATTTTAAAACGTTAGGATTTTGAGCTAACTTCTTAGATGATTTTTTAAATTCACATTTATTCTTAGTGATGTTTATTGGAGGATATTCCCATTGCATCACTACCACTTCTTCACCATTATGAGGATCTGTAATAACTGTCTTTTCTTTTTCAACATGATTTAAGCCAAATTTTATGGAAGGATTAAAAGATTCTGCACCAACTTCAATAGTTCCGCTTAATAAGGAACGCTGACGACTACCATAAATGTTCTCTTTATTTTCATGAGGAAAAATTTCAAGCTTATATTTTCCATTTACTATTTTACCTCTAACATAATTAATGGTTTTATGAGACATGGCCCACAAATCTCCAGTGCAATTACCACGAATAAACCTACCTTCTATATAAGATACACAATCTCCATCAACTTCCATATTGGTTTGCCTTAATTCAAAATGTCCTCGACCTTCACATTTCCATACGCCAGATAAATCAGTAAATTCACAAGGGTTTTCTTCTGATTCATCTTCCTCTTCCTCTTCTTCGGTTGCTTCGTCGTCACTTTCAACGAAATACCAATTAAAGTCAATATCTTCTTTAGGACCTCCCATGCTTCCTACCTCTACAACGCTATATTTTCCGCTAATGTTTTTACCATCTTCAGAAACAACAACATTATAGAAGATACCTCTCCTGCCAATAGACCGTTCTCCCCATTGACCTCTCCATTCTCCATTTGTGAAGTATAATTGAACGTATCCTAAATCTCGTGCCCAAGTATCAGAATAGGTGGCATTAATTACACCATCGTTATTCATCAACATCATATTGCTCCAACCATACCATTTGCCAGAAACAGGTATTCCGCCTGAAGATTCTGTGTTTTGAGAAGTTACATTTAGAGTACTCAATAAAAAAAGTGCTAAACATAGTTTTTTAAGCATATTCATAATATAAGTGTTTGTTTACAAGATATTTAAATCTTTAATACGAAATGTAAATTAATGATTATTATTTAGTGCTATTCAGCAAAAAAACTTGCAAAAATGCCAAAAGAGATATACCTTGAAACAAACAAATTATAAAATATCATGACACGAGTATTAACCAAACTACACTTAATTTGTTTTCTTTTTTCGAGTAGTTTTAACATAGCGCAAACTTCTTATTTGGAGATTAAAAATACCGAAGACATTAAACAAGGTGATAAGATAGAACTGGTTTACATCACAGAAAATCCACTAACCTCTGACACTTGGATTGGACTATATCATAAAGGTGCTTCAACCTCAAATACCAGTGATGGACGCATTAGCTACGGTTATGTAAAAGATGCTAAAAGTTATACTGACATGTGGACTGGCCCATCGCTTGCTGGTTATTATGAATTTAGATTAATTAGTCAAAAAAAACTCGTATTCACTTTGCCCTTTACTGTAATTCCTATTGATGAGCGCGAAGTAGAACTAGAGTTGCTTTCAGATAGAATTTTACCGAGTCAAGATTTTCAGTTTAAAATTACGACAAGCTTAAATTTAAATAGAACTTCACGTATAGGTTCCTATACCTATTCGCCAAAAAAATCGACGAGTCAAAGTGGTTATATTAGTTCTAAATTTTATTACTACCGCAATAGTGACGATATTTTAACCATGACTGCCCCAGTTAAGGAAGGAATTTATGAGCTTCGTTTCCATGGTCCAAAAAGCAAAATATTTATTAAACGTTTAGTGTTTTTAGTCGGAGAGCCTAATCTAAATGGACTGTCTTTTGCTTTAGATAAAAAACAATATAAGCCTGGTGAAACGGTTACAGTCATTTATACAGGTAACGAAGATTTATTTGAACGTACTTGGTTTGGTTTGTTTAATGCAAAAGAGATTAAATATTCTAAGCGTTTAGCATATCGTTTTATTGGTGATGAGTTGAAAGGAACACTCACTTTTGAAGCTCCAAAAGCAGAAGGCGATTATGATGTAAAATGGTTTTATGCCGACCAAGGGCCTCAATTATTAGAACCACAGCCTTTTAATGTAAGCAGTTCTGACATTGAAAAGGAAACACGAAAAGAAACTTTAAAGAAACAACTAGAGACCGATGGCAAGCTCATTTTTTATGGTATTTATTTCGATTTTAACAAAAGCAATATTCGAAAAGAATCCATTCCTGTTGTTAAAGAAATAGCAGATTTGCTTAATGCTAACCCAGATCTTGTGGTGAGTATTGATGGTCATACTGATAATTTGGGTACAGAACATTACAACCAAAAATTATCAGAGCAACGTGCCATGTCTGTAATACGTATGTTAGAAGATCAATTTTGGGTTGAACCTGGGCAATTGTCTTATGCTGGCTATGGTGAATCTAGACCTATTCAAACCAATGATAATGAAGATGGTAGAGCGAAGAATAGAAGGGTTGAGGTCACTAAAAGATAAGCTCAATCATAGTTGAAAATAAAAATTAAAGGAATTTAATGCGCCTCCAACCAATTATCACCAATATCTAAATCGACATCCAAAGGCACAGAAAGTTGATATGCATTTTCCATTTCGGTTTTAATGAGTAATTTCATGGCATCAAGTTCAGGCTTGTAGATGTCAAAGACTAATTCATCATGGACTTGAAGAAGCATCTTAGATTTATTGTTGCCTTCTGCTAACTTCTTGTGAATATTAATCATAGCCAATTTAATAATATCTGCAGCACTTCCTTGTATTGGAGCATTTACGGCATTTCGTTCTGCTGCTCCACGCACAACAGCATTACGAGAATTGATGTCTTTTAAATAACGCCGACGATTTAAAACTGTTTGGACGTAACCATTATCTCTAGCAAAATCTACTTGCTCACTCATATAGCTTCGTAACTTAGGATACGTGGCGTAATAGGTTTCAATTAATTCCTTAGCTTCAGTTCTTGATAAATCAGTTTGGTTACTCAACCCAAATGCTGAAACGCCATAGATGATTCCAAAATTTACTGTTTTGGCATTACTACGCTGTTCTCTAGTTACTTCAGAGATTGGCACATTAAAAACCCTTGATGCCGTAGAGGCATGAATATCTTCTCCATTTTTAAAAGCGTTAATCATGGTTTCTTCTTCACTTAAAGCTGCAATGATTCGTAATTCTATTTGACTGTAATCAGCAGCTAAAAGTGTATAATCTTCATTTCTTGGCACAAAAGCTTTACGGATTTGTCGACCACGTTCTGTTCGGATTGGAATATTCTGAAGGTTTGGATTGTTACTACTCAAACGACCAGTTGCAGCAACCGTTTGCATATAATCCGTGTGAACATGTCCTGTGCTTTCTTCAACTTGTAATGGTAAAGCATCTACATAAGTACTTTTTAATTTACTTAGTCCTCTAAAATCTAAAATTTGTTGAATAATCTCATGATCTTTAGCCAAATAACTCAATACATCTTCTGCAGTTGAATACTGACCAGTTTTTGTTTTTTTAGGCTTATCCACCAGTTTCATTTTTTCAAATAAAATCACACCTAGTTGTTTCGGTGATGCAATATTGAATTCTTCTCCTGCAGCTTCGTAAATGCTTTTTTCGAGATTAGCGATATCATTATTGAGTTCTTCCGAAAGTGAATTTAAAAAGGCTTTATCGAGATTGATGCCTTCCAATTCCATAGCTGCCAAAACACGAAGTAATGGCACTTCAATGTCATCAAATAGTTTTTGAGTATTGGCTTCCCTTAATTCCTTTTCAAAATGCTCTTTGAGTTGTAAAGTAATATCGGCATCTTCAACCGCATATTCGGTTTGTTTATCTAAAGGAACCTCTCGCATAGAGCGTTGATTCTTTCCTTTTTTACCTATGAGCTCTGTAATTGAAATCGGTGTGTAGTTGAGGTAAGTTTCTGCCAACACATCCATATTGTGTCGCATATCTGGATTAATCAAATAATGCGCTAACATCGTATCGAACAGATTGCCTTTTACGTCAACATTATATTTGGCCAATACCTTGATGTCATATTTTAAATTCTGACCAATTTTTTCAATGTTTTCATTTTCGAAAAAGGGTCTGAGGATTTCAATCAATTCTTTAGCTCCATTTCTGTCTTCTGGAAAAGGAACATAAAACCCTTTGCCGACTTCCCAAGAAAATGCGATGCCAACTAACTCTGCTGTTAGAGGATTTAATCCTGTGGTTTCCGTATCAAAACATACCGAAGTTTGGTTTAATAAATTTTTCACAAACAGTTTAGTCGCCATACCTGAGGCAACACTTTGATAAAAATGTGATGAAGTTTCAGCAGTTTTACGTGTATATTCAGACGTCGTTTCTTCTTGGTCGCTGAGGTCACTCGAAGCGCCAAACAATGAGAACTGACCAGCTCCTGCAGAACCCTTCCGTTCACTGCTGCTTTTTTTAGCAACAGTGTCCACCTTCCCTTCGAGGGCAGGAGTTTTTGTTTCATTTGAAGACGTTTCGGTATTATCTACAAACGTTTTCAGGAAATTATCTGTTAATCGTCTAAATTCTAAATTTTGAAATATCTCTTTTACCTTTTCAATATCTGGTTGATCAAGCTCAAAATCTTTGGCATCAAATGTCACAGGAACATCAAGCATAATAGTTGCTAGCTTTTTAGAAAGCAAACCTAATTCACCATTGGCTTCCACTTTCTCTTTCATTTTACCTTTGAGTTCATGTGTATGGGCAAGTAAGCCTTCCATACTTCCGTAAGCCGCTAAAAACTTTTTAGCTGTTTTTGGTCCAACTCCTGGTAATCCAGGAATATTATCAGATGCATCTCCCATCATCCCTAAATAATCGATCACTTGCATTGGATCGGTAACTTCAAATTTTTGTTGCACTTCAGGAATTCCCCACGTTTCATAACCACCTCCAAAAACAGGTCTGTACATAAAAATATTTTCGGTGACTAGCTGCGCAAAATCTTTATCTGGAGTCACCATAAAGGTTTTAAATCCTTCTTTTTCAGCTTGACGTGAGAGGGTTCCAATGACATCATCGGCTTCAAAACCTTCCTTCATGACGATAGGAATATGCATGGCTTTTAAGATGTCATAGATATAAGGGACAGCCGTTTTAATGCCTTCGGGAGTTTCGTCTCGATTCGCCTTATAAGCTTCGTACATTTCTACACGATCCACGCTTCCGCCTTTATCAAAACATACGGCTAAATGGTCTGGACGTTCACGTTTTATAACATCCAATAGCGAATTCATAAAGCCCATGATAGCTGAGGTATCTTCACCTTTAGAATTAATTCTTGGATTTTTTATGAAGGCATAATACCCACGAAAAATAAGTGCGTAGGCATCAACTAAAAAGAGGCGTTTTTGATCTGACATGAAGTTTATATTATAAGATTATAAAACTACGAAACTTTAGTGTTGCATTGAAATTCAATTCGTATTTTTCAGACATAAATATCAAATAATGCAAACATTTTCAATAGCTATTCATGGAGGTGCGGGAACTTTAGTAAAAGGCATGATGACACCTGAACTGGAAGCTCGATATAAGCAAGATTTAAAAATAGCCTTAAATGCTGGTTATGCTATTCTAAAAGCTGGAGAATCGGCTGTGGATGCCGTTGAGGTTGCCGTAAAACATCTTGAAGATTCACCCTTATTTAATGCTGGGAAAGGGTCTGTATTCACGGCAACAGGATCCCATGAAATGGATGCTAGCATTATGGATGGTAATACTTTAAATGCTGGAGGAGTGAGTTTAATATCTGGGATTAAAAACCCAGTGAGTTTAGCTCGTGATGTCATGGAAAAAAGTGAACATGTCTTTTTAGCAGGTGAAGGCGCTATGAAATTTGCAACTGAGTTGAATTATACTTTGGAAGAAGATACTTATTTCTATGATAAATTTCGCCACCAACAATGGTTGGAAATTAAAGATACTGATAATTTTCAGTTGGATCATTCCAAATCCACTAACGAAAATGAAGATTCGGTGGCTGAGCATAGTCGGAGCCAAAAAGATTCAAAATTCGGAACGGTTGGAGCAGTGGCTTGCGACCAAGATGGAAATATTGCTGCAGCGACATCTACAGGAGGCATGACCAACAAAAAATGGGGAAGAGTTGGCGATAGTCCAATGATAGGAGCAGGTAATTATGCCAATAACAAAACCTGTGCTGTGAGTTGTACTGGCAGTGGCGAGTTTTTTATAAGAGGTGTCGTTGCTTACGACGTATCGTGTTTAATGGAGCATAAAGGATTGACGCTACAACAAGCCTCAGAAGAAGTCATAAATAAACGCATACTTGAAATTAATGGCGATGGTGGATTGATTGCAGTAGATACTCAAGGTAATATTGCCATGCCTTTTAATACCGAAGGCATGTATCGTGCTTTTAAGACATCAGAAGGTAAAGAGGAGATTTCAATTTATAAATAATGAAAGTTAGGCATTTAGGTGATACCGATTTTGATGTTATTATGGAATGCTTCCTCTCAGCATTCGAGAATTACTTTGTGAAAATGCCAACAGACCACGACTATTATCGCCAACGTTGGAAAGCAGCTGGAGTTCGATACGATTTGTCTTATGGCATGTTTGATGGCCATAAACTAGTTGGTTTTATAATTAATGCCATTGACAAACGTCACGGAAATCACATAGCCTTCAATACAGGCACAGGTGTTATTTCTGAATACAGAGGACAAAAGATTGTAAACTCTATTTACGATTTTGCTTTTCCAATACTTAAAAAAGAAGGTATTATTAAATGTGTTCTTGAAGTTATTACAGTAAATGAAAGAGCCATAAAAGCTTATGAAGGTATTGGATTCCGAAAAACAAAACATTACAAATGTTATAGTGGCACAATAAACTCAGAACATAATACAGGTTTAGAATTACAAGAAGTACAATATGACGTAATCGATTGGTCTACTATTCCTAATCAGGCTAATTATTCTTGGGATTTTTATCGAGAGAGTTTAGAAAAAGGGAATTCCAAATATTTCTTTGTGAATAGAAATAGCAATTTTGAATCTTTCGTTGCTATAAATCCAGATAATGGTACTTTAAATCAGCTAGAGGTATTTACAGATAAGAAAGATACTTGGCAGCGCTTGTTTTCTGCCATAAATTCTAAATATCAGAACGTTCGTGTTATTAATGTAGACGACAAGTTAACCTCTAAAATCAATGCAATTGAAAGTGTTGGATTAGAAAATACAGTAGACCAGTTTGAAATGGAATTATTTCTGGTGACTGAGCCTGTCGAAGTCAAATAAAAGGTGCTTCTATGGGGAGTACTTCAACTCTCTTTTTTTTAATATTAAAACGATCACCATTAGACAAGATATGCGTCTTCAAATTTGTTAACGACATTGGTGTTCCTTCTCTTAAAATTTTATGATTGTTATGCTTAATTTTTCGACCATCAAAAACAATCACCATTCCTGAACCAATTACTTCGAATGTGTTATTCTTAATAATGAGTCCAGTATCTTCAGCCAAACCCAACCCAACTAACTTTGGAAATTGAGCAACAGCTTCAGAAATCCTTCCAAAACGACCACGCTTAATAAAGTGGGTGTCAATAATTAATTCAGGAATTAAGCCTAAACCTTTATACATCTTCACAGCACCTTTAACAAAAGATTCTGAAGCACTACCTCCCGCAATCATTTCTTTTGCCATGGCCATTGCACCAGCACTTGTACCAGCAATGACGAAACCTTTTTCATTGAAGTAACGTTCTGTTAAAATAGTATGAATACTAGTTCGACCTATTTTATCAGTAATTTTAGATTGATCACCACCAGAAAACATCACACAATCTGCTTTTTTAATAAGGTTAATGGCATGCTCAGTTTCAGAATCTGTTTTTGAACGAATATCTAAAACGGAAATATTGTTACACCCTAAAGTAGAAAAAGCCGTTAAGTAATTCTCGCCTACTTCAACAGGAATGCTTGATGCTGTAGGAATGACTACGATATTTGAATCTATTCCTCCGGCTTCTCTTACTACGTGATACAAAATGCCTTCCTCAATAAATTCGAGTGTATACATTTCATCTGCATCAATACCTTTATCTTCATTTCCACCAATTGGTATTAAAGTGCCATTTGCCTTCTGCATAGTTTTAATCTAAAATATTGGGCAAAAATAAGCCAAATTTTCTTCTGAAAAATACTATATTTATAATCTTTCATCTATAAAACCAACTGAAATGGAAATACGAAGTATAAACGCTATGCGAGGACCAAACTACTGGTCAGTGAGACGACATAAGTTAATTGTAATGGTTTTAGACCTTCAAGAAATGGAGGAGTTACCATCTAATAAAGTAGATGGATTTTATGATCGACTTAAAGCGATGTTTCCAGGAATGTACGAACATCGTTGTTCTGTTGGTGAGCCTGGAGGATTTTTTCAACGTGTTGAAGAAGGTACTTGGATGGGACATATTATTGAGCACATTGCCTTAGAGATTCAAACCCTTGCAGGAATGGATGTTGGTTTTGGCAGAACAAGAGGTTATGGCGAAGAAGGTGTTTATAATGTTGTTTTTGCTTATATGGAAGAATCTGTTGGACGTTATGCCGCTAAAGCTTCGGTAGATA
The DNA here is from genome assembly GCF_031846265.1 of Microcosmobacter mediterraneus. NCBI lineage: Bacteria > Pseudomonadati > Bacteroidota > Flavobacteriia > Flavobacteriales > Flavobacteriaceae > Microcosmobacter > Microcosmobacter mediterraneus. The sequence goes on along the minus strand of NZ_JAVRIA010000002.1, from coordinate 75,610 downwards.
TATGTGAAGCCTTAATTTCTGGTGAACCTTATGATATGTCTGAAGATATCCAGAAAATGAGAGAGCTGCGAGAAGCAGATCGTTTAGGACCTAGTACAGGCTCTATTGTTGAAGAAGCTGAATCTAGAGGAATTCCTTGGATTAGATTGAATAAATATTCCTTATGTCAATTGGGTTATGGCGCCAATCAAAAGCGCATACAAGCCACAGTTACTAGTGAAACCAGTAGTATTGGTGTAGAATTGGCCTGTGATAAAGAAGATACAAAATACTTATTAGAACAAGCTGAGGTAGAAGTGCCTCGAGGCGATATAATTCGTCGTGAACGAAGTCTAGAAGAAGCCTGTCGTTATGTTGGCTATCCTTTAGTTATAAAACCTATTGATGGCAATCATGGACGAGGTATCACCGTTGATATTCAAAATTATGATGATGCGTTAGTAGCATTCAGACATGCAAAAGACAGTTCTAGAAGTGGTGCTATCATTATCGAAAAATTTATTGTCGGCGAAGATTATAGACTATTAGTTATTAATAATACCTTAGTTGCAGCTGCTAAACGATCACCAGCACATGTTGTAGGTAATGGCAAGTCTACAGTGCAAGAGTTAATAGATGAAGTTAACAGTGATCCACGTCGTGGTTATGGTCATGAAAAGGTATTGACACAGATTACTATCAATGAACTAACAAAAACAATTATCAAAGATGCTGGCTACACTTTAGAGTATGTTTTACCAGATGGTGAAAAATTAATATTAAAAGATACAGCCAATCTAAGTACAGGAGGTACAGCAGAAGATGTTACAGATATTGTACATCCTGCAAACGTAAGTATGGCAGAACGTATTTCTAAGATTATTGATTTGGATATTTGTGGGATTGATATTATGACCACTGATATTTCTAAACCATTATCTGAAACTGGAGGCGCTGTTTTAGAAGTTAATGCAGGACCAGGATTTAGAATGCATTTGGCACCAACCACAGGACTTCCAAGAAATGTTGCAGCACCAGTAATCGATAAATTATTTCCAATTAAAGGCGATACAGGGCGAATTCCTATTATGGCTATTACTGGAACAAACGGAAAAACCACAACCTCTAGGTTGCTTGCTCATATTGCAAAAATGAAAGGCTATCGTGTTGGTTATACCACAAGTGATGGTGTTTACATACAAAATCGATTGTTAATGACAGGTGATTGTACAGGGCCATCAAGTGCAGAGTTTGTGCTTAAGGATCCGACAGTAAATTTTGCAGTACTAGAATGTGCACGAGGTGGTTTATTAAGAGCTGGCTTGGGCTTTAAAAAATGCGATGTAGCTATCGTAACCAATGTTGCAGCAGATCATTTAGGATTAAAAGGTATTCACACCATAGAACAATTAGCAAAAGTAAAAGGTGTTGTTCCAGAAACGGTTTTGCCAGATGGTTATGCAATTCTAAATGCCGATGATGATTTGGTTTACGATATGAGACGAAGCGTAGACTGTAATGTGGCATTGTTTTCTATGGATGAAAACAACCCAAGAATTAAAGCTTTACAACGCTTAAATGGTATAACTGCAGTTTATGAAAATGGCTATGTAACCATTTGTAGAGGCGAGTGGAAAATGCGAATAATGAAAGCAGAACTTATTCCGTTAACTTATGGTGGTAAGGCGACATTTATGATTCAGAATGTGTTAGCAGCTGTATTAGCTGCAAATATTCAAGGAATTAGTAATGAAGATATTAAAGCGGCTTTAGAAACCTTTATTCCTTCTGCAGCTCAAACTCCAGGACGCTTAAATTTATTTGAATTTAATGATTTCAGTATTCTTTTAGATTATGCGCATAATGCTGCAGGAATGCGTGCACTTCAGAAGTTTACGGATAATTTAGAAGCTACTGTTAAAGTAGGAATTATTGCAGGAATAGGTGATAGACGTGTCGAAGATAATAACGAAATGGGATCTATAGCAGCAGAAATGTTTGATGAAATCATTATTCGCCAAGACAAACGTTTACGAGGAAAGACAGAGGAAGAGCTTATAAAAATGCTAAATGATGGTATTAAAGCTAAAAATCCTAATAAGAAAACCACGATTATTCCTTCTGAAAAAGAAGCCATCACTTATGCTGTTAAAAATGCAGTTAAAGGTTCACTAATTATTTTATGTAGTGATGTTATTCCTGATGCTTTAGACCTTGTGAAACAATTTAAAGAACAAGAAGCAAAGGGCGAATTGGTTTTTACGGATTAATATTTTATCTAACCTATCAATTTTGTTAGGTACAATAGTAAATAATAAAAAAGCCGAAACTTTTACGTTACGGCTTTTTAAATGATTAATAGCACATTTATCATTTATATATTAGCAAAGCTTAACAGTCTTAACTTTAATTTGAAGACTTTTTCTATACGCTTTAATACTTATAATCTCGTTACTTTTCTTATGATTTAGTTTAATCAATTGTGTTTTTAGTTTAGTACTTAAAGCACTAGATTTTACAGTTTCTTTTTTGGGTGAAACTTCAATTGATTGTTCAGTAGGCGTTGAAACAGCAACAGTAGTATCTTGAGCCATTCCAAAAGTTGGAAGAGCGATTAAGAATAATATGATTACTACGTTTTTCATTTTAACTAACAGTTGTTTGTGTTTCAATTCGAATACAAATTAACATCACAACTGAAGTTATGCCACTAAAAAATAGACAACGGCATCCATTTTTAGACCAAATGCACACCTAAACCAAAAACATCGACGAACTGCACTAACACACTTAACTATTTGAAAATAAGATAATTATAGTTGGTAAAAAAGACCAAAAAATCGATTTTATCGACGAACTACATAGGTGTCGATAAAAAGCACTACAGAATTATGTTATGCTTTATTAAAATAGTCCGATTGAATTTGCTCATTAATACCATCCTGAAATTTGGTCATACTAAACCATTGATGAATTGAATAAGAGCCTGTTTCCCCTTGTTTGTTAACAGCGATATAACCTACTTGAAAGTTTTTATAATCACTAGTGGGTTTGTTGACGATTCTACTAATTGCTTCCTCACAAGCGTCTTGAGGTGATTTTCCTTGACGCATCAATTCAACTACGAGAAAACTACCAACGGTTTTTACAACTTCTTCACCTAAACCAGTGGCAACAGCAGCGCCAATTTCGTTATCTACAAATAATCCAGAACCGATAATTGGCGAATCGCCAACCCGACCTCCCATTTTGTAAGCTAGACCACTTGTGGTACACGCACCAGAAATGTCACCATTGTTATCAATGGCTAGCATACCAATGGTATCGTGATTTTCAATATTAATAATGGGTTTGTATTCCGATTTTACCTTCCAGTCTTCCCAAGCTTTCTTTGAGGCTTCGGTCAATAAGTCCTCAGCCTGGAATCCTTGAGAAATAGCATATTGTTTTGCACCTTCACCAGCAAGCATGACATGAGGCGTGTCTTCCATAACTTTTCTGGCAACAGAAACTGCATGTGTAATATTTTGAAGATAGACTACAGAACCACAATTACCATGTTTATCCATGATGCAAGCATCAAGCGTTACGTTACCATCACGATCTGGTAAGCCACCTTTACCAACCGATTGTCCTTTTTCATTAGCCTCTTCAACTCTACAGCCTTGTTCTACAGCATCAAGTGCATTTCCGCCAGCTTGTAATACTTCCATTGCTTTTGCTGTGGCAGCTTCAACATGCCAAGTCGCTATAACAAGTGGAAGCGAAGCTTTAGCTGTATTAGCAACTACAGTATTTGATGTTTTAGTGTTATCATCAGCACAAGACACTAATGTGCTACCAATAGCTAATCCTGCACTACTTAAGGCTGTATTTTTTATAAAGTTTCTTCGTTTCAATATTCTTCTTTTTTATTTCAGATTCAACTTCGATTTCTATTTCAAAAACTAATATTCTACACCTTGTTTATCCAATACTGTTTTAGTTCTAAACGCATAAAATAGTAAATAAACAAAGCAAGCTACTGCTATCCAATACGATGATTGAATGCTATACACATCAGCTAGTTTACCTTGAACAGGAGGAATAATGGCACCTCCTAAAATCATCATAATTAAAAATGCTGAGCCTTGAGAGGTATATTTCCCTAAACCAGCGATACTCAACGTAAATATACATGGCCACATAATTGAACAGAATAATCCGCCAGATAAAAATGCAAATAAAGCAACATTACCTGAAGCGAATAAGCCAACTAACATTCCGATAATTCCTAAAAGGCTAAATATTTTTAGTGTTTTAACAGGTTTGTCTTTTGCTAAAAAGAACCCAACTATTTGGACAGCAATGCAGATGGCAAAGAATAATAGTTCATTGGTTGAAAATTCATTTCCTGCTATATAATTTACAGCGAGAATAACACCAAAAGCGATATAAGGTACTAGAATTAAAAGTACTTTTTTAAGACTTTTGCCTGGCCCAAACACAGTTATCGCTCCAACCCAACGGCCTATCATTAATCCACCCCAATATAATGAAATGTATATACCAAGTTGCGAGTCGTTGAGTACTGGTAGTCCAAGGGAATTTAAACCTGTCGTTTCTACTTCTTGCTTTAAAAGCTCTCCAAGATTACTGCCAATTGTTACTTCAACACCAACGTACATAAAAATAGCTAACATACCCAAAACGAGTTGTGGATACTTCATCGCACCCCAGCCTTCAGGCTTCTTTGAAGCACTAGAGTTAGCTACAAAAACAGCAGCAATAACTGCAAAGAGAGCAACAAACAAAACAATTAATCGAGTTTCTTCGACACTTTCAGTAGCAACAGTATCTCCAGCATAGGTGCTAAAGATATAACCAAAGCATCCAACAATAATTAATGTTAATAGGATTAATAAATTACGGGCTTTATTAGCAGGTTCAAATACTGTATCTGATTTAAGCGCAGGTAATTTTTTCGAAAAGTAAAACAAGGCAGCTGCAACTAAAAATAAAACGCCTACTCCTAAATATAAGCTCTGTACTGTAACTAAGGTAATATCGTTATTGGCAATCATGGACGCGAGTTCGTCTGTACTCCAAGAAGCAGATCCGAAAATAACTAAGCTTACTACAACTGGCCCAATTGTGGTGCCGAAGGAGTTGATACCTCCTGCTAAATTTAGTCGATGGGAACCTGTTTTAGGATCACCTAAAGCTATGGCAAACGGGTTTGCTGCAGTTTGTTGTAATGAGAAGCCCAATGCTACAATAAAATAGGCGATAAGCACAAAATAAAAAACACTAGTTTGTCCTTGTTCGGCACCTACTGTTGCAGGATACATCACAAAAGCTCCAATTGCGGATAACAACAAGCCATAAATAATGCCGTTTTTGTAACCCCAATTATTCATAATGTCTTTCTTAATAGAACCAGACATTATAAAAAGTAATAATGCACCAATGTAATAGGCACCATAAAATGCAAAATCTACCAATTGCGATTGAAATTGGTCGATATTAAAATAGGTTTTACAAAATGGTATAAATACACCATTAGAGGCTGCAATAAATCCCCAGAAGAAGAAAACCGTTACTAAGGTGGCTAAAGCCGACTTGTTATTTTGGTTAGTCATAGTTTATTGTTGTTAGTTATTTTATTTAATCGAAATTTCATCCACAAAAATCCAGCTTCTTCCATCGTGTTTATAACCTAAATGCCATTCTGGGAGTTCACCTAATTTTTTTGCTACTATTTTTACGTATCTGGCGCTATAGCCATTCATTGAAAAATTTAAAGTCTTAATTTCAGAATCTTCAGAAGGTTTAGTGGAATTAATAACATGTTTTGGTAAACTTTTATAAAAGGTTTTTGGATTATCTGAAACGTAGCATTCAACCTCAGTTGGATAAAAAATCCAAGAGCGTTGGTCTTGTAAAAAATTAACGTTTATGGTTTCAATAGGTTTTACTTTACCTAAATCTACGATAGCAATAACATCTTCATCAAAATAGCCTTGCCAAGTTCCTGTTCTAAAATCTTTAGTTCCTAAAATACCATCGATAAGTGCATCATTACCACCAGCGTTGTACTGATTGGCATATTCTGTTCCCAAAGTAATACTTAAGTTAGGATCAATCTTGTAAAATTGTGTACTTATGGTAGCACTTTTATTTCCAGGTTTATCTGTAGCATAAACGTTTAGTTGGCATGGTTCAGCAATAATAATTGCCTTATCGTATAGCTTAAATTTAGAATTATCTATGCTATAAAAAATTTCAGATTGGGAGTTAGCTATTCCTAATTCGACTTCAGTAGACCCTTTAAAAGCGACATCGCCTTTGGCAATAAATGGAGCAGGAACAATGATGTGTTCTTTAATTTCTGTGATAGGTTCCTGTCCATCACGACTTCCCCAAACAGCAGGATTATCTGTCATGTGAAACTCTAGTGAACCACCATTCATAATCTCCTCATGAATAATGTAAGTTCTATCTAGTTGTTCACCATTGAGATAGACGTATTCAATGTATTTATTTGTGTCACTTAGGTTTGTAGTATTTATTGTGAATTGATTACCGTTTTCTAAATTAAATGTGGCTTTATCCATTAATGGAGTTCCTATAATATACTGATTACTGCCAGGTGTGACAGGATAAAATCCAAGCGATGAAAATACATACCAAGCACTCATTTGTCCACAATCTTCATTACCAGAAATGCCATCAGGTGCATTTTGGTAGAGTTCTGTTAAGATTTGATGCACACGCTCTTGCGTTTTGTGTGGCTTATTTACAAAATTGTATAAATAGGCCATATGATGACTCGGTTCATTTCCGTGAGCATATTGTCCTATAAGACCAGTGATATCAGCTTGATTTCGTCCAGAAGTTTCAGCTTCAGCAGTAAAGAGTTTATCTAAATGGGCTTCTAATTTATCTTTTCCGCCAAGCAGGTTTATAAATCCAGAGACATCCTGTGGTACATAAAAGCTGTATTGCCATGAGTTGGCTTCAGTGTAATTAAAGTTAACCTCATAAGGGTCGAAAGGTGCAAACCAAGTATTTCTGAAACGACCTCGCATAAATTGAGATTCTGGGTCATAAATATTTTTGTAGTACTGAGCGCGTTCAGAATAGGTTTTGAAATCCTCATCTTTTCCCATAGCCTTTGCCATTTGTGCAATGGTCCAATCATCGTAAGCGTATTCTAGAGTTTTAGAAACTGATTCGCTTTCAGCCTCAACAGGAATAAAGCCAAATTCCTTATACGATTCTAAACCAAGTTTGTCTCTAGTGGCAGAATGCTTCATGGCTTCAAACGCTTTTTCGGTATCGTAATCTTGTATTCCTTTTAAGTAAGCATCAGCAATTACTGGAACAGCATGGTAACCAATCATACAACCTGTATAGCAAGCCGATAAATCCCAAATTGGCATAATACCACCTTCGTCGTATTTAGCTAAAAATGTATTGATGAAGTGATTGGTGCGCTCTTCTTCAATAATAGTATACAAAGGATGCGCAGCTCTATAGGTATCCCAAAGCGAAAACACCGTGTAATAATCGAAATCGGCATTATGAATCTTTAAATCCATACCTCTATAATTGCCATCGACATCCTGATAGCGATTTGGAGCTAGCATAGTATGGTATAATGCTGTATAGAAATTAGTTTTATAATCGTTATTGTCGCTTTCAACAACTATCTTTTCTAACTGTTGTTCCCAGTAATTTTGGGCTTCTTGCTTTATAGTTTCAAAAGATTTATCAGCTATTTCGGCTTCTAGATTTTTCATGGCTCCAGCTACATCAACAGGCGAAATACCTATTCTAACTTCAACGGATTGGTTAGTAGGATTTACAAAAGAAATAGCAGCTTTTGTACTTTCAAACTTATAGTTTTTAGAGACTTGCTTCCCATTTTCCTCATAGATAATATCCTGAATGGGATGAGAAAACGTAATATGATAAAACAAACGTTGGTCTGTTGCCCAAGCTTTAGAATGCCTAAAACCTCTAAGCGAAACACTATCTACCTGAACGATTTGATATTCCAACAATTCATCACGATGTTCAAGATCTAGAATCAAATATTGATCATCTGCAGATGGGAAATTATACTTATGGATACCGCTTCTAAGGGATGTTGTCAATTCAACATCAATATTTGTAGAGTCTAAATGCACTTTATAATAACCTGGTTCCGCAACTTCATTATCATGTGAAAAATGGTCGCGATAGCCTGGTTTACCGTCAGCTCCATTATTAAAGTTTACAGCATTAGTAGGCATTAATAAAATATCACCATAATCTGAAACTCCTGTTCCGCTAAGATGTGTGTGCGAAAATCCATAGATGTACTCGTCAGAATAATGATAACCAGAACAGCCATCCCAACCATCTAACCGTGTATCTGGACTCAATTGCATCATTCCAAAAGGCAATGTTGCTCCAGGATAGGTGTGGCCATGACCACCAGTTCCTATAAACGGATTAACATAAGAAATTAAGGGTTGATCTTTTTTTGCGGATTCAATGTTTGGATCGTTTTTGCAACTTATTAGAAGAAGAAAACAAAAAACGAAGAGGAGTTTAGATTGCATTAAAAATAGATTACTAATTTTAAAGCATCTAATATACTAAAATGCCAATCAAGAAAACAGCTGCACTTCTCCTTTTTGTAATACTAAGTCTTGGATGTTCACAAAAACAAGAAGTATTAGTTATTCCTCAAATTATTCCTAAGCCAAATAATCAGATAATAACTATTGATAAATTTGTTTTGGATAATTCAACTGGCATTAGTTTCCCTGAAGAATTAAAAATTTCAGCAAAATTTTTGAAGACCTTTATTAAAGAAGGGAGTAAAATAGAGCTTAAGAATTCTAATGAAATCGAATTTATTTTAGACTCTTCATTGGAAAGTGAAGAAGGTTATGTTTTAGATATCAAGCCTAACAGTATTCAAATCAAGGCATCATCAGATCAAGGTGCTTTCTATGCTGTGCAAACGTTAAGGCAATTATTGCCATCTGAATTTGAGAATGGGACATATACAGCTGATGAAGTTATAATACCTTGTATTGAGATCAATGACGGACCTCAATATTCATATCGAGGTATGCATTTAGATGTTGGCAGGCACATGTATTCCGTGGATTTTATTAAAAAATACATTGACGCCTTAGCTATGCTCAAAATGAATACCTTTCACTGGCATTTAACCGAAGACCAAGGTTGGCGAATAGAAATAAAGAAGTATCCTAAACTTCAAGAGATTGCAGCTTTTAGAGATGAGACCTTGGTTGGACATTATAGTGACCAACCACATCAACTTGATGGAAAGCGCTATGGAGGATATTATACACAAGAGCAAATAAAAGACATTGTTGCCTATGCAAAAGAACGTTTCGTAACCATTATACCAGAAATAGAAATGCCAGGCCATAGCCAAGCAGCAATAGCTGCTTATCCTGAATTAGGCTGTACTTCGACAGGCTCAGCAAACAGAGAACAAGTTGAAGTTGCCACAAAATGGGGTGTTTTTGAGCATATTTATTGTACTAAAGAAGAAACGTTTAAGTTTCTTGAAGATGTATTGGATGAGGTTTTAGAGTTGTTTCCAAGTGAATACATTCATATTGGTGGAGACGAAGCACCTAAAACCAATTGGAAAACGTGTGCAGATTGTCAGTCAAGAATGTCATCTGAAGGCTTAAAAGACGAGCACGAACTTCAAAACTATTTCATCACTAGAATTGAAAAGTACTTAAATAGTAAAGGCAGACAAATTATAGGTTGGGATGAAATACTAGAAGGTGGTTTGGCACCAAATGCCACAGTGATGTCTTGGCGAGGAATGAATGGTGCCATCGAAGCTGCCAAGCAAGGTCATAATGTGGTGATGACGCCAACATCGCACTGTTATTTCGATTATTACCAGTCCGAAAACGAAAATGAACCAACAGCTATTGGTGGTTATTTACCTTTAGAAAAAGTGTACAGTTTTAATCCCATTCCAGAAGAATTAACACAAGACGAGTCTAAGTATGTTCTTGGAGCTCAAGGTAATGTTTGGACTGAGTATATGCCAACCGAAGACCAAGTAGAGTATATGGTATTTCCGCGGCTATTAGCGATGAGCGAGGTGGTTTGGACAAATCAAGAAAACAAGAATTATCCCAATTTTGTAGAGCGGGTAGAACAGTTTAATAAGCGATTAGATGCTTTAGATGTTAATTATGCCAATCATTTGTACGAAGTTGATGGTCAGTTACAAAATGAAAACAACCAGTTAAGTTATAAGCTCAGTACGCTCACAGAAGGAAAAATAATTCGCTATACTTCAGATGGGAGTGAACCTAATTTTAATTCTAAAATCTATGATTCTAAAATCCCAATCTCAGAAAGTTCTACCATTAAAGCAGCTGTATTTAAAGATAAGGAACAATTAGGCACTGTATTTTCTCAGGATATCAATTTACATAAAGCTGTAGGCGCAAAAATCACTATAGATAAACAACCACATAAAGCGTATTCTGGCAGTGGCCTAGAAGGTTTAATTAATGGTGTTTCAGGAAGCAATTCACGTTATGGCGATAAGGAATGGTTAGGGTTTTGGGGAGAAGATATCTCGATTGAGATTAAATTTGAAGAACCAGTTGATATCAGTACTATTTCTACGCGATTTCACAATGGACAAGGTCAATGGATTTACGCACCAAAAAGCGTTGCTGCCACCTATTATTACTTAGATCAAGCTCCAACGGTAATTAAACAAATTGAACCAAAAGGCCTATTGACTGAGGTTAGTTTGAATTTAGGAATAGATGAAGAAATTAAAGATGTCACCAAAATTATTATGTGGATTAAAAATTATGGAACAATACCTGAAGGCAAGCAAGGTGCTGGCAATAAGGCGTGGACATTTATTGATGAGATAATAATCAATTAGTATGTTATTTGAAGTTTGCACACCAAATTATCAATCTGCTAAAAATGCTCAAGAAGCTGGAGCTCATCGAATTGAATTATGTAAAGAATTAGACGTTGGAGGTCTTACACCATCTTTGGATTTATTAAAAAGAGTTTCAGGGGAGTTATCAATTAAAACTTTTATACTGATTAGGCCACGAGCAGGAGACTTTGTTTACAATGACCAAGAGTTTGAGGAGATGAAAAATGATATTAAAACCTGTAAAGAATTAGGCTTTGATGGTATAGTTTCTGGTTTATTGAATCCTGATAATACTATAGATTTGATAAGAACTAGAGCTTTGGTAGAGTTGGCTAGACCTTTAGAGGTTACGTTTCATCGCGCTTTTGACGAGGTTATAAATCCAACCGAAGCCTTAGAGCAACTTATAAATCTTGGTGTAGAACGTGTTTTAACGTCTGGTCAAAAACCAAAAGCAGAAGAAGGGCTTTCACTTTTAAAAACCCTAAAAGATAAAACTCAGAATAAAATTATAATAGTACCAGGTTCAGGCATTAATCCTAAAAATGCCAGTATTTTTAAAGAGGCAGGATTTAAAGAAATACACGCTTCGGCTTCAAAAGAGATTAATGGAGAAATCACGTCAGATTTAAACACAATTAAGGCTATTTTAGACAACTTAAAATAGACCTTTCAGGTTTTCAAAACCTGAAAGGTCTAAAGCTTATATTTATGAAGAAACTAATGTTCTTTTTTATTTTAACAACCATTTGTTTTAGTTGTCAGCCAAAATACGATGTACCAACGACCATAACATTGCATGATAATTGGGAATTCAAAAAAGTAACGGATTCTATTTGGAGTAGTGCAACAATGCCAGGGAATGTATTTTCAGATTTATTAGATGACAAGCTAATTGAAGACCCTTTTATTGGCAAAAACGAAGAAAAGGTACAATGGGTTTCTGAAACGGATTGGGAATATAAAACTACATTTTCTGTAGATAAAAAAACTTTAGAAAAGAAACATCTAGAACTCAATTTTGAAGGTTTAGATACTTATGCATTTGTCTACTTGAATGATAGTCTTATTCTAAAATCCAATAATGCCTTTAGAGCATTTAAAATCGATGTAAAGTCTAGTCTTGAACTAGAAAATGAATTGCGAATTGTTTTTGAGCGCACCTCTAAATATGAAGATGCCGAGAAAGCAAAATTACCTTATGAGTTGCCAGAAGGTAATCGGATTTTTACACGAAAACCACAATTTCAATATGGTTGGGATTGGGGACCGAAATTGAATACTGTTGGTATTTGGAGACCTATTAAGTTGGTAGCTTGGAATGATTTTAAAATTGAAGAAAGTGCAATATTACAATCTAATACTTTAGATTCATTAGGTAATGTAACAGTAGAGTTCAAAATTAATTCAAACCTCGAAACACCTATCAGTTTCGAACTTTTTATTAATAATTCGTTGAGTTTAACGTCTAAATATTCTAGGGTAAATGAAAAAATAACCATACCATTTAAAATAGAAAACCCAAAACTTTGGTGGCCACATAATCTTGGCGAACCTTATCTGTATGATATAAAAGTAATCGCAAAGGAAGGCGATAAAATTTTGGATAGTATTTCTAAGAAAGTCGGTTTAAGAACGATTGAACTAGTCACCAAAAAAGATAGCATTGGTAAATCCTTTTACTTTAAAGTAAATTATGTACCTATATATGCTAAAGGCGCTAATTATATTCCGCAACACAGTTTTCAAAATAAAGTCAAAGATGAGAATTACGAAAAACTATTAAGTGATGTCGTTAATGCTAATATGAATATGCTCAGAGTTTGGGGAGGAGGTATTTATGAGAACGATATTTTTTACGATTTATGTGACGAAAAAGGCATCCTAGTTTGGCAAGATTTTATGTTTGCTTGCGCCATGTATCCTGGTGATGAAGCTTTTCTTAAAAATGTTGAGCAAGAAGCCATAGACAATGTAAAACGCTTGCGTGATCACCCTTCTATTGCACTTTGGTGTGGTAATAACGAAAACTCCGAAGGTTGGCATCGATGGGGTTGGCAAGCCAATAGAAGTGATGTCGAAAAAGACGAGATTTGGGACAACTACCTTAAAGTATTCGATTCCATTTTACCTAATACAGTTTCTAATTTAACGAACACAACCTATTGGGAAAGCTCTCCAAAATATGGTCGTGGAAATTCTAAATATGAATTTGAAGGCGATGCGCACGATTGGTGGATTTGGCATGATGCTTATCCTTTTGAACATTTAGAAGAACATGTGCCGCGATTTATGAGTGAGTTTGGATTTCAATCGTTTCCAAGTTATGAAACTACACAATTCATCAATCAAAATGATTCAATTTTTATAGATACTGATGGGTTTAAAAACCATCAAAATCATATAAGAGGTTTTGAGTTGATTGATGACTATATGCAGCGTGATTTCCCTGTGCCAGATAAACCTGAAGATTATATTTATATGAGTCAGATCTTGCAAGCTTATGGTATTACAAAGGGGATCGAAGCACATCGTAGATCAAAACCTTATAATATGGGAACACTCTATTGGCAACTTAACGACTGTTGGCCTGCAATTTCATGGTCTAGTATTGATTTTTTTGGAAATAGGAAAGCTTTACACTACAAGGTGAAGCATGGTTTTGATAATATTTTGATATCCTCTCAAATTGAAGAAAATATGATGAACACATGGATTGTAAATGATGGATTACAAGAAGAATCTGGAGTTTTAAGTTTGAAGCTAATTGATTTTGAAGGTAATTCGATCTGGCAAGATTTAATCAGTGTGGAATGCCGACCTAATGCTTCAGAAATAAAACACCAATTAGACCTCAATACGCTGATTTTGAAGAAAAATGAGGTGGTTCTTATCTCGGAATTTAATGGAAGACAATCGCACTTCTTTTTTACTAAGCCAAAGGATTTACAATTATTAGACAAACCCATAACTCAAAAAATAATAAAGACTGCAAGCGGATTTCAAATTGAGTTGCAAAGTAAAACGTTTCAAAAAGATGTTTTTTTATTCTCGGATTCTAAGGGTGTGTATTCAGATAATTTCTTTGATCTACTGCCTAATATTGTAAAAGTTATTGACTTTAAAACAGATGCTAAAAGCATAGACATCAAAATAAAATCCCTTAACAATTTTATTAGATAAGTACATACTGTAATACGTATCTTTACAAAAAAATTGTGTAGTCATGCGCTGGCTTATTTTCATTATTGTTTTTGGGATTATAGATTTTTATGCATTCCAAGCATTTAAAACGGTAGCAAAGAATAATTATTTTCATCTTGTCTATTGGGTAATCACCTTGTTAGTAGTAGGTAATTTTATTCTTCGTTTCTACGGTCTAAACCGAAGTGATTATGGTAATAGTCATGCCTATGCCTTTGCTTTTTTAGTAGCTATTATTGTACCTAAGATGATTTTAATGGTGCTTATGTTTGCTGAAGATATTGTTAGAGTACCACAAACGTTGTATAGTTACTTCTTCGAAAATGACAATTCGGGGAATTCGCATATGCCTTCTCGCCGTAAATTTATAAGTCAGATAGCTTTAGGCTTAGCAGCAATCCCTTTTGTATCAATTTTATATGGTATTTATAAAGGGAAATACAACTTTAAAGTGCTTAATTATACATTGTATTTCAAAGATTTACCAACTGCTTTTGATGGTTACCGATTAACGCAAATTAGTGACATACATTCAGGGAGTTTTGATAATCCTGCGAAAGTAGAGTATGCTATTGATTTAATAAACGAACAACAAAGCGATACTATTTTATTTACAGGAGATATAGTTAATAACGAAGCTTCTGAATTGACACCATACAAAACGATGTTCTCTAAATTAAATGCTAAAGATGGTATGTATTCTGTTCTCGGAAATCATGATTATGGCGATTATATTCGATGGGAATCACAAGAGATTAAACAAAAAAATCTAGACGATTTAATTGCGCTTCAAAACGAGATAGGTTTTGATGTATTACTTAACGAAAGTCGTTTTATAGAAAGAGAAGGAGAACGTTTAGCTATAGTTGGTGTAGAAAATTGGGGAGCAGGTGGTTTTAAAAAAGCCGGTGATTTAAAGAAAGCAGCATCAAACGTTAATGCTGATGATTTTAAAATTTTACTGAGTCATGATCCTTCACATTGGGAAAAAGAGGTCATCAAAGATAATTACCATTATCATTTAACACTTAGTGGTCATACTCATGGTATGCAATTTGGGATAGAGATTCCAGGTTGGTTTAAATGGAGTCCTGTAAAATGGCGTTACAAATATTGGGCAGGTATTTATGAAGAGCTGGGTCAGTTTATCAATGTTAATAGAGGATTTGGCTATTTAGCCTTTCCAGGTCGCGTTGGTATTTGGCCAGAAATTACAGTTATTGAACTTAAAAAGGGTTCAAAACCAGCATAATAAGCTTAAAGTATTATCTTTACTATGATTTTCTTATTTTTATAAATAAGTTATATAGATTCAAAACTTTAATACAATGTCAAAATTTGGGGAATTAATAGATGTAGACATTCCAGTTTTACTCGACTTTTTTACCGAATGGAATGAGGAATCTACTACCATGCATCCTGTTCTGAGAGATGTTGCAGCTGCCCTTGGCGATAAGGCTAAGGTGATAAAGATTGATGTTGATAAGAATAAAGAACTTGCAGAGGCACTTCGTGTAAAAGGTCTTCCTACGCTCATTATTTATAAAAATGGCGAAATGAAATGGCGCCACAGTGGAGAGCAAGATGCCAATACTTTAATTGGTATTATTAAGGACTACCTATAGGGTTAACGATTTAAATGTATAACCCATTTTACTGAAGTGATTTAAGACTTTAGGTAAGCAATATTTTAAATTAGTGCTAGCTTTTAGACTATCATGGAAGACGATAATACTACCTCGTTTTGCATTGCTAATTATATTGTCGAAGCATTTTTCTTTAGAAGTAGAAGAGTCCCAGTCAAAGGACAGAACATTCCACATAATAATTTTATAATTGAGATTCTGTAATGCTTTTCCTTGCCTTGGAATTAACTTTCCATAAGGTGGTCTAAACAATTTAGTGTTTAAAGTATCTAGATTGTTTATAGCTCTAATTTTCTTGTTAATTAGATCTTGTGTTTTCTCAATATCTTTAATGTAAGTCTTGGTATTAGTTTTCCAGCCTTTTAAATGATTATAAGTATGATTACCAATACCATGGTCATCATTTACAATAGATTGAAAAATTTCAGGATGTTTGTCTATGTTGGAGCCAATACAAAAAAAAGTTGCTTTGGCATTAAATTTTTTTAATATATCTAATGTCCACATGGTAACCTCAGGAGTTGGACCATCATCGAAAGTAAGAAAAATTGTATTTTCTTTAGTTGGAATATTCCAAACATAACTCGGAAACAATGATGTTATCAGTTTAGGAGTTTTTGCTGGTATTAACTCCATAATTACTCCTGTTGCGTAGAATCATCTAAATTCAGTAGAGAATCTAAGTCTCTTAGATCTCTATCTAACTCTGCAGGACTAGGAGCAATATCATCTGGCTGCATAAAATGATCAAACAACTGTAAATAATCATTGAATTTTTTAGTCTCCTTTTCAGCAAACTCCTCATCATTGTATATTAGAAGTATATCTACAAGGCTTCTGTAACGCTCAATATCTTGTATGATTCTATCAAAATTCTTTTCTTGATTTTTAATAGATAACTCACTGAAATAAGCTAGGTTTTCTTGATAAATTTTAGTAACTTCTTTATAAAGGTTACGTCCTTTTTCAACTTTTTCAATCTCATAATAAGCACTAATATATGGTTCTAAAAGCGTGTAATAACCAAAAGTATTTACAGGCATTTTTTCCATAGCTAAATCGGCTATTTTTTCTGCTTTATCAGGTTTATCTTCATTAATTAATTGTTCCATTAATCTAGCAAGATTACCTCTATAGGTAATTCCATTTCGCCTAGTTTCAGTATCATGATAAATATCTTCACTACCACTATTTCCCCAATCCCAAGACATTACTTTTTCATACATCAAATCAGCATCGACGCGTCCCATATCAAAAGGATTAGCTCTATCTATTTTAGTTTTAATAGGTACTAATTTATAACACATACCATCTAGCTGTAAGTAATCTTTCATCCATATATAATCATCATCTCCAAAACTTCCTCCAGAAAAATATATTGGACGTTCCCAATTATTGTTAGCAATGATATCTAACATTAAAAGGCGGTTTTTATAAATAGCATTATCAGTAATTTTAATATCTATATATGGTACAATACTATCTGCATCTTTTGTTCTAACTACACCGTTTTTAAGAACAATATCCTTGTTTACAGGTATCCTAACATTTTTTGTTGGGAAATAATTTCCATTGAGCATTTGAGCAGGATAACCAGCTCCAGACTCTCTTCTTTGTTGTAAAATGAATTTAAGCTTTGTTTTAGGATCATCACTAGAAATAAAGTTCATAAATTCTTTAATACTAAGAGTATCATTAGCTATATCCTCACTAATTTCTCTATACATAATATAATCTCGAGTACCATATTTATACTGATCATGCGAAAGTTGAGATGGTATAGGATCACTTTCGTAAGCTTTGCGCTTCATTTGATCTATATACCAATCTGTTTGAAATAAGCTGGTGTTTACAACACGAACGTCTGTTCTTACACCTTCTATTTCTTGGGCATACCAAAGCGGAAAACTATCGTTATCACCAATAGTAAATAATATGGCATTTGGCGCACACGATTCTAGGTATTTAACTGCCATAGCATTCGCCGTTTTTCTGCCAGAACGATCGTGGTCATCCCAATTATTCATTGCAAGGATTAGAGGTACAATAAGCATAAGACTTGATAATACTATTGCTTTAGTAGATTTAGATCCGTTTATTTTGTTCACTAAAAACGTTATTATATCTACAATAAGAAGGGTTAAAGCAACTCCAGAAAAAATCAAAAATAAAACTGATAAAGCATTACAAATAAATAGAACAACTTCACTTTCAACGTTAGAAGAAAAATATCTAAACATTAAAAACAGTAACACATTTACAGCAGCAGCAACAGCGATAATTGGTAAAGATTTAAACTTGTTATTTACATTGTCTTTCATACGCTCAAAAATGGCATAGACGCCAAAACCAATCCAAAGCGCAAACACATAAAACGAACCAACTACAGAGTAGTCTCGCTCTCTTGGTTCAAAAGGTCTAACGTTAGTGTAAACTTGTATAGCTAAACCTGTAAATAAGAAAAACACAAGCATAACCCAAAACGTTTTTTTGTCTCTATTAAACAAGAAAAACAAACCTATCAACCCTAAAATAAGCGGTAGAAAATAATAGGTATTACGTGCTTTATCTTCTTTAACTACAGTTGGTAAATTATCTTGAGACATGCCAATGTGCATATTGTCTATAAATGGTATACCACTAATCCAATTTCCATTGAAATCATCATATTGTCCTTGAGTATCGTTTTGTCTACCTGTAAAATTCCACATAAAATAACGCCAATACATGTAACCCAATTGGTACTGAAACATGTATGTGATATTATCTATTGGTGAAGGTTTATCTACAATAAAATACGATTGTGCATAGCGTTTTAAGAAATTATGATAATCTTCATAGTCTACTTCACCTTTGGTAATTCTAGTTCTAAAATCATTTGCAAGATTTCTAATTTTACTTACCTCTTGATTTGCAAAAAAACTAGCTTGGTCTTCAGGATAACCTTCAGATAATGCTGCTTGGTAGTAGTAGGAGTACAATTCAGGATCTAGTTTAAAGTCAATTAAACCTGTAAACATCATATAATTTTCTGCATGCTCACTACTCCACATTCTTGGT
This sequence comes from Microcosmobacter mediterraneus, assembly GCF_031846265.1. NCBI lineage: Bacteria > Pseudomonadati > Bacteroidota > Flavobacteriia > Flavobacteriales > Flavobacteriaceae > Microcosmobacter > Microcosmobacter mediterraneus. Next base: position 56,776 of record NZ_JAVRIA010000002.1, on the reverse strand, counting down.
AGAAAAGTTGCATGTTCAGAATTGTAATTTTGTTTAGCATTCTCATATTCATTAACAATCACATACTTTCCAAGTTTTTCATCTTTCTCGTACTTAGGTTTATCATCCACAAAGGGTTGGTTTTCATCAGCTCCAGAATATAGTTCTGTAAACTGAGGACCATAGAATAAGTGTGTTTCAGGATATTGTTCTAGGTTATAATATGCCAATAGTTCTCTTGCACTAGCAGGATTATTCTCGTTAATAATAACATTGGCATTAGCTCTAATTGGTAACATCATCCAAGATGAAAATCCAATAACAACAAAAGCTATACACAAAATACCAGTATTAAGTAATTTATTGTTTTGTTTTCTAGAGTAGCTTAGCCCAAAATAGACTAAACCTATTAAAGTTAATCCAGCGATTATTGATCCAGAATTAAAAGGTAGCCCAATAGTGTTAACAAAGAAAATCTCAGAAACACTAAAAAATCTCAAGATATTTGGTGCTAATAATTTGAATATAAACAGAAGAACAGCAACAGAGACCACGTTGGCTATAATGAAATTTTTTACCGTTATGGTTTTGTAGTTTTTAAAGTAATAGATTAAACCAATTGCAGGAATGGTTAATAAACCCATAAAGTGAACACCAAAAGATAAGCCAATAACAAAAGAAATAAGCACTAACCACTTATTTCCTCTAGCTTTGTTCATATCTTTTTCCCATCGCAATGCCAAGTAGAACATTACAGACATTATAAAAATGGCCATGGCATAAACTTCGGTTTCAACGGCATTGTACCAAAACGTATCTGTAAATGCAAATGCCAAACTCCCTACAACTGCACTACCAATTATGGCTACCGAAGAACTTTTACTAATGTTTTCTTCTCCTCCAGCAAGTTTTGTAAGTAATAGAATCACACTCCAAAACATAAATAAAATTGTAAACGCACTGCTCACAGCGCTCATCATATTAAGCATCATTCCTATTTGAGAAGCTTCTAAAGCGAAAATAGAGAAGAATGCACCAAGCATTTGAAAAAGTGGTGCACCAGGAGGATGTCCTACCTGTAATTTTGATGATGTAAGAATGTATTCACCTGTATCCCAGAAACTCACAGTTGGCTCTACAGTTAAACTGTAAGTTATGAGAGCAATTACGAATACCGACCAACCAAAAATGTTTTGCCATTTTTTAAAGTTGAAATCTGCCATAGTTGAAGTCTTTAAATGCGGACGAATTTACTAATTATTGTGATAAACCATTAGATTTTAAGTAAACGTTAAGCAATTAAAATTATTTTCAAGTAAAATTTTTGCCCAAAACAAAGTTTATTATAAATTTGCATCCTCATTTTGAGATGATGGCCTATGGTGTAACTGGCAACACGTCTGGTTTTGGTCCAGAAGAGTCTAGGTTCGAGCCCTAGTAGGCCAACATAAGTTAAAGTCCTTATCGTTTTCGGTAAGGACTTTTTAATTGCTGTGATTCATTCCCAGATTTTAAATGTAATTACTGGTCTATTTGCGTGGTTAACTAGATCTTCGCTAATACTACCATTAAAAAAGTGTGCAATACCTTGTCTACCATGAGTGCTGATACCTATAATATCAGCATTAATATGTTGCGAAAAATTTAAAATACCTTTTTCAACAGAATCGTCATTATATACCGTAATAGTATAGTTTTCAAAATCAACATCTTTAATAAAATCATCGATTCTAGTATTTGCTTTAGCTGTCGTAGTAAAGTTATTAGGCGTATTTACCATGAGTAAATGAACATTTGCACCAAACGCCTTTGCAAAATCTGTGGCTTGTCTGTAAGTTTCTTTATTATCATTCTTGAAATCTGAAGCAAAAACAAAATCATTAATAGCAAAATCGTCATGGTCATTTTTTATTACAAGTACAGGAACTTCAGAATTTCTAACTACTTTCTCTGCGTTAGAACCAATGAACATTTCTTTTATTCCACTAGCACCATGAGAACCCATGATGATAATATCAATGTTGTTTTCCCTACAAGCGTCTTTAATTTCGCTAAAAGAAATATCTGCTTTCACTTTTTCATGGATAGTTATTTGAGATAAATAAGGCTTATCTAAGAAAGCATTAAATTGTTTTTCAGCTAATTTCCTATAAAATAGAGCTTCAGGTGGTTCACCATAACCTCCAGCAACATCAACCTCCTGAAAAGGAAGTTCTAACATATGTAGTAAATATATTTCAGAATCATTTTGTTTAGCTATTTGTGCTGCTACTTTTAAGGCATATTCGGCATGCTCGGAAAAATCGGTTGGTACAAGTATTCTTTTCATAAGTTAGAGTTGATTGTGATACATTAAATTTAATGATAAAAATCCAATTTTTAGCTTTTGGAAAAATCAATATAAATATTGTATATTTGCATCGCTGTAAGAGAAAGATTAAACGAGGGGACGAAAAGTCCCCTCTTTTTATACACTTAGATGTTTAGAGACAAGGTAGAATCATTGTTGCAAGACGGTTTAGATCAACGCCCAGATTTATTTTTAATTGACTTTGAAGTTAATGAAAGCAATGCCATCAGAGTTGTAATCGATGGTGATAAAGGTGTGTTGGTTGAAGATTGTATGTTTATTAGCAGAGCAATAGAGCATAATCTAGACAGAGAAGAGCATGATTTTTCGTTGGAGGTAACCTCAGCAGGAGCTGCCTCAGACCTAACTAATCACAGGCAGTATAAGAAAAATGTTGGAAGGGTTCTAAGTGTAAAAACTGAAACAGGAGATACTTACGAAGCCGAGTTAATGAGTGCAACAGATCATGGTATAGAGTTAACTTGGAAAGCAAGGGAGCCAAAACCAATAGGGAAAGGAAAAGTTACTGTAACTAAGGAGGCTAAACTTAGTTATGAAGAAATAAAGCAAGCAAAAGTTAAAATAAAATTTTAATTCAAATCAGATATGGAGAATGTAGCATTAATTGAGTCATTTTCAGAATTTAAAGATGACAAATTAATAGATCGTGTTACGTTGATGGCAATTTTAGAAGATGTTCTAAGAAATGCCTTAAAAAAGAAATATGGAGACGACGATAATTTTGATATCATAATAAATCCGGATAAAGGCGATTTAGAAATTTGGAGAAATAGAATTGTAGTTGCAGATGGCGAAGTAGAAGAACCTAATCAAGAAATAGAATTATCTGAAGCTCAGAAGATAGAACCAGATTTTGAAGTTGGTGAAGATGTAGCCGAAGAAGTTAAACTTATTGATTTGGGTAGACGCTCAATTTTAGCATTAAGACAAAACTTAATTTCTAAAATACATGAGCACGATAACACTAATATATATAAGCAATTTAAAGAGTTAGAAGGAGAAATCTACACTGCTGAGGTTCATCATATAAGACATAGAGCAATTATCTTATTAGATGATGAAGGTAATGAAATCATACTTCCAAAAGACAGGCAAATCCCGTCAGATTTCTTTAGAAAAGGTGAGAATGTAAGAGGTATTATTGAAAGTGTAGAGTTAAAAGGTAGTAAGCCAGCAATAATTATGTCTAGAACAGCACCAAGGTTTTTAGAGAAATTATTTGAGCAAGAAATACCTGAAGTTTTCGATGGTCTTATCACTGTGAAACATGTGGTAAGAATCCCTGGCGAAAAAGCCAAAGTAGCTGTAGACTCTTATGATGATAGAATTGATCCTGTAGGTGCTTGTGTTGGTATGAAAGGATCTCGTATTCATGGTATTGTTAGAGAATTAGGAAATGAAAACATAGATGTTATTAACTATACAAATAATTTACAACTTTTTATAACCAGAGCATTAAGTCCTGCTAGAGTAACATCGTTAAAAATAGACGAAGAAAATAAACGTGCAGAAGTATTACTTAAGCCAGAAGAAGTAAGTAAAGCTATTGGTAGAGGAGGGCATAATATACGTTTAGCTGGTAAATTAACTGGGTACGAAATAGACGTTTTCAGAGAAGGTGCAGAAGAAGATGTAGAGTTAAGTGAGTTTTCTGATGAAATAGAAGGCTGGATTATTGATGAGTTTAGTAAAGCAGGTTTAGATACAGCAAAAAGTATTCTAGAGCAAGATTTAGTAGACTTAGTTAAACGTACAGATTTAGAAGAAGAAACTATAGAAGAAGTGATTAGAATTCTAAAAGAAGAATTTGAAGACTAATCAATATTAAGTTATATTACAAGCAATTTATGGCTCAAACAATTAGATTAAATAAAGTATTACGAGAACTCAATATCTCTATTGATCGTGCTGTGGACTTCCTTGAGTCCAAGAGCGTCTCTATTGATAAAAGTCCTAATACTAAAATTTCTCAAGAGGTTTATGACATCCTTTCAGATGAGTTTCAGACTGATGCGAGCAAGAAAATGAAATCGCAAGAAGTAAGCGAAGCAAAACTAAAAGAAAAGGAGGAATTACGTCTTAAAAGAGAGCGTGAATTGGAAGAGAAACAACGCGAAGAAGAAGTTATTGCTGCTCAAGAAGAAGAGGTTGTAAAAGCTAAGGCATCTCTAAGTGGACCTAAACAAGTAGGTACTATAGACCTTAACAAAAAGAAAGAAGAACCTAAGCCAGTAAAAGAAGAGCCTAAGGCAGAAATCCCTAAAAAAGAGGAACCAAAAGCAAAGAAAAAGGAAGAACCAAAAAAGGCAGATAAGAAAGAAGAAGTCAATAAAAAACCTGAAGAAGTTAAGGTTGAAAAAGTATCTGATACTAAAGAGCCTGACGCTAAAGAAGTTGCTGATGAGAAAGTAAAAACTCAATATCAAAAACTTTCCGGACCAAAAACCACAGGTAAAAAAATAGACCTTTCTAAATTTAATAAGCCAAAGAAAAAAGAAGAAAAGAAATCAACAGATACTACTGCGGCTAATAAAAAGAAAAGACGTAGAATTAGTAAAGGACCTGCTCAAGGAGGTAATAATAGACCTGGTCAATCTAACGATAATAGAGGGCGAGGAAATTATAAAGGAAGAAACCAAGGCAAACGCTCAAATGTAGTTAAAGAAGAGCCTAGTGAAGAAGAAGTGCAAAAACAAGTTAGAGAGACCTTAGAAAAACTTCAAGGTAAATCTAATAAAGGAAAAGGTGCTAAATACAGACGAGAAAAAAGAGAACAACATAGAGAGCAATCTGAAAAAGAACTGCAAGCTCAAGAAGCGGAAAGCAAAGTGCTTAAAGTCACAGAATTTGTTACCGCAAGTGAAGTGGCAACTATGATGGATGTTTCTGTAACTCAGATTATTTCTGCATGTATGTCTCTAGGTATGATGGTGACGATGAATCAACGCTTAGATGCTGAAACATTATCTATTGTAGCTGAAGAATTTGGATACGAAGTAGAATTTGTAACAGCAGATATTGAAGAATCTTTTGAAGAAGTTGAAGATAAGGCAGAAGATCTAAAACCACGTGCTCCAATTGTTACAGTAATGGGTCACGTTGATCATGGTAAAACATCGTTGTTAGATTACATACGTAAGGAAAATGTTATCGCTGGCGAGTCAGGAGGTATTACTCAGCATATTGGAGCTTATGGTGTAGAATTAGAAAACGGTCAAGAAATTGCGTTTTTAGATACACCAGGTCACGAAGCCTTTACAGCAATGCGTGCTCGTGGTGCTCAAGTCACAGATATAGCTATTATTGTAGCCGCAGCAGATGATGATATTATGCCTCAAACTAAAGAAGCAATCTCACATGCGCAAGCAGCAGGTGTACCTATCATATTTGCAATTAATAAAATTGATAAACCAGATGCAAATCCAGAAAAAATAAAAGAAGGATTAGCACAAATGAATCTTTTAGTTGAGGATTGGGGCGGAAAAATTCAGTCGCATGATATTTCTGCTAAAATGGGAACTGGAGTAAAAGAGTTATTAGAAAAAGTATTGCTAGAGGCAGAGTTATTAGAGCTTAAAGCTAATCCTACAAAACCAGCACAAGGAACAGTAGTAGAAGCATTTTTAGATAAAGGTCGTGGTTATGTGTCTACTATTTTGGTACAAGCCGGAACATTAAAAATTGGAGACTATGTATTGGCAGGTAAAAATAGTGGTAAGGTAAAAGCCATGCACGATGAGCGTGGTAATGATGTTGCTGAAGCTGGACCTTCAACTCCAGTATCAATACTTGGTTTAGATGGAGCACCACAAGCAGGTGATAAGTTTAATGTTTTCACAGATGAGCGAGAAGCTAAAACTATTGCGGCTAAACGTACTCAATTACAACGAGAACAATCTGTTAGAACACAACGTCACATAACGCTAGATGAAATAGGACGTCGTATTGCTTTAGGAGATTTCCAAGAATTAAATATCATACTTAAAGGTGATGTGGATGGTTCTGTAGAAGCTTTAACGGATTCATTCCAGAAATTATCTACTGAGGAAATACAGGTTAATATTATACACAAAGGTGTTGGAGCAATAACGGAAAGTGATGTTTTACTTGCTACTGCTTCAGATGCTATTATCATAGGGTTTAATGTAAGACCAATGGGTAATGCAAGACAAATTGCTGATAAAGAAGAAATCGATATTAGAACATATTCTATCATCTACGATGCTATTAATGATCTTAAAGATGCCATGGAAGGTATGTTGTCTCCAGAGCTCAAAGAAGAGATTACTGGTACAGCAGAAATTAGAGAAATATTTAAAGTCTCTAAAATTGGTAGTATTGCAGGTTGTATGGTAACTAACGGAAAAATATTCAGAAACTCAGGTGTTAGACTTATTAGAGAAGGTGTTGTAGTTTATACAGGAGAATTAGCATCGCTTAAACGTTTTAAAGACGATGTTAAAGAAGTATCTAAAGGTTATGATTGCGGTATGCAAATTAAAAACTACAATGATATTAAAGAAGGTGATGTTATAGAAGCCTTCCAAGAAGTAGAAGTTAAAAAGACATTAAAATAAATAACATTACAACACAAAAAAAGCGATGATATCTTCATCGCTTTTTTTGTTACTTCTTTTTATCTTTTTTGGGTTTAAAGATAAATGCATTGGCATATTTACGTTTTATTTTTTGTAAGGCTCTATCAGCCTCCAAACGACTTCTAAAATTCCCTACCCAAATTTTATAATTAGGAGTATTCCACTCCATACTTACAGACCATTCACCATAAGCGTTTAGGAATTCACTTTTTACACGTTCAGCATTAGTTCTGTTTCCTTGGTAGACTTGTATTTTATAGGTGTACGCCGTTTTTAAATCTTTCTTATATTCTAAGAGCTTAGAAATATCACTGTCTTGATCTATGGTTACAGTTGCACTTTGCGCATTGCCTTTAAAAAAGCATAACATTAATATGCTGATTATGAATAATTTTATAGATGTTTTTTGCATTGTAAATTGTATTTAATACAAACTTAAAATATTATAACTAAACTACCTGTGTTTTTATTATTTAGAATCTTTATAAATTAAGAATTAACAGTTATCTAACATTTTCAAAATGGACTTTATATCTTACTTTTGCAAGAGATTTTGGAAAAGCTTTTTGCTCATAATAAATGAAATAATCGTGCCGAAATTTAGAGATTGATTTAACTAACTAAATGAAGTTTTATAGCCTACTCTGGTTTTAGGATTTCATTTCACAATAATATAAAATAGAAGTCAACAGATGAAACAGGTGATACACCGTAATTTAGCCTTAAAGTTCTTCAGCTTAAATTTTATTTTCCTATTTACTTTTTTTACTTCAATTTATGCACAAGAAGGTGATCCAGCGAAAGGAAAAACGTTATTCAATACCAATTGTGCTTCTTGTCATAAGCTAGATAGTAAAATGACTGGTCCTGCTCTGCGTAATGTAGAAACAAGACTTTTAGAAGAAGAAGGTTTAGATCGTGAATGGTTAAATGCTTGGATCAGAAATAGTGCCTCACTCATAAAAGCAGGTGATGCCTACGCGGTTAAGATATACGCAGAGTATAATCAAACTGCTATGACGGCTTTCCCGCAGTTAGAAGATCAGGATATAAGTGATATTTTGGCATATACGGCTCAAGAAATTGATCCTTGTATTGCTAATCCTCAGCCAGGATGTCCTGGTTACAAACCACCAACAGAAGGAGAGTCAGGTAGTGGGTCAACGACTTCTAACAAAATTATATTAGGTGCACTAGCACTGTTATTTGGGTTATTAGCTATGGCTTTAGTTTTAGTTAAGCGAACGTTAAACCGTTTTGCTGAAGCTAAAGGTGTTGAGGTTGCCACACAGCAAGGTCCTTCACTTTGGCAATCGTTTCTTAAAAACCAGTTTTTATTATTAGTAACTGCAATATTCTTTTTATTAGCTAGTGGTTATTTTGCTTATGGTTGGATGATGCAAGTAGGTGTTAATCAAGGTTACGAGCCTGTACAGCCTATCCATTATTCTCATAGAATACATGCTGGTGACAATGGTATTGATTGTAAATATTGTCATTCCTCTGCAAGAGTGAGTAAACATTCAGGTATCCCTTCATTAAACATATGTATGAACTGTCATAAGTCTATTAGTAATGTAGCTGCAGAAACACTTGCTGAGGGTAAAAATGAGTATGGTGTAGATTATGATGCTGAGATTCAAAAATTATATGCTGCAGTTGGTTGGGATGCTGCTGAGCAAAAATATACAGGTGAGACAAATCCAGTAAAATGGATTAGAATACATAACCTTCCAGACTTTGCTTATTTTAATCACTCGCAGCATGTTGTTGTTGGTGGAATTGAATGTCAGACCTGTCATGGTCCTGTTGAAGAAATGGAGATTATGTATCAAGAATCACCTTTAACAATGGGATGGTGTATTAATTGTCACAGGGAAACCAATGTTAAGGTAAAGGATAACGGTTATTACACTAAAATCCATGAAGAGCTTAAAAAGAAATATGGAAAAGACCAATTCACAGCAGCTCAAATGGGAGGTTTAGAATGTGGTAAATGTCACTATTAATAAATAAGAAGTAAATTTCAATTATATACTATGTCATCAAACAAGAAATACTGGAAAAGTGTTGAAGAGCTAAACGATAGTTCTATTGTTGAGACGCTAAGACAAAACGAATTTGCTGAGCAGATTCCTGTCGATGAATTCTTAGGTGATAAAGAAACCTTAGAGGCTTCATCAACGTCGCGTAGAGATTTCTTAAAATATATAGGATTTAGTACTGCTGCTGCCTCTTTAGCGGCTTGCGAAGGTCCAGTTATAAAATCTATTCCTTATGTAATACAACCTAAGGAAATTGTTCCTGGTGTTGCTAATTATTATGCAACTACCATAGCTAATGGGAATGATTTTGCAAGTGTTCTTGTAAAAACGAGAGAAGGTCGCCCAATTAAAATTGAAAATAATAACTTGGCAAAGACTCATGGAAGTGCTAATGCCAGAGTTAATGCTTCTGTTTTAGGATTATACGATAGTAAACGTGTTAAGGCACCTCAAAAAGATGGTGTTGATATAACTTGGGGAGAATTTAATGCAGAAACGACTCAAGCACTTAATAAAATTAAAGACTCAGGTAAGTCTATAGTATTGTTAACACAAACCTTTGCAAGTCCTTCTACGGCTAATTTGGTTGCAGAATTTACTGCAAAATATGGCAATGTAAAACATGTACAGTATGATGCAGTTTCAGAAAGTGCTGCTTTAGATGCTTATGAAGCTAAGTATGGTAGTCGAGGATTTGCTAGTTATGATTTTTCAAAAGCTGCAACCATAGTATCTGTTGGTGCAGATTTCTTAGGTGATTGGCAAGGTGGTGGATACGATGCTGCTTATGCACAAGGTCGCGTTCCTGAAAACGGGAAAATGTCGCGTCATATTCAGTTTGAAGCTAATATGTCTTTATCTGGAGCAAATGCAGATAAGAGAGTTCCTGTTAAGCCAGCAATGCAAAAATTAGTTTTAGCAAAGCTTTACAGTTATGTTACAGGACGAAATGTTTCTGGAAATTTACCTCAGAACATAGATGATGCTGTACGTAAAGCGGCTTCACAATTAACTAAAGCTGGTAGTAATGGTGTCGTTGTTTCTGGTATACAAGACGTAAATGCACAAACCGTTGTATTAGACATCAATGAACACTTAAATAGTAAGGCATTTGATTATAAAACTACAGTTAAAATAAAACAAGGAAATAACAAAGCAGTTGCTCAAGTTGTTTCTGATATGAATTCAGGAAATGTTGGTGCAGTCATTATGTGTGGTGTAAATCCATCATACAGCTTACCGAATGCTACAGAGTTTAATGAAGGATTAAAAAATGTTGATTTAAAAATCGCTTTCACTATGAAAGCAGATGAGACTGCTCCACATGTGCAATACATAGCAGCAGCACCTCATTATTTAGAATCTTGGGGAGATGTTGAGTTTGCTTCAGGTCATTATGGCTTAATGCAACCAACAATTAGACCTTTGTTTGATACTAAACAATTTCAAGACGCCTTATTAATGTGGACAGATAATTCTAGTTCACTTAGAGATTATATAAAAGACTATTGGACATCTAATATATTAAATGGAAGCTCATTTAATAAAGCACTACAAGATGGTGTATTTGTAGGAGCATCATCAAATTCTGTTGATCTAGAGGTATCTTCAACTGATGAAGATTTGGTTGATACACCTCAGAGTAATGCTGCACAAGCACTAGCTAGCTCTGTTTCAGGCTCTGAAGGTATGGAGTTAGTCCTTTATACTAAAACAGGAATGGGAGACGGTCAACAAGCTAATAACCCTTGGCTACAAGAATTCCCTGACCCAATAACAAGAACATCTTGGGATAATTACGTAACTGTGTCTAGAGCAGACGCAGAACGTATGGAGTTAAAAAATTGGAATGTTGCTAATGGTGGTCTTAATGGGAGTAAAGCTGATGTTACAGTTAATGGAGTAACTGTTAAAAACGTACCAGTTATTATACAACCAGGACAGGCTAAAGGCTCAATTGGATTATCCTTAGGATATGGAAGAACAGCTGGTGTTAAAAAAGAGATGATGACTGGTGTAAATGCTTATCCTTTATACCAGAACTTTAACACTGCTCAAAACGTCAAAATTTCTAAAGCTACTGGTGAACATGAGTTTGCTTGTGTGCAGTTGCACAATACCTTAATGGGTCGTGGAGATATCATAAAGGAGACAACTTTAGAGATTTTTAATACTGAAGATAAAGAGCATTGGAATGCTGTACCAGTTGTATCATTAAATCATGAAGAAACACCAGTAACGTCTCCAGAAGTTGACTTGTGGGATTCTTTTGATCGTTCAATAGGACATCATTTTAACCTATCCATTGATTTAAATTCTTGTACAGGATGTGGTGCATGTGTTATCGCATGCCATGCAGAAAATAATGTTCCTGTGGTTGGTAAAACTGAAATGCGTCGTAGCAGAGATATGCACTGGCTTCGTATAGATCGTTATTACTCATCAGAAGACACCTTTGAAGGTGATGAAGTGAAAAAAGATAACGCTGAAGGATGGTTTACAGGAGAAAAACAAGCACTACGAGAAATGGAGAATCCAGCGGATAATCCACAAGTAGCTTTTCAACCAGTAATGTGTCAGCATTGTAATCATGCACCTTGCGAAACAGTTTGTCCTGTAGCTGCAACAGCTCATGGACGCCAAGGTCAAAATCATATGGCATACAACAGATGCGTTGGTACACGTTACTGTGCTAATAACTGTCCTTATAAAGTGCGTCGTTTTAACTGGTTCCTTTATAATGGAAACGAAGAATTCGATTTCAATTATGCTATGAATGACGATCTTGGACGTATGGTCTTAAATCCAGATGTTACTGTTCGTTCTCGTGGTGTTATGGAAAAATGTTCTATGTGTATTCAAATGACACAGAAAACAATACTTGATGCAAAGCGTGATGGAAGAGAAATTAAAGATGGCGAATTACAAACCGCTTGTTCTGCAGCATGTAGTAGTGGATCAATAGTGTTTGGAGATATAAATGACAAGACAAGTAAAGTTGCAGAATTAAAAGAAGACGATCGTATGTATCACTTGTTAGAAAGTGTTGGAACTAAACCTAATGTGTTCTACCATACTAAAGTGAGAAATACAACGGAAGCTTAATAAACTAATAAAGAAATAATTATAAAAAATTATGGCGTCTCATTACGAAGCACCTATTAGAAGACCTTTAGTTACTGGAGAAAAATCGTATCACGATGTTACTGTAGATGTAGCTAGACCAGTTGAAGGTAAAGCCAATAGAGCTTGGTGGATTGTATTTGGTATTGCATTAACTGCCTTTTTATGGGGAATAGGATGTATTATCTATACAATTTCAACAGGTATTGGAGTTTGGGGTCTTAATAAAACAGTAAACTGGGCTTGGGATATTACTAACTTTGTTTGGTGGGTTGGTATTGGTCATGCAGGAACATTAATTTCTGCTGTACTCTTACTCTTTCGCCAAAAATGGAGAATGGCAATTAACCGTTCTGCAGAAGCGATGACTATATTTTCAGTAGTACAGGCTGGTTTATTTCCAATTATCCATATGGGTCGTCCATGGTTAGCATATTGGGTATTACCTATTCCTAATCAATTTGGTTCGTTATGGGTAAACTTTAATTCACCACTACTTTGGGATGTATTTGCGATTTCTACCTATTTATCAGTTTCCTTAGTTTTCTGGTGGACAGGTTTATTACCAGATTTCGCTATGATTAGAGATAGAGCTGTTAGACCTTTCCAAAAGAAAATTTATTCGTTATTAAGTTTTGGTTGGTCTGGTAGAGCAAAAGATTGGCAGCGTTTTGAAGAAGTATCATTGGTACTTGCTGGTTTAGCAACACCATTAGTACTTTCAGTTCATACTATAGTATCATTTGATTTTGCAACGTCTGTAATACCAGGTTGGCATACTACTATATTCCCACCTTATTTTGTTGCAGGAGCTATTTTCTCAGGATTTGCAATGGTAAATACACTTCTCATAATTATGAGAAAAGTATGTAGTTTAGAAGATTATATTACTGTACAGCATATAGAGTTAATGAATATCGTTATTATGATAACGGGTTCTATTGTTGGAGTGGCTTATATTACCGAGCTATTCATTGCATGGTACTCTGGTGTTGAATACGAACAATACGCATTCTTAAATAGAGCTACAGGTCCTTACTGGTGGTCATATTTACTAATGATGAGCTGTAACGTATTATCACCTCAGTTTATGTGGTTTAAGAAATTACGTACTAGTATTATGTTCTCTTTCTTTATCTCCATAGTTGTAAATGTTGGTATGTGGTTTGAACGTTTTGTAATTATTGTAACATCATTACACAGAGATTATTTACCATCGTCATGGACCATGTTTTCACCAACGTTTGTTGATATAGGCATCTTTATAGGAACAATAGGATTCTTCTTTGTATTATTCTTGTTATACTCAAGAACATTCCCTGTAATTGCTCAGGCAGAAGTTAAAACTATTTTAAAATCATCAGGTGAACGTTATAAGCGAATAAGAGAAGCAGGAGACTCATTAGTAGGAACAGGTTCTGATGCAAGAACATCTAGTGCTGCTAAATCTACTGCTAGCTCAGATAATTCATCCAAGGTTAAAAATCTGTTAGGTACCATAGGAACGTTCGATGCCAATACTGATACAGCAGATGATTTGAAAAAAATTAGTGGTGTTGGTCCTAAAATGGAAGAAGTTCTTAATTCTATAGGAATTTATAAATACGAACAAGTAGCTCGTATGACCAAAAATGAATATGATCTATTAGACTCTATAACTGAATCTTTCCCAGGACGCGCTGAACGCGATGATTGGGCAGGTCAGGCTAAAAAATTAATAAACTAAGCGTAGAACAATGGAAGCATCAAAAGTAATTCACGCTATATATAATGATGATGACATTTTAATGTCAGCTGTTAAAAAAGTTAAAGCAGAGAAACATCACATAGAAGAAATATACACACCATTTCCTGTTCATGGATTAGACAAGGTTATGGGATTGGCTCCAACACGTATTGCTATTACATCTTTTATGTATGGGTGTGTTGGTTTAACTGTTGCTATAGTCATGATGAATTTTATTATGATAAAAGATTGGCCACAAGATATTGGTGGTAAACCAAGCTTTAGTTACATACAAAATATGCCAGCTTTTGTGCCAATTATGTTTGAACTTACTGTGTTTTTCGCAGCGCATTTAATGGTTATTACATTTTATCTTAGAAGTAGAATGTGGCCATTTAAAAAGGCAGAAAACCCAGACCCAAGGACAACAGACGACCATTTTTTAATGGAGATTGCAATTCATGGTAACGAATCTGAATTAACATCTTTATTACAAGAAACAGGAGCTGTAGAAATAAATATTGTTGATAAAGACGAAGATGCACATTAATATGAAAAGAGCATTAAAATATATCATAGTATTAGTAATGTTTGTAGGCTTAATGTCTTGTAATAAAAACGCAAGACCTAACTACCAATATATGCCAAACATGTACGAACCTATTAGTTATGAAGCCTATCAGGAATCTAACGCATTTGCTAATGGAGTTGAGGCACAGCTTCCTGCAGATGGTACAATACCTAGAGGTGATTATATGCCATACGAAATTGATAATACTAATGAAGGTTATGATTTAGCAAAAGCTAGTTTAACAAATCCATTAGACTCAACTCAAGTAGATGCTGCAAGAGGTAAAGAGCTTTACGATATTTATTGTGGAATTTGTCATGGTATTAAAGGTAATGGACAAGGCAAACTTGTACAGCGAGAAAAAATACTAGGTGTTCCTAGCTATGATGATGCAGGAAGAGCAATCACTGAAGGTAGTGTTTACCATGTTATTTATTATGGTAAAAATACTATGGGATCATACGCTAATCAATTAAACGAAGAAGAGCGTTGGCAAGTCACTAGTTATGTGATGCAGTTAAAAGCAGATTTAGAAAAATAAGATTTAGATAAGATTATATAACGATATGTACACATTTTCATCGAAGTTAAAGATAGTTTCAATAGCCTTAGTCATAATAGGACTAGTTGGTGTTGGATATGGTTTTATGACCTCGCACAAGTCTTTAGAGGATGTAAAAACTATGTTAGCGGAAGAGGCTGCTCATGGTCATGGTGATGCTCATGGAGCAGATCACTCTGAAGAAGCTCACGGAGAATCACATAGCGAAGCAGGAGCACATCATGATGATGCATCTCATGGAGAAGCTTCAGAACATCATGGAGATGAGCATGCAGAACATGTATTACATCAAATTCATAACAGACCATATGCAGCACTATACGTTGCAGCATTCTTTTTCTTTATGATATCTCTAGGAGTGCTTGCTTTTTATGCAATACAGTTTGCAGCACAAGCAGGGTGGTCTCCAGTATTATTTAGAGTTATGGAAGCTATTACGGCTTATGTATTACCTGGAGCTATCATTGTTTTAGGAATTGCCTTTATCGCAGACTCACACTTATTTGTATGGTTAAAAGAAGGTGTTACACAAGAAGGTCATGAAAACTACGATAAAATTATTGCAGATAAATCTGCATTTTTAAATAAAACAGGGTTCTTAATTAGAGGATTAATTTTTATTGCAGGCTGGAGTCTATATAGATTCTTTGCTCGTAAATTTTCTATTGCTCAAGATGATGCTGACGATAACAGAAATTTCAAAAAATCATTTCGTATTTCAGCAGCATTCTTAGTATTCTATATCTATACAGAATCTATGATGTCATGGGACTGGATTATGAGTGTAGATCCTCACTGGTTCTCAACGTTGTTTGGATGGTATGTATTTGCTAGTATGTTTGTAAGCGGAATTACTGTGATAGCATTAATGTCTATTTACCTTAAATCTAAAGGTTATTTAGAATTTGTTAATGATAGCCATTTACACGATTTAGCTAAATTTATGTTCGGTATTAGTATTTTCTGGACCTACCTTTGGTTCTCTCAGTTTATGTTAATTTGGTATTCCAACATTCCTGAAGAAGTTACCTATTTTGTTACAAGATTCCAAGATTACCAATTACCTTTCTTAGGTATGGTAGTAATGAATTTTATATTCCCATTATTAATATTAATGAATAGTGATTACAAACGTATTCCATGGTTTGTAGTTATGGCAGGTATTGTGGTATTATGTGGTCACTATTTAGATGTATTTAATATGATTATGCCAGCAACAGTTGGTGATAGATGGTTTATTGGAATCCCAGAAATTGGATCTATATTATTATTTGCTGGATTGTTCTTATTCATAGTCTTCTGGTCTTTATCTAAAGCACCTTTGCTTGCTAAAGGAAACCCATTTGTAAAAGAAAGTGAACATTTCCACTATTAATAACATTATATAACGCATAGAATAATGACTGTTTTATTAACACTTTTAATAGTATTTTTTGTAGCAGTTGCCATATGGCAAATGGTTAAAATATTCGATTTAGCTCAAGTCGGAACTTCAAATACTCAAGTAGCCAACGATAAAGATAATAGGATTAATGGTTATCTAATGATGGGATTCTTAATCTTCATTTATGCTATAACCATATGGAGTATGGCTACACTAGGAGATTTACCATTAATGTCTAATTCTGCTTCTGCACATGGACCACAATTAGATAATTTAATGATTATCTCTATGATAATTATTTTTATTGTTCAGACTGTGACACAGTTTTTACTACACTATTTCGCCTATAAATATAAAGGTGAAAAAGGACGTAAAGCTTTGTTTTATGCAGACAACAATACCTTAGAAGCTATTTGGACTATCATACCTGTTATTGTTTTAGCTGGTTTAATTATTTACGGATTATTCACATGGTCTAGTATAATGAATGTAAATGAAGATGACGATCCATTAATCGTAGAGCTTTATGCACAACAATTTAACTGGAAAGCACGATATGGAGGTGATGATAATGTATTAGGTCAAGCCAATGTTAGGCTAATTAATTTAGATAATGCAAATATTCTTGGTTTAGATGAGTCAGATCCTAATGCTCAAGATGATATTATCACAACAGAATTACATTTACCAGTAAACAGGCCTGTGTTATTTAAAATGCGCTCGCAAGATGTATTACATTCAGCTTACATGCCGCATTTTAGAGCACAAATGAACTGTGTTCCTGGTATGATTACACAATTCGGATTTACACCAACTGTAACAACAGCTCAAATGCGTGAAAACCCAGATATGATTGATAAAGTAGCTAACATTAATACAATTCGTTTAGCTAAAAAAGATCAAATCCCAGAAGGACAAGAATTACGATACGAGTTCGATTATTTATTGCTTTGTAATAAGATTTGCGGAAAATCGCATTACAATATGCAGATGAAAATTATAGTAGAAACAGAAGAAGAGTACAATGCTTGGATCAAAGAGCAAAAGACATTCGCTAACTCTTTAGTTAAATAAAAGTATTAAAGGTATTACAAGACTATGGCAGCACATGTAGATACACACGCTCACGAGGAAGAACATCACCATCATAAAGAAACGTTTGTAACTAAATATATATTTAGTCAAGACCATAAAATGATTGCCAAGCAGTATCTTATTACTGGAGTAATTATTATGGGTATCATTGGTATTCTCATGTCTTTATTGATGCGTATGCAAATAGCTTGGCCAGAACAGCCAAATGTTTTGTTTGAAGCACTACTTGGAAAGTGGGCGCCAGAAGGTGTTATGGATGCAGACATTTATTTAGCATTAGTAACTATTCATGGAACTATAATGGTGTTCTTTGTACTAACAGCAGGATTGAGTGGTACATTTAGTAATTTATTAATACCATTACAGATTGGAGCAAGAGATATGGCTTCAGGATTCCTAAATATGGTATCGTATTGGTTATTCTTTTTATCATGTGTTATCATGGTATCGTCATTTTTTGTTGAATTTGGACCAGCAGCTGCAGGATGGACCATTTATCCACCTTTATCTGCATTGCCTATGGCACAAGGTGGCTCAGGAGCAGGTATGACATTGTGGTTAGTGTCTATGGCGATATTTATTGCATCATCATTATTAGGCTCACTAAATTATATAGTAACAGTAATTAACCTTAGAACAAAAGGAATGTCTATGACCAGGCTTCCTTTAACAATTTGGGCATTTTTTGTAACAGCTGTTATTGGTGTTATTTCTTTTCCAGTATTACTATCTGCTGCATTATTGTTAATCATGGATAGAAGTTTTGGAACATCATTCTTCTTGTCAGATATTTTTATTCAAGGTGAAGTATTGCATTACCAAGGTGGATCACCAGTTTTGTTTGAACATTTATTTTGGTTCTTAGGTCATCCAGAAGTATATATTGTATTACTTCCTGCTCTAGGTATTACTTCAGAAATTATTGCAACGAATTCACGTAAACCAATTTTTGGATATAGAGCTATGGTTATGTCTATATTAGCTATTGCGTTTTTATCAACCATAGTTTGGGGACACCATATGTTTATCTCAGGTATGAATCCATTCTTAGGGTCTGTGTTTACATTTACAACTCTACTCATAGCTATTCCATCAGCTGTGAAAGCGTTTAACTATATAACTACACTATGGAAAGGTAATCTCCAACTCAATCCAGCAATGCTGTTTTCAATTGGTTTAGTTTCTACCTTTATTACAGGTGGTTTAACAGGTATTATTTTAGGAGATAGTGCCTTAGATATCAATGTCCACGATACTTATTTTGTTGTTGCTCACTTTCACTTAGTAATGGGTATTTCAGCATTATACGGGATGTTCGCAGGAGTTTATCATTGGTTCCCAAAAATGTTTGGGCGAATGATGAACAAGAATCTAGGATACATTCATTTTTGGATTACTGCCATATGTGCTTATGGTGTATTCTTCCCAATGCATTTTATAGGAATGGCTGGTTTACCAAGACGTTACTATACAAACTCAAACTTCCCATTGTTTGATGATACAGCTGATGCTAATGTTATTATTACAATATTTGCATTAATCGCAGGTGCTGTACAACTTGTATTCTTATACAATTTTATTCATAGTATTTTCTATGGAAAGAGAACAGTACAAAATCCATGGCGTTCAAATACTTTAGAGTGGACAGCTCCAATTAAACATTTTCATGGCAATTGGGAAGGCGAAATTCCACACGTTCATCGTTGGGCTTACGATTATAGTAAGCCAGGACATGATGACGATTTTGTGCCACAAAATGTTCCTATGAAGGACGGAGAAGAAGAATTACAACATTAAGATTCTTAATAAAGATAATATTAAAGCCTTTCAGAATTCTGAAAGGCTTTTTCTTTATATTTGTTTAGCATGAATGAAAACCTTGATCCAACAAACGATAACTTCTCTTCAGAAGAGCTTGATGTAGAAAAAAAATTAAGACCATTGACCTTTGATGATTTTACAGGTCAGGATCAAGTATTAGAAAACCTACAGATATTTGTACAAGCTGCAAATGGTAGAGATGAAGCTTTAGATCATACTTTATTTCATGGACCACCTGGTTTAGGAAAAACCACCTTAGCACATATCTTAGCTAATGAACTAGATGTAGGTATTAAAGTAACATCAGGACCTGTGTTAGACAAACCAGGAGACCTAGCAGGACTACTCACAAACCTAGAAGAACGTGATGTCTTGTTTATAGACGAGATACATCGTCTAAGTCCAATTGTGGAAGAGTATTTATATTCTGCCATGGAGGATTATAAAATCGATATAATGATTGAAACTGGTCCAAATGCCAGAACCGTTCAAATCAATCTCAATCCGTTTACCTTAGTAGGAGCAACAACAAGATCTGGATTACTTACGTCTCCTATGCGTGCTCGTTTTGGTATCAGTAGTCGCTTACAATATTATAATACAGAACTGCTAACTACGATTGTACAGCGAAGCTCCTCAATTTTAAATGTCCCTATTACTATGGAAGCAGCTATAGAGATTGCTGGACGAAGTCGAGGAACACCTCGTATTGCAAATGCGCTATTGAGACGCGTTAGGGATTTTGCTCAGATTAAGGGAAACGGAAGTATAGACATTAAGATAGCCAAATTTGCTTTAGAGGCATTAAATGTAGATGCTCATGGTTTGGATGAAATGGATAATAAAATCCTAGAAACCATCATTGATAAGTTCAAAGGTGGTCCTGTTGGTATTACTACATTAGCAACTGCTGTTAGTGAGAGTTCTGAAACGATAGAAGAAGTCTATGAGCCTTTTTTAATCCAACAAGGCTTTATAATGCGAACACCTCGTGGTCGCGAAGTCACAGAACAAGCCTATAAACATTTAGGAAAAATAAAAGACGGAACTCAAGGCGGTCTATTCTAAACTATGATTAAGTTTTTTAGAAAAATCAGAGAGTCTCTAATTACCCAAAATAAATTGGGTAAGTATTTGGTGTACGCTTTTGGAGAAATTGTACTTGTGGTTATCGGTATTCTTCTCGCTTTAAACATTAACAACAAAAATGAAGAACGGATTAATAAGGCTAAATTTGTTAAGATATTTAAAGAAATTCAAGATGATCTAGTTGAAGATACACAAAGAGCGAATCGAATATTTGATCGTCATATACTTGATGATTCCATCCAAGATTTAATACTTAATAACAAATTTACCAGAGAAGATTATAGATTAAAAAACGCAAGAAGATTAGGAAATTTATATGTAGACTTTGTAATTCAAACCAATGGCTACGATAATTTAATATCGAACATTGATAATGTTCCTGAAAAGTATAAACCACTATTAAAAGATTTAAAGCATCTATATGTAAGACTTAAAACAACAATTGATGTTTATAATACACGAATAAGAGAAACAGTATATAAGAATATTGACCATACTTACGAATTGGAATGGTATCAAAAATCTGTAAAAGGTATTATATCAGATGAAGCTATAGATTATTTTTTGGAAGATCCACATTACAAAGGTCAAGTCATTAAATACTGTAATGATAGACA
Organism: Microcosmobacter mediterraneus; assembly: GCF_031846265.1. Classification (NCBI taxonomy): domain Bacteria; kingdom Pseudomonadati; phylum Bacteroidota; class Flavobacteriia; order Flavobacteriales; family Flavobacteriaceae; genus Microcosmobacter; species Microcosmobacter mediterraneus. The sequence continues at coordinate 35,795 of NZ_JAVRIA010000002.1, read as the reverse complement.
AAATATCTTTGGAATAAGTCAATTTTATAAGCAAAGAGCCTTTAATATGTATCATGAAATATATGAAGCAATTAGTAGTAATGATTCAATTCCTGAATTGGTGAAAAAAGAACGATTTGATAACGAAGTTTATAATGCTATTTTAGGAGAGTATAAGTTAAAGGATAAAGTAGGAGATTATTTTAAAGACATGATTAGTGTTATTAAAGAGGACGATGTCTATTATTTGGTTGATAGTGATGGTAAATATGAACTCCTTTGGTATAAAGAAAATTACTTTGAGGTAGAGGGTACATATTGCCAAGTTAATAAATTTAATGAGGGAGATTTATTTTGGACTTGGAACATTAGTGGTAATGCTACATATACAAAAATAGAGTAAGTAGGTGATGCAATTAATTTAATAGTGAACTTAAAGTCAAGATATACACAACTAATAAAAACCGAAGCCAAACGCCTCGGTTTTTTGTCTTGTGGTATTTCTAAAGCAGAATTTTTAGAAGAAGAAGCACCTCGTTTAGAAAAGTGGTTAAATAATAATATGCACGGTGAAATGAGCTACATGGAAAACCACTTTGATAAGCGTCTAGATCCAACGAAGCTTGTGCAAGACTCAAAATCTGTGGTGTCGTTATTACTTAATTATTATCCTTCAGAATTGCAGAATCAAGAATCGTATAAGTTATCTAAATATGCTTACGGTACAGATTATCATTTCGTCATTAAAGATAAGCTTAAGCAGTTACTAGAGTGTATTCAAGATGAAATTGGTGAAGTTCATGGTCGTGCTTTTGTCGATTCGGCTCCGGTTTTAGACAAAGCTTGGGCTGCAAAATCTGGTTTAGGTTGGATTGGTAAGCATAGCAATTTACTCACCCAACAAGTAGGTTCATTCTATTTTATAGCCGAATTAATTATTGATCTAGAGTTAGACTATGATCATGCAGTTACAGATCACTGCGGAACTTGTACAGCATGTATAGATGCTTGCCCAACAGAAGCGATCACTGAGCCTTATGTGGTTGATGGAAGCAAATGTATCTCTTATTTTACTATAGAACTGAAAGAAAATATCCCAACAGAATTTAAAGGGCAGTTTGATGATTGGATGTTTGGTTGTGACGTTTGCCAAGATGTGTGTCCATGGAATAAATTTAGCAAGTCTCATAACGAACCGTTGTTTAATCCGCATCCAGATTTATTATCCATGACAAAAAAAGATTGGGAAGAAATAACAGAAGACACCTTTAGAAAAGTATTTAAAAAGTCTGCGGTAAAGCGCACTAAGTTTTCAGGATTAACACGAAATATTAACTTCATTAAATAGAGCTAGTTCTTTTTCTTTATTCTCTTGAGCTAAACTATTACCTTTGTGAGTTAAAACAACTAGTAATAGTATGAGTAAGCAAACAAAACGTAGAGAAGCTTTAGTATATCATGCCAAACCTACTCCAGGCAAAATAAAAGTTGTACCAACAAAAAAATATGCCACACAAAGAGATTTATCTTTAGCTTACTCTCCAGGTGTAGCTGAACCTTGTTTAGAAATAGAAAAAGATAAGAATAATGTTTATAGATATACAGCTAAAGGAAATTTAGTAGCAGTTATCTCTAATGGAACCGCAGTTCTTGGTTTGGGAAATATTGGGCCAGAAGCTTCAAAACCAGTCATGGAAGGTAAAGGACTACTATTTAAGATCTTTGCAGATATTGATGTCTTTGATATTGAGGTTAATACCGAGAATGTTGATGAATTTATTAAAACGGTTAAAAATATTGCACCAACTTTTGGTGGAATAAACCTAGAAGATATTAAAGCACCTGAAGCTTTTGAAATTGAAAAGCGACTAAAGCAAGAGCTCGATATTCCTGTGATGCATGATGATCAGCATGGTACAGCCATAATTTCTGCTGCTGCTCTATTAAATGCATTAGAACTTACCAAAAAGAAAATAGAAGACGTTAAGATTGTAGTGAGTGGAGCAGGTGCTGCTGCTATTTCTTGTACACGTTTATATAGAAGTTTTGGAGCAAAGTCTGATAATATTGTTATGCTAGATAGTAAAGGTGTTATCAGAAAAGACAGAGAAAACCTTACATTACAAAAAGCAGAGTTTGCTACAGATAGAAAGCTAGATACCTTAGATGAAGCTATGAAAGACGCTGATGTATTTATTGGTCTTTCAATGGCAGATCTTGTCAGTCCTGAAATGCTTAAATCCATGGCAAAAGATCCTATAGTGTTTGCTATGGCAAATCCTGATCCTGAGATAAAGTATAATGTAGCAATTAAAACAAGAGATGATATAATTATGGCTACAGGTCGTAGTGATCATCCTAACCAAGTAAATAATGTTTTAGGATTCCCATTTATTTTCAGAGGTGCTCTAGATGTTAGAGCTACAGGTATTAATGAAGCTATGAAAATGGCAGCAGTTAAAGCCTTAGCAGAGTTAGCCAAAGAGCCAGTGCCTGAACAAGTAAATATTGCTTACGGAGAAACACGACTCACTTTTGGTAAGGACTATATTATACCAAAACCTTTCGATCCAAGGTTAATTGCCGAAATACCTCCTGCAGTTGCCAAAGCTGCTATGGATAGCGGAATTGCTAAAGAACCTATTGAAGACTGGGGAAAATATAAGGAAAGTCTAAGGCAGCGATTAGGCTCTGATAATAAAATAGTTCGCCTACTACATAATAGAGCAAAATTAAACCCTAAACGAGTAGTTTTTGCAGAAGCAGATCAATTAGATGTTTTAAAGGCAGCTCAAATAACGTATGATGAAGGTATTGCTTTTCCAATATTATTGGGTAGAAAAGAAGTCATTGAAGATCTTAAAGAAGAGATAGAGTTTGATGCAGATGTGCCAATTATAGATCCTAAATCTGATGAAGAATTAAAACGAAAAAATAAATATGCTGAGGTGTATTGGAACCGAGGAAAACGTGATGGTGTTACCTTATATTCCGCCCAAAAACTAATGAGAGAACGCAACTATTTTGCTGCAATGATGGTTAATGAAGGTGATGCTGATGCTTTAATTTCTGGTTATTCAAGAAGTTATCCTACAGTGTTTAAACCAATGTTAGATCTTATCGGTCTTGCTAAAGGCATAACAAGAGCTGCTGCAACAAATGTTATGATGACTCAACGAGGCCCAATGTTTTTAAGTGACACGTCAATTAATATTAATCCGACTTCAAAAGATTTAGCGAAAATTGCTCAAATGACTGCTAAAGTAGTTTCCCTTTTTGGAATGGAACCAGTAATTGCAATGACATCATATTCTAATTTTGGTTCCTCAAAGCATGATAATGCTTCAAAAGTAAGCGATGCTGTTGCTTATTTACATCGTTATTATCCAGATATGATTGTTGATGGCGAATTACAAACCGATTTTGCTTTAAACAGTGAAATGCTTCAAGATAAATTTCCGTTTTCTAAATTAGCAGGTAGAAAGGTTAATACACTTATTTTCCCTAATCTTGATGCTGCAAACATTACCTATAAATTATTGAAAGAACTCAATCAAGCAGATTCTATAGGTCCAATACTTATGGGAATGCGTAAACCAGTTCATATACTTCAATTAGGTGCTAGTGTTGATGAGATTGTTAATATGGCCGCGATCTCTGTTATAGATGCACAACAAAAGGAAAAAAAAGCCCAAGATATCTTAGCCAGAACAGCAGACTAAAGTCCTTTGTAGTGTAAATAATTTTATTACATTTGAGAGTTGTAACCAAAGCAGCTAAATGATTACGCATATACAAGGGAGATTAGTAGAAAAAAATCCTACTGATGTTGTCATAGATTGTAATGGAGTAGGCTATTTTCTAAATATCTCTCTTAATACATTTTCTCAAATTCCAGATAAGGAAAGCCTCAAGCTATACACCTATTTGCAGGTTAGAGAAGACTCGCATACATTGTATGGATTTTCCTCTGTAGCCGAACGCGAAATCTTTAAGTTACTTATTTCTGTTAATGGTGTTGGTGCAAGTACAGCACGAACCATGTTATCCTCACTTACACCAGCACAAGTTAAAGAAGGCATAGCAAAAGATGATGTAGCATTAATTCAATCTGTAAAAGGAATTGGAGCAAAAACAGCGCAACGTGTTATTTTAGATCTTAAAGACAAAATTCTTAAAGTTTATGATATAGATGAAGTTTCCACTTCTCAAAGCAATACTAGCAAAGAAGAAGCGTTATCTGCTTTAGATGTTCTTGGATTTAATAAAAAACAATCCGAGAAAGTTGTAGATAAAATTCTATTAAATGATCCAGATGTTAATGTAGAAACCATTATCAAAGAAGCTTTAAAAAACCTATAATTCATTTTGAATACGACCAACTTTACTATACTTCAATCACCGCTTAAATATTACATCTTTATTGTAGTTCTGTGCTTTGGGTTTACCTTAAACGCTCAGAATACTCAAGAGCAGGATAGTACAAAAACAACGTATGCATTAGGTAATATTAATATGCCTAACCCAAGCAGTATCATTACAAAGTATACTTATGATCCTGTTTTAGATCGTTACATTTATACAGCTAAAGTAGGTGAATTTAATATTAATTATCCTATCATCTTAACACCTGCAGAGTTTCAAAAACTTTTGTTACAAGAGCAGATGAAGTTGTATTACAAACAAAAAATTGATGCAGCAGCAGGGCAAAAAGATGGTTCAGAAGAGGAACAAAAAAATCTATTACCAGAATTCTATGTAAACTCAGGATTGTTTGAAACTATTTTTGGTGGTAATACTATCGAAGTGATACCTCAAGGTTCTGTAGAAGTAGATTTTGGTGTCTTATTTTCAAAGCAAGATAATCCAAATTTCTCTCCTCAAAACAGAACAAATTTCACCTTTGATTTTGATCAACGTATTAGTTTAAGTCTTTTAGGTAAAGTAGGAACACGTCTACAAGTAACAGCGAATTACGATACAGAATCAACTTTTGATTTTCAGAATTTAATAAAGTTAGAATATACACCAACTGAAGATGATATTGTAAGAAAGATAGAAGTAGGTAATGTAAACATGCCATTAAATAGTTCTTTAATTACAGGAGCCCAAAGCTTATTTGGTGTAAAAACAGAATTACAATTTGGCAAAACAAGAGTTACTGCAGTATTCTCAGAACAACAATCACAATCTAGTTCTGTGACTGCTCAAGGTGGTGGAACCTTATCTGAGTTTGAATTCTTTGGAAGAGATTACGATGAAAATAGGCACTTCTTCCTGGCGCAATATTTTAGAGATACATACGATCAATCGATGTTGCGTTATCCATACATTGACAATAATGTACAGATTACTAGAATTGAAGTTTGGGTAACCAATAGAAATAATCAAACAGATAATGTTAGGAATGTTGTAGCATTTCAAGACTTAGGAGAATCCGATAGAATTGGTTTAGGAGCTAATGATGATCCATCAGATGATCCACCTGGTTTTGTTAATGTACCTACTGGCTCATTTCCTGATAACCAAAATAACGATTTTGATCCAGAAAACATTGGAGGTGCTGGTTCTCTTTTAACTGAGGCCGTAAGAACTATTACTAATGTTGAGTCTGGAGTGCTTACCACTGTAAATGAAGGATTTGATTATGGTAAATTAGAAAGTGCACGTAAACTTAGAGAAGGCTCAGAATATTCACTAAACACGCAATTAGGTTATATATCACTTAATCAAAGATTACTAAATGACGAAGTTTTAGCAGTAGCTTTTCAATATACCGTTGGTGGACAAGTATTTCAAGTTGGAGAATTTGCTAACGATGGTGTTAATGCCACAGATGTTGAAGACGATGTTAACGGAAATCAAATTATTAATAATAATGCATTAGTCCTAAAAATGCTTAAGAGTGCTGTTACAGCAGTTGATGAACCGATTTGGGATTTAATGATGAAAAACATATATGACACAGGTGCTTTCCAATTAGAACGAGAGGATTTTAGATTAAATATTTTTTATAGAGAAGCATCACCAGTTAACTATATAAGACCTGTTGAAGGAACCACTTTTCCTGTTTTTGGGAATAATACTTTTGATCCTGCAGACGATACCGAAATACAAGAGACTCCTTTAATTAGGCTCTTTCATTTAGATAGACTTAACTTTAATAATGATCCTCAAGAACGAGGTGATGGTTTCTTTGATTTTGTTGAAGGACAAACTGTACTCACTCAAAATGGTAAAATCATTTTCACAAAAGTAGAACCTTTTGGAGAGTATTTATTTGATATTTTATCTTCAGACCCTTCAGAAGATTATAATAACAATACGACCTATAACGATAATCAAGAAAAGTATGTTTACGATATACTTTATAAATCCACTAAGACAGCTGCATTAGATCAGGCAGAAAAAAATAAATTCCAAATTAAAGGACGCTTTAAATCTAGTGGTGGTGACGGAATTCCGATCGGAGCATTTAATGTGCCAAGAGGATCTGTGCGAGTAACTGCAGGTGGTAGAACCCTTGTTGAAGGTGTGGATTATACAGTGAATTATCAAACTGGTCGTGTTCAAATTTTAGATCCTGCATTAGAAGCATCGAATACACCAATTAATGTTACTGTAGAAAATAATGCGGTTTTTGGTCAGCAAACTCGACGTTTTATGGGTATTAATGTTGAACATCAGTTTAACGAAAACTTTGTTTTAGGAGGAACATTCTTAAACCTTAGTGAACGACCAATAACGCAAAAAGCTAATTACAATTCAGAATCAATTAGCAATACTATTTTTGGTATTAATGGTAACTATTCTACAGAGCTTCCGTTTTTGACTAGACTAGTCAATAAATTGCCAAATATAGATACAGATGTACCATCTAATCTATCGGTTAGAGGAGAGTTTGCTTATTTAGCTCCTGGTGCTCCAAACGGAACAGATTTAAATGGTGAAGCAACAGCTTATATAGATGATTTTGAAGGTACTCAAGGAGCAATCGATTTATTATCTCCTTTATCCTGGTTTTTATCTAGTAGACCAAAAGATTTAGGAGTTACCTATCCAGGATTTCCTAATGAAGATGAAAACGGATTGCAAAACGGTTTTGGTAGAGCCTTACTAAACTGGTATACTATTGATCCTATTTTTTATGGTAACCAAAGACCAGGAGGTATATCTGATGATGATGTGTCTAACCTATACACAAGGCGAGTATTTATTGAAGAAATTTTCCCAAATATTGATATTGTTCAAGGGCAAACATCAGTTATTAATACTCTAGATTTAGCGTATTATCCATCAGAGCGTGGTCCATATAACTTCGAAAATGGTGCAGAAAATGGTATTGATCCGACTGATAGTTGGGCTGGTATTACAAGACAAATAGCATCAACAGATTTTGAACAGGCTAATGTTGAGTTTATTGAGTTTTGGGTGCAAGACCCTTTCTTAGATAGTGGTCCATCAAGTCCTGGAGGTAAGCTGTTAATTAATCTTGGTAATATCTCTGAAGATGTTTTACGAGATGGTAAGAAGCAATTTGAAAACGGCTTACCAGAAGATGGAGATATCAGTGGGTTGCCATTAACAGATTATTCTACTGTAGTGCCACAGAGTCAATCTTTAATTTACACATTTGCAACTACAGGTCAAGAGCGAACTAATCAAGATGTTGGGTATGATGGTTATGATAATACTGAAGAAGCTGCAAGTTTCCCAGATTTTAATACCTTAGAAGATCCTGCCAATGATGATTATACCTTCTATCTTAATACTGATGGTGATATTTTTGAGCGCTATAAAAAGTATAATGGAGTAGATGGTAACACGCCAGATGCCTTTTCAGATACCAATAGAGGTAACACTACACAACCAGATGCTGAGGATATCAATAGAGATAATACTATGAATACTATTGATAGTTATTTTGAGTACGAAGTTGAAATGACACCTACCTCATTATCTGATCCTAATAACACGCAGATTAATGATGTTAAAACTCGAACAGTTACTTTACCAAATGGTCAAACTAGAGACGTTACCTGGTATCAGTTTAGATTACCTATCAATGAAGCAACAAGAGAAATAGGCGGTATTACAGATATTCGTTCTATTCGTTTTGCAAGAATGTACTTAAAAGATTTTACACAAAATACAGTATTACGTTTTGGTACATTTGATTTAGTAAGAAGTGACTGGAGGCGTTATAGTTTAGATTTAGATAACGATCCTTCTAACAATAGTTCAAATTTAGATTTCAGTGTTGGTGTTATTAGTATACAGGATAATGATGGTAATTATGTAATTCCTCCAGGGATTGTGCGAGAAGAATTAAACAATAACAATACAGTAATACGACAAAATGAACAATCTCTTGTTGTTGAAGCTTGTGAATTAGAACCAACAGATGCAGTTGGTGTGTTTAAAAACATTAGCATAGATATGCGTCAATATAAGAAGTTGCGTATGTTTATCCATGCTCAGCCTCAGGAGAATCAAGTGCTTAATCCTAATGAAATGGTAGGTTTTATTAGAATGGGTAATGATTTTACGGAGAACTTTTATCAGATTGAAATTCCGTTAGATGTTAGAGATGGTGCAGCTCCAGAAGATGTTTGGCCTAATGAAATAGAAATGCCGTTAAGTGTATTAGAGCAGATTAAATCTATAGGAATAGCCAATCAAACCTTAACTAATATAGAACCATCATATTATGACGTTATTGATGGTGTCTTAAATGAAACGCCATTAACAGATCCTAATTCAGGCTACGATCAAGCAGACCTTCAGCGTGTAGCTATAAAAGGAAATCCGAACTTTGGAGACATTAGAGTATTAATGGTAGGTCTTAAAAATGGAAGAAATGATGGTATTAATGTATGTGGTGAAGCTTGGTTTAATGAATTAAGACTCTCAGATTTAGATAATGAAGGTGGTTGGGCAGCCATTTTAAGTATGGATTCTAATATCGCAGATTTTGCTAATGTTAGTGCAACTGGTAGACGAAGCACTAATGGCTTTGGTACCTTAGAGCAACGACCAAATGAGCGTAGTCGTGAGGATATTAAACAATACGATGTTGTTACCAATATAAATTTAGGTCAGTTATTACCAAAAAAATGGGGAATTCAAATTCCATTTAATTATGGGCAAAGTGAAGAAGTAATTACTCCTGAGTATGATCAGTTTTATAGAGATTTACGATTAGAAACTCAGTTAAATAATACTAATAATAGAGATTCTATACTCACAGTTAATGAAAATTATACCAAGCGAAAAAGTATAAATTTCATAGGTGTTCGTAAACAAAGAACAGGTGACGCCAAACCACGTTTTTATGATGTGGAGAATTTCACCTTTAATTATGCCTATAATAAAGTAGAACATCGCGATTTTGAAATAGAAAACTCCCTGGATCAAAGTGTAAGAGCTGGTGTAAATTATGCGTTTAATTTTGAACCTAAAACGATAGAACCTTTCAAAAAAAATGACTCATTATTTAAAAGTAAATATTGGAAAATTTTAAAGGATTTTAATTTCAACTATTTGCCAAGTAGTTTTACAGTTAACACAGATATTATAAGACAGTTTAGTAAACAAAAATTTAGAGAAGTAGAACTTGGAGGTGATAACATTGCTATAGAAGAATTGTTTAGAAGAAATTATAATTTCGATTTTCAATACGCCATAAACTATCAGCTTACCAAAGCTTTAGCTATTAACTTTACAGCAGCTAATAGTAATATTGTAAGAAATTATTTTATAGATGATAGATTAAATGGAAGGCAAGATCCAAACCTAAATGTTTGGGATGGCTTCTTTGATCTTGGTGATCCAAATATTCAAAGCCAGCAATTACAACTTAATTATGAGTTGCCACTATATAAGCTTCCGTTTTTAAGTTTCTTAAGAGCAGATTATAGTTATACAGGAGATTTTCAATGGACCAAAGGTTCTGACCTTAATTTGAATTTTGAAGTTACAGATGATAATGGTAATACGAGTTTTACCAATCTTGGTAATACCATTCAAAACGCTAATACACATGTGTTAAATACAACACTTAACATGGAAACCTTATATCGTTATATTGGGTTAACTAAGAAAACAAGCAGAAATGCTAGAAGTGGCCGAAAAACTCAGACTAAAGGAGCAGGTGTTCCTAATGCTCAAGATCCTAATGCTAATAAAACGAGTGTAGGTAAAAAGTTAGGTAATGCAGCTATTGACCTTTTAACCATGGTAAAACGTATTCAAATTAATTACCAAGAGAATAACGGGTCATTCCTACCTGGTTATTTAAATACACCAGGATTTATAGGTACTTTAAGGCCAACTTTTGGTTATACCTTTGGTAGCCAAAGAGATATTAGAGATGTTGTAGCACAAAATGGTTGGTTAACTACCTATCAAGATTTTAACCAACAGTACACAGAAGTAACTAATAAAAATTTAGATTACACCATAAATGTTGAACCAGTAAGAGATTTAAAAATAGATTTAATTGGTAACAGAATCTATTCAGAAAATCTCACCCAAAATTTCAGAGGGCTAGATAGTGATAATGATGGCTTTAGTGATGCTTACGAAGATTTAATTACCAATTCGTTTGGTAACTTTAGTATATCTACCAACCTTATAAGAACGGCCTTCAGTCAAAGTGATGAGATAAGTTCAGCAGCTTTTGACGATTTTAGAAGTAATAGACTAACAGTAGCTAATAGGTTAGCAACAGAGTTCTATGGCACTTCTGCTTTCCCAACAGATCCAGAAGGTTTCCCAGTTGGGTTTGGTAAAAATAGTCAACGAGTGTTATTACCAGCGTTTTTATCTGCTTACCAAGGAACAGATGCAGGTAAAATTAGTTTAGGAGCATTTAGAGATATTCCTATTCCTGGATGGAATTTAAAGTATACAGGTTTTATGAAAATGAAATGGTTTAAAAAGCATTTTAGACGTTTCTCTATTAACCATGGATATAGGTCTAATTATACGATTAACCAGTTTAGAACCAATTTAGAATTTGATCCAGATAATCCAGATGAGTTAGATCAAGGCGGTAATTTTAAAGCACAAACATTATTTAGTAATATAAATTTAGAAGAGCAATTTAGTCCTTTAATTCGATTAGATATGGAGATGAAGAACTCTATTAAGATTCTTGCAGAAATACAAAAGGATAGAATTTTATCTTTAAGTTTTGATAATAATTTATTAACCGAAATAAAAGGAAATCAATACACTTTAGGATTAGGTTACAGAATTAAAGATTTACGCATAAGATCTAAACTTGCTGGTCCTAGACAAGTCATTAAAAGTGATCTTAACATGAAATTAGATGCATCTATTCGAGAAAACAAGACTATTATTAGATACTTAGATTTAGATAATAATCAGATCACAGCTGGCCAAACCATTTGGGGAATTAATTACACAGCAGATTATGCCTTTACAAAAAACTTAACAGGTATTTTCTATTTTGATTATACATTCTCTGACTACGCCATCTCAACTTCATTTCCACAAACGGCAATACGTTCTGGTATAACGCTACGTTATAATTTCGGAAATTAAATTTGAAACTGCAGAGATAACATTTACATTTGTAACAAACTTATTACGATTAATACCATGAATATTCCTTCCGAACTAAAATACACTAAAGATCACGAGTGGATTAAAATTGATGACGATATTGTTACAGTTGGTATCACAGATTTTGCCCAAGGCGAATTAGGAGATATAGTCTATGTAGAAGTAGAAACCTTAGATGAAACTCTTGAGGCAGAAGAAATTTTTGGAACAGTAGAAGCTGTAAAAACAGTATCAGATTTATTCTTACCAGTTTCTGGAGAGATAATAGAATTTAATGATTCTTTAGAAGATGAGCCAGAAAAAGTAAACTCAGATCCTTATGGTGATGGTTGGATGATTAAAGTAAGATGTTCTGATGTGTCTCAATTAGACCATTTACTCTCAGCAGATGATTACAAAGCTCTTATCGCTGGTTAGAAAGCATGCCTTTTTTATATTTATCAGTTATTTATTATTGATTTTAGTGTTAAGCTTTATCACTATTCAAGAAGTTGAAGTGGTAGATGAAACTTTTGATGATAAAATATTTCATTGTATTGCTTACTTTGTAATGGTTGTATTTGCCTTTAATTATACTGTTAAGACTTCCGTAAAATATGCACCCTTACTATGCTCTTTATTTTGTTTTAGTTATGGAACAATTATTGAAATATTACAACCACGTTTAAGTGAATATAGAGCTTTTGACTATTATGATATCGTAGCAAATACTTTAGGTATAGTATTTGCAGTACTAGCAATTATTGCTTTTAAAAACAAAGTTAAAATCAAATAAACCCTTGCTTTTTTAACTATTAATTGGTTACTTTAGCATTCTAAAATATCTTTTAATATGGAACCTAAAAAGAATCTTAACGCAGACGTAGGAAGAAACAGTGCAATATACTTAGCAGTTGGTCTATTACTAATGCTAGGTATCACAAATTACGCTATTAACTACAAATCTTATGATCAGAGTGATGTCGTTGGAGATCGTTTAAATTTAGATGATGAATTAGAAGAAGAAATTCCGATTACAGAACAATTACAAACACCTCCACCTCCCCCACCTCCTCCACCAGCAGCTCCTGAAGAGATTGAAGTGGTAGATGATGAAGAAGAAATTGAAGAAACTGTAATTGAGTCTACAGAAACAGAACAGGATACTGAAATTGTTGAAGTAGAAGAAGTAGAGGTAGAAGAAGTAGAAGAAGATATAGAAGTACCTTTTTCTGTTATCGAAAATGTACCAATTTTTCCTGGTTGTGAAAAGAAAAAAGGAAATGCTGCTAAAAAGCAATGTATGTCTGATAAGATAAGTAAGTTCGTAAACCGTAAGTTTAATACAGATTTAGCTGGAGACCTTGGTTTAGAAGGACGTCAGAGAATTAATGTAATTTTTAAAATAGATAAGTCTGGTAATATTACTAGTGTAAGAGCAAGAGCTCCACATCCAGGTTTAGAAAAAGAGGCTAAACGTGTTATTGGATTATTACCAAAAATGAAACCAGGTAAGCAAAGAGGGAAGGCGGTAACAGTTCCGTATTCATTACCAATTTTATTCCAAGTACAAGATTAAGACGTAAACATATATTTTACAAATATTGAAAAATCCCAACGCAAAGCGTTGGGATTTTTACTTTGGTATGCTTATTGTGAATTTATCATAATATTAACATTTTAAATAATACGTATTATGAAAACATTTAAAAACAATCACAGTAAAGCTGGCCAGAGCGCTACTGTGGTAAAACAATCACAAAAGCACGATGCTAATTTACAAAAAAACACAACGATCTATTTTCAAGTAGGATTGATATTGTGTTTACTTGGTGCTTACTTACTTCTAGAAATGCAGTTTTTAGATTCTACTCCAAAATTAGCTCAAGTAGATTACCAAGACGAATCTATTGAAGTTACACCACCAGACTTTATAATCTACAAAGATCCTATTGTTACTCCAGAACCTGTTAAGAAAAAGCAAACACTATCAGATGTTATAAAAGTTGTAAAAGACGATATTCCTTTTACTGAAACAGATATCATAACACCAGAAGAAGATCCAGTAGTTAATGAGCCTGTTAAAGTTACTGATATTAAGGTTGTCTCAGAAGACAAACCAGTAGATGAGATTGCTTGGATAAATGTAGAAGTGGTTCCAGTTTTCCCTGGTTGCGAAAGAAAAAAGACTAACGATGCTCGCAGACAATGCATGTCTGATAAGTTGACCAAACTTATTCAAAAAAAATTTAATACAGATTTAGCCATTGAATATGGACTTTCAGGAAAGCAGAAAATAGATGTACAGTTTAAAATTGATAAAACAGGAAATGTCGTAGATATAAAAACCAGAGCGCCACATCCTGCTTTAGAAAAAGAAGCCAAACGTGTTATTAACAAAATACCAGAGATGAAGCCAGGAATGCAACAAAACAAACCTGTTGGAGTCATTTACCAATTACCTATTAAATTCTATGTTCAGGATTAATAGTTATTTTTAAGTGTAAAAGCCGTTATTAATTAATTTAATAACGGCTTTTTTATGCTATTTATACAATTAAAAAAATAGTATCTTTCAGGCATTAATTCTTAGAATCTTTATGAAAGGATATCTCAGTATAGTACTTGTTTTTTTTAGTACATTTTTATTTTCTCAACAGATTTCAAACTACGAAAAACCGCCTGTATTTTCAGAATGTGATTCTTCAGCTATAGCACAGCTTAAAAACTGCTTTACAAATACCTTAAATAGTTTCATATTTAGTAATTTCAAAGTTCCAGATATTGTATCTAAAGAAGACTATAAAGGTGATATAAAAATATTATTTGAAGTTGATAAAGAGGGTGTTTTTAAGGTACTATATGTCGATGCGACATATGATGAACTTAAAGAAGAAACAAAACGTATTTTTGAGAGCTTGCCTAAAGTTAAACCAGGAACTTATAACGGAAAACCAACGTTTTATCAGTACTCATTAACACTTAAAATTCCATTAGTAAATTCTGTTTTGATTGCTACATATGAAGCAAAGCAAGAAGCAACTAAACAAGTTGTTGACCTTAATGAGACGGTTTCAAATGAATTAGACAGTTTAAACAAAAGTTTAGTAAAATATCAAAAATTAGAATACAAGAGCCCTTTAAATATTCCGTTTACGCACAATTATTATACACGATTTGACGCACAAATGAATGCTCTAGGCACTAACTCACATACTGCAGCTAAGCCTTTTATTTACAGTGAAGTTTCTAGATATTACGATTTTGAAGCTGAAAAGGAAGGTTTAGAAAAAGAAGGCGAAGGTTGGTGGGCAAGAAAACTCTGGAATGAGCATTTAGTTGAAGTGCAAGGCAAGGATTTTTGGTTTACAGTAGATCCTATTTTTGATTTGCAAGTAGGTAAAGATTCAGATGCTGATTTTAATACTACATTCAATAATACTAGAGGTGTATTCATTCAAGGCGCTTTAGGAAAACGGTTTAGTTTTTCTACTTCAGTTTTTGAAAGTCAAGGGCGATTTGCTCAATATTATAATCACTATGCTGAGAGTTTAGGAAAACCAAATTCTGATACAGAAGTTGCTGTAGTTCCTGGTAGAGGTATCGCTAAGCGTTTTAAATCTAATGCATTTGATTACCCAATTGCTGAAGCGTATTTGTCTTTTGAAGCAAGCAAGCATTTCAATATACAATTTGGTCATGGTAAAAATTTTATTGGTGATGGTTACAGAACTTTATTACAAAGTGATGTTGCAACTCCGCATACATTCTTAAAACTAAATACTAAATTCTGGAAAATAAAGTATACCAATACTTGGATGTGGTTAAGAGATATAAGACCATCAGTTGAAGAAGATGGAGCTTTTTTAACTAAGTATATGGCAAACCATTATTTAAGTTGGAATGTCTCTAAGCGCTTAAATTTAGGATTCTTTGAATCTGTGATGTGGGTTGATGCTAACGGAAGAGGTTTTGATATTAATTATCTTAATCCTGTTATTTTCTACAGAGCTATTGAGTTTGAAACTGGCCAAGATGCAGGAAATGCAATTTTAGGTGCTACTGCCAAGTATAAGTGGAACAATAAGATAAACTTGTATGGACAATTTATTTTAGATGAATTTTCTTTAGATGCTGTTAAAGGTGGAAATAAGAGTTGGAAAAATAAATTTGGATATCAATTAGGCGTAAAGTATTACGATGCTTTTAAGGTTAAAAACCTTTACTTACAGGCAGAGTACAATCAAGTGAGGCCATATACATATTCTCATAATTCTGTGGTGCTTAATTATGCGCATGCCAACCAACCTATGGCTCATCTTTGGGGAGCAAATTTTAGGGAATTTATTCTTATAGGTCGCTACAATTATAAGCGTTGGTATGGTGATGCTAAATTGGTATTTGGTACTCGTGGTTTCGATTTTAATGATGGAACTGATAACTTTTTCTATGGAGGTGATATCTACAGAAATGAGGAAGATAGACCTTTTGATGAAGGTGTTAAAATTGGTCAAGGCAATAAAACGTCTATATTTCATGGAGAATTACAAGCAGGTTATATTATAAACCCTGTAACTAATCTTAAACTTTTTACCAATATAAGTGTAAGAGATTTTAATCCAAATGCAAATACAGCAACTACGTTTAAAAGCAATACTGTTTGGTTTAATATTGGCTTACGTACTGATTTATTTAATTGGTATTTTGATTTATAAAGTTCCCTTTAAACTCTGATAAAACGTTCGTCTAATTTTTTCTGAAGTTATAAATCGCCAACTGAAGCCTTGATCATCAAAATCAGAGGTAAGAGTAGAATCATTGACTATCTCATCTTCAGATAAGCCTGCTTTAATTTTAGTAAGTATTCGTTCTTTTAGTGTTTCTAACATTACGAGATAAGCACTGTATTCTTTTTTATTTGAAATTGGACCATGACCAGGAATAATAATAGTGTCGTCATCAATTAGAATTAGACTTCGTTTCACAGTATCAATATAACCGTTAACACTTCCTCCAGATTTAAGATCTATGTAAGGATACCAACCACTAAAGTAAGTGTCGCCAGTATGTAGCACATTACTTTCTGTAAAGTATAATAATGAATCGCCATCTGTATGCGCATTTTTAGAGTGATATATAGCAACTTGCTCGCCGTTTATATAAATACTCATTTTGTCGTTATAAGTGATTACAGGGAGTGCTTCTTTAGAATTTTTGGTACCATCACGTTTGGGTGTATTCTCTAGTCTTTCTCTAACATTTTCATGTGCAATTATGGTAGCGCCTAATTTCCCCATATTTTCATTCCCTCCAGTATGGTCGCCATGAAAGTGAGTATTAACTACAATTGAAATAGGTTTGTCGCTCAGCTCCTTTAGTTTAGTAATTATTTTATTTGATAAAGGCGAAAACTGATCATCAATAATAAAAACGCCATCTTCTCCAACAGAAACTCCAATCTGACCTCCTGCACCTTCAAGAACATAAATCCGCTCCGTAAGTTTGGTGGATTTAATTTCAACATCGTTCATACCTTGTGCTGAAATAAAGGTTGAGAAATTGATGCAAGTGATTGTAAATAGAGTTGTTAAGAATTTCATGTAAAAAAGTTTAAAACCGTAAAGTCTGTTAAAGATAGTAAAACTTACAACGAGGAGAAGTTTCTTATATAATACTATAGTTTTACATTGTTCAAAATCTTTTTTAGATGTATCTTTGCACTCGCAAAAAGCAGCATAAACACATTGTATTGGATACTGTAAAACCAGCTTTAACAAGACCTTCATTAATTTCAGATTTCAAAGAAATTACAAAGTTTGGACTATCTATAAGCGTAGTGTTTTCTTCTATTGCTGGATATTTATTAGGAGCTATAGTTGTAGATTGGTGGACCCTTGTACTTTTGGCCTTTGGTGGCTTTTTTATGGTTGGTGCCTCAAATGCATACAATCAGATCATTGAGCGCGATTTAGATGTACTCATGGATCGTACCAAGAATAGACCAATTCCTGCAGGAAGAATGTCTGTAAATACAGCTTTTGTTATTGCTATTTTGTTTACTGTTTTAGGTATTGTTTCACTTTATATTATCAATCCTAAAACTGCTATGTATGGTGCCATTTCAATATTTTTATATACTAGTATTTACACACCTTTAAAAACAAGAACACCATTAGCTGTTTTTGTTGGTGCTATACCAGGAGCAATACCATTTATGTTGGGTTGGGTAGCGGCAAGGAATGATTTTGGTATAGAGCCAGGTATTTTATTTGCCTTACAATTCTTTTGGCAATTCCCTCACTTTTGGTCGATAGGATGGTTTTTATTTGATGATTATAAAAAAGGAGGTTTCTTTATGTTGCCTACTGGTAAACGAGATAAAGGAACAGCAGTACAAACGATTATATATACAGTTTGGACCATATTAGTTTCTATTATTCCAGTGTTTGGATTTACAGGAGATCTCAAATTATCTATCGTTGGAGCTGTGGTAGTATTGCTTTTAGGTTTGGTAATGCTTTATTATGCTTTTGAATTGTTTAGAAAAAGATCCTCTAAAGCAGCTAAGCAATTAATGCTAGCAAGTGTTACTTACATTACACTGCTACAAATAGTCTATGTAGTCGATAAATTTATTTAGAATAGTATGGATTTAACTCAAGGAACAGAACAGCAAAAGCAAACTAGAGCAAAAAAAATGATGCTATGGTTTGGTATTATTTCTTTGATCATGTCCTTTGCAGGATGGACAAGTGCATATATTGTTAGTAGATCTAGAGAAGATTGGTTATCAGATTTTAATTTACCAGAGGCTTTTCTAATAAGTACTGTTTTTATTGTTCTAAGCAGTATTACTCTGATTTTCGCTAAACGCGCTTTAAAACGAGATGACTATAAACAAACCATTACCTTTTTAGTGGCAACATTAGTACTAGGTTTAGTCTTTGCTTACAATCAATTTACAGGTTTTAATAGTATGGTAGAGGCAGGTTACAATTTTACAGGACCAACTAGTAACCCTAAAACATCTTTTGTATTCCTCATAGCATTTGTTCATGTATTGCATATTGCTGTAGGTGTGGTATGTTTAATAGTAGTTTTGGTAAAGCAATTATTAGGGAAATATAATTCTAAAGATATGTTAGGATTTGAGCTAGCTTCAAATTTTTGGCACTTTGTAGATATATTATGGATTTATCTGTTTCTGTTCCTAACTTTTGTAAAGTAACAACAGCTCTAAAAATTACTCTTATTTAGAGCCTTTAAAATTTAGTTCTGGTTGTTTCTTTAGACCGATAAAATGATTATTTTTGTCAAAATTTTTAACACTAAACGCTTTATATGGATACTACAGTTGCTAGTACTGGTACAGAAGGAAAAGCTTGGGGAGGTGGTAATAGACCACTAAAGGCAAGTTATGGAAAACTGATGATGTGGTTTTTCATTGTTTCTGATGCTTTAACGTTTTCTGGGTTTTTAGCTGCATACGGATTTTCAAGATTCAAATTCTTAGACTCTTGGCCAATTGCTGATGAGGTATTTACTCACTTTCCATTTTTACATGGTGTAGAAGCACCAATGTACTATGTGGCTTTTATGACTTTTATACTTATTATGTCATCGGTTACTATGGTATTAGCTGTAGATGCAGGACATCATATGAATAAAGCTAAAGTAACTTTTTACATGTTTCTTACCATTATTGGTGGATTGATATTCGTTGGATCTCAAGCTTGGGAATGGAATACCTTTATTAAAGGTGAATATGGTGCTGTACAAACTAAAGGAGGTAATATACTTCAATTTGGAGAATATAAAGACGTCAATGGCGAGCAAGTATTTAAGCGTGTTGCAGTTTCAGAATTTGCAATATTACAACATGGAGATAGAGTTCAACATCAAAGAGACAATGGTTTATGGTTTGTGTCTGAAGGATCTCTTCCAGAATATACAGTTGATGAGGTTTATGCTGGTTTAGCCGCAAATAGCAATATACTAGTTAGAAATCAAATAATAAACGAAGACGGTGAAAAGACAGTGCTTTCTAGAGAAGAATCTCTGAGACAAATAAAAGACAATGGAAAGCTATTTGTACAAGGCGCTAACCTAAAAGTCAATGAATATGGCACGTCTTTATTTGCAGACTTTTTCTTCTTTATTACAGGTTTTCACGGATTCCACGTATTCTCAGGTGTTGTAATTAATATTATAATTTTCTTTAATGTTATTTTAGGTACTTATGAGAGAAGAGGAAGTTATGAAATGGTTGAAAAGGTAGGATTATACTGGCACTTTGTAGATTTAGTTTGGGTATTTGTATTCACATTCTTCTACCTTGTATAACATAAAGCATAGAGTTTATTATGGCACACGAACATAAATTAGAAATATTAAGAGGCTTAATAAAATTTAAGTCCAATACTCAAAAAATTTGGGGTGTTTTACTATTGTTAACCATTGTTACAACTGTAGAGGTTGTATTAGGTATTATTAAACCAGAATCGTTAATGGCACCTTTTTTAGGAATGAAATTACTTAACTGGATTTTCATTATCCTAACCATTGTAAAAGCATATTATATTACATGGGATTTTATGCACATGAGAGATGAAACCAAAGCTCTAAGACGTATGGTAGTATGGACAGCAGTATTTTTAATCTGCTATCTTATATTTATTTTGTTACAAGAAGGAGGTTATGTTTTTGATGTTTATAAAGATGGTTTTGTAAAACGAGATTTTTAAGACTTAATTTTCAAGTTAAATACTAATAAAAGGTGGTTTTTTAGAACCACCTTTTTTATTTTTGCATTATGCAAATGAGCAAGACCACACGCAATTTAGTGCTAGGAGTTTTATTTTTTCTTCCTGTAGTATTTTTATTGTTTTTATATCCTTCAACTCACAACTACACACCTTTAGACATTGTAAATAAAGATGTAAAAGAAATTTCTGAATCTGAGACTATTAAATTGAAAGATCATTTAACTGTTTTAGCATTTTTTGGAAAACAACCCTTAAGTAAAGCCATTGCAGCCTCTAATTTAAAAGAATTGGTTTATGATAAATTTAAAGGCTTTAAAACATTTCAAATTGTAGTTATGGCACCAAGTGGTTATGAAAAAGATTATAACTTTCTTAAAAAAGAAGTTGAGCGATATGAAGATTTAAGGTTTTGGCACTATGTATTTACCTCAGACGAGAATATAAAGGCAACCTATAATAGTTTAAAATACGATATACCTTTGGATGAAAACTTATGTACAGAAGAGGTATTTCTTATTGATAAAGACCTTAATCAAAGAGGACGTTTAGATGATAGAGACGATAGTGAAGTTGAAAAAAGCACAATAGTATATGGACTAAACTCTTACAATTGTATTGAAATTGAAGAGGTGAAAAACAAAATGAATGATGATATGCGAATTTTATTCACAGAATATAGACAAAAGCGCAAAGGTAAGTTTGATTCTTCTTCACGAAGAGCAAATGATTTAAAAGCCAATTCAAATGAGTAAAAAAACTAATTATTCTTATGTAGGTATTGCCTTTATCATACTAGTTTTCGGGATAATTTTTATTCCAAGAATTGTAGATCGTATTTCAAAAGATGATATCATTAGAGATGA
The DNA here is from genome assembly GCF_031846265.1 of Microcosmobacter mediterraneus. Classification (NCBI taxonomy): domain Bacteria; kingdom Pseudomonadati; phylum Bacteroidota; class Flavobacteriia; order Flavobacteriales; family Flavobacteriaceae; genus Microcosmobacter; species Microcosmobacter mediterraneus. Next base: position 14,617 of record NZ_JAVRIA010000002.1, on the reverse strand, counting down.
GAGTAGAAGCGAAGAAGTAAACAAAGTAGATTTCGTAATGAAAGAAGCATCTGATTTAATGTTTATTGAGATTAATGGCAAACCTAAAAAAGCACCAGCATTTAAGTTTGTTAATCAAAATGGTGATACTATAACAAACCAAGATTACCAAGGGAAAGTATATGTTGTTGATTTTTTCTTTACAACCTGTCCAACAATTTGTCCAAGAATGAGTAGAAATTTGGTAGAGATTCAAGATAAGTTTAATGATTTTGAGAATTTTGGAGTAGCATCGTTTACTATAAACCCTCAGTATGATACATCTGAAGTTTTAAAGAAATATGCAGATAATTATGGTGTTACCAACCCCAATTGGCATTTAATGACTGGTGCCGAGAAAGACCTTTTAGATTTAGCTAATATAGGATTTACCATATACGCTGGGAAAAATTTACAAGCTGAAGGCGGTATAGAACACTCAGGAAACTTTGCTTTAGTCGATAAAAACGGATACTTACGAAGTAGAACAGATGACTTCGGTAACCCAAGAATCTATTACAAAGGCATTATTAGTGTTGCCGAAGGTGAAGAAGATGGCGAAAAAGAAGAAATTAGTATACTAAAAGAAGATATATCTAAACTTTTAAAAGAGTAACAATAATGAACCAAAACTTAGAAGCCGAAAAAAAATATAACAAATGGGTTATTATTTTGTCAATAGTAATTCCTGTTGTGGTAGCTATTTTATTTAAGGTAAAAATTGATGTAAAACTACCCATATTTTTACCACCAATTTATGCTACAATAAATGGGTTTACTGCACTATTACTGATTATTGCTTTTGTCGCTATTAAGAAAAAGAATATAGTACTGCATGAGAATTTGATGACCACTGCAATTTGGTGTTCAGTGATTTTTTTAGTGATGTATGTATTGTATCATATGACTAGTGACTCCACAGTTTATGAAGGTAACTACAGAACATTATATTTAGTAATCTTAATTAGTCATATTCTATTATCTGTTGCAGTGATTCCTTTTGTCCTTATCACCTATGTGAGAGCAATTACTAAAAACTTTGAGCGTCATAAAAAAATTGCCAAGATAACCTTTCCCCTATGGTTATACGTAGCAGTTTCTGGTGTTGTTGTCTATCTTATGATCTCGCCTTATTACACCTAGAAATGAAACGCAAGATTCTACTTATTGTTTTTTCTTTTTTTATTGTTTTGCAAATAAATGCGCAATGTGCTATGTGCAGAGCTGTTTTAGAAAGCGAAGAAGGACAATCAACTGCTCAAGGGGTTAATGATGGTATTATCTATTTAATGGCTATTCCTTATATTTTAGTATTTGGTTTAGGCTATTTTATCTACTATAAATATGTGAAATCAGCTAAGAATGAAAATAACACGGATTTAGTGTAACATTTTCTACAATAAGCAGTCTTACTTATAATCAATCAAAACTATAACTCTTAACAAAATGTTAGTACAGAACACCTTGAGTTTTGTTTAATATTGTAGTCTCTAACCGTCACCATTATGATTCAGATAGAAGATTTACATAAATCTTATCACATGGGAAACAATTCACTCCATGTTTTAAAAGGTATCAATTTTAATGTAAAAGAAGGAGAATTAGTATCTATAATGGGCTCTTCTGGTTCAGGTAAATCAACACTTCTAAATATATTAGGTATGCTAGATGAAGCAGACCAAGGATCTTACACATTAGATGGTGTTGCTATTAAAAATCTTAATGAAAAAATTGCAGCAGGCTACAGAAATAAGTTTCTAGGTTTTGTTTTTCAGTCGTTCAATCTAATTAATTATAAGTCTGCCTTAGATAATGTAGCTATGCCATTATATTATCAAGGGTCTAAACGAAAAGAACGCTCTCAAAAAGCAATGCATTATTTAGAAAAAGTTGGATTAGCAGAATGGTCACATCATTTACCTAATGAGTTATCTGGAGGGCAAAAACAACGTGTAGCTATTGCCAGAGCTATGGCTAGCGAGCCTAAAGTGCTTTTAGCAGATGAGCCAACAGGTGCTTTAGATACAACAACATCTTATGAAGTAATGGAACTTATTCAGCAAATTAATGATGAAGGAAAAACAATTTTAATTGTAACACATGAAGATGATATTGCTCACATGACCAAGAGAATTGTTAATTTAAAAGATGGTGTTATTATAGACGATAAATTAGTTAATCAAGTAAAAGCCAATGCTAATGTTTAATATAGAACGATGGCAAGAAATATTTGAAGCTCTCAATAAAAATAGATTGAGAACCTTTTTAACAGGTCTATCTGTGGCTTCGGGAATTTTTATTTTGGTTATTCTTTTAGGTTTTAATAAAGGTATTGAAAATGGTGTGAGAACGCAATTTGAGCAGGATGCCACAAATGAAATCTCGGTTTGGACAAATAGAACAACAAAAGAATATAAAGGGCTTAATCCTGGGAGATATATACAATTAACAAATGAGAGTTTTAATGCTGTAACGAACAAATATGGCGATTTGCTAGAGCGTAAATCACCAATTTATAGTATTTGGGGAGGACGAGTTAATTACAAAAACGAATCCGGTAATTATAGGATTAGAGGTACAAATGGAGACTACCAATTTATCGAAAACGCAGATATTGGTAGCGGTCGTTTTATTAATGAAGCAGATATAAAGGAGGCCAAAAAAGTAGTAGTCATAGGAAATAAGGTTAAGAAAGACCTTTTTAAAGATGAAGATCCAATGAATAAAAACCTCACTATTTTTGACATGAATTTTAAAGTGGTAGGTGTTTACTTTGATCCTGGAGGAGAACGAGAAGAAAATGGAATGTTTATGCCAATAACCACAGCTCAAAAAGTTTTTAATGGTGGTAATAATATCAGATCCATGGAATTTACTAGTAAAATGCTTGATGATTTTGACGAAGCCGTGGCTCTATCCAAAAGTGTTTCAGAAGCCATTGAAACTCAGATAAAACAAATACATACTGTTGCACCAGATGATACAAGTGCAGTACGTGTGTTTTTCACCTTAGAAGAAGCAAAAAAAATATATTCCTTAATTGATACTATCAAAGCAGTATTTTGGTTTGTTGGTATCGGAACCATTATAGCAGGTATCGTTGGAGTAGGAAACATAATGCTAATTATTGTAAAGGAGCGTACTAAAGAAATTGGAATACGAAAGGCTTTAGGAGCACTACCAATGTCTATAGTTGGGATGATTCTTCAAGAGGCAGTATTTGTTACAATGTTTGCTGGTTTATTAGGACTAATATTTGGTTTGGGACTCCTGGAAATTGTTAGTCCTCTAGTAGATACACCTTTTATAAAATATCCTCAAGTTGATTTTAATATTGCATTGACAACTGTTTTTCTTTTAGTATTTGCAGGAACTATAGCTGGTTTTATTCCAGCTTACAGAGCAGCTAAAATAAAACCAATTGTAGCTTTAAGAGAAGAGTAGTATGTTTAATAGAGAACGTTGGAACGAAATACTGGAAGCCCTGAACGCTAATAAATTTAGAACGTTCTTAACAGCTTTTGGTGTGTTTTGGGGAATTACAATCTTAGTGTTATTACTTGCTTTAACTAACGGTTTAAAAAATGGCGTAACTGCAGATTTTGGAGACTTTGCTACTAACTCAATGTTTATGTGGACTCAAGGCACAACAAAACCATATAAAGGTTTGCCTAAAGGACGTTACTTCAATTATAAAGTAGAAGATGTTGCAGCTATAAAATCGGAAATTCCAAATTTAAAATATGTATCGCCAAGAAATCAATTAGGTGGATTTAGAGGTGAAAATAACGCAGTAAGGGGTACCAAAACTGGAGCTTTTGAGATTTATGGTGATTATCCAGAATACATAAAGCAACAACCCATGGATATTCTTCAAGGTCGTTTTTTAAGTTATTCAGATATTGAAGAAAAAAGAAAGATATGTGTTATTGGTGTTGATGTTGTAAAAGGATTATACGATAAAGATGAAAATGTGATAGGTACTTACATAAAGATTAACGGTGTAAATTTTATGGTTGTAGGTACATTTAAAATGGCAAACAGTCAAGGAGATAATGAGCAAGATGCAAACACTATTTACATACCATTTACAACATTTGGTCAGGCATTTAATAGAGGTGATCGTGTAGGTTGGATGGCAATTACTGCCTACGATGGGATTAGTATTACAAGCGTTAAAGAAAAAGTATTTGATTTAATGAAATCAAGACATAAAATACATCCAGAGGACGAAAGAGCTATTGGACATTTTGATTTATCTGAACAATTTCAGAGAATTAATGGATTGTTCTCAATACTTACAATTGTTGGCTATTTTGTAGGAATATTAGTTTTGGCTTCAGGTATAATAGGAATCAATAATATAATGCTCATTGTAGTAAAAGAACGCACTAAAGAAATAGGAATTAGAAGAGCTCTAGGTGCTACACCTTGGATGATTAAAGGACAAATATTACAGGAAAGTTTAATATTAACAATTTTATCTGGTATGGTAGGTGTTTCTTTCTCTGCTTTAATCATTTGGATAATGAATGCTATCCTAGATAGCGTGGGACCTGTTGAAAACTTTGCCAATCCAAGTGTAGGAATGCAAGTCGTATTTACTGCTTTAATAATACTTGTAGTCTCTGGTTTGTTAGCAGGATTAATTCCAGCAAATAGGGCTACTAAAATGAAACCAGTCGACGCATTAAGAATAGAATAAAATTTAATAATCATCAAAAAATGAAAAGAACAAAAACAATAATCTTCTTACTATTAATTGTAGTTATTTTCGGAAGTGCATTATATTACTTATGGAGTAAAAATCAAGAAGATCCAGTAAAATATACTTCAGAATCACCTTCAGAACAAACAATAGTTGTAAAAACTGTAGCAACTGGAAGTATAGTTCCAAAAGAGGAAGTTTTAATAAAGCCTAATATTTCTGGTGTAGTTGAAGAGGTATTTATAGAAGCAGGTGAGTATGTAAACCAAGGCGATTTGATTGCACAGATTAGAGTTATACCCAATGTATCTAACTTAACTAGTGCGAAAAATAATATTGCCTCTAATCAAAATGCTTTACAAACAGCAGAGATTAACTACAGAACTCAAAAATCTATTTATGATCGTCAAAAAGAATTATTTGACAAAGGTGTAATTGCTGCAAATGATTTTGACCAGGTAAATAATACCTTCTTACAAGCAAAACAACGTGTAGAACAAGCTAGAATAGATGTCACTCAATCTCGTCAGAACTACGATATTATAAAAACAGGAACTACAAGCGGACTAGGTAATGTTGCACAAACACAAGTTAGAGCTACTGTTTCTGGCATGGTGTTAGATGTTCCTGTAAAAGCAGGAAATCAAGTTATTGAAGCTAATAATTTTAACGAAGGTACTTCGATTGCATCATTAGCAGATGTAAAGAAAATGATTTTTGAAGGTAAAGTAGATGAAAGTGAAGTAGGTAAAATTAAAGAAGGGCTTCCTCTAGAAATAACCGTAGGTGCTATTGAAGATGTAAAATTTGATGCAGTATTAGATTACATTGCACCAAAAGGTGTAGCGGAGAATGGCGCTATTCAATTTGAAATTAAAGGGACTTTACAAAAAATAGACTCTACATTTATCAGAGCAGGTTTAAGTGCTAATGCCTCCATTATTTTGGAAAAAGTAGATAAAGTATTAGCCATTAAAGAAGCGCTTGTACAATACGATGAAGAGACCAAAAAGCCTTTTGTTGAGGTGGAAGTTGGTGATCAAAAATTTGAAAGAAAAGATGTGGAGTTAGGTATAAGTGACGGTATTTTTGTTGAAGTTAAATCTGGTATTTCAGAATCGGATAAGATTAAAGTTTGGAACCAAGTACAAGGGATTCCTTCATATGCTCAAAATAATTAATAAATACTGTAACACGCTATCCATAATTTAGACATATAACATAGTTATGAAAAAAATAATCATCCTTATAGCAGTAATTTTAACGTTCAACGTTCAGGCACAAAAAAAGTGGACTTTACAAGAATGTGTAGAATATGCTTTACAAAACAACATCTCTATACAACAATCCGAGCTCGATGTTAATGTTGCAGATTTAGATAAGAATCAGGCCCTAATGAATTTCTTGCCAAATTTAAATGCTAACGGTTCTTATAACATAAATACAGGAGCCAATATTAACCCAGCAACTAACCAGTTTGAAAACGCAACATTTAGATCTGCATCTGGTGGTTTAAGCTCTGGGATAAATATTTTTAACGGTTTAGCTAACTGGAAAACCTTACAGCGTGCAAAACTTAACAAAGTTGCAACTGAGTATAGATTAGATAAAATGAAAGATGATATCTCATTATTTGTAGCTAACTCATTCCTGCAAATATTATCTAATAGAGAGCTGTTAAAAGTACTTGTAGCTCAAAATGGAGTTACTCAAGAAAATATTAAAAATACAGAGCAACTTGTTGAAGCAGGAGTATTACCTCAAGGTGATTTGTTAGAGTTAAAAGCTACAGATGCTACACAAAAACAACAAATTATTGTAGCAGAAAATAATCTATTTATATCAAAACTAGGATTAGCGCAAACTTTGCAATTAAAAGATTATGAAGTGTTTGATATTGTTGATGATGATTATGAACTTATCGTTGGTGATATCTTAGATAAAAAACCTTCAGAAATTGCTGAAAAAGCAAAAGAAGAAGTTAATGATGTTAAGATTGCAAAAGCTAATTTTGAATTATCTAAAAAGGATTTAGAGTTAGCTCGTACAAGCTATTATCCAACTTTATCAGGATTTTTTGGTTATAATACCAGATGGGCTAGTTCTCAGGTTAATCCATTTACAGGAGAAAACATTCCGTTCATTGATCAATTATATTTGTTTGATGGTACATCAATAGGGCTTCAATTAAACATTCCTATTTTTAATAGATCTAATGTTCGTAATAATGTTAAACGTAGTAAAATCAATGTAGATCGATTACAGTTACAATTAGAACAAGCTGAGTTAGACTTAGAATCTACAGTATATCAAGCCTATAACGATACCAAAAATGCAAAAAAATCTTACGAAGCAGCCTTACAAACCGAAGAAGCACGTAAATTAGCATATGAATATGCTAAAGAACGTTATGATGTTGGTTTGTCTAATTCGTTCGATTTTAATCAATCTAGAACGGCATACGAAAATTCACAATCAGATGTAGTGCGTACTAAGTTCGATTATATATTCAGATTAAAAGTATTAGAATTCTATTTCGGAATTCCTATTAATTTAAACTAACCGTTATGCGTAAAAAGACTCTTATAATAATTATAACAATAGTTGTTCTTCTATTAATTGTTTTAGTAGGAGGTAAAAAAGCTGGCTGGTTCGGAAAGCAAGGTAATTTCAAAACTGTTGAAGTAGAAAAAATCGAATTAAAAGACATTATAGAAACTGTATCTGCTACTGGGAAAATCCAACCAGAGGTTGAAGTTAAAATCTCTAGTGAAGTTTCGGGTGAAATTATTGAACTACCTTTTAAAGAAGGTCAGCAGATTAATAAAGGGGACTTATTAGTTAAGGTAAATCCAGATTTAATTCAGTCTGCATTGAGCAGATCTCAAGCTTCATATCAAAATGTAAAAGCTGGTTTAGAGCAAGCAGAAGCTACGTTAAAACAAGCTAAAGCAGATTACGATAGAAATAAAACCTTATTTGAAAGAGGTGTAATTTCTAAGGCAGATTGGGATCGTGCAATTGCGTCTTATGAAACAGCTGAGGCTGCTAAAAGTTCAGCATATTACAGCGTTCAAAGCGCAGGTGCTACAGTTAATGAGGCTAGAGATAATCTTAATAGAACTACCATTTATGCACCAATGAGTGGAACTATTTCGTTATTAAGTGTTGAGCTTGGAGAGCGTGTTGTTGGGACGCAACAAATGGCTGGTACTGAAATTTTAAGAGTAGCAAACCTTAATAACATGGAGGTAGAAGTAGATGTTAATGAAAATGATATTGTTAAGGTGCAAATCGGTGATTCTGCAATAGTAGAAGTCGATGCTTATCTTAAAAAAGAATTTAAAGGTACAGTTACAGAGATTGCAAATTCGGCTGCTGGTACATTGACTGCAGATCAGGTTACAAATTTTAAAGTAAAGGTTAGAATATTAGAAGAGTCTTACGCAGATTTAACTGAAGGTAAACCAGAAAACTACTCACCTTTTAGACCAGGTATGACAGCTACTGTAGATATTATAACTGATAAGAGAGTAAGCACTGTTGCTGCTCCAATAAGTGCAATTGTAATTAAAACAGATACTACTACACGCAAAAAAGGAGAGTATAAGGCTGTAAGTAAAGAAACAAAAGGTAGTGAAGAAAAGTTTGAATGTGTTTTTGTGAATAATAGTGGAGAAGCTAAGTTAAGAGTTGTAAAAACAGGTATTCAAGACGACACTAATATTGAAATAATTTCTGGTTTAAAGGAAAATGATGAGATCATTACAGGACCATATAATATGGTTTCAAAAACTTTAAAAACTGGTGATAAGATTGAGAAGAAAGGTGGTGATGATAAGGTTACAGAAGAAGAAACTTCTGAAGAGTAAATCTTAGGCTTTGGCATTAATATTAAGTATAGAAACAAGTACAACCAATTGTTCAGTCTCTCTTTCTAACGAAGGAGAGATTTTGGTTTTAAAAGAAGACTATAATACACAATATTCACATGCAGAATTGTTACATCTTTTCATCGATGATGTTTTAAAAAATTCTGGCACAAAAGGGAATGCTTTAGATGCTATTGCAATTAGTAAAGGTCCTGGTTCTTACACAGGATTACGTATTGGAGTTTCAGCAGCTAAGGGTTTATGCTTTGCATTAGATAAGCCACTAATAGCTGTATCTACTTTAAAAAGTTTAGCACAACAAGTTGTAACAGAAAAAGGATATATAGTTTCAATGTTAGATGCTAGACGATTAGAAGTGTATTCCGCAGTTTTTGATGAAAATTATAATGCAGTTAGAAGCATACAAGCTGAAGTATTAGATAAAAATTCTTTCAGCGAATTTTTGGATAAAGAACAAGTTACTTTTATTGGCAATGGTGTAGAAAAAACCAAGTCTATAATAAAGCATTCAAATGCTAAATTTATAGATGGTAAATTGCCTTCAGCTAATGAAATGGCAGCTTTAGCATTTAATAAATACAAAATAAGCGACATGGAAGATGTCGCTTATTTTGAACCTTATTATTTAAAAGATTTTGTTGGTCTAAAATCTTAATTAACCTTGTTTCTGAATTTCAACAGCGTGTGGATAAGGAATTTCAATACCTGCTGTATCTAGAGCTTCTTTAACTTGCTCATTAACATCAAAATGTACATCCCAATAATCTTCAACCTTACAAGCTGGTCTTACAGCAAAGTCTACTGAGCTATCACCTAGTCCTGAAACGCTTACCAAAGGAGCAGGATCATTTAATACTTTAGGATGCGACGTTAAAACATTCATTAAAACCTCTTTAGTTTGTTTAATATCTGCATCATAACTAACACCAATAGTTAAAAATACTTTTAAAATACCTTCATCAGAATAATTTACAATATTCCCATTAGATAAAGCTCCATTTGGAATAATAACCAATTTGTTTTCAGGTGTTAAAAGTTTTGTGGTAAATATTTCTATTTCTTTCACAGAGCCTAATTCTCCTTGAGCTTCAATGAGATCGCCAATTTTAAAAGGTTTAAAGATCATAATCATTACACCTCCTGCAAAGTTAGACAAGCTTCCTTGTAATGCCATACCAATAGCCAAACCAGCAGCAGCTAAAATAGCAGCAAAAGATGTAGTTTCTATACCTAATTTACCAAGGATAACAACAATGAGTAATATTCTTAAAATCCAACCGATTAGATTCAGAAGAAATTTCTGTAAGCTTTCTTCATATCCATGCTTAGACATTAATCGTTTTACACCTTTATTAATAATCTTAATAATCCAAGAACCTATAATCCAAATGACAATAGCTCCAATAATTTTAAAGCCATAGTTGGTCGTTAGTTCATAAAGTTTTTCTAAGATGTTGTCTAGATTCATGTTAATGTTTTATTAGTTAATATTTAGTTTAAAAGTAAGACACACAAAATTAATAATTGTCACAAAAAAACTCCTAAATACAAGGTTATTTAGGAGTTAAATTTATGAATTGATTATTCTATTAAAGAGAACCTATGTAGTTTGCAACTTTAGCTAACCCTTCTTCTTTAGAAAGCTTCACTTTATTTTCTTTTAAAAATGTTTTGATTGCTTTAGAATGTTTAGGAAACGCTTTTAACAAGTCTTTTTTCTTTACAGGAAGATGAACTACAGAGCCAGATTTCATTTGAATGTAGTAAACATCACTTTCTTTTCTAAATTTAGCAGGTTTATCTTGTTGGTAAGATGACATAGCAGGAACTTTATCATAATATTTAATACGCTCTGCTTTCAATAAATTAGCGTTTTCTCCAGAGTTAACAACAACTAAAAAGCCTTTTTTAGAGATACCTCTTTCTGTAGTGTAATTAAAACTCTTATATGTTTTGCTATCATTTACAAATACAACTTCATAATCTGCAGAATTCACATCTAGTGCAATAACCACATCTTGTTTTACTTTAATTTCCATTTCACCATTGTAGGCATTGTATCTACCTAAATATACTTTCGTATCAAATGAAGGTATCTTAACAGGTTTAAAATTTTCATCAATGTATGGTGAGCCTTGCGCTTGAATTTTTGGGCTTGTGGTTTTAGACATTAGACCTCGTTCTGTTGCCATGTCTAGATTAACATCTTGTGAGTAAGAGAAAAAAGCTGTCATTAATAAAACAACCACTACGCTAAATTTTAAATTTTTCATGAATTTTTTATATTTAATATCAAGGTTTAAACTAAGTGCAATAATTATGCCGAGTTACTTCTATTATTTTACTTCAAAAGTAATTTTAACATTAACTCTAAATTCTGTAACATCTGCTCCTTCTACAACAGCACTTTGAGATTGTACAAAAACAGATTTAATGTGTTTAACACTTTTTGATGCTTCTTTTACCGCTTTTCTGGTTGCATCTTCCCAACTTTTATCAGAATTTGCTAATATTTCTATAACTTTTAATACTGCCATAATAATGTGTTTTTAAAAATGAATGCCGAAGATAATTATAATTGTTGGTTTTAACCGTTAATAGCTTCAACAAATTCTACTTTTCCTTTCATCATTTCTCTGAGCATAGTTTCAATTCCATTTTTTAAAGTATATGTAGAGGATGGGCAACCACTACAAGCTCCTTGTAAAATTACTTTTACAGTTTTAGAGGACTCATCAAACGATTCAAATTCAATATTACCACCATCACTTGCTACAGCAGGTTTTACATATTCATTTAAAATTGAAACGATTTCTTTTGAGGTATCGTCTAATGGTTTGTTGTTTTCTATAACAGAAGTAGTCTGTTTTTTATGGGCTGTTTTAGATGACGTGACAATGGGTTTACTATTCTCTATGTAAGCTCTTATAAATTCTCTTAGCTCCATGGTGATATCATTCCAGTCTGCCATGTCGTATTTAGTAATAGAGACAAAATTTTCATCTATATAAACACTTTTTACAAAAGGGAAATGAAAAAGTTCTTTCGCAAAAGGCGAATCTTCTGTATCGTCTATAGATTTAAACTCCTGAGCAAGGACTACAAGTTTTTTGTTAGCAACAAATTTTAAAACGGAAGGATTTGGAGTACTCTCTGCATATATTGTAACAGGTGTTTTTTTAGCTTTAGGTTCTTCTGTAATAATAGGTTTTCCGCTATTTATGTAGTTTTTTATTTGTTCAGCAACGTCTTGTTCAACATCAGACCATTCAATAATATTATAACGTTCTACAGCAATAAAATTACCAGAGATGTATACTGTCTTTACAAAAGGAAGGTGAAATAACTCTTGCGCAAGAGGAGATACTTTAGCGTCATCAATATTCTTGAATTCATAACTATGATGTTGTGTAATAAATTCACTAGCTTCAAACTTAATTATAGCATCATTTGAAGTTGGTTTTATATCTAATGATATTGAGTTCATTCTTTTTTTTGCAAAAATAGGTACAATAACTCTGATTTTTTAGATGCCTTATCGAAAATTGACAGTTTTAACATATTCTTTTTAGAATAATTGTCTAAATTCACGCTTCCAATAAAAATGCTAAACCTAATAACTTTAATCACCAGTAAATTCTGACTTTTTAGGGTAGGGAAATAAGGTGTTAAAGTGTTTTATATCAAAGTTGCACAATGTAGCTTTTGATTGATAATTATAAGGCTATGAAAATAAGAATATCCCTATTTATTTTATTACTTCCCTTTTTAAGTTTTGCACAAGATCTTAATATGACTGATGGTACATTTGAACGATGTGCACCAGACATGTTTTATGATTCTGGAGGACCTACTGGTAATTATGGTGATGATGAAAACTTTGTAATTACAATTTGTCCTGAAAATCCAGATGATTTCATAATTTTAAATTTTACAGAATTTAGTACACAATTAAATTCGGATATCATAACCATTTATAATGGTACAGACACGTCTGGTCAAGTTTTTGGATCTTACAGTGGTGTAGCAGGACCAGGTGTAATACAAGCTTCAGATGATCCTGCGGATAGTGGTTGCATTACCATTGAGTTTATCTCAAATGGAATGTCGACGACAACAGGTTGGGCAGCAGAAATTTTATGTGCGTCACCTTGTCAAACCATTACACCGACTATAGATAGTACAATACCTGCAGCTAGTTCTGGAATAATATCAATACTTCCAGGTGAAACAGTAGATTTTAACGGCTCTGCAACATTTTCAGAAGATGGAACAGGAGCAACATATAACTGGGACTTTGGAGATACCAACACAGCAACAGGTCAATCTGTATCCAATACTTTTGCAAATGAAGGTGTTTATACAGTAACATTTGAAGTCACAGACACTAATCCACAAGGATGTTCAGAAACCGCTACTATAACGGTCAACGTTCTTGGGCCTTATGTGCAAGTAGATCAGGATACATTTACATCAGAACAACTTATTGAAGATGTATTAGTTAACAGTGAATGTGCTCAAGTATCTAATATAGTGGCTTCAACAGGAACCGATTTTGGAAGCACCAATGGAATTGGATATTTCTTTGGAGATGGAATGAGTTTTCCATTTGCTCAAGGTATAGTGTTGACAACAGGAGATGCCAAAAATGCTGAAGGACCAGAACAAGGTATTTTAAGTGATGGATCTTTTGCTTGGCCTGGAGATAATGATCTAGAAAATGCTATTGGTTTAGGAACAAACGCTACTAATAATGCCACCTTTATACAATTTGATTTTGTCCCTTTAGCAGATAATATTAGCTTTAGTTTTATATTTGCTTCTGAAGAATATGGAGGTTTTCAATGTACTTTTACTGATGCCTTTGCTTTTTTACTTACAGATAACAATACAGGTGTTACAACCAACTTAGCAATTGTTCCAGGAACAACAGATGTTGTGTCGGTTCTAAATGTTAGAGATAATTTATTTAATGCTGGCTGTTCATCAGTCAATCCTGAATTCTTCGATTCTTATTTTGGTGGAGGTCCAGGAAGTGTCCCTGCAATAGATGCTCCGATTGATTTTTTAGGTTATACAACAAGAATGGTAGCAGAATCTGCAGTAATTCCAAATACCAGTTATACTATCAAATTGGTTATTGCAGATGATCAAGATACACTTTATGATGCCGCTGTATTTTTAGAAGCAGGGAGTTTTGATCTTGGAGGAGATCTCGGTGATGATATTACTATAGCTGCTGGTACAGCACAATGTGATGGAGGTTCTATTACTTTAGATACCGCTGTAGATGGCGCAACTCATACTTGGTTTAAAGATGGTGTAGAAATAGTAGGTGAAACGTCTTCTCAAATTACGGTTACAGAATCAGGTGTGTTTAGTGTGGATGTTGTTTTTTCAGGAGTTTGCCAAACTACAGACAGTATTTTAATTGAGTTTAAACCAAGTCCAACGGCAAACGATCCATTAGATTTAACCTTGTGTAATCTAACAGGTGTTGATTCATTTATTCTCACAGATAATAATGATGATATCTTAGGACCACAAGATCCAAGTGATTTTGTAATTTCTTATCATTTAACAGAGCAAGATGCTATAGATAATGTTAATCCTCTTACTAGTCCGTATAATAACATTTCGAATCCTCAAGAGATTTGGGCTAGGATAGCTGAAAATTCTCAAGAATGTTATGAAATAACGTCTTTTGAACTTACTTTAACTAGTCTAGATATAACATCTCCATTAGTGTTATTTGATCAGTGTGATGATGATAATGATGGCTTTATGCCATTTAATTTATCTGATAAAAATTTAGAAGTTTTAGATGGTGAAGATCCAGCAAGTTTTAATATTACTTATCATGTTAATCAATCAGATGCTGATACTGGTTCTAATCCACTACCAGATGGTTATGTGAATATTTCTAATCCTCAAACTATTGTTGTAAGGCTTGAAGCTATTAATGATTCTGGCTGCTATAATACTGCTGTTTTTGATA